>JBCBSS010000053.1:0-44129 GCA_039819065.1 Bacteroidota bacterium
CAAAAGATCTTTTTTTGAGTAGCAGCTCTACTCCCCTTCCAACAACTCTTTAATATTATACCGAGGATTATACTTCAAGATTCCCTTTGCCTTTTCAATAACATAAACCCGATCAATAGATGATGGCATATCCCAGTTTCTGGTTTTGTAGTATTCAATCAATTCAGGAATGCGAGATTGTAATAGCTCCATTGTGTTGTTTCTCAAATCGTTAAGGTCGGCCGGAGTAAAGATGCTTTGCGCTGATATGTTGAAGATATCAAACTGATCCAAATCCGTTTCTATCGCCAGTTGATGTGCCTGGGCTACATCACGCACATCTAGCCCTCTATACATTCGGTAGAAAACCTTCTTTTCATCTGGCTCGTTCCAAAAGCGGGATACTCTCAATACTATGGTTTGCAGATTTGTTTTATCGAAAAAATCCCGACAAAGCTCTTCCGCTGCTACCTTGGTGATATCGTAAATATCACGAGGCCTGACTGGTAATTCTTCCGTTACCCAAACAGCCTGATCTTCATTTTCTAAGCTGCGCCCATATAAGGAGGTGGTACTGGTGTAGATAAACTTTTTTATACCATGCTCCTGACATGCTTCTAGCAGGTATAAGGTTCCTTTGATATTGGTGTCAATGAAAGCCTCCCGGCTATGGGTCGGTACATGCGGTGCATGAAGCGCTGCAGTATGTATAATAGCATCAAAGCTTGCTACAGCGTCCATTACAAAATCACGATCCGATAAAGAGCCTACCCTGGTGGTATATTGCCCTTCCAATAGATCAATACCTCCAATTTCATAGTATGGTGCTAGTAATCGGGCAATTTCTTTTCCCGAATGTCCCGAGCTTCCTGTGATCACTACTTTCATGTTAATCGCCATGTCATCCTATCTGAAGATAGGTGGGAAGAATCAATTTAGACTAATCTTTTTGAAAAATAAATGCGTCTATGTCCTGTCGGAAAATTCTTGATCTCTCCTACCTTTTCGTAGTCATTTTTTAAGTAGAAAGCTTCTGCCTGAAAATCAAAAGTATCTAGCATGGCAATAGTAGCACCACGTCCTTTTGCTATGTCTTCAAGATGTTGCAAAAGGCGTGAACCAATACCTTTCCTTCTATATTCTTCCTCTACCCATAAGACTTTTATCTCCAGTCCGTTCCAATATCCTATGCCAGATAATACTCCTGCAATCACTTCTCCACCTTCATTCTTCATAGCCAATTCTATAGGTGCCCAGACATCGGCCATGGCAGGAACGTGTTCCAAATTGTAGGCATTTATACCCTTGACTATCACTTCAATATCAGTCTTTTGGCAGGAAACTATAGATAGTTTATCTGTGATTGGCATGCTGTCTGGTAGTTATGTATGAATGAAGTGCTTATCAGGTCATGAGGTAAGACTTGAACTTATCAGGGCCTTTCATCACTTTGATCAACCCATTGATGCCATCCAATAGCGGCTGTTTACTGATAGTATAATTTATTTTGCCTATGCTCCTCAACCTATCCACCAACCATGGTAGCTTGGCTCCACCTCCGGAAACATAAATGCCATTGGCTACAATCTTAGCAATACTGGCATGCGTAGAAACCGACTCTATCGCCTCAAGGATTTGGTCTTCGATAACCATAAAATAAGGCTCTAGTACCTTCAGAAGACCTTCTATTTCGATCGGCTTACCATCTACTTCAATTGTATGTGTTTCATGAGCATTCAGAAAAAGATGTGTCAGTTGATCTGACTTAAGCACAGTTCCATAAGTTCTAAAAATGTAGTTCTTAATAGCCAATTTCAGCCTCCATGTACCCATTCTAACAATACCGGTCACTAAAGGTATACCTTTGGAGAAAACGGTGATTTCCATTTTGGTAGCACTGAAATCAATCAAGACGAATTCCTTTTTTTCCAATAGAATCCCCATAGCCAATGCCACACAGCACGGTTGATGTATCATATATACCAGTTTGGCTCCTGCATGTTCTCCGGAATCGCGGTAGGCACGTTTTTCTACCTCGGAAATATTGATGGGTATTGAGAAGTACACTTTATAGGAGTAGGGAAGCAACTTACGTTCCTGAGTAGATTTTTTCAATGCACCTCTGAGCAGATGTTCAAACCCATGAAAGTCAGCAATCACATTGTTCACCGGCCTGATGACCTTATTGGTGGCATCCTGAACAGCCCCGAATCCTATTCCCGATACGGCGTTGGTATCCCGATGCAGAGACAGCTGGGCTGTTTCATTAAAAATGATTTGCCTTTCATCACCGATACGAAGATTCTGGCTACCGGCGTCTACCGCTACCGTTTTGGTCATGAAATCTAAAATGGCCATTGGTTGTGATTAGGTTAAAATAGCTGACTCAAATGATCATATTATGGTTCATAGTTAAGCATTATCAAGTTCGTCGTCAATTATTTTTGCCATGTTCTTATGTTGCTTTCTGATCTGTCCTGATTTATGGCGTACCCCGAGTTCGTCTTTATCGTTATGTAAATACATGATTTGGTATAAGCGTCATGAGCTCAGTTTGGGCGTGGTATGACTCTACGGACATTCCTCTAAACCACAACTATGTTTGGAATAGTCTGCGAAACTGTAATAATGTGAACTATTAATAACCACCTGGTACTTATTACCTAATGGAAGGGCTTATCATAAACCACTCCCTACAAGTTCCTTGATCCATAGCTTTTGCTCTTCGGTGTCAGGGACTGTGAGTGTTCTATATTTAGTAAGCAGGTCAAACACAGTTTCAATTCGAGCGTCATTTTTAAGCAATACACCAGCAGCCAACATTGAAGTACGGCCTATACCCATTCTACAGTGTATGACCACTTTTCGTCCTGCCAATAGATGGCTATCAAGAACTGATACTAATTCCAGAAAACTCCGCTTACTATCAGGCACCTGCCGATCTCGAATGGGGTAGTTGATGAAATCTATTCCGAATCTTTGGCATAACGCCGCTTCTTTTTCAAGCAACAGGCTTTCTGCTTCTTTTTTCTCTAATAACGAAACTACAACATCGATTTCAAGCTGTTTTAGCATTTTGACTTCTTCTTCCAGCCAATCTCCTCCTCTAGGTCTCGGCATCATACCGAGGCTTCCGTGGTGGATTTCCTTGACCCAAAAAATTCTCATAATGAAGTGTTTATAAAGTATGTGCCACGTACAAAGTCAGAAGCCAGAGTTCGTCCACCCATTTGATAAACCGTTCTTGGGTTCTATTCAATTTCATCTCAATAACCTCAAAAAGGGGTAACGTATCGGTAGATCAATCTTGAGGTGCCATGGTTAACTACTGCGAAAAATTACACCTTTTTTTAGTGTCTTGTAATAATTAGACTAAATCTGACACTTACTGTTTAAAAAGTCAATATGAAGTTTTATTCGAAAATCAAATGTTCGCTAAAAGCAAATGGGAATCTAAGTGATTACTATGCCAAGCTGTCTAAGGAAGAATTGCTATCAAGAAAATCAAATCAGAAGAATATCTATCTGACGACTACTATCATGTGGGTCAGTGCTCTCGTCATCACGGTTCTTGCTGCAAAAATGAGTCTGCCAATCCTTATCCTTTATAGCGGTGCAGTGATTGCTACTGTCATAGCAAGTTGGGCAGAATACCGGAAGCGAATGGCACTGATCGACCGCTTTTTGAACGCTAAATAGGCGTTAACACGCTATGTTCAATTAGTCAGTTTTTTCCAAAAAACGACCTTATCCTCACCTTCCTGATAGAAGTCTCTTATGATAGCCTCTCGGGTATAGTCGCATTTATCGTAGAATTCACGGGTCAGTTCGAAGTCTGGTAAACCGGATGTTTCTACAATGAGAATGCGTTGTCCTGATTGTTTTAGGTGCTCCTCGATATATGCCATCATCTCTTTTCCTAACCCTTGCCCCTGATGGTCTTTGTGTACTGCGATAAGGTATAGGTTGTACGTACCCTCAGTCATTTTCTCAGGAGCACAATAAGCGATGATAATGGGTTTGTCTTGCTCGTCATCCTTGGTGAGCCAAATTTCTTCTGTGCCGTCATTGGTAAGATAATCATGTATCATATCATCCAATAATGCCGATGGAAAAAGCTCGCTGGAATCAATTACTGATTTTAAATGAGAGATATCTTTGGCCTCAACTTTTCTTATGCTTGAATTCATGATTAAAACTTTATCTAAGTCGTTTCAAGCAACAAAGATGGTCATTCTATCAGCTTTAAATTTGTAAGGTTCTGCTATTATAGGCTTTTGAAGGATTGACTCCGAGCATATTTTTGAAAGCCCGGCTCAGGTGGGCTTGATCATGAAAACCACATGTGAGTCCAGCAGAAAACAAATTCTCGTCACTGTCCAGCACTATTTTGATGGTTCTCTTCAAGCGGTTCCAAACCAGGTACTGCTTTAGGGAAATACCTACATTATCCTTGAAAAGGTGCGAAAGACGGCTTTCGGAGAGAAACACCTGATCTTGTAACTCCCGCATCATGGTATTGTATGAGAGCTCTCCTTGTTCTATCAGTTCTATACACGTGGTAACTCTTTCATCATACAAGTTAGGTTGGCTTTCTAGTCGAAGTTGCTTGAATAGGGTTTGGAAGAGCGCTTGCCTATTGGCCGTTCCAGACTCAATATATACCCCTTCTTTCAAAACTACTTCTTCTCTAGTCAAGAATTCCTTGACCCAGTCATTCTTGTGCTCGCACATCAGTAATGCCAACTGACCATTTTGCGTTTGAACAGCATGCTTTACGTTACTGTCAATCACCGCAAATCGAACATTCTTATATTCCCTTTCTGGAGTTGACAATGTAAATACACCTGCGGTAGCCATGATGATCTCAATGGCCGGATGGGCATGAATGATCGTTTCAAAATCACTCATTTCAAAGCTGTAAATACCATGTCGGGTATCGAATTCGAGAATTTTCACAAAGGTTATGAAATAGGTTTTAGGGCTATTCTATTGTAATCAAGTATCTGTAAAGTTACGACCTGCGCTGAAAATGATACTTTGTGAAGGGGTGAGAGCACTCATAATAAGGATAGCATTTTGAGGACGCTATCCTTATTTGCCTTATGATCAGATATCGGAGATAACCTGATCTAAATATTTCAGCTTGTACTTCCCTTCTTTGGGCACATTGAACACCAACCTGTACGTCCACTTGATTTCATTATTCTTACTGTTTACACGTAAGCTTCCATTAGTCGGGCTAGAAAACTTACCGACAGAATTAAGGGTGCCCACACATTCAAAAACAGCCCCACTGGCATCTTGCAGTTGAAAGTAATCAGGTCGCTGTGCAAAGGGTTTATTTCTGAAATGCTCGACATCATCGCAATAAATCAATTCAACCTTAAGCTTCAGGAACTGACCGACATATGGTGTGATCTTTTCTGTAATGACCTGGTAATCCACATCTCTGGAATACTTATCATCATAAGCGATCTCTTTCACATATTCCTTTTCAGACGGAGTCACTTTGGGTATGCAGATGAGTGACGAGTGAGGTGCATCCGTGATCCCTGTGATATCAAAGCTTTGGCCTCCGATGTTGATAGCGGTACTCTTGAGCGACTTGTCAACTATGAAAATGGCCGAAAAGAGATTCTTCCCTTCTTTGATTTCTGTAGCAAACGAAGGCCAACCTGTATTGGCCCGCTTGGTTTCTCGCAGATACCCTAATACCTTGTTACCTTCCTCCAAGGAGATGTCCTCTTTTTTAGTCCTGATCTTTTCCGCGCCGGGGTTATTCACTTCGGCCATAATAATCAAGTGCCGTTTGTCATCAGGCAAGATCTCGGTTCTGGTGAGATACTTTTTGCTATAATCATCTTCCATGATTAGCTCTTGAGACTTGATGGCTTTGATCAGTTTGAACTCGATATCCTGACCTATGGCATAGGTAGAAATGAATACTGCAATGAAGCTTAAAATCAGCTTTTTTTGATGGATTAGCATTTGATTTATTGGTTTAGAATGATTCAGCTTAATTCCCATCTATTCCTTTCTCAGATAATTTGGATAGAATATCGATAGGTGTTTTGCCGTAAATACCTTGATTCAAAGCTTAATTACCAAACTTCGCGATAGATAAATGACGTACTAAAGACACTTCAATATCTATTCTGATAAGGCACCGGTTTTGTGCCGATAAGGCTTCATTCAGCGTCTTAAACCAATCTCAATCATAGATGACACGCCATGCCCTGATCTCTCCGAAAACACCAGCCAATACCAGGCTGCCGTCATTTGAGAAATTGACGAAACGTGGCGTTTCATTCCTCACCCTGGTTTCATAGTCACGGAATGATCCCGTCTCAAGATTCCAAACGCGCACCGCGCCGAATACTCCAGCGGCAATGTATTTTCCATCGGGTGAGAATGCTACGAACTCAGGCGTTTCATTTCTGACTTTGGTAGGGTAGTCATTGAATTTTTCAGAATCCAATGCCCAGACCCTTACCGCTCCGAAGACACCTGCAGCAACATATTTACTATCTGGTGAAAGTTCGAAGAAGTTCGGTGTTTCATTCCTGACTTTGGTAGGGAAGCTTGCAAATTTGTGCTGACTGTAAGCAGTGCCAGTAAAGGCGAAAAGTACGAAGAAAAGTGAGGCTAGGTCTTTGTTCATAACTAAGGGTGTTTAGGGTTAAACCATCTTAGTGTAGTCAAACAAAAACTTTGCTAAAGTGCTTTTGATCTCTAAATTTTTTGAAGTAGGAGCCTAGCTTAACTCATCCACGGCAACACCATACCACTATTCTTGATCGTTCAACTTTTGATCTTATAGTACATAATACCGGCAGCCATGACAACGAGCACTATTAGCCTAACCTAAAAAGTTAAATCGATTGTCGTTTTTCTTCATACTCCACCTTAATGCCCAGGTTGTCTCCTAGTTTCTCAAACTCTTTCTGCCATTCTGGTTCCTGGAATAGCTCCTGATAAGCGAAGCCATCGCTTTTGCTGATGGAAAAGTAGAGATTCTGACTTTTATGAAGATCTGGGGTAACATTAAATTGCCTGAGCAACTCGATTAGCTGATTGAGGTGAACTACACTAACCACATCCTCATGATTACCCTTTATTTTTTTCAGGGCACTGTAAATACTCTGGGTGGCATACTTGGCCACGGCAGGATTGTCTTCTACTTTCGTGCCCCATTTCTCGAATTCATGCGCCACACGCTTTAATTCCTTCAAGTCGATCATATCTCCCTGCAGACATCGTTTAAGATCGGCATTGAGCACAAATTCTAGCGTTGTTCTATAGGCTTTAGGAATTGGGATTTCGTCAGTTTTAAGCGTATTAATGAGCTGGTAATCACGGTTATATATCTTGCGGAAAGAATTCTCCACTATGCCCAGGTTTTTCTCCATGATCTGGTCAAGCACCTTCCGTTTCTTGTCTTTGAAGAGATGCCATATGGTATACTTATCCGCGCCAAAATACGTTTGCAAAATACCAATCATATCACCCAAGCGGCTTTCTTCAAAGGCTGCTTGTAAGCCCTCCCTCATTTCATCAAATACCTCTCGCTCCATATCGATAGAAATGTTTCCGATAATGTTATGCTGGCCGAGGTAGAGTACCGCGAAGCTGAACCTGCGTTTTGAGTGGGTTACGATCGACTCGATATTGGTAATGCCTATAGCTAAGGTCTGGTTACCAGCACGCTTCTTTTCAAAAAACTCATTTTCAGTGGTATAATTAAAGACTCTGAAAGCCTTTAGGTCTTCCTCAAAGATAGAAGCGACTGCGTAGTGCATGCCAACACGTTTTAAGTTCAGTCGAGTGGGTATCACATACTTGCGATAAACATTCGCTGCGTTGCCCATTTGAGGAATGTTACTTTCGCTCGCTTCAAGCCGTGCAAGGAATTCCGCCTCCAGGTCCAGTCCATTGCCATTGGTTTGTACAGCCAATTGTATAGCGCGACAAGCATATTGCAATATCTGTGTGGTTTCTATCCCCGAAACTTCATTGAAAAACCAACCGCAACTGGTGTACATCAAAAGCGCCTGACGTTGCATTTCCAACAGTCTCAGTGCCTGATGTTTCTTGGCCCCATTCGATACATGCTTAGCGAGAAAGTCAGTCACGTGCTGATCTTTACGATGCATGATTACATCTATGTAGCCGTCACGTGCCTCCCACGGATCGTGGAATACGGTAGAAGCTTTTTTCTCATATATGTTAATGAGTGCTTCTCTCAACCAATCCAGAGCATCCCGAAGTGGTTTTCTCCACTCCTGCGTCCAACCCGGTTCTCCACCGGTGTGACAACCACAGTTGCTGCGCCATCTTTCTACGCCATGCACGCAACTCCAAGAGCTATTTTCCTGGATGAGAGCTTCATATTCAGGAGGAAATTTCTCCAGGTATTCACCATAATTGGTGAGGGCTATATGATCCTGCCTGTCAATATAATCAAGACAGTAGGCCAACGCCATATCACCATGTTTGTGATGGTGGCCATAGCTTTCACCGTCAGTGGCAATATGTACAAGTTCGTTTTGGGTGCTTTTGAAATTATGACCACCAATCAATCGCTGAGCGAAATGAGAACCATTAGCTAGAAGGCCTTCGAAGGCTACTGCTTGGGAAATATCTCCATCATAGAAGAAAAGACTAATACTTCGGCCTGATGGCAATTTGCATAAATAAGGTCTTCTTGTATTTACGGATAGATTGGATACATCCTGCCATGATTCTTCTCCTATTTTTCTAACCGCTTTTGCCTGTCTGGGTGCCAGAATGGTGAACTTAATACCATGCTTGGCCATCAGTTCCAATGATTCTGTATCCACCGCAGATTCAGCCAGCCACATACCTTCAGGATGTCTTCCGAAGCGGTGTTCAAAGTCCCGGATTCCCCAAATCACCTGCGTCTCTTTGTCACGGCTATTGGCCAGAGGCATAATAATGTGTCCATGGGATTGAGCTAGCGCTGATCCGTGCCCTGAAAAATGCTCCAGGCTCAATTTATCGGCTTCTAGAATCGCCTTGTAGGTTTCCGGTTCTTTTTCCTCCAACCACGAAAGCAAAGTAGGACCAAAATTGAAACTGATCTTGGCGTAATTGTTCATGATGTTCTTGATCACGCCTTCTCCATTCAATATCCTTGAGGCCGTATTGGGGGCGTAGCACTCAGCTGTGATCCTTTCATTCCAATCATGATAGGGGTGGGCTGAATCTTGCAATTCTACATCCTCAAGCCAGGCATTCTCCCTGGGTGGTTGATAGAAATGCCCATGTATGCATATATACTTCGTGATATTACGTTGTTCGTCTTCCATAACTGGGCGAGGTGGAAACCACCTCAGATTGCTTAGGGTAAAAAGAGCCTACAATAATAACGTGTTGCTGTATTTCTCCAAAGGTGTAACTTGAAGAAGTGCCCAAATGTTTGAATTGATTTGTTATGAGATACCGTTAGGCCCTATACTTGTAAAGTGAACACTCCTGTTCGCTTATCAGTAAACGAGCCGGAATGTTCGTTTTACAACCCACACCTACCGTCATTCTGGAAGAATCTTATTAGCTACGAGCAAGTCTTGAGTTATTATCTCCGACAGCAACCGCTGTATCAAACAACACCTATGAATTTCTTAATAGCAAACGTAGATCATTGGTTCATAAAATGGTGGCGTGCTGAACATCAATAAGTTCCTTTCAGAAGCACTGGAGGGAACAGGCTCTAAGCGTTCACCGAACCCAGCTTGGTATGGTCGCCAATTAAGAATATGTGACTTGCCATTGTGTAGGCTTAGTAACGAAATTACTTTGAGTAATTTCGTTACTTATTTCTAGATATCGTTTACCCTTCCGCAAACGATCAAACAAACCACCGGTGAATAGCATCAAGTTAAATTTTCTCTTGTATATTGGAGTTGGTCCAGATCATGGATTCATTAACCGTAACCATTACACTGTCATGAAACGACTACTCTGCATTATGCTGTTTTGTAGCCTGTTGGGATGCAATAGGGATGATGACAACAATGATTCACCCATTCTAAACGAATCTGACCGTTTCGAGGTATGCAACCGGATCATGATGGATTGTCGAAATGTCAATACAGGTTTTTGCCTGAATGGCTTTAAATGGGGCATCAATAATCCGCTCCTAGACGCTGGTCCCAATGTTGACGGCCCTAAAGAAAGTGGTGGTGTAGTTACTTATAGTTTTCAGGAAGAAAATGGCGTGGTCAACACCCATGCTCAGATCAACCTACCGAGCAGGTCATTTGACAATTTACCCAGTTGTGCCAAGGCTGAGATCAGAAATGCTTTGAATGCGTGGGCTGAGGAAGCCAATATTGCATTTGAAGAACTTCCCGAAAACAGCGATAGCGACATACGGTTCTTTGTAGCCGATATTAGGCAAAGTGGTGTTGGGTTTCCCAATTTCCCTGATACGCCCTGTGATGTAATGGGAGGTGACCTGGTCATCCAAACTAACATATGGACTTCAGATTGTGATTTGCTTTACAACTTTTTTCTACACGAGATCGGTCATGTCCTAGGATTAGGCCATGTTGGCAGTTCGAACATCATGAACGCAGACTTTGATGTAGTTGAAGGTCTAGATGGACTACAAGCCGGAGATATAGAGGGTATTGTGGAGCTTTATGGTGAGAATTAAAAACGGTTACGCGATAAGAGCTTAGTAACTAGATTACTCAAAAGTAATCTAGTTACTTCTCGCACGACTTTCCAGCCATCGTTTTGATCTAACTCACACAAAGCTCCTCAGCTTAGCTTGTCGCTACCATGGCTACCTCTTCTTTCAGTTTGATGACAGACACAGCTAACGGCGGCAAAGTAATGAGGACAGAATAGTCCTGATTATGGTACCTCACCGGTGTGGTGCGCAACTGTCCCTGGTTCAGTAAGCCGCTACCCCCATATTTCAAATCGTCACTGCAGATGACCTCTTCCCAATAGCCTTTGTAAGGCACACCTAAACGGTAATTGTGACGCGGGACCGGTGTGAAATTGCAAATGACAATACACATGTCTTCCTTGGTCTCGCCATGTCGCTTATAGATGAGCACACTGTTTTCCCAATCGTCGTAATCCACCCACTCGAAACCACGTGGATCGAATGAATAGTGGTATAAGGCAGGTGTTTCCTTATAGAATTTGTTCAAATCCTTTACCCAGGCTTGAACTCCCTTGTGGATATCATAATCCAACAGGTGCCAGTCCAGGCTTTTATCGTGTGACCATTCTGATGACTGTCCAAACTCTCCACCCATGAATAGCAGTTTAGTGCCAGGGTGTGTGAACATGTAGCCAAACATCAAACGCAAATTGGCAAAACGCTGCCATTCATCTCCGGGCATTCTACCCAGTAATGACCCTTTGCCGTGCACTACTTCATCGTGGGAAAGGGGTAGCATGAAATTCTCGGAGAAGGCATATACCAATGAGAAGGTAATATCCCCCTGGTGATGCTTGCGGTAAATGGGTTCTTTCTTGAAATACTCTAAAGTATCGTGCATCCAGCCCATCATCCATTTCTGTCCAAAGCCCAATCCGCCCATGTAGGTTGGGCGCGAAACCATCGTCCAGTTAGTGGATTCTTCTGCTATGGTAATGGCGTCAGGGAATTCGGCGTATACCGTTTCGTTCATTTCCTTGAGGAATGTGATAGCCTCGATGTTTTCGTTACCGCCGAACTCGTTCGGTATCCACTCTCCGTGGTTACGAGAATAATCTAGGTAAAGCATAGAAGCTACAGCATCAACACGTAAACCATCAGCATGGAACATGTCTAGCCAGAATATGGCATTGCTGATCAGGAAAGAACGCACTTCATTTCTACCGTAGTTAAAAATGTAGCTCTTCCAGTCAGGGTGAAATCCTTTTCTAGGATCAGCGTGCTCATAAAGGTGCGTGCCATCGAACATTGCTAATCCATGTTCGTCTCCCGGAAAGTGTGAAGGCACCCAGTCCAACAAAACGCCAATACCTGCTTGGTGCAGTTTGTCAATCAAAAACATCAGGTCTTGCGGTGACCCGTACAAACTGGATGAGGCATAGTATCCCGTGATTTGGTAGCCCCATGACCCGAAGAACGGGTGCTCCATAACTGGTAGGAACTCGACGTGCGTAAAGCCCATGTCTTTCACATAATCTACCAATTCAGTAGCCAGTTCATCATAATTGAGGGAACGGTTTCCTTCACTTGAATTTCTACGCCAGGAGCCCAAATGCATTTCATATACAGAATAAGGCTTAGCCTTATCCACTTCTGCCTTACGTTTTTTCAGCCACTTGCTATCCTTCCATGGATAATCCATGTTCCAGATGATAGAAGCCGTTTTCGGCGGCTGTTCAGAGTAGTGGGCAAATGGATCTGCTTTTTCGAACTCTTGTCCACCTTCATTAGACTTAATGAAGTATTTGTAGATCTCTCCATGACCCACATCGGGGATGAAGCCTTCCCAGATACCTGACCCATCCCATCGGGCATAGATCGGGTTTTTCCCTCGGTCCCATACATTGAAGTTACCCACTACAGAAACGTATTCTGCATTAGGCGCCCAGACGGCGAAGTAAGTACCCTTGACTCCTTCTACCGTTACCTCGTGTGAGCCTAACTTTTCATACAATCGGAAATGCTTCCCTGAATTGAAAAGGTGTATATCGAATTCAGTAAAGAGGCTAAATGCTTCTTCCTGATCATTTTCTTGGTTCTTTTTGACGTCTTCTGTGTTATCCATGGTCTCTTTCGGCTAAATATTGTTCCATCAAATAGCAAATTCCCCGCAGTGGAATGGCCACCCAGTCGGGTCTGCTATTGAGTTCGTAAGCTAATTCATAAATGGCTTTTTCAAGCAGGTAAATTCTAACCAACAGCAAGAATTCCGACGAAATAGTACGCCCTTCCTCGATTTTATTCAGGTACGCTCCCAGGTAGAACCTACTGACATAATGATACCATTGTTCTGCCCAATTCTCAAGGAAATCTATGTCCTTATCTCTATAATAATCATTGAGAAGTATTTTGCCATACGCAGCATAATGGAACGACCTGATCATTCCCGCCACATCTTTGTAAGGGCTTCTTTTCAATCGCCGCTCGCTGAACGAAACACCTGGCTCTCCTTCAAAATCGATAATGGTGAAATCTTTCCCGTCGAACAGAACTTGTCCCAGATGATAATCCCCATGCACCCTGGTTTTGATGCCCTCGATCTTCTTCTTGTATACCTGGCTGAAGCAATCCAGTATGTCACTTTCCATAGCCAACACCTGTTCCGCCAGCTTTTTATTGTTGCCTGAAAGTTTCTTGATGCATCGTTTCAATAGACCAAACCGGTCTTTCAGCAGTTTACGTAGAGATGAATATACCGAGCGTTGATAATTCGAGTTGAAATATTCAGGCGAGAAAGCCGGGTCTTGGTGATCAGAGGCCAATGCCAGGTGCATTTCAGCTGTTCTCTCTCCTAGTTTTATCACGCGTTCGTAGAATACGCTGCCAATTAATTCCTGAACCAATGGCGGCACATCCTCAAAATCCATCCCGTTGCCTGTAGGCAATTTCGGCAGCTTCTCCTCTCTGTTCACTTTGGCAAAAGCGCGATCGAAGTATCGGCCTATGGCATCAAGCGTCATATTCCAGGCATCTCCCTGATTTTCTACTTTATTCTGTAGTAAACCAAACACTATTGAGGAGCCGCTATCTTCTTTGTATTCTATACCTCCGGCGAACTTCGGTGAATTCTTGAAACTGGCTTTCTCAGAAAGGAAGCGCACAATTTCCAGATCAGGATTAATCTCTTTTTCTACTTTACGGTAGAATTTGAAGAAGTATTGGTTATTGTAAATAACCGAAGTGTTGCTCTGATCGGCTTTTAGTATTTCTGATTTGATCTCATTCTTGGAAACATCGAGTTTGCTGAATACCCCGGCAGAAAACTGGAGCGTAGCCGTTTCCATCTTGATCTTGGTTTTATTGACAATCGCAAAAAAGAGGTAATTGCGGAAGTGCTCATCGTAAATACTGTCAATGATAAATCCTTCCCTATCCTGATAGTCAAAGCGACAAACGATGCTTTGTGGGGTATAATTGACATTCTCCTTTACACTGTCAGCCTTGATAAATGAGACGGGTAGAAAGTAGAACTCCGGTAGCCCTTCAGCATAGCAAACCTCTACAATGAGCAAGAAGGCGGTACCATTCTCGATCTTCAGTGGGATCGCCTTGTCAACCTGGATTTTGGTGATGGTTTTAGCCTTGCCTGTAAACCATCGACACTTAGGCAGAAAATACGGTAGTATCTTCTTTTCCAGACGCTTCACCTCGTTGTAATTACCAAAGAACTTCTCCCAGCTGGTGTCGGTCTGCAAGGAGCGCAATTCTTCCTGATCTGCGGTTTGGTTATCCACATCCGGCGTTTCAACAGAAAACCAGAAATAACCATAAGGTCCGATAGTGATCGGATATTGGTCTTGATCTACATCGAGAAATTTATTCTGGCTAAATACCTCAGTTAAGCCACTATCTTTGAATGCTTCGAGGTTCAAGCTAGTGGCTTGAGAGTACTTAGAGAGGTTGCTCACCACGATAATATGCTGTCCCTGGTAGGAGCGGCTAAAGGCCAATATCTTGGCATTACTGCTTTCTAGAAAAGTGATTTCTCCACGGCTAAAGGCAGTAAGCCGCTTGCGCATGGCAATGGTATTTTTCAACCACCATAGAATAGATGACGGGTTACTCTCCTGATTGGCCACATTGACCGATTCATAACGATATGTGGGGTCACTCACCACTGGCAAGTACAATTGTTGTGGATTGGCGCGCGAGAATCCGGCATTGCTGTCCGCGTTCCACTGCATAGGGGTCCTCACCCCATGCCTGTCACCCAGATAGACGTTGTCGCCCATAGCGATTTCGTCACCGTAGTAGATGATCGGTGACCCTGGTAAAGAAAACAATAAGGTATAGAGCAGTTCTATCTTACGGCGGTCATTGTCCATCATTGGAGCCAGCCTCCGGTGAATGCCAATGTTATGCCGGGTATTGGCATCACTGGCATAAGCCTTATAGAGGTAATCTTTCTCTTCTTCCGTCACCATCTCCAGCCCCACCTCATCGTGATTACGTAGAAAGAGACACCATTGCCCGTTCTCAGGCGCTTCGGGTGTCTGCTCTATGATATCAATGATAGGATGGTTATTCTCCGTGAGAAGCGCCATGAACAGTCTCGGCATAAGTGGGTAATGAAAGTTCATATGACACTCTTCACCTCCACCGAAATATGATGCAGAATCTTCAGGCCACATATTGGCCTCAGCGAGTAGCACACATTCCGGGTTATTCTTTTCTACATGCTTACGTAGTTTTTTCAAGAATTCGTGTGTGCTGGGTAGGTTTTCACAATTGGTGCCATCTTCTTCGAACAAAAAAGGCACTGAGGACAATCGAAAGCCATCTACCCCGATCTTCATCCAAAAGTCAACCGCTTTGAATATCTCCATTTGCACTTCGATATTCTCGTAGTTCAAGTCAGGTTGATGGCTATAGAAACGGTGCCAATAATAGGCCTTAGCTACCGGATCCCATGTCCAATTAGAATGCTCTGTATCACTGAAGATTACCCGAGCGTCTCCGTACTTTTCGGGAGAATCACTCCATACGTAGTAGTCTTTGTATTTGGATCCCTTACGGGCCTTACGTGACCTTTGAAACCATGGGTGTTGATCAGAAGTATGGTTAAGCACCAATTCTATGATCACTTTCAGCCCACGGTTATGCGCTTCCTTAAGGAAGGTTTTGAAGTTCGCCAGGGTACCGTAATCAGGATGTACATCACAGTAGTCTGTTACGTCGTATCCGTCGTCTTTGAGCGGTGAGGGGTAGAATGGCAGTAGCCAGATGGTATTGATACCAAGGTCTTCAAGGTAATCCAGCTTATCAACCAATCCTTTGAAATCTCCAACGCCATTGCCTGCACTATCTTGAAATGCCCTGATGTGCAATTCATAAATGATCGCATCTTTATACCAGAGATTTTTTTCTACCTTTTTCGCCATATATCTTCAATTAAAGGTTAGACTCTTTGATATCAAGTTTGAAAAGATGGAACGGCAACTGATGAGGGTTCAGGGATATGTAGTTCCATTCTTCCGTCCAGGTGTAATGCTCCTCCATGATCAGGTCATGTAGCTTGACATTGATCTTATCTGCCAAACCCAGTCTCTCTTTCGGCAATCTCACATAGCCAGATTGGGTGTTGTGCGGGTCAAGATTTACTACCATCAGTGTAATGTTAGAAAGATCATCAGTTGCTTTGAGATAAGCGATCAGATTATCGTTACCAATATCACAGAAGGTAACATTATAGGTGTATTGAAGCGACTCATTATCCTTTCTGGCCATGTTCACTAAGGCGATAATTTCGGTCAGCCTATTAGTAGCTTCCCAATCATGATGCTTGATCTCATACTTCTCAGAGTTGAAATACTCCTCTTTCCCCTGTACCGGCTCGTTGGCACCAAACTCGTAAACAGGACCGTACATGCCGTAATTGGATGACAAAGTCGCCGCCAGCGCGAATCTGGCAATGAAAATGCTCTCTCCGCTATGCTGTAATGAATACGGTAGAATGTCAGGCGTATTCGGCCAAAAGTTCGGTCTGAAATAATCGCGCAATTCAGTCTGGGTGAGGTCGTGCATGTATTCAAGTAATTCAGCCTTGCTATTTCGCCAAGTGAAATACGTGTAGGATTGTGTAAAGCCTACTTTGGCGAGGCTGGCCATTACCTTCGGACGGGTAAACGCCTCTGAAAGGAAAATTACTTCCGGAAAATCTTTATTAACCTCTTTGATGACCCATTCCCAGAATTGTATGGGTTTAGTATGCGGGTTATCTACTCTGAAAATATTGACACCCGCTTCTACCCAGTAAAGGATGGCTGACTTTAATTCATTCCATAGTCCTTCCCAATCATCATTTTCGAAATTGAGGGGTAATATGTCCTGGTATTTCTTGGGCGGGTTTTCGGCATATTGAACAGTGCCATCGGGCCTCCACTTAAACCATTTTGGATGCTCTTTCACGTAAGGATGATCGGGAGCACATTGAAAGGCGATATCCAAAGCCACATCTATGCCTTGCTTACGGGCCTTCCTCACCAACGATTTATAATCCGCTAATGTGCCCAGTTCAGCATGTACAGACTTATGTCCTCCTTCATCGCTACCAATGGCCCAAGGTGACCCTGGTTCATCGGGTTCCGAATCTACCGAGTTGTTTTTCCCTTTTCTGTTTACTTTACCAATCGGGTGTATGGGTGGTAGATAGAGTACATCGAAGCCCATGGCTTCGATTCTGGGCAGTAACTTTTCGCAATCCTTGAAAGTACCGTGGACGCCAGCTTTCTTAGCAGCTGATCTCGGAAATAACTCGTACCAACTGCTGAACCTGGCTTTTTCACTTTCAACCACTACTCTGAGCGGCTTACTATATTGAGATTCATGCCGAATCAGTGGATGTTCCCAAACGATTCGCTCAAAATCTTCACTAAGCATCATATCGAAAGCGTCATGATACTTGTCTTCGTCTTCCAAAATTTTAGCCAGGGCGAGTAGTTTCTGCTCTTCTTTTTTCAGAGCCGATTCTGCCAAGTCTTTCAAAAAGAGGGCAATCTCTTTCAATTCTACATCCAACATCAGGCCGGCCTCGGCTTTCTTTTTGAAGCCTTCATAGGCGGTTAGAAAATGATCAATCCAGGCATGCACCTCGAAAATGTACTCTCCCATTTCATTCACCGAAAAAGAGGCAGACCATTCGTCATTGGACTGGTGGTGCATTTCTACTCTTTTCCATTCGTCACTTCCGGCTTTGGAATACATGACCAATGCTCTGATCTTGTCATGACCGTCGGCAAAAATATGAGCTGATACGTCTACTCTTTCGCCAATGGTTCGCTTTGCGGGGTAGGCTCCACCATCGATCTCAGGTCTAACATGTTCGATGATTACCCTTTGTTTACCGCCTTCTTTAATCATAAGTTATCCAAGGTTTTAAATTGAATGCTCTTCTTTGTAATTGCTGTATGGAGTTTGCTAGCGTAAGATACTTCAAGGTTAAGGATTTCATTTTCGTGGCAGGTGGTGTCTCATTCACACCCAACAAAATCCTATCCTCCCGCCTTCGATTTGGTCGCAATTTGCGATGGGTTAATATAGTGAAATGTGATTAATTAAAGGCACCTTGGTATTAAAGAAAACTGCTAGAAATTCTCATTCCAACGACTAAACCCCATATAACCGTTAATTACCTGCTTGATCTGAGTCGATATAGCGAATTAATAAACCTTTAGAAGGCCTATGATGTATATGAAGGTCTGCTTGTAATAGTATGCTCAACCTAGGCGTCTGTTTTCCTTTTTGCGCGGACTATACACTATACAAAATTTCCAGTTTCATCTTCTGTCATTTTTCTTTTAACTTGATCGGGAAAAGTGACCTTAAACATTATAACCGTCTAATACAGCATAAATACCTACCTGTTCAATGCAGAAAATCAACTTTCAAGACTACCAGACATCTGGCTACTTTGATGAAATGTTCTCTGAGAATGGTGAAGTCCGGGATTACTATCGACTCCTGAAAGAACGCCTTCAAAAGATGGACTGGAAAAAGCTCAACTACTTACAACACTCCACTGACAGAGCTCAACTTTCTTTGGGTATGACATTCAATGTCTACAGTGATAACCAGGGAGTGGAACGCATACTGCCATTGGATGTGATTCCGAGAATAATTGACAGTAAGAGCTGGGATTTTCTTGAGCGTGGTCTGCAACAGCGTATCACCGCACTCAATTTGTTCATCGATGACATTTACAACGACCAGAAAATCATTAAAGATGGTATAATACCTGCGGATATGATTTTGTCAAGTGCCACATATCTGAAGCAGTGTATCGACTTGAAACCCGCACAGGGTGTTTGGTGCCACATCACCGGATCGGATATTATCAGAGGACAAGATGGCAATTTCTATATACTGGAAGATAATCTTCGTTGCCCATCGGGGGTTTCATATATGCTCGAGAATCGGGAAATTCTTAAACGAACTTTCCCGGAGTTGTTCGAAAAGCTGAACGTGCGCCCGGTCATGAATTATACACATGAGCTTAGGGATATGCTAGAATCAGTATCTCCGGTTCAACCTGCTACGATCGCCATAATGACTCCCGGAAGTTATAATTCTGCCTACTTCGAGCACGCCTACTTAGCCCAGCAAATGGGAGCGGAATTGGTAGAAGGCCGCGACCTTGTAGTAGACGATCACATGGTCTACATGAAGACCACCAAAGGGCTTCAACGCGTACATGTCATTTATAGAAGAGTGGATGATGATTTCATTGATCCTTTGGCTTTTAGAAAAGATTCAATGCTCGGAACGCCAGGTATTTTCGAAGCTTACCGACGAGGTAACGTAGTGCTGGTCAATGCACCGGGTACTGGCGTTGCAGATGATAAGGCGGTGTACGCCTATGTACCCAGAATAGTTAAATACTACATGGGTGAAGACATCTTACTGCCTAATGTACAAACCTACATTTGTGCGGAGGAAAAAGACAGGCAATATGTGATAGAGCATATCGATCAGTTGGTGGTAAAGCAGACTGATGCTTCAGGTGGATATGGCATGTTGATAGGCCCAAGATCGACTAAGGAAGAGCAGGCTGAGTTCAAGGAAAAGATCAAGGCCAACCCGAGGAATTATATAGCGCAACCTACTATCAACTTATCGAGGGTGCCTACTTTCCTCAAGGATCACATAGACGGTAGGCACGTAGACCTAAGGCCTTACATTCTATACGGCAAAGAAATTAAGATAATACCCGGTGCGCTTACCAGAGTGGCTTTGAAAAAAGGCTCATTGGTGGTCAACTCTTCACAAGGTGGAGGGAGCAAGGATACTTGGGTACTAGGATAAAACAAACTAGAATATGTTAAGTAGAGTAGCAGATGCTATTTATTGGATGAACAGGTACATGGAGCGGGCAGAAAATTATGCGCGATTCATGGATGTAAACTTCAATTTATCATTGGAAATGCACCCTGAGGCTTCTGAGCAATGGGCACCGTTGATATTAACGACCGGTGACTGGGCACTTTATGAGGAGTTGTACGGAGTGGTGGAAAAGAGCCAAGCCATTTACTTTCTAGGCTTTGACGCTAAAAACCAGAATTCGATCTACAATTGTGTGGTCGCTGCCCGTGAAAATGCCCGATCGATAAGGCCTGAAATTACCCGTGAGGTATGGGAGCAGATCAACCATTTGTATTATTTGGTGCGCGAAGGTTGCGACAAGAAGCTCTGGAAAAAGAAAGATCCTAGAAGCTACTTTACGGACGTACGGAAGAATTGCCAATTGCTATATGGGATATTCGATGCCACCATTTCCAGAACTGAGGGTTGGCATTTTGGTAAGATAGGCCAGTTGATAGAACGGGCAGACAAAACTTCCAGAGTACTGGACGTGAAGTATCACATGTTGCTCCCTACACCACAAGCGGTTGGCTCACCAGCTGATTTGATACAATGGGCTGCTTTATTGAAGTCCGTCGGTGCCTATGATATGTATAGAAAGAAAAACGGCAAGTTAACACCCTTCCAGATCATGGACTTTCTTATACTTGACAAAAACTTTCCAAGATCAATATTAAATTGCCTTATACGTACAGAGCAATCTCTCCACGCCATTACGGGAAGTGGTGGTGGCTATGCCAACGCAGCCGAAAAGCAAATTGGCCGGCTCAGATCGCAATTGGAGTTTGCAGATGCCAATGATATTTTTCAACACGGTCTTCATGAATATCTCGATGAGTTCCAGATCAAGTTGAATGAAGTATCGACCACTATGTTCGAGACCTTCTTTTCGTTAGAAAAAGCTTAATAACTCTCAAAAATAGCAGCATGACCTATTGTCTCGGTATCAAACTTAAAACTGGTATAGTTGGTATTGCCGACACCAGAATCACGTCGGGTAACGAAACCACCAGGGCTAAAAAGGTTTTTACCATCAATAAAAACAGGCATAGCTTCTTTATCATGACCTCGGGGTTGAGGTCGGTCAGGGATAAGGCCATTACTTATTTCAAAGAGAGTATAGAAGAGAATGACGAGTCTTTCAATAAGCTTTACAAGGCGGTGAATGCCTTCGCCATGCAAGTAAAACGTGCAGCGAGTGAAGATAAAGCCTGCCTGCAGGAAGCAGGGCTCCATTTCAACCTCAATGCCATCGTAGGTGGACAACTTGAGGACGATGATGAGCATAAGATTTATCTATTATACCCAGAAGGTAATTGGATAGAAGTGACCGAAGGTTCCAGGTTTGTCATCATTGGCAACAGTGGCTATGGCAAACCTATTCTAGATAGAACGCTGCGGTACGATTCATCCATGAAGTTTGCCTTGAAGGCAGGTTTACTATCGTTTGATGCGACCAGGATCAGTGCTAATGATGTAGACTATCCTATCGATGTAGTGCATTACGAAAGGGACAGCTTTAATATCATAGAAAAGCGTTATAAGCGTGATGAGTTGAGAAACTTTTCCAAGTTGTGGCATACGCGATTGAACGAAGCCATCTCCAGCCTACCGGAGGGTTGGATGGACAAGCTGAATGAGGATGAAACGTCTGAAAAGGATTTAATCGGAGAAATCTCAATCGACTAAGCCCGATGAGATTACGTGTATTACATGAAAGCCGTTATACCTTCGATGAACCGGTTTTTCTAGAACCACAAACGCTGCGTTTTAGGCCCGCCTATGCGCCGTATCTCACGGTAGAAGATTTCAAATTATCCATTCAGCCGACCCCTGCTGGCATTACCGAAATACAAGACCCCGAAGGCAACTGGATGAGTCAGTGCTGGTTTAACACTTCGGATACACAATTGACCATCCATGCTGAAACGCTTCTTGAAATCCAGAATCACAATCCTTTTGACTTCCTGATCTATCCAGATCAATATCTTTCTGTACCCTTTGATTATGACCAACAGCTTGCTGCAAGAGTGAGTAAATCGCTCCAAGATATAGAAATAAGCAAGGCATTAAAGGAATATAGCAAGGGCATTCAATCTTCTTCACAATCGAGAACAGTTGATTTTATCATCGCATTGACGCAACTGATTAGCCAGGATTTTAAAGTGATCCATAGAGCAGAAGGTGCGCCTCACTCACCTGAGCAAACCTTTGAGGCGAAGGAAGGCTCATGCCGCGATTTAGCATGGATGCAAATCCATATGCTAAGAAATCTTGGCGTTGCGGCAAGGTTTGTCAGTGGCTATTACTATGTGGACGTAGAAGAACCTGAATACGAGCTACACGCTTGGGTAGAGGCGTATTTGCCCGGTGCTGGATGGTTCGCTTTTGATCCAAGTAATGGACTAATCAATAATGAGCATCACATTACCGTAGCCGCCAGTGCCCACTACGAAAATACCATGCCTGTCACCGGTACATTCAGAGGGGCTGCTACTGGAAAACTCACCACTGATCTGGTTATTGAGGCTTTGGGTTGATTTACGATCGAGCGCGTTTGTAACGCGTTCGCGAATTCGATGGGTTTAATGCAGGGCACGCGTTACAAACGCGCGCCAACTGTGCCAGATAACGTAAGAGCTCTAATCGTGCGTATTTGCAGTTAATGTGTTTAGCAAAACGAAATGAATAATAAAAAACTCTTCCTTGACGACCTGAGAACCGTAGATATGGTCTATGATAAAAAGTCAATTAATAAGTTTGACATCGTTAGGAGTTATGATGAGTTTATCGACTATATCACCCGAAATGGCTTACCCGAATTCATTAGTTTTGACAATGACCTCGGCTTGAATGAAGCGGGAGAAGTTGCACCAGATGGTTATGCTGCAGCTAAATGGCTGGTCTATGAATCAGGGCTAGATTTGAAAAATCTCCAATTCAAAGTCCACTCCGCTAATCCAATAGCCTCTCAACAAATAGAGGGATTGCTGAATAATTACATTGCTTTTCTCAGGGCAGATGAGCAGTAGCTGTAAATTACAGTATACTCGATCGATTGCGTTCATAAACTAAAAATGTACAAAATAACTTTCGCGTCAGGTAGAAGTCCGATCGAGCGCGTTTGTAACGCGTTCGCGAATTCGGTGGGTTTAATGAAGGGCACGCGTTACAAACGCGCGCCAACGAAGGGAATGACGGCTAAGCCCATGGCCTTAAAGAAAGAATACCCTCAACATCATCAACACATCAAATAATCAAACCATCATACTAGTCCTCCTGAAAGGAACTTAGTGGCGTCGAGCACGATAGTAGTTCTGTGTATTTGATCAAGTCCGATCGAGCGCGTTTGCAACGCGTTCGTAAATTAGAAAGCACGCGTTACAAACGCGCGCTAGCCTACAGATAGAAGCGAACTAAGTAATTAAAGAAATCACCACTATATTTTGTCAGAGAAACCACCGCTCAAAGCGTCTTATGGCTAATGCAAACTATATTTAAAAATTTCGATTCGGCATTTATATGGACGATGATCATCGTATCTGTTCAATTGAGTGGTTGTAGCAAAGCAAGCTTTACTGTCGAAGAAGCTTTGTCTATTGAAGAGGCAGCCTGGCAACGCACTGATGCTATTCTGGAAAGGATCGTACCTCCCAACTTCAAAGATCAGGTATTCAATGTAGCAGATTACGGCGCCGTTGGGGATTCTATCACTGATAATTTACGAGCTATCAACGATGCTATAAAGGCGTGTCATGAAGCAGGTGGTGGCAAGGTAGTTTTTTCTTCAGGGCAGTATTTTGTTGAAGGTCCCATTCATTTGAAAAGTAACGTAAACCTTCATATTGAAAAGGATGCTCGCATTTTTTTCAGCAGTGATGCAGCGAAATATTTACCAGCAGTCAAAGTACGCTGGGAAGGTACGGTATGCTACAACTATTCTCCACTGATTTACGGGTATCAATTAGAGAATGTCGCCATTACTGGTGAGGGAGTGATTGATGGAGCGGCCAAAGATTGGTCGATAGATTGGCGTAAGCAGCAAAAGCCAGATAAAAAGGTTTTGCGTCAAATGGGAAATGACACTATTCCCGAACACCAGCGCGTGTTCGCCAATGGATTCCTTGACTTGGATGGAGATGGCAAAGATGACGGCTATGGAGATGGTGAACAACATTACCTTCGCCCTACACTAATTGAACTTTATGAATGCAAAAACATACTGATCGAAGGGGTCACATTGAGAGATAGCCCTTTCTGGACTTTGCATCCAGTTTTCTCTAAAAACATCACCATCAGAAACATTAAGGTTTATGGCGAGGTGCTCAATGATGATGGCATAGACCCAGATAGCTGCGAGGATGTACTTATTGAAGGATGCACCGTACAAACTCATGATGACGCTATTTCCATCAAAGCCGGGCGAGATCAGGATGCCTGGAATCGAATGGGCAGCAAAAACATCATCATCCGGAATAACCAACTACTGAGCGGCGTAAATGCCTTATGCATCGGTTCCGAAATGTCTGGTGGAGTGAGCAATATATTCGCCGAGGAAAATACCATAGCGGGTGGTAAGCATGCCTTGAACTTTAAGTGCAACCTAGACAGAGGCGGGCAGGTCGAACAAGTATTCATTCGAAACACCACGGTAGAATCGTGTAGAGAGGCCTTGTTCATTTTTAGAATGGACTATCACGGTTATCGTGGTAATAATTTCCCCACCAAATTCAACGACTTCTACGTCAGCAACATAAGGTGTAAACAAGTATTGGAAAAGCCTTTTAAGATCGTAGGAGTCGAAGAAGAACCCATCACACGCATATTTCTGAATGATATCGAAATCGGCATGGCCGGAGAAAAGAGTGAAATAGCACACGCCAATGATATTCTCTTCCATGATGTAAAGATCCAAGGAAAACCCTGGTCTGATGTCGAGTAATCGGGTATTCCGCTTAGCTTGGTTAATACTGCCCCTCATGTTGGCTGCCTGTTCGCAGCAGTCAGAAAAAAACACTCCAGTAGCGGAATCGAGACGTTATACAGACATCGTTATCATCATGGCCGACGACATGGGTTACTCCGATCTAGGCTGCTACGGTAGTGAAATCCACACTCCCCATCTTGACTCACTGGCGGCTAGCGGCCTGCGTTCGACCAGATTCTACAATAATGCCAAATGTTACCCTAGCCGGGCTTCCTTACTCACCGGTATGTATCCGCACAAAACCGGGTTAGGTAGACACATCCTTCACCTTAACAAACCGAAAGAAGCAACAGGGCCTTTCCAGGGTTGGTTGAGTGAGGGTACCATTACCATCGCGGAAGCACTTAAAACCCGGCCTTACAAATCCTATATGTCTGGGAAGTGGCATGTGGGGGAGAATCCGGAAGATTGGCCTCTGAAGAGAGGCTTTGACGGCTATTTTGGCCTCATCAGTGGTGCGAGCAGTTATTACGAAATTATTGGTGGGCAGAAGCGGGTCAGGCAGATGGTCTTGGAAAACGAGCTTTGGACGCCACCTGATTCAGGGTTCTACCTAACAGATGCTATCAGTGATTATGCCGCTAAGCGCATCGAAACGGCACCACTCGATTCAGGGCTGTTTATTTATGTCGCTTATACTGCACCACACTGGCCATTGCACGCGCTGGAGGAGGATATCCAAAAATATGAAGGTATTTACGACGTTGGCTGGGATACAATACGCCAACGCCGCTTGGATAAGATGAAGGCACTAAACCTGGTCAAGTCACCGTCACAGCTATCTCCCAAGCCGGGTAGTATTCCTAACTGGGAATCTGTTGGAAATAAGCAGGAATGGGCTCGAAAGATGGCCGTTTATGCAGCTATGATCGACCGAATGGATCAGGGTGTCGGTAGGATAGTCAAGGCACTGAAAAAGCGAGGGAATTTTGAAAACACATTGATCATATTTCTTTCGGATAATGGTGCCTCCTCCGAAAACATAGCAGGTAGAAAACTGCATAACCCAAAGGCGACCATTGGTAGTCGAGGCTCTTACCTTTCTTATGAGGAGCCATGGGCCAATGTCTCCAATGCCCCTTTTCTACGATACAAGCTTGAATTGGAGGAGGGTGGGATTGCCACACCTCTTATCGCCAGTTGGCCGAAGTTGATTGAGCCTCGATATATTAATGACCACTACATAGGACACATTTCTGACTTTTTCCCAACCATCATGGATATCACAGCCACGGACTTAAGCCAAGATTATGTCACAGAAATTGATGGCAAAAGTATGATGCCGCTATTCACCGGGGCAGCATCATTCGGGCATGATACTTTATTCTGGGAGTACCAAAACCGAAAAGCGATAATGGCCAGAAACTGGAAGTTGATCCAGGGTAAAAGCGGTGCATGGAAGCTATATGATCTATCCACGGATCGCATAGAACAGCAAGATCTCAGCCTGGTATATCCGGATAAGGTTGATTCTCTAGCCAAAAGTTATCAGCAATGGACAGAGAAAATCGGCATATGAACGCCCGTAGGACTTTTCTAAAACAGGCTTTAGTATCTACGGCTGCCTTACCCTTGGTATCTTGCACTGCACACCCCATATTTCTGGTTTAGGCTTGGGCTTTTTCTACATGATGCACTTCGCTTCATGTATGGAGAATATTGGTCCCTATCAAGAATTCAAAGGCAATAAAGACAAAGTCCTGGTCATAAGTGATGTTTCTCTATCTCCTGAAAGCAGTAAAATAGCCATTCCGAAAGGCCCTGGTTTGGGTATTGAGTTTGAGGATGGGTTTTTAGAAGGTGGTAGGCCGGTTTGTTAGGATTGTTGAGTGGCAACTAAGCAAGTCGCCCTGGCGCGAAAGTTACTTTCGTGCCATTTTTGGCATATCATCAATTGATCAAATACACAGGACTAGTATCGCGCCCGATGCCGCTAAGTTCCTTTCAAGAGGACTGGTGTAATAGTTTGATGTGATAATACTATAATGATTTGATAGTTTTCGTTCTTTAAAGCCATTGGCTATATGATCAAATGATTATATCGAACATGATCATTTGTGGATATGTGGTTGCTGGTGCTCCATCCTCATGAGTAATTAGATTACTTGGAGTAATCTAATTACTTTTTATCCACCCCCTGCCGCCGCCAGCGGGGGACAGCCAGAATGACTGCAGTGGCGCATATGATAGGCAATTCGTAATTTCTAATTAGTTCTGGATTGCGTTGCTCCTTCGTCGCGCGCAATGACAGCCAGAATTAATACGGTGCTCGACGGTACTAAGTTCCTTTCAGGAGGACTGGTATGAAGGCCTGATATGGCCTCAGGCCTTTACCCTAGCGCGAAAGTAACTTTCGCGCCTTTTCTGAGTGAGAAGCTAGCCTTCCGAGTAACGAGATTACTCGAAGTAATCTCGTTACTTTCAGTCTGCCGGTTTCAAACGCCGGGTGGAAACACCCGGCTCGCACATGTTTGCTTATAGAAAGCAAGTCTTGATGAATGATTGAATGGACTAAAAACAAAAAAAGAGGTGCCTCGTGAGCACCCCTTTAGCTGTGAGTTTTATGGGTAGCTATTGCGCAACTAGATTAAAAACATAACTTCCGCTAAGGCCTTCGGTTCTTCCTCCAATTGTATTACCGTTGGCCGTAAAGGTCAACTGCAAGGTTGTGGCTTCATCATTGAAGTTTGTGGTGATATTGATACCATCGATGACTACCACATCAAGATTATTGGTTCCGAAGTCCCAGAATCCACTACCTACAAATAGCGGTTCGCCATTCTCCGTAATGAATCTTTTATCGTCTGTAAATTGAATAGTAAAGTTCGTGTAAGAAGGAGCAGTCACGTCAAAGTCGTCTAGATTGACACTTTGCACGCTCCACGTTTTGGCAATCTTTTGCAATTGTAATTGTTCTGGTGTCGGATCATCATCCCCGTCACATCCGAGTGTAGCAAATAAGCCAAGCAAAAGCACCGTAGAGAATATATAACTTATCTTTTTCATCGTTTAATCCGTTTTATTTTACTCTTTGATAATTTTAAATGTAGCAATGGCGCTATCGCTTCCTTGCACTCGAATAGCATAGATGCCAGGCTTCCAACCGGCTATATCTAAAGTCGTTTCATTGGTATTCACCACAGTGACCGATTCTACCGTCTGGCCTAATGAATTCACCACGTCAATTGATCGTGCCTTGGTGTCATTAAATAGAAGATTGATGTGCGATCGCGCTGGATTAGGATAAGCAATAATACTTCTATCTAGATTTTCACCAATGGAGGTGATGACTGAAGAAATGAAAGCATCTCTGGCGGTGGTAAGTGCGGTAAGTGCCGCATCTATCTCACCCTCGGTGGAAGCGGCATTATCGGCGACCGCCTGAGCTGCATCAATGGCAGCTTGCAAGGCATCAATAGCCGATTGCGGATGGTTACCAATGTTTCCACCAGCCGTGGCTTGTGTGATCAGATCATTGGCTTCGGTCAAAGCTTGAAATAATCCGTTAATGCCAGTAGCTGTTAATTCCCAATTCAAATCACCAAGCTGGCCATTAGTAGTAGAAGCCGATGCTGACAACTTATTATCTGGAAAGGAAAGGTCTATTTCAGAAAGAGTTGGGTCATTGACCCAATCATCCAATTCTATACTGCCATCAAAGTTGTCCCAGGTTTGTTGAATGAAGGCCAACGGCAAAGCAGGCTCATTGGCAAAATCAGGGTCTTCCTCAATATTTGTGTCCATGGTCTCATTGAATTGCATAAAAGCAATAGCCGTCGCACTCCATATCGGCCTTTCAACCAAAGCTGCATTTTCTTCTGGATCCGGATTGAACACAGGCCGAGCATCCGTTACTTCAGATGCGGTATAGATGTTATTATTTCTGATATCAGCTGTCTGCGTGGCTCCAAGGTCAGTTAAGATGTCCATAGAAACCGAGTCTAGTATGATTGAAGGGTCAGGAAGATCCTCAGGATCAAGCACGAATGGATCATTACCTGGAATTGTATCTTGCCCGGAGCCCAGGAAGCTAGGGTTGATGATAATGTTATCCGTAAAAATAAATTCTACCACCGGGCCAAAATCCGAAAGCCTTTGACCAACATTAATACAAGTGTTGTTGGTAAACTTACAATACTTGATAAAGCTTTCGGCACCACTTCCGTCTCGGATAATTCTACTGGTAATATTGTACATAGTAGAGTTTTCAATGACCAAAGTATCGATCATATTCCCTCTGTCATCTAAGACACGTCCGTTATCGACATCATCAGGCGTTCCCATTCTGGAAATGATAGAATTGCGAATGTATATTTTGTTACCTGCGTTGTCTAGCCTGAAGGCTGTCTGAGAATCTTCATCCATCACACAATCATCAATCTCGATTCTAGCATCATCCGCACTGACCCTGATCATTCTGGATTCCAATCCACCCTCCTCATTTCGACTGGTGATGTACAATCCTCTTAATGTAAGATCACCTCGCGCGCGGAAAGGCCGATCTGACTCACCACTAGCTACTCCTGGTACTAGCAAAGGCCTTGGGCCATCGCCATCAGCAGCTTCGATAATGAGGTGAAAGCCGCTATGCTCAATTGAGCCATTGAGAATGTAGGTAGCCCCTCTTTCAAGTCGGTAAGTGGTATTAGGGTCTTGTCTTTCTCCGGTTGCTGTGGTATCGCCATCAATAGCGTTATTCAAAGCCCCAAATTCTCCCGGAGCCACATCAACTATACGCTGTGCATGGGTATCGTAAGCTGACAGCATCACCAGCATCACGATTAAAAACTGGAAAAGCATTCCTTTTTTTGTAGAAACCTTCATAAGCTTAATAGTCATTTTGGTTGTTAATTATTTGAACCTATATTGAATGCCCAGGTCATAAGAAGACCCGAACTCCTCTCTGAATCTTTCAGAACCTTCGCCAAACCTTGATCTATCTTGTTGATTATTGAGATTGTTTCCGTTAAAGAATATGGTAAGACCCTCAACTACCTTTTGCTTCACTGAAAAGTCAAGTCTGGTAAACTCACGGGTGAACCTGTCTTGTGTTGGATCTTGATTAATCTCTGTCTGAAATCCGCCTGGTCGAGTTGAACCTGAACCTCCGGCCAGATTACCGAGTGCTTCACCCTGGTATAGCAAGGAAAACCGGGCAGAAAAACCGCCTTTCTCATAACCTAGTGATAAGTTGTAAATCCGGTTTACCTGTCCAATCAAGTTAGTCTCCCTTTCTGTATTGATCACCCTTAGTTCATTTCCCTGACGCTCTTCAATTCTAAAAGGCACAAACGTCCTCGAATCTATAAAGGAAGCATTAGCGGCTAATACAAAGCCATCCAATGGAGAGGGAAGAAAACTGGTGCGCACCTGCACATCTATTTCAACTCCATAAACCTCTGTGGTGCCTATGGCATTTTCAGGTCGTCTCAGATCAAACCCTTGAACTGCTTGACTGAACTCTGGATCATCGACAATCGTACTTTCCCTGATGAAATCGACGTCATTAAGAGATTTGTAAAACCCGCCGAGGGTGACTAACCCAAAACCCTTGTAGTAAGAAAGGAATACATCATAGTTCCAGGCAGTTTGGTGTTGTAGGTCAAAGTTGCCCTGTTCTATCTCATCATCGTCACTGTTGATACGCTGGAAAGGAACAAGGTTAATAAAGTCCGGGCGGTTCAGTGATCTGGTCACTGCGGATCGCACATCAAAGTTATCGTTGACTTTGTATTTCAAGTGGAATGAAGGTAGCAACTCCCCATAAGACCTGGATTCGGTGACTTCGTCAATGAACTGCCTTGGATCATCACCAATTTCAATTTCAGAAGCACTGACCGAGCCAGCGATAATGCCACCAGTATATTCTATGGAAGTATTTTCATAGCGCGCTCCCAAAAGCATGGTTAGCTTCTTGCCAAAATTCAATTCACTCATCAAATAGGCAGCAGTAATGGTTTCATCACCGGTGTAATCACCACCATCTACCAAGGCATCCCTGGAGTAGTAATCGAGCAAGAATTCATCCAAGAAGTTATTTAGGAGTACCTCACTTAAGCCAGGGCCATTCACACTACCGTCGCCTGGTCCAAGGAAAAATTCTCCGTCTAAGAAGTTCTCTGCTTCGTAATTGCCAAGAAAGTTGCTGATAGTGGGCTGACCACCTGCAGTAGTAACGAATCTACCAGGATTGTCTATTGCTACACTCTCAATAGCATCAAACCTGGCCTGTAATCGCTGGATATCTCGCATCCTGTTCACATCGCGTACTTTACCACCTCCTTTGATGTAGCCAGAGATCTTGTCACCCAAGTCTAAGGGGTATTTCAAATCTATTTGGGCGGTAATGTTCTCCGTGGATATCTCGTCATCATCCAGCCTGGAGGATTGAAAGAATGTGAGTCCCAGATCATTTCTGGTAGCGTTGATGATATCTTGCGCGTCATTAGTATCTACAATTAGAGCGCCATCAATAGCCCCCTGGTCTCTGAATCGCGCATCGTGGTTAAAAGGAGTGGTTTGTCTACTTTGTGAGTATGAAGACCTCCAACTTATATCGAGTTTTTTAAATGTTTTTATATTACCCTCCAGATTCACGCTGGCCAGGCTTCGATCAACTTCCCTGTCCCTGATGTCATATTCCAGCCTAGAACTACTGGCGCGGAATCTCCTTCTTCTTCTTGTCTCGTCACGATCATTTCTAGACCAAATGGCGTTGAGGGCAATACCTCCATTTTTCAACCTATAGTCAATGGTAGTATTGATACCATACCGGAACCTGGTTTCCACGCGATCTGTCAAATTGACATCTGTGACTAGTAGGATATTCTCGCCTGTCTGTGCATCCAATTGATCAAAAGCCCTGTCAATAACCAATACTTCGGAGCTTCTATTTACTCTTTGGTAATTACCGCCCAATATCACACCCAGCTTATTGTTCAAAAAGCGGTTGCCGATATTACCATTAAGGCGATGTTGACCAAATTCATTTTCCAGGCCATTATATCCATGGAGATACCGAAAGCTTCCTTCCCAATTTTCGTCCGCTTTTTTAGAAACAAAATTCACCGTACCTCCCACGGCATCCCCATCCTTATCAGGCGTTAGCGCCTTAAAAACTTCGATACCTTCCAGTGCATCTGTAGAAATAATACTCAAGTCAACTGATCGATTGCTGGCATCCGTAGAGGGGATACGCTCGCCGTTTACCGTAATGGAGCTAAAACGTGGAGATAATCCTCTAATTACCACTTCCTGCGCCTCACCGGCATTTCGTCTAATGGCAATACCAGGTAAGCGTCCTACCGATTCTGCTGCATTTTGATCTGGCAGCGATCGTATTCTATCTTTGGAAACCACATTGACAATGGTATTAGAGTTGATCTGCTGATTGATGGCCGCCAGTTGACCTAGTGCCTGTCCTGTAACTACAATTTCTTCGCTCACTATGGCATCCGGTTCTAGGGCCAACTCCACTTCTTGAAATACTTTTTCCTCGATTTCTACCGTTATCTCAAGCTGTTTATAACCTAAAAACCTCACCACCAAAGTCTGTTTACCTACAGGAATAATAAAGTCATAATCACCATAGGTATCGCTTACTGTGCCATCGGTAGTTCCCTTGATTAGAATGGTGGCACCTGGAAGTACTTCACCAGTGGTTTTGTCTGTGACCTTACCAAAAATACCACCAACGGGCTTGGTGCTTTGCGCTTGCAACTGACCAGTCGATAAGATAACTAGTAGAATGCCGCTTAACAGCCATGATAGAATGGAATCAGTTCTTTTCATCATTGTTTTTGGTAGACTCTTTCCTCATAATACGTTCTGTAAGTGTTTTGAATTTGTTGTTTATGGCTCGCTGCGAAACTCCCATGATCATGGAAGCGTCTGTTAATGCTTGTTCGTCGTTTATATCGTTTGGTGGAATCGGTTGGTCGCCATCATCATGATGGGCTGTCTCCGACCGAAGTTTTCCGGCCAACTTATCCCAAAATTGTTGTTCGTCCATTGGTAACGATTTATTACTTTGGGACGAAGCGGTAATTTATTTACCCTTACAAAATGAGCCGATGTAGATCCATTGCGCATATCAACCCCTTAGCAAGCAAACTTGAATTCATCCAGTTCCTCTCTCAATATCTCGCGCAAATATTTTAATGATCTCCCCATCTGAGTTTCGACCGTCTTGATGGAGATTCCTAGCTTCTCTGCGATTTCTTTATATTTCAAACCCTCATCCCTGCTCATTCTAAAGACACGCCTCCTATCCTTGGGCAAAGTGTTAATAGCAGTTTCTATCTTATTGAATAGCTCTTCCGCATTGAATATATCCACAGGGTTAGAGTGCTCGGCTTGACGATTATGCAAATAGCTCTCGTCTTCTTTCTGTCTGGTTTGTTCCCTCCTTAAATAGTCAAGGCTCTTATTTCTGACCGATGTATATAAATAAGATTGAAAAGAAGAATTGATTTGAATTTCTTTCCGCTTTTTCCAAAGCTTGAAGAATACGTCGCTCACCACAGACTCTGCCAGCTCCGGGTCTCCGATATATTTTTTTGTGTAGAATAGAAGTCTGTTATAATAGTATTTGTATATCTGTTCGAAGCAGTCATAATCATCTCGTTGCTGAACTTCCAGGAAAAGATTATGATAGTGATCTGTGGATTTGACCGCCTCTGCATTTAACACCGTACGGTCATAATTACGAATTTCTAATTCTAGACTATGATGATAAACGCCACACTGAATACTTCGCAATTATCATCATAGTCTAGAATTAGAAATTCGTAATTGAAAGCCATGTTAGTTAAAATTTTTAAAAAAGTAAATCAAAAATTTGGATTTTATTTAAAAATTATTATGGGCACGTTCCCGGGATCGTTCCCGGAAATTTATTGTCATCGCAATCGTTTGAAATCAGTGGGTTTTGCCTTACAATGGTAAAATATTATCTTACTTAAAATTCTTGTCCCAATGAAAGGCCGGCGAGTTACCATCAAAGACATAGCGAGGCATCTTAATATGTCGACCTCTACCGTTTCGCGTGCACTCACCAATCATTCTGATGTGAGTGAAGAAACTAAGCGCACGGTAATGGCCTTGGCGGAGGAATGGGATTATCAACCTGATCCCATTGCTGTTGGGCTCAAACAAAAAAAGACACGTACCATCGGGGTGATCATCCCACAGATTGTCAACCCATTCTTCTCCAAGTGTATTTCCGGTATTCAAGAAGCAGTCAATCTCCGAGGATACAACGTGATGATCACGCATTCTGAGGAGTCATTAGAATTAGAAAAAAAGAACCTCGCTGCCATGCTCAACAGCCGGGTAGACGGACTGCTGGTTGCCCTATCCAAACAGACTATCAATACAGACCATTTCAATAAGGCGTTCGAATCGGAAACACCTATTGTGTTTTTTGATCGCGTAGATGAGTCTGTAAAAGCCAGTACGGTGATCATTGACGATTATGAGGCTTCTTATAATGCTGTACAGCACCTGGTTGATCAAGGTTGCAAAAGAATTGCCAAGGTAGCAGGCCCTCAAAACTTGCTCACTTGCCGCAAGCGGCTCGAAGGTTTCAAGGATGCGGTCAAAACCAATGGGCTGTATTATGACAATGACCTATTGGTATTCTCTTCCTACGAAACATATAATATCAAACAAATAGCGGATCATTTTCTCAATTTGAACCCGCGCCCCGATGGTATATGTGCAATCAATGACTCATTCGCCATTGAAATGATCGCTTATCTTAAGAAGGCTGGTATAAGGGTACCTGAAGACATAGCTATCGTCGGTTTCAATAACGATAAGGTAAGTCAATTCATAGACCCACCGCTTTCTAGTGTAGAAAGCCCAGCGCATGATCTCGGGGTAGAAGCGGCAAGGCTTCTACTCGAAGCCATCAACGATGATATGGCTCCGCCGCAATCCAAGGTCATGAAAAGCAGATTGGTCATAAGAGAGTCTAGCATTAAAAAGTCCTTCCAGGAAGTGTAAGCAGGACTGTTGCATGCTGGTTTTGGCTTTCAAAAAACACTATAAATTAACGTGAATATCTTCGCCGTCGTTTGTGTACCCACAAACGACTAAGCTGTGTGAACCCATGCGTGGAGACACGCACAGAGGCGACATGAGATCATTTCTTTGCGTCATAGGTATCAGTCAGCTGACTGAGAGAAATCTTTTTAGCCCTCGTTGGAGTTGTCTCCAACGAGTAGTATTCAACAAATGATGCTGTCGGAGACAACTCCAACAGTGGCATCAAATGAGCACCGTAGGTGCGGCCTGTTTATAGAAAATATGGCCATCATGCCCATTCAAGCGCCGTAGGTGCGACCCAAAAACTACCGGGTCGCACCTACGGCGCTTTTGTTTAGGTATTCGAACGTATGACTATTGACAAGCCGCCCCTACAGGGCTTTTCACTACCATGCCTATAATACAGGGCGTTCTTCCGGTGGCAAGAAGACCACCAGTATTGATAGTAAGGAAGGTTTAATTGAGAATGCTTAAACTAACGGCTATTGTTTGCAACACGTTCACTGGATTATTGTGAAGCTTTTGTTGCATAGGACATAATATATGTCATGAGGTTTTTGCATATCCAGAAGACAAACCTGGGCTTAACTTAATAGCATTGGGAAGGAGTAAAAAGCAGCATTTCTAATAAAACAGTTTTTTGAAAGTCAAAATCATAAATAGATCATTCATCTTTCATAGAATGTAACAGCTCTGGAAGTGTAAGGGAGCAACTCTTTATCAGCGTCTTTTCTGAAATCAGTTGATTATGAAAAGACACTTTATGCTATGCCTGATCCTACTACCTACCATAGTTTTTGGGCAATCCCCGCTTATTCAAAATACAGACGGCAGGAAGTCGACCTCTCTCAATGGCAATTGGCATTACATCGTTGATCCTTACGAGACTGGTTATAGAAATCATCGGAATTGGACACCCTTCGATGTAAAGGACTTTAACAAAGCATCGGCCAAACCCTACTTCACTAACAAGAAGCCCGAGAACAAGTCAGATCGCGTAGAATATGATTTTGACCTTTCCCCTACTTTATCCGTCCCGGGAGATTGGAACCATCAAAAGCCAGAATTGCTCTACTACGAAGGTTCTATATGGTATAAAACATCCTTTAATTACACGCCTAATTCGAGCAATCGCCTCTTTCTCTATTTTGGCGCCGCCAATTATCAAGCGGATGTCTACCTCAATGGGGAAAAGGTAGGTTTACACAGAGGCGGTTTTGACCCTTTCAATTTTGAAGTGACCGGCAAAGTAAAAGATGAGAACTTCCTGGTCGTACGGGTGGACAACCGCAGAGAAAAAGACAGAGTCCCTAACCTCACCACTGATTGGTGGAATTATGGAGGTATCATTAGAAGTGTCAAACTGGTTGAAACAACAGCTACCTTCATCCGGGATTATCATATTCAATTGGACAAGGAGAATGATAGATATATTCATGGGTATGTGCAATTGGATGGGAATAACTTAAACCAGACTGTGACGGTGAGTATCCCAGAGGCAGGTATTAATGAGAAGCTGAAAACCGATGCAACAGGCAAGGTCGCTTTGAAAATAGATGCTAAAAAGATCAAACGGTGGTATCCGGAGCGACCCAAGCTATATGAGGTCAATATCAGCACTTCTGGTGATCAGATTACTGACAAAATCGGCTTTCGCACCATTGAAACAAGAGGCAATGATATTCTACTCAACGGAAAATCTATTTTCTTAAGAGGCATCTCCCTACATGAAGAAAACCCTCTCAAACCTGGGCGTACCAACTCAAAAGCTGAGACCAGCATGCTTTTCGGCTGGGCCAAAGAATTGAATTGCAACTTCGTGAGGCTAGCGCATTATCCACACAATGAAAATATGCCTAGGTTGGCTGATGAAATGGGCTTATTGCTCTGGGAAGAAATCCCAGTCTATTGGGGTATTGATTATGAAAACAAGGACGCCTATGATCAAGCTGTAAGCCAATTACAATCACTGGTACATCGCGATAAAAACAGGGCCAGCGTGATCGTCTGGTCGGTAGCTAATGAGACTCCGGTAACCGAGGCTCGTTTCAAGTTTTTGAAAGACCTCAAGGAGGCAGCCAAAAGCATCGACCCTGACCGCATGATCAGCGCTGCGCTAGAAAGAGATGAACGCAAGGAAGTGCGGTTGATCACCATACCGGATCCTTTTGCCAGCGAAGTAGATATGCTGAGTTGCAATGAGTATATCGGATGGTATGGCAGCACGCCTGAAATGTGCGCGGAAGTGAGTTGGGATGTCTCTGCATATAACAAGCCTTTTTTCGTGAGTGAATTCGGCGGTGGCGCCCTTTACAATCATCATGGGGACTCACTCACCCGATGGACGGTGGAGTATCAAGAGTACTTGTACAAAGAGCAACTTAAGATGTTGAGAAAAATACCTTCACTCAGAGGCATGACACCATGGATATTGGTAGATTTCCGCTCTCCCAGAAGAAACTTGCCCATCATTCAGGATGGTTGGAATCGCAAAGGCTTAATCTCGGAGAGGGGTTTCAAAAAACCAGCCTTCCATGTGCTCAAAGCATTCTACGATGAGATGGAAAAGCAATATGCCTATAAGATTGATGATTAGGAATTGGGTTGATATGCTCAATTGATTATATCGGTTATACTCAATTGAGCATACAGCCATTTGTGGGGACCTGCCTTTGCCGTCTAAGCAGGCATAAACGGCGGCTCAGAATGAGATTCCCCGGATTCTTTCCTACGTCACGAACCGGAGAATGACGGCTTAGTCAATAGTCTTAAAGAACAAGTACTAACAAATCATCATATCAGTCCTCCTAAAAGGAACTTAGTAGCGTCGAGCACGAAAGTAACATTCGCACCATTGCAGAGCTCCGACGTCCTAGTAATTAGATTACTCTGAGTAATCTAATTACTTTCCATCCACCCCCTACCCCCGCCAGCGGGGGACAGTCAGATTTCAGGCACGACTGCTACTTATTTCAAGTTGTTTCTACCTATTTCCGTATTTCAACCTCAAAATTCCAATAGCTACTGAATTGCTTCGCTCCTTCGTCTGCGCTTGTCCATCTACTGACGGATCGCAATGACGGTCAGAAATACAGTATTTGTTTTGCTTCTTATGCCTATAAGCTCCTTTCTCACTCCCAGTTAAGGGTTTTCATTGTTATAAGCGTCTTGAAATTAATTAGGTAAAAAACCAAATCAGATGAAATTTAGACTGACTATACTTCTGCTTTTACTCATATCAACTGCATATGCTCAGCAGTATGAAAATTTTCAACTAAGGCTTGAACCTGTATGGTCACGAGTTGCGGATGCACTCGGTGAAGCTGGTTCAGTCGAGTCGGCAGAGTTCTCGCCAGATGGCAAATACATTGTCAGTGGCACCAAATATGACAACTCTGTAGTCATGTGGCGTACCTCAGATGGTACTGAGCTGTGGCGCCAATATGCTGCCCAGGAGATAGAACGTGTAGGTTGGTCTGCAGATGGCAAATATGTGGCCGCTTGTAGCGAAGATTTCTTGGTAACAGTATATGAGTCTGCCACCGGTAAAGTCTTCAAGGAGTTAAAACATACCCAAGGTATCGATGGCCTCACATGGTCTAACACAGGCCTGCTACTGGTCAGCGGAGAGGAGATGACCAAAAAAGACGACGGTTCTACATCTGGTTTTATCAGGGTATTCGAATTGCCCTCAGGGAAAGAAATCAGTAAGATTGATTTTGGCTCTACCATTAATGAACTGTTCTTCTCCCATGATGATAAATATTTGCTTGCTGTCGGTCACGACAATGTCAGAATTTACAACACCAAAAACTGGTCATTGAATAAAACCCTCACTCCAGGATATAAGGTGAAATACGTCTCAGGAGTCTTTTCCCCGGATTCAAAGTACGTGTTTGCCACTGGCGGCACACCACAGATCAGGGGAGAGTTATTCCTTTGGGAAGTGGAAAGCGGAAAGCTGATTAGAAAGTTCAATCACACCGGGAAGAAGGTAGAATCTGTGACCTGGCACCCCAATGGACAGTATCTAGCCTTCGCCGGGCATGATCCGCATATTTATGTTTATCGTACAGCAGAAGTCATGAAGTACAAAAACGACAATATTAGGATCGCACACAAAGTGTGGGCAAGCGACAATGCAGAATACATTGATTTTAACGCGGATGGCAGCTTTCTGGTCAGCGCGCATCAAAATGGATTGATCAAGCTATGGGCATGGATGGGTGAAGATCCGGATTTAAACAGTAAACTCCATAAAAAGGTCAAAAAGGTGCAAAGTAACTATGTTGAAAAAGTGAACAAGTGATTTATGGATAGAAAATCTTTCTTAAGATATTCAGCTCTAGGAGCCTTAGGAGCTACTATTCCACTTTCGGGTAACGGTAAGCCAAATAACAATCCGAGTTCTTCTTTCTCGACCAAATCGCCTTATGGGATCAAGATTACCGATGTAAAAGGCTATTATTTTAAGAAAGCTCATTTTGTAAAAATAGAAACCAACGAAGGTATTTCCGGCTGGGGCGAAAGTGATGGGGCTAATAAAAAATTTGCTAACCTGTATATCCAAAAGGGGCTGAAAAAATATGTAATTGGCCGCGACCCATTCGATAGTGAAGGAATATGGCATGAGGCCTACCTAAAAGGTATGGAATCAGGAATTGCCGGTATCCACCCCGGAACATTATCAGGAATAGACAATGCGCTTTGGGATCTGAAGGGCAAAATTCTCAATATGCCAGCTCATAAATTGCTGGGCGGAAATGGCCTGAACAAAATCCAGGTTTACGGCTCTTATGGCCGCGATCAAAAAGGCCGATATGAAACACCCAAAGAGATGGCTGCCCGAGCAGCGAAATTTGTAGATCAAGGTTATAAGGCCGTTAAGGCCAGAATGCAGATCCGACAGGAGAATGTAAACCCTTACCCTGACGACATCTATGATTGTGTGAAAGAAATAAGAGCTGCCATTGGCGATAATATCCGTCTCATGATCGATTTCAATAATGGATACACGCCAGCCCAAGCAACAGTAATGGCCAAACGGCTTTATCACGACTTCAACATAGCTGCGTTAGAAGAACCAGTCTTTCAGCAAGATTATTCCGGTCTCAGACAAGTAGTAGATGCTCTGGACATTCCTGTAATGGCAGGAGAGCACGAGTACAATAAGTGGATGATGAAAGACCTAATTACCATTGCCAATGTAGACGTCATCAATGCTGACGTAATCAAGTGCGGTGGCATCACCGATTGCCGTAAGACGGCTACCATAGCCCATGCCTTTGGCAAACAGATCATGGTACATAATGCTAAGCCCACTTTAGCCACAGCAGCTAGCCTGCAGCTTCTAGCCTCAATACCTAACGGTGCCAGGTTTCAAGAGTATGCCGGTAAACGCCTTGACCAAGGATATGGACAGTTGTTCGAGCTATTTGATGACTATTTTGAATTTGAAGATGGCTTTCTGAAGGTTCCTGAGAAGCCAGGGCTGGGTTTGACAGTCAATGAAAAAGCAATGGATAAGCTGGGTGATCAAGAATTCTAACAGGTATGCTTATCTCTTGTATACAGTCTATATGATTGGTGGATAAAGGTAGTTATAAGGTTTTTCAACCCGATCTATTTTTCATGGTGGTTGATCAGGTCTATTCAGGTTGCACTCATAGCTGAGCGGATTGGTATTCCCTGCACACTACATATTTCCCGAAGAGTGCTTTGGATGATCTTTCATAAAGTTTGAACCGCGCACATAACGCAATAGCTAATCAACTTGGCTCAGTCATTCGCACAAAAGAAGCACGATACATCCGCTACACAGACGGTTTTGAAGAATTGTATGATTTGACCCTAGACCCCAATGAATGGAATAATCTATCGGAGGAAGCCAAATATGAGGATCTAAAAAACAAATGAGTGATTTCCTGGATCAAGGTTTTAGCAACTATAGACAATAACGTGATGAAACTAATTTATTTGACCATATCATTATTGATGGCCCAAAGTGCAATGGCTCAATCTTATGATTATTCTCCCAAATTAAACCCTGTATGGGCACGCCTTGGAGACGTTTATGGAGAGAATGGAGATGTTGAGTCGGTGGAATTCTCACCTGATGGTAAATACATTGTTTCAGGCACTAAATATGATCACGAAGTAGTGCTATGGCGAACATCCGATGGTGTGGAGCAATGGAGGTACAATACAGGTTGGGAAATAGAAGTGGCCATGTTTTCACCGGACGGTAAGACTATAGCTGTAGCAAGTGAAGACTATAAAATCCGATTGCTCAATGCCAGTACTGGGGAAGTAAAAAAAATACTTGAACTGACCGAGGGGATAGATGGCTTGACCTTTTCTCACGATGGAAAATGGTTGATAGCTGGGGAAGAGGCACCAAGTAAACCCGGTAATGGGAAAGTCAAATTCTATAGTATGCCTGATGCCAACTTGGCAAAAACCGTGACCTTCAGCGCAACTGTCAACAGCCTCGACGTAACACAGGATAGTAAGTATCTACTTGCCTTAGGTGGTCAGGAAGTGAAAGTATATGATCTTGAATCTTTGGAAGAAATAGCAACGGTCACTTCAGAGGTAGATGTTGTTCACCTCATTACGGCGCGCTTTAGCCCGGATGGCAAATACATCGCAGCAGGAGATAATGGTGGATATCTGCACGTTTGGGATTGGAAAGCAAAAAAGCTCATCAGAAGATTCAATAGTACAGGTATGAAAATCGAGATTGTTGACTGGGCCCCTACCGGGAAATACCTGGTGACTGGTGGGTTTGATAATTACCTAAGAATCTATAGGACGGATTACATCACGGACAGAAAAAACCACAAGGTGATCTCCCCGCATGGCATGCATGATGTGGGTTCGTTCATCGAATATTTATCATTTAGCCCGAATGGTGAATTAATCTGCACTGCCAATCAGGATGGTACAGTCAGGCTCTGGGTATTTATGAAGAACGATGCCAGCGAAGCGAACAAGCGTCATCGTGCATTGAGAAAAAAACAGGCCACAGATGCAAAGAATTAATCCGTTGTTTTTTCTAGGAGTACTTTTTTACTCCATATTTATTTCGGCCTGTAGTTCGGAAAAAGAACTTCCTCCACCTAATATCTTATGGATTGTGAGTGAGGATAATAGTCCTTTGTTGGGCTGTTATGGCGATGATCTAGCTACCAGCCCGAATATTGATAGGCTGGCATCTAAGGGAATACTTTATACCCGTGCCTATGCCAATGCACCCGTGTGTTCTCCCAACCGTGCCACTTTAATCACCGGGATGTACGTATCCGCTTTGGGCACAGAGCACATGCGCTCGACTTATGCGATACCAGATTTTGTAAAGTTTTATCCTCACTATCTAAGGCAGGCAGGCTACTACACCACCAACAATGCCAAGGAAGACTACAACACCAATAGTGAACGACCTGATATATGGAATGAAAGTAGTAAAACTGCTGATTATAAAAATAGGAAGAATGGCCAACCCTTTTTCCATATCCAAAACCTTCATTCTACACACGAAAGCAGATTACATTGGGATTCAATTGCCAATTATCATGACCCGGGTAAAGTAAAACTTCCTCCCTATCATCCTGACACGAAGGAGGTTAGAAATGACTGGGCCGTATATTATGACCGTATTAGAAAGATGGACGAACAAGTGGGGGCTATACTTGATGATCTGGAAAAGCAGGGGCTAGCTGAAAATACCATCATATTCTATTACAGCGATCATGGCGGCGCATTGCCCAGAAGTAAGCGTTTCTTATTTGAGTCGGGGCTAAGAGTACCCTTGATTGTGCGCATTCCCGAAAAGTACAAACACCTGGCCCCACAAGCCATGGGCACGAAGTCAGACAGGTTGGTTTCGTTTATTGATCTTGCGCCTACGCTCTTAAGTATCGCTGGTACTAAAGTACCGGAATACATGCAGGGTCGTGCTTTTCTTGGCCAGGAGATTAGGGAATCCTCGCCTTATTCCTATGCAGTCAGAGGGCGCATGGATGAACGCATTGATCTGTCAAGAAGCATTACTGATGGCAATTACCGCTATACCAGAAACTATATGCCTCATCGGCACTATGGTCAATACCTTACCACTTCATGGAAAGCACCAGCAATGCGCTCCTGGGAAGAGGCCTACAAAAATGGAACACTTAACGAAGTGCAAAGCGCCTTTTTTAAGGCTAAGCCTTATGAAGAGCTTTACGATTTAAAAGAAGATCCTCATAACGTGGTGAACCTCGCGGATCAAGCGAGTTATCTAAGTATCAAAAAAGAATTCAGTCTGGCACTCGACCAGTGGCAAATTGAACAGAAAGATGCGGGTCTCATACCAGAAGCTTTGCTTTTTGATATGGACAATATCTACGAGCAAAACCAAGATGGCTTTGATGTTGAAAGTATATTGGCCTTGGCCAAAAAAGCAGGAGCTGGCGATACCAGCAATGTGGATCACTTCATCGATTTGCTACAAAATGGGAACGAGGTGGAAAGGTATTGGGCAAATATAGGCTTGACCGTTTTGGGCACAAAAGCAGAGAGCACCAAAGAGAATTTAATATTGGCCTTGCATGACTCTTCGGCAGTTGTAGGTATTGCTACGGCAGAGGCCTTGTACAATTTAGGCATAATTGATTTGGCTGTGGAAAGGCTTATAAAAGCACTTGATAATGAGAATTTAATGGTAAGAGTACAGGCTCTTAATGTTTTGGAACTGATGGATGAAAACGCTCGTCCCGCTTTGCAGAAAATTGAGGCACTAATAGAGCCCAAAGAGCAACGGGAATACGACAACAGGCTGATGTGGAGAATCGTTGAGAAACTCAATTGAAATGTTCAACCCATTTACAGAAAGTAATTAGATTACTCAAAGTAATCTAATTACTCAGAAGATCTTGACACCAGCAACCACATATCCACTAATGTTGGCTGAAAATGAGATTCCCCGGATTCGTTCCTACGTCACGAACCGGAGAATGGCGATCTGGCCAATGGCTTAAAGAAAGGGCACCTTCAAATAATCATATCATCAAC
>JBCBSS010000054.1:0-43580 GCA_039819065.1 Bacteroidota bacterium
CTTTTCTCACCTGATTGAGTCAATAATGTGACTTCTTCTACCCCTTTTTTTAAACCAGTCACATCAACTTCTATTTCCTTAATATCGGCAGGCTTTTTATTCTGGTGGAATCGTTTTCCCTGAAGCTTTTTGCTACCCTTAAATTCGATATGATTTGGATCTATAAATATGCCTCTCGGATAAAAATAAGGTGCATCAAACTGATCGGGTGCATACGCTATATGATATCGGCCATATCCTTGAATAAAGGTCATTTGAGACAGGCCTTCCTGAATTGCCGATACTGAAATCATTTCTCCAGTGGGGCGAGCATGTTCATCATAAACTGGCAATTCAGTGGCGTCTGTTTTGACTCCTTTCACCTTAATATTGTGAACGCTTACTCTTGGCATAGTGGCCATGGTAATAAGCAGTGAAAGAACAGAGTAGGCCGCGAATCCTCCCAGGATGTAATAAATTGAACCTACAAAATCGAAATCCACTCCCATAGCAGAAATAGTGATGATCGCGATAATGGTAGCCACAGGGTAAGTCAAAAAAGGGCCCGCAAATGCCGCATATCCAAAATAGTCTTCCTTCAACATATAGACCGTCAATACCATTGCGGAGAGGTAAATTATACTAATTACAATGTATGCAGATATATCCATGAACTGGCTGTTTTAGCGTCTTTAGAAATTTACTAAAGATGTGCTTAAACTATGTGTTACCGGCTTTACAATCAAGTTTTTTTGCTCACTCATTTATATGATTAATGTTAGAAATTGTCATGGGGAAAAGACACCTATTTGGTTGGGGATTTCTGTTGTATAGACGGCAAGAAAGTAACTTTCGTACCAGGTGAGAAGTGTTTGTAGACTGTTCTTTCATAGTTAAGTAGAGCGAACAATCTTGTTCGCTACATAACGAACAGGAATGTTCGTTTTACAGGCTCTTGCTTAATTTCTTTTTTAGTGCGTTCGATTTGATGACTTATACAATTTAGATGATGCCTCATGTTTCCATCTTGCTGTTTAGTCAATTGACAACTAAAGTACTGATTGACCCAATACAGTTGTTTGACTAATCTTGCTGCCACTTACCAAATCACATTCACCCTTCCAAAAAACCTGACATTAATCAGCTTTGGCTCTAATAGTGGTCAGCTTGGCCTCTCACCCACCTCCTTAATTTGGTCACTGATACTTCTATAAAACGCTGTCTATGGAACTAGAAAAGTTTAATTATGATAACAAGATCGTCAGGGCATTCATGATTGCCACTGTGATCTTCGGTCTCGTCGGAATGCTGGTTGGTCTACTGATCGCTATCCAGCTTTTTTATCCCGATCTCAATTTTGGCATTCAATACACCACATTCGGTCGACTCAGGCCGCTGCATACGAATGCCGTTATTTTCGCTTTCGTTGGTAACGCCATGTATGCTGGCGTCTACTATTCGATGCAGCGATTGCTTAAAACCAGGATGTTCAGTGACCTACTGAGCTGGATCAACTTCTGGGGATGGCAATTGATCATTTTAGCTGCAGCGATCACCCTGCCATTAGGTATCACTACTTCTAAAGAGTATGCCGAGCTAGAATGGCCTATCGATATCGCCATTGCGCTGATATGGGTAGTATTCGGTATCAACATGATTGGTACCATTCTCAAACGTAGAGAAAGACACATGTATGTGGCCATCTGGTTCTATCTAGCCACTTTCATCACTGTAGCTGTCTTGCACATTGTGAACTCGTTTGAGATGCCGGTGACATTGTTTAAAAGCTATTCATGGTATGCTGGTGTACAGGATGCACTTGTACAATGGTGGTATGGTCACAACGCGGTGGCATTCTTCCTCACTACGCCTTTCTTAGGCCTCATGTATTATTTTCTGCCTAAGGCCGCCAATAGGCCGGTCTATTCATATAAACTTTCCATCATACACTTCTGGGCACTGATTTTCATCTATATCTGGGCTGGCCCTCACCACTTGCTGTATACAGCATTACCTGATTGGGCACAGTCACTAGGGGTCGTTTTCTCAGTCATGTTGATTGCTCCATCATGGGGTGGTATGCTGAATGGACTACTTACCTTAAGAGGTGCCTGGGATAGAGTGCGAGAAGATCCGGTACTCAAATTCATGGTAGTTGCTGTGACGGCGTACGGTATGTCGACTTTCGAAGGGCCTATGCTTTCACTCAAGAATGTGAATGCGATTGCTCACTTCACTGACTGGATTATCGCCCACGTACACATCGGTGGTTTAGGCTGGAATGGTTTTATCATCTTCGGTATCTTCTACTGGTTAGTACCTAAAATGTGGGGAACCAAACTATGGTCCGTCAAACTGGCTAACGTACACTTCTGGATCGGTACTTTAGGTATCATCATCTACGCCTTACCTATGTACGTAGCAGGTGTACTACAGAGCCTTAACTGGAAAGAATTCAACGCTGAAGGTTTCCTACAGTATCAACTTTTCCTAGATACAACCATCAAGATTCTACCGATGTACATGATGCGTGCATTAGGAGGAGGTCTATACCTGATTGGAGCCATCATGATGAGCTACAACCTGGTGAAAACTGCAGCAAGTGGCTCATTCATAGCCAATGAAGAAGCCGAGGCTGCTGCGCTTGAAAAGAAAAAGATCACTGGTGGGTACTGGCACAGAGCGTTGGAGAGAAAGCCCGTTCTATTCACTGTATTGACTTTGGTAGCTATTCTAATAGGAGGTGTGATCGAGATGGTGCCAACCTTCCTGATCAAATCCAATGTACCTACCATAGCCACAGTGAAGCCATATACTCCTTTAGAACTACACGGACGTGATATCTACATAAGAGAAGGTTGTGTGAGTTGCCATACGCAGATGATCAGGCCTTTCCGCTCTGAGACTGAGCGTTACGGTGAATACTCTAAAGCGGGTGAGTTTGTTTATGATCACCCATTCTTGTGGGGTTCTAAACGTACCGGTCCGGACTTGCATAGAGTAGGAGGTAAGTATCCTGACTCATGGCACTATTACCACATGCTGGAACCAGGGGCCATTTCCCAAAACTCGATCATGCCGCCTTACCCTTGGTTGTATGAGCAAGTGATCGATAAGAGTGCCACAGCTGGAAAAATCACTGCCTTGCGCATCGTAGGTGTACCTTATGAAGAAGGTTTTGAAGAGGAGGCGAACACACTGCTTGATGAACAAGCGCTGGCTATCTCTCAAGGATTGATGGAATCTGACAGTATTCAAGTAGTACCGGAGGCAGAGATAATCGCACTGATTGCCTACCTGCAAAGACTAGGTACTGATATCAAAATAAAAGAGGACGTATTAGCCGAAGAAAACTAAAAGCCATGTACAAGCATATTTTAAGAAATATTCAAGACATAGAGATTTGGCCGGTGATATCACTAACTATCTTTTTCATCTTCTTCGTTTGCCTCGTCTTGTGGGTCATCAAAGTAGATAAAAAATACATCGGCAAAATGGAATCGATGCCATTAGATGATGGCGCTGACCTCAATTCATCTGACACCCTTAAAGCCTTAGAAAAATGAGCCTATTTAAGAGGATACCTAAAACTTTACTGGCACTGGTAGTTTTAATGACCACGCCACTTTTGAGTAACGCCCAGTCAGCTGAATCTTCGGGTACGTACGGGTCTGATACGCAATTCTACGTGATAAGCGGGTTTGTTTTCGTAATCGCACTTATTGTACTGGGAGTAGCTACCCAGGTACTTGCCATATTAAAAACACTCCTAAGAAATGAGAAGGAACGCAAGGCAGTTGAGCAGGGTATAGAATTTGTCGAAGAACCAGGCTGGTGGCAAAAAATGGAACACTCTATGACGGATGCGGTTCCGGTGGAAGAAGAGGATACGGTGATGCTTGATCACGATTACGATGGCATTAAGGAACTTGATAATCACTTACCACCCTGGTGGAAGGCTATGTTCTACATCACCATTGTATTTGGTGTTATTTATCTATTGCTTTTCCACGTATTTAACGCCATGCCTTTGCAAGAAGAGGAGTATCAGACTGCGATGGCCAAAGCGGAAGAAGCTGCTGCCTCTCGTCTTGTAGCCGAGGATATTGACATCGACGAAAATACTGTCGAGTTCGTTGACGATGCCGCACTCATAGCAAAAGGAAAGCAAATGTATAATTACAACTGCCAGCAGTGTCATAAAGAATACGGAGAAGGTGGTATAGGCCCCAACCTGACCGACGAGTACTGGTTACATGGTGGCAGCTTCCAGGACATTTTCAAAACTATTAAGTATGGTGTTCCTGAGAAGGGTATGGTAGCTTGGCAAACTGTATTCTCACCTGTACAAATGCGCAACATAGCATTGTATGTAGAAACATTGAGGGGTACTAATCCGGCGAACCCTAAAGCGCCACAAGGAGAGCTTTATGTACCAGAAGCACCGGCAGAAGAAGCAGCACCAACCGATTCTACCGAGGTGACCGAGGAAGTAGCATTATTACAAGAGTAGGGTTCGAATGAAAAATTAAGTCAGTCAGTAAGATGGATGTAGCAGAAGAACAAAAAAAGGTGAACGAAAACACTCATGAGGCAGAGGCTATTAACATAAGCCCAGAAGGAGTGACGCTAGCAGATACGAGTACCGACGATTTGTATTTGTATGATGAAGAATTCCGAGACAGTATTGCTACAGTAGATGAGTCTGGTAAGCGCATATGGGTATATCCTAAAAAGCCAAAGGGAAGGTATCATAATGCGCGTATCGTCGTAACCATTGTACTACTGGCTATATTCTTTGCCGGCCCATTTATACGCATCAACGGGCATCATTTTCTGATGCTCAATATTTTCGACCGTAAGTTTGAGATCCTGGGTACAGTATTCTGGCCTCAGGACTTCTTTATTTTCGCTATTGGTGCCATTACATTCTTTGTGTTTATTACGCTATTTACGGTGGCATTTGGTCGGTTATGGTGTGGGTGGGCATGCCCTCAGACACTTTTCATGGAGATGGTATTCCGTAAAATAGAATACTGGATCGAGGGTGATGCTAACCAACAGCGGAAATTGGATAAAGCGCCCTGGAACAAAGAAAAGATATTGAAGAAGAGCGCTAAACAACTTATCTACGTCGCCATATCGATACTCATTTCACATACTGCGATGGCGTATCTGATCGGCACAGAGCAAGTACGCGAGATCGTATCCCAACCACCTACCGAACATATGGCTGGCTTTCTTGGGTTGACCTTCTTCACCGGTGTGTTCTATTGGGTGTTTGCCCGATTTAGAGAACAGGCTTGTGTTGCCGTGTGCCCATATGGACGTTTACAAGGTGTTTTGCTGGTCAAAGATTCTATCGCTGTGATGTACGACTGGTTGCGCGGTGAACCACGAGGTAGAGTGAAGAAAAATGAGGAAAGAACAGATAAAGGTGATTGTATCGATTGTAAGCTTTGTGTGCATGCTTGCCCAACTGGTATTGACATTCGCAACGGTACTCAACTAGAATGTGTCAACTGCACCGCTTGTATCGATGCTTGCGATGAGGTAATGCTTAAAGTTGGGAAACCAAAAGGCTTGATTCGTTATTCATCCTACAATGCCATCAAAGAGGGTACGAAAAAACTATTCAATCCACGTGTAGCAGGATACAGTGTGGTCTTAATAGCACTGATTTCGTTGCTATCCTTCATGTTGGCCACTCGCTCTGATATTGATGCCAGGATATTGAAAGTACCCGGCACTCTTTATCAAAGAGATGGGGATAAGATCAGTAATCTCTACAATATTTCCTTTACCAATAAAAGGCCCGATGATGTTAGCCTAAGCGTGAGACTGCTCAATATGCCAGATGGTGTAATATCTCAGGCTACAGGACAAGCGGAAGTGAGTGTGCCGGCAGAAGACATTTATGAAGGTATATTCTTCATCAAGATTCCGAAGGATCAACTCACCAGTACTAATACAGGCTTGCGCATTGGTATATACATGAATGACGAATTAGTAGAAGAGATCAGCGCCAAGTTTTTAGGGCCTGTATCCATTAAAAAATGAAAAGCTTATGAATTGGGGAACGAGAATAGTCTTTGTTTTTATAGCCTTTGCAGCGATCATCATTTCTATGGTAGTGATATCGATGAAGCAAGATATCAACTTGGTGGCTGAGGATTATTATGCCCAGGAGATCCAATATCAAGACCAGATAAACCGCATGACCAACAATGAGCAGTTGGAGGTGAAGCCCACATTGGCTTATGACCAGACCACTGCCCAGGCAAAATTGGTATTTCCAGTGGATCTAATATCTGGCTGGAAAAGTGGCGAAGTACATTTCTTCAGGCCTTCAGATGCATCTTTGGATACCAGACATAAAATTGCGCTGGATGATGAAGGAAAACAGGTATTTGATCTGGCTGAGTTCAGAACAGGACTTTGGAAAGCTAAGATTACCTGGCAGTCAGGCGATAAGGCTTACTATGAAGAGATAACGCTGGTGATTTAGATGTAAGACATAAGTAGAAAGATATAAGACAAGAGACACAAGATTTTAGAATATAGACTTTCAATTCTGGCTGTCATTGCGAGGCGACGTAGGAGCCGAAGCAATCTAGAACCTAACAGAGCAAGCAGTTGACAATGAGCAGTAAGCCAATTGTCAACTTCCTACTAATTACCAACTACTTTAAACTAATTACTCAGTACTAACGACTCGTTACCACTACCATGACCATCATCTACGCCGCTTTCATCATGGGCCTACTTGGCAGCTTGCACTGCGCAGGCATGTGCGGGCCTATTGCGATGATCGTATCGGGCAAAAGTCGTTGGTCTTTTCTTGGTAATCGGTTGATCTACAATGCAGGTAGAATAGTGACTTACGCTTCTTTAGGAGCGCTTATTGGTCTGGTAGGTGAGGGGATAGCGTTAGCTGGGTGGCAGCAGGGAATGTCCATTTTGGTGGGTTCGCTTATTATCATTGGAGTGATCTTATCAATCAAGAATAAACACATCCCTTCATTCGTGCCCATCCAAAAGATGGTAGGCAAAACGAAGCAAATGCTGGGTGTCTTCATCAAAAAGCGTACGCTGTTTTCTTCTTTCATGATTGGCCTGTTGAACGGCTTTTTACCTTGCGGTCTTACCTATATGGCACTCTTCGCGTCGTTAGCTACAGCCAGCATTTTGAATAGCACCTACTTTATGATGGCCTTTGGATTGGGAACTGTACCCATGCTGCTAGTGATGGCTTTTGGAGGGGGCGCCATCGTCAAGCGCTTTAATCTCAACGTAGCTAAAATTGTACCCGTCTTTATTCTGGTCATGGGCATCATGCTCGTCTTACGTGGTATGAACCTCGGTATCCCCTACCTAAGCCCAGAGCTCATTTCTGGCACAGAGGTGCTTATGGGTAAGGATGTGTCGGTTTGTAAGTGATAAAAACTAGCTATTCTTTTTACGTACTTGCTCTGCGCATGCCTTGAGCAACTCAATATGGTGTCCAATAAATCAACTTAATTTTTTGTTGATCTGATAATTGATGCTTTTGACTATCTTTCCAATGTCATGATCATAGAATCCTGTACCATTGAAACAATTGAATTCAATGACCCTATAGCCATCAATTGTTTCTGCTACATCCATCACGAATATCTCGTGAGGAGTAAATGTCGAAATACATGAGACGGTGAATTCCAGCATTTTTTTTGGGATGTCCTTTCTGGAGATATTCAATGCTTCATTCAGTATGTATCTGCAACTATCGATTATCTCTTCCCCAACAATGAAGTTTCTCCACTCTCGGTAAACCTTCTTTTCCGATGCTGCGAATATCATCGTTTCTGGATTGAGGTTGGGATTATTGATATCCTTGAGTTTGTCATACCAGGTCAATATTGCTGATGTCTCCATTAACTGACCGGGAAAGCTCTTGTCATCTTCATTGGGTCTTAAAAACCATTTAGGCTTAGAATCCACTTTTGTTTCGATAAACGTTTTGAAGGGCAGTACCATACCATCACTATTCAACATACGATCGCCCCAATGCTTGAGATAGCTTTCAGTATTGAACTTATTGGGGTCGTAGAATACCCCCTGTCTGAATTTACTTGTTTGATAGGCATTGAGCATCAAAGTAGTCGATCCATAGAATATGTTGAATGTCCCAGGCTCAAATTCAGGCAGTTCGTTCGAAAATGGAATAACCTGCACCAACTCGTAGGGTGTACTTAACTCACTTAAAGCTGATACGATCTTATTGAGCGTTTCCTCTTTAATCAGGTTCTTTTGAACAATCCACTTGATCATTATTCATCATCAATATCCTTATCTATATTTTTCATTTCCAATGCTAAAGAGTCGTTAGGAGGTAGGCAGCTTAACATCTCGGATGGTATGTTTCTTTCTTCAAAAGGAAGCTTTTTGTGCCATTCCAGAACCTCTTTGAATTTTTGTCTGCCGATTTTCTTTCTGCCAAGCTGATAATGGCAATACCCGATTTGCTCGATCAGCTTTATATATCGCCATTGCTGAAATGCCCTTAGCTTATCTTGATCAACCAATTCATAATAGGTTAGAGCTTGATCTAGTATTTGCATATCATGATAACAATGGGCAATGTAAAGACAGGCTAAGAAGTTATCATTGTCCATCTCATAAGCTACCTTGAATTTCTTTAAAGCGAACTCGGTTTTGTTTTGAATATCCTCGTCAGACATATAGTAGATTAACCCCCAAATATGATAAGCATCCGAATTCAGTTGACTTTTGTTGGCCTTCAAAATTGCTTCTATCTCCTTTCGCTTTTCTTTCTGTAAGCCTGGTTCAAAGAGCATGCTAAAGTCATCGTATTTACTGTATAAATCAATTAGGAAATTAGCCATAGATCAAATTTGCGGTCGTAAATCAGCTTTTTTATAGTTTGATTAATGTGCTATCAATGGCATCTCTCAACTTTACACTTACACCGAATTCATCAGCATAATCCCCCCATTTCGAAACGGTTTCGCTGACATGATTGATAATGCGTTCTGCTTTTTTAATGTTCATAGATTTTGCCACAGTCATTAGATCATGTTTATTGATATGTTGCCTTTTACCGTTCACGCTTAAAGCGTGTTGACTCACCCAAATGCTATCAGGGCGATAAGCATGGCATATATCATAGGCAGGTGTGAGTCCCCATTCTTCACCTTTACATAAACGAAAAGCAAAGTTCTTAGTGTGGTCATCGCAATTTCGAGCAGCTACATTGAATACCATTCTACGAAACATTTGCTCTGCTTGTGGGTATGGCAAATACAATGTTCTCATGGTCTGGAATAATTGTTCATAGCTGAAACTGGTGACCTCATTGTAGTCGAGGTGTTCTATTGCACACCATGTTTGAATATGGTGTTTATCGGCATTGCCTGATCTGTCAAAACGTTTGGTCATGAAATGAGCGCGTCCATTTTCCTCCATTAGTCTGGACTCCATCATCTCGATGCCACAATCAACCGCCATCTGGTAATAGGCCATTTCCACTCTGCCATAACCCGTACTTTCTCCAAACTGAGCGTCACTTACACCGTCGAGTTTGATCAGCCAATGTTCGAACCCTTTTGGAGCCTTTGTCTGTCCTGAGCGCACTTCTTTTGTTTTTGAATTGTAAGCAATAATAGCTTTAGGGCGAGCCCCTCCGGCAGAGGTGCCTATCCTTAAGATCTGCTGCATAGCTTCAGCTTCATCTGCCTGAAGGTTGGTTAAAAAGCTTTGCTTTTCAGATAATATCCTTTGAGCAATGTCCACCAGGCTTTTTAACTCGATATGAAAAGTGTTAGCATTTGAAGGATACTCTGAAGGCTCGAACTCCAGTGCACCCATACCACGTGTACCTATAAAGCACAATTGCTCCACTGGGTTCATGCTATTTACTGGTCGACCGTTTTGAGCAAGCCAAAGGTTGATCAACTGATTTCCATAGCGATCCGGTAGTGTATCGGCTAGTAACCCTGGTAGCCCTTTGAAGGTATCATTTTCGGTGTTGCGTTGCTGCCTGAGTTCAGGAAAGTTAAAAATAGTAGCACCAGCATCTATTGGCATTTTAAGCGGTGCCAGGTTCCAGCCTTTGCGCAAGAATTTCTGATCGAACTCAAAGCTGGCTAATCTTCGATTTTCGTCCCATGCTACTGCCCCGGCAGTTTCACCCCATATTTTAACAAAAGCAGTGGTGATCATTACCAATCTATGTTGGGTTTATCCTCTTTAGGTTTACTACTGGCACGTTGCCTTTTTCTTTGCTCAATTTTGGCTAATTCTATGGGGCTAGGCTGGTATTCTATTTTGAATACATCCAGAATATCCAACTGTTTCAAAGCGCGCAGTATTTGTATAAATGAGTTCATACTGATAGCATGGCCTTTTTCAACCTGGTTCAACGTCCAGCGATTGATCCCTGCAGATTCTGCGATTTCAATCTGGGTTTTATTCTGCATTAACCTGTGATATTTGATATATTCACCTACCGCTTTTATGATAGTCTCATTAGTCATAGAAGACCATTTGTTGGTATTTCCCATCATTAAGTACTTTAACGAGTTATAAAGTTGGTATTTTCCAACAAATATAATTATATATCTTGATTTATGATGTTGGTATTTCCCATCATTAACGTCATTATTTGATTTAATGTTGGGAAATGCTCACAATTTGTATTTCACATATTCAATAATGCTACCATTTGATACCTGATAAAAATCAGTTTTCCTGCTGACTGCCCTCAACCCAACGCAACTTCTCTGAGGGCAATTTTGTCCTTATGCATGTACCTTCCTCGCTGATCAAAAAATACAATGTACCGGCACCTCGGTACACCAGTTATCCAACCGTACCTTTTTGGGAAGAGGAAGCCCCTGATGGCGAGCTTTGGTTAGAGACAGTTAGGCGCACTTTTGAAGCTTCCAATGAAGAAAAGGGCATGAGCCTTTATATTCATTTGCCTTTTTGTGAGAGCCTGTGCACCTATTGTGCCTGTAATACCAGGATTACCAAGAACCATAAAGTAGAAGCCGAATACATCAAACATCTCTTGGCCGAGTGGGATATCTATCTTTGTAATTTCAAGACAACCCCAGTACTTCGTGAGCTACACCTTGGTGGGGGAACACCTACCTTTTTTAGCCCAGAGAGCTTAGAACAACTGATCGCTGCCATACTTGAGACCGTCACTGTTCACCCTGATCACGACTTTTCTTTTGAAGGACATCCTAACAATACTACCGAAGCGCATTTGCAAACGCTTTATGATTTGGGCTTTAATCGAGTGAGTTTTGGTATCCAGGATACTAACTTGAAAGTTCAGCAAGCCATTAACCGCGTGCAACCCTTCGAACATGTACAAAAAGTAACTGAGACAGCTCGTCGCATTGGATATCAATCAGTCAACTTTGATCTTATTTATGGATTGCCATTCCAAACGACTGATACCATCCGAGAAACATTTGAACAGGTAGCTTCACTGAGGCCGGAAAGAATTGCTTTCTACAGCTATGCTCATGTGCCATGGAAAAGACCGGGGCAGCGGGCTTACTCAGAAGAAGACTTACCTAGCGGAGATGATAAACGAAAACTCTATGAGCTTGGTAAAGAAATGCTGGTCGAGCAGGGTTACGAAGACATCGGTATGGATCATTTTGCCTTACCAGAGGATGCCTTATTCAGCACATGGCAAAACGGTACACTTTCACGTAACTTCATGGGGTATACCACTTTCAATACAGATTTGCTAATTGGCTTAGGCGCCTCGTCTATTAGTGATTCTCAATATGCTTATTTCCAGAATCCGCGCAAAGTAGAGGAGTATTATCAAATGATCACATCAGGTCAGTTGAAAGGCATCAACGGCCACTTCTTAAGCCAGGAAGATATGGCGGTGAGGGCACAGATTCTGAGTATCACCTGCAAAGGTAAATTGGATTGGAAAGGTGAAACACCCTCTTCTACCATGATCGACCAGCTAAAAACGATTGAGCAAGATGGCCTCATAACCCTCAACAGTTCAGGATTTGAAGTCACCACGCTAGGAATGGTCTTCCTCAGAAATATCTGTATGGTCTTCGACAAAAAACTGGCAGCACGCACCAAAAACAGCCCTACTTTTAGTCAGGCCATTTAGATGAAAGAGGTAAGATAAAAGAAGTAAGACTTATTTCATCTCTTAATTCTGGGTGTCATTGCGAGCCTGTCCGTCTACTGACTGAGAGGTACGACGAAGCAATCCAGTAGAATAATTACGAATGAAATTCTATGCCCTGTCCTTCTGGAAGAAACTTATTGGAAGGTAAGCACAACATAATAGTAACGAAAGGTATATAATCAATTGATGATATCACACTCAAAAGCCCAATTCTAAAAGCTCCATAATTAGAGCTCCCCAAAAAATCCTTCATCGAACCCTGCAACCTTTACAATCGACCAAGGTCTTTTACCCAAACTATAAAAACCATTTATATGATCAAGAGAATCTCACTTTTCATTATTGCCTTTTCTATCATTCTATCAACCAACAGATGCAGTCAGCCTGACCAGAAAAACACAAGCCAAGCATCCACTATTTCAGAAGACTTTACCATAGCCTCACCAGAAAGTGTAGGCTTGGATACTGCCAAACTGGAATTCCTTAAGCAAGCTATTCTAAGCGGCGAATACCCTAACATTCACAGCGTACTTATTTCCAAGGATGGCAAATTAGTCTATGAGCAATACTTCAAAGGCAAAGACGAAATATGGGGTGATGATCTCGGTGTGATCGAGCACAATAAAGATGACTTGCACGACATCCGAAGCGTTTCTAAAAGTGTCGTATCCGCATGTATCGGGGTAGCTATCGCACAGGGCAAGATTGACAGTATCAACCAGCGGGTTTTTGATTTCTATCCGGAATATGCGCAATATGATTCTGGCATCAGATCGAATCTGACCGTAGAGCATCTATTGACCATGTCTTCCGGTATAGAATGGAATGAAGACGTGCCGTATGATGACCCCCGCAATAGCGAAATTCTGATGACCTCTAGCCCTGACCCAATCGCCTTTGTATTGAGCAGACCTATGGAAACAGAGCCGGGTCAGGTTTGGGAATACAATGGAGGCACAACGCAGTTGCTGGCATCTATCATCAAGAAAGTAAGTGGCAAGGAAATAGATGAATTTGCTAAAGAGCATTTATTCGCCCCACTCGGTATACAGGAATTCACCTGGACAAGATTTCCAGGCCTTGATCTACCGGCCGCAGCTTCTGGTCTCAGGCTGAGATCAAGAGATTTGATGAAGTTTGGTATGCTATATGCCAATAGGGGCAAATGGGATGGTGTGCAGATATTACCCGAAGCATGGGTGGATGCCTCTTTCCAATCGCATGTTTCCCTGGGTCGTAGAAAAGGAGCCGGGTATGGATATCAATTCTGGATATCAGAAAGCAATGTAGCCGGACAGGAGATAAACCTTGCTACAGCCATCGGCAACGGCGGCCAACGCATTTTCGTAGACCGAACTCGTGACCTTATCGTCGTAATCACAGCTGGCAACTACAATCAATGGGATATCAAGAATGACTCGCACTCAGTATTGTATGATTTGGTTTATCCGGCGTTTGGTTTTTAGACATAAGGCATAAGAAGTAAGACAAAAGACATTAGATATAAGATTCCAGAGCCCTGGCGGTCATTGCGATCCGTCAGTGGACGGACAGGTGCGAGGTACGACGAAGCAATCCAGTGGATAAACGAGGTTGGAAGTTAGAAACTGGGAATAAGCATCACAGAACCAACACATAACAATTACCTAGTCTTTCTGAAAGAATCTTATTAGCAAATAAAGAAGCTCATGGACAAAAGATAAATTAAATGAATAGCACATACCGGAACAACCACGATTCAGCTATCCACTTTCATACCCTATGAGCTAATAAGATTCTTACAGAAAGACATTGGGCAGAGCACTTAGTCCAATTGATAATTTGAAATTCTTAATTAGCTACTAGTTTGCTTCGTCGTCCCTCTCAGTCAGTAGACGGATAGGCTCGCAATGACAGCCAGAACTCAGGGATATACATAAATCTTTAGTCTTTCATCTTATGTCTTACCTCTAACATCTAATATCTCACATCTAATTTCTACGCCAATCCATACTCACTCGGGCTCACTCCAAACCGCTCCTTAAAGCACTTGGCAAAGTAGGACAGGTTATTGAAACCCACTTCATAGGCTATTTCGGAGACGGAAGCGGTTTTGTTCTTCAGCATTTCTGCGGCGTGGCTCAATCGAATAGCGCGGATGTACTCAGATACCGACATACCTGTAAGTGCCTTGATCTTTTTGAAAAGCTGAGAGCGGCTCATGCCTATCTCGTCTCCTAATCCTTCTACTGAAAAGGTATGGTCATCAATACGTGCTTTGATCACGGAGGCTGTTCGCTGCATGAAGTCATCATCAGCGGAGTTGAGCTTGATATCCCTCGGATTGAGCGATTGGGAGAATTTTTCTATTAGCTTTCTGCGTTGCAGGATGAGATTTTTAATTCTAACCTTTAACTCCTTCTTGTCGAATGGCTTGGTTAGGTAATCGTCTGCGCCGATATCAAGGCCTTCAAGCTTGGCCTCACCTGAAGCTTTTGCCGTCAGCATGATCAAAGGAATATGACTGGTCTCGGTGGTATTCTTGATGTGCTTGCAGAGTTCCGTGCCGTCCATTTCGGGCATCATCACGTCACTCAGTACCATATCAGGTTGGTGCGTAACGGCCAATTCCAAAGCATCTTTGCCATTTGGTGCTTCCATCACACTATACTCAGAACTGAGCATATCCTTGATATAATGCCGCAATTCTGTATTGTCCTCTGCTACCAAAATAACGGGCTTGTCCTCTGGAATTAATAGGCGATTATCAACCGGCTTATCCTCGTCAAGAGCAGGCAATGCTACTGGTTTTTCTTCCGTTGTAGGCTCAGGTTTTGTTTCGCTGATTTCGGCCCCTAATTGCTCGAAATGCCCCCTGGAGATGGGCAAAGTCACCGTAAATTGAGAGCCTTTGTCTAATTCACTTTTTACACTGATCTGCCCTTTTTGAATTTCTATTAATTCTTTGGTGAGAGAAAGGCCGATACCAGAACCGCCGGTATCCGTATCAGAAGCCTGGTAGAATCGATCAAAGATATGTTCTACATCATGAGGAGGGATACCCCTGCCGGTATCTTCTATGGTCACAGTCAAATGCTGACTGTCGTATTGATACATGCTAACCGTAATTGTACCTCCTTCCGGAGTGTGTTTGAAGGCATTCGAGACTAGATTAACAATGATCTTTTCCAATTTATCCTGATCGAAATAACCATCGATAACCAGCTCGCCAGATGGTATATTAAATTGGATATCGCGTTGTACGGCCAAACTGTGGAACGATTCTGACAGTGCCTGAATGAAGCTGGAAATATTACCTTGTACTACTTTGAGTTTGGTGCGTTGCGCATCTATTTTAGAAAGATCAAGCAGTTGGTTGACCAGTTGCAAAAGCCGCAACGCGTTCTTTTTGATGCCTTTTAAATCGGTCAGGTCTTTTTTACCTGCCTGCTCTATCACATCATCTACCCTGGCTGTGATCAAGGTAAGTGGCGTCCTGAACTCATGGGAAATATTGGCAAAGAAACGCGACCTGATCTGCTCCATCTCTTTTTGATTCTGATAGATCAACTCTTTGGTTTTCAACCGACTCTGATAAGTGTAGTACCCCAATACCGCGATGATCAAAAGCGAGGCCACTCCGCCCAGAAGCAAATTACGCTGTAGGGATTGTTGCTTAATGATTGCCTGTTGGGTGCCTAACTGAGCCTTTTGGAGTTGTATCTCCTGATCCTTACGCGCTGTTTGATAACCGATTTCGAGGTTGGCGATATTCTTCTGGCTCTGCTCATTGAGAATGCTATCCTTGGCAATGGTATATCTTACAAAATGACTTAAAGACTGCGCCGGTTGATTCAGTTTCTCATAGGCCTTGTAAAGCCCAAATGAAGCATTTTGCCTCAACTCATTCGAATTGACACTCTCTGCAATCTCTAAAGTCTTTTGATAGTAATCTATAGCCTTGTTGAGGTCAGACCGTTTTTCATAGATTTTACCAAGGTTTTCAAATGAAGTGGCCAGATAATATTCGTTGATATCTAGCTCCTCCTTCATTTCTAAACTCCTGAGAAAATATGATTCTGCCCTTTCCAATTCGTCATCGTTAAGATCCAAAATACCGAGGCTGTTCAGGTTAAGACTGATGAGATCAGTGTACTGGTATCGGGTGGCCATATCCAGACTTTGCCTAAAATAATAATGAGCAGAATCACTGTTTCTTTCCTGGCTATTTAGCGCGCCCATGCTTTGCAGTGTCACAGTGATGCTGCGCTGGTCACCCCACTCTTGTGCTGTTTGCAAAGCACGTCTGGTGTATTCTCTCGCCTCGCCATAGTTATCTAAGTCCAAATGCACCTTGCCAATGTTGTCAAGGCAAGTCCACATCAGATACATATCATTGTTCGATTCGAAAATGGGCAGGCATTTGTAGAAGCTTTCCAAGGCTAGGTCATAGTTACTGTAGTCCCAGTAAATGTTGCCGATATTGAACTCTCCTTTGATGGCCTGAAGGGTGTCTCCGCCATTCTGAAAGGCCTCAATACTATTCTTATAATACTCAAGCGCCTTGATCTCTTCCCCTTTCGACCAATACACATTCCCCATATTAAGGTACCCATCCGCTATGCCAAGCTGATCATCTATCTCCTTTCTATACTCAAAGTCTTTGTTGTAATAGAGTATGGCAGAATCATAATCTGGCTTGTAGTAGAATAGCAGGCCGAGGTTGTAATTCACATCCATGGCGCCGGAAACATTGCCGGTTGCCTCAAACACCGATTGGCTTTTGAGATAGGATTGCTTGGCTTGGTTCAGGTTACCGAGAAAAAGATGAATGGTACCAAGGTTTTTGTACGCTATGGCTAACCCTTCATTGTATTTGAGTTGCTCACCCAAAGAAACGGCCTCTAAAGCAAATGCATTGGCACTGTCAAGATTCACATTTCTGTAGCACGCTGATAGTTCATTAAGCAGATCGACCTTAGCCTCTCCTTTTTCCGTTTTGAGCTTAGCTACTGATGAAATACAGTCTTGGGCATAAATGGGCCTGAAAACCTGTAAAACTAAGATTAAACAGACCCAGGCTAGAATGGTTGGTTGTTTGTAAGTTCGCATGGCCTGGTCATTATTCTCATTTGAATGTAAGCATAATAAGAATAGAAATAAAGCCTGGAGAATTAGTATCACCTGGGTGAAATACTTTTTACATAGACTGTTTTGATTTACTTTGGAGGATTCTGAAGCCGAATAAGCTTCGCAGAGTTTGTTAGTGTTAATTAAAGACCTTGAATGAAAAAAGTATTGATTGTGTTGTTGGCGGCTACTAGTCTCTCAACCGCTAAAGCCCAGGAAGATAAGATCGAAATACTATTGCTAGGCACCCTCCATTTCATCCAGTTTCATAATGCAGAAAGCGAAAACCGTAACTTCTTAGGAGAGAGACGACAGAACGAAATCCAATCATTCAGTGGGGCACTTGGGGCTTTTAGCCCCGATATGATCATGATAGAACGTTCGCCTGAACAACAGCTGCAAATTGATAGCCTTTACCGGCTATTTAAAGCCGATCAACTTGACATACTGAATAAAACCTATCTGAGAGAAGCATACCAACTGGGATTTAGGTTAGCCAATAGCCACAAACTCGGTAAAGTCTATGGCGTCGACTATTACGAATCGACCTCACAAGGACTACTCGCTTCTGGTGACAACATTGACAGATTTCAGGCTGCCAGAAATGAATTTGGGAAACTGGGGGGTAGCGTCAATAAACGTTTCGTTTCGGGAGAAATGACCATCGCTGACCTGTTTTTGACCCTTAACAAGCCCGAGAACGTAGCACTTACCCATCGCTTGCTTTTCAATACGCCAGCCTATATTAAAAATGGCGCTTTCAAATCTTATGACGGCCTGAGTGAAATAGACACCACTTACATCGGTGCCGAGTTCATATCGCTTTTCTACGAGAGAAACCTCAAGATCTACAGCAACATACTCAATACCCAGCTGGCTGATCAAGGCAATAGAATTATCCTGATCATCGGCCAGACGCATGTTGGTGTGTTGAAATCGTTGCTAGAGCATAACCCCAATTACAAGGTGGTAGAACTAGCTGATGTAGTGAAGCGCTAAGTAAATAGTGCTATTCACTTCTTAAAGCATTCACCGGATTAGACCTGGCTGCTCGCCATGCCTGATTAATAACAATGGTCAAGGCAAAAGCCAGCGTGATTATGCCAGTCAATGGGAATACCCACCATTCGATGTCGATTCTAATGGTATACCTTTCCAGATACATGTTCAAGAGCCACCATGACAGCGGTGCAAACAGTATGAATCCAACCAATACTAGTACAGAAAATTCTTTAGAGATAAGCCTTAAAAGGCTAATGATAGAGGCCCCCAATACTTTGCGAATACCGATTTCCTTGGTGCGTTGCTCTGCTGTAAATGAAGCCAGTCCGAATAGACCCAATCCAGTAATGAGTATAGTCAATGTAGCGAAAATAGTGGCTATACTACTGGTGAGGTTTATGTTTTGGAATTTCTCGGCGAAGTCATCATCGGCAAATGAATATTCGAACGGGTAAGCAGGATTGTACTTCTCGAAAACAGATTGTACTATGGCCAGCGATTCATTGAGATTGTCGGTTTTGTTAAGCCGGACAGTTACAACATCACTCCACTCAACATCGAATATCATCGCCATAGGCTTTACGGGTTCATAAGGAGAGCCCATCAGGACATCGTCAACCACGCCGATCAAATCCCTCTTTTGACCCCAAAGCTCCAACTGGGTGCCTATTACAGGTTCAGGTAGGCCCATAATATCCAATGCAGCTTTGTTGACGATAATGGCCGAGCTATCGGAAACGAATTCCGGCGAGAAGTCACGCCCATCAAGTAGTTTGATACCCATCGTTTTGGTATAATCATAAACCGTTGCAATGGTGGTGAAGATTACCCGATGATCCTCAGGTTTACCAGGCCAACCGATGAAATTGTTGGATGTAATAGTGGTAATGGCACTATTGGATTTGGTTATAGATGATACTATCCCTGACTGCTCGAGCTCCAGTTTGAGTGGGTCATAATTCTTGTTGATATCCTCAGTAATGCCAATGGAAAGCAGGTTTTCCTGCTGATATCCCAACTCCCTGTTCTTAGACAATTGTATTTGTTGATAAATCACCATTGTGCCGATGATCAGGAAAATGGAAAATCCCACCTGAAGTACCACTAAAACCTTACGCGGAGTAGTGGCGTTCCTGCCTACCTGTACCTTGCCCTTGAGTACCTTCACCGGCTTAAATGAAGAAAGGAAGAAAGCCGGGTAGCTGCCCGATAAAACACCTGTCCCTACAACGATGATCACTGAGAATAACCAAAAATCCAAAGTGCTGAAAGGTATAAAGAGCTCCTTCTCTACCAGGTTATTATAAGAAGGCAAAGCCATTTGTGTGAGAACAATGGCTATCAAATAAGACACCAGTGCAATGAAAGTAGACTCACCCATAAACTGCGCCACCAATTCTATACGCTTGGATCCAATGCTTTTTCTAATACCTACCTCTTTGGCTCTTCTTTCTGATCGGGCGGTAGCCAGATTCATGAAGTTGATACAAGCTATCAATAGAATGGCAATAGCGATGATCGTAAATAGCTGTACGTAGTCGCTTCTACCACCAGACTCTTGGCCATTTTCAAAAGTAGAATGTAACCTCCATCTCAATAGGGGGTGAAGAAAGAATTCCCTTTTGATATCGGTCTGCCCGTTTTCGGTGAGCATATCCCTGACCGCCTTTTCAGCCAAAGCTTCGTTCTTGGCATCATTCAATTCTACATATACCTGAAAAGAATAATTGCCCCAACTGTCCTTGTTGTCGACCACCCAAATTTCTACCTTTTCTCTCAGCTTCCAAGGGATAAGGAAGTCAAATTGAAAGCTGGAATTATCTGGCAAATCTTTAAGTATACCGGTCACTTTTACGTCACTCTCATTTTGCACTTTGATGATCTTGCCCATGGGTTCTTCTTCACCAAAAAGTGCCTTGGCCGTAGATTCAGTGATGACAATACTATAAGGATCATCCAGTACGCTTTCAGCGCTACCCTTAACGAGCTGGAACTCGAACATCTCCAAAAACTCCTCACTCACATAATAGCTTTCCTGAGTAAACCGTTGGTCTTTGTAGTGTAACAAACGGTCAGCACCCCATCCCACCACTGCAGAATTGACAATGTTGGCATCTGCTGTTTTCATAGCTTCATAAGTGGGTAGAGGTACAGAATTCCACGTGTTCACTTTACCATCATAAGTAGCATTCACCCAAACCTGATGTAGCTTGTTGCCTTTAGGTATGAAACTATCAAATGACAACTCATCCTGTACCCACAGCAGGATCAGGATACTACATGCGATCCCAATGGATAATCCTGAAATATTAATGAATGAATAAGTGCCATTTTTAAGGATGTTTCTAATAGTGACGAGCAGATAATTCTTAAACATAGAATGGACGGTTTATCAATATTATTACTCCGTTTTTCGCAAAAGGTGTCAGATTTGGTGAATTTTTTTTAATAGAAAAGACCTCGAAATAGCGGTTGAGGTTGCTTTTTTTAACGATTGTTAACACTTTTTAACCGTCCTAAGAGCTTCCATCAATAGATTCTGACGTGCTGTCAGTCATTTTCGTGCCCATTTCAAAAGACAAAAAAAACCGTCAGATGGGGAGGTCTGACGGCTTAACAATTGCGTTGAAATTAATAGTCTGTTGTCAATTCGTTCGGTGATATTTCACCATTCTCCACTGTTGGTATCCGGTTCTGTCTTTTACACCCCAGTGACCATAGGGGAAAGATGTGAATACCCTTTCTCCATTTTGGCGGGGTATTCGACAAGTGTACCGGCCATAGACAAGCGTGCCGCCTCCAATGACTTCATCTACCGTACTCCAGAGCGAGTAAACGTAGGTGCCTTCCTTGGAGCTGTTATTATTGAGCCCCGTCAGGAATTCAGAAACACCGTAAGGACCAGCTCCGAAATAAAGGTAGCCCGGATAGAACCCGTTACGATCACTACAGGTAGGAATGGAAGTGCCGCTGAAAAAGCAAGACGTCAATCCATAATTGGCACCGGCTATACCTACGAAAGTATCAACATAGGATAACCTCGACCCGACATTGTAGTAACCACCAATAGCTTGATCGTAAGCGGTACCACCTTTGATAGCCTTTCTGGCTAGTGTCACCCCCATAGAATGTCCGATCACATCCACTCTGCTGGCGCCTGTGTAAGCTTTCACTGCCTGAATAAACCTTCTGATCCTATCAATGTAGGAACGGCTGTGATACTGCAATGGCGTTTGTGAAAGGCTCGCTGGCCCCCATGTCATGGCATAAAGCTCGCTACTGCGATAGCCTTTTGATAGGAAATAATCGATGGAAGCAGTCCAACCGGATTGACTGGTAGATGTTCCAACCGCCTTATCACCGTTACCGTGGATGAATATCACGGGGTGGTTATTGACCGGATCAGAATTACTGGTTCTACCTCCGTAACTTCTTCCCGGACCACCGGCAAAATTGTAGCTGCCGTAGCCATTGGCGCTAAGCCAATTTCGAAAATGCGATGTCAATTGCGAACTGCTCGCGTTAATGGCGTTTTTAGCGCTTTTATCGGCAGTCAGTATATCTTCCTCAGGAGCTGAGGCCTCCGGAACAACAAACTCTTCATCACCACAACTGACGACGAAGATACTAAGTAACAGCACGAGGCTGAGTATTCTCACTTTGGCTTTCATGGTAGTTTATTTATTGTTTAGAAATAATTATTAAACTCCGATTAATCAACTACCCGGACCCTTAAGCCATTAATACACGCTACTGCAAGAATGTAGCGATTTCTTGATTTACAACATTTGCTTTTTCATACATCACGAAATGCCCCGCTTTGGGCACCATGACTAGTTTACTATCTTTTATCTGTTCATGACCAGCCTTAGCGATGGTCTCTGTACGACCGCCATTTAAGAACCTGTTTGGAATCAGGTTATCGCTATCACCGAATATGATCAGTGTAGGCTGTGTAATTTTTGATAACTCTTCGAAAACCGGTTGGTCTACCATACCCCTCACGCATTGTGGTATGATATAGCAGTACCCTTCAAAATCTTTGGCCGATCGCATCGCTATCCTATCCTTGATCATATACTGCGCATCATCAGGCATATCATAGAAATTATAGGCAAAGTTGATCTCTATCTGCATGGGAGGAGTAACCTGTACTGCCCGAGCTGTCAAAATCGACCTGAACCAGTCTTTTTCCCCCTCATCGAAAGTTTCAAAACCAGCCGGTGCAATGAGCACCAGTTTCTCAATTTTCTCAGGATAGAAAAGAGAGGTAACAATAGAAATTTGCCCACCCATAGAGTGACCGACTAATGTCACTTTATCCAGTGAGAGCGCATCTATAAAATCCCTGAGCACTTCAGCGAAAAACGCCATGCTACCTTCATAGTTGCCTTTGCTTGACTTGCCATAGCCCGGTAAATCCACAGCAATACAGCGATACTGCTTGCTCAGCATTTCCACATTCTTTTTCCAGGCAGGACCGTAGCTGCCTAGCCCATGGATAAAAATTATGGTTTGAGAACCACTACCTTGTTCCATGTAAGCCATTTCGACGTCGTCGCGGATTTTGATCTTTTTGACTTCAAAAGGGTAAGTCAAGTCATCCATGGTATTGACGACGGGTATATTCTTGTATGGTGAGCAGCCTAAAACAAACAGGCCAACCATTACTATTAATATGTGCGTATTAAGTCTCTTCATCAATTTCATCATCAGAACATCAACCATTTGAAAGCGATAAAAGCAGTCCAGGGATTGACAGGCCTTTCTGTCAGCCCGCTATTGACTTCTGCGCTATCGTAGAAATCCCCAAGCCATAAATAAGCCGCATGCAATTCAATATTCATGAATACTTTAGGCTGGTAGCTGATTCTACCGTTCATTTCGAAACCCATATTCCGGCCGCCACCGGTTGGTTCGAAGTTGCTCATGGCATAAGCCACACCACCTTTGGCGTTTACTTTATAAGGGATGAGGTCTTTATAGTAGTTAAGCGTACCACCGGTCAGTCCAAGGCCCAGATTAGAAAAATCATTGACAGCGGCCACAAACCTGTTCACCACATTACCGTGAGGGAAAAGCAAGTAAGCACCGCTACTGATATAAATATTAGCTGGTGCACCCCAAGTATTACCAGTGATCACTCCGCTGTATTTATCATCATTGAGGTTGTCATCATCACCTGTTGAGAATAGCAGGTCTGCAACGACGATATCGTTTTCGGTATGACCATGTCGGTAACCAGCCCTAACGTTAGCACCTAATCCGCCGATAGTAGCGCGCTCTTCGAAATTGTCAGTAGAAGTTTCGGTGTCAACCGAACCAAGGTTATAGTTCACAAAACCGGTCATAAAAACCCTGTCTTGCATGATGTCCTGATTGTACCCCCAGAAGGCGCCTAACCAAGCTATGTCTGCTCTGTAGCGCTCCCCTCCCAAAGGAAAACGGAAAGTACCGTTATAGTCAGTCAAAGTACTATTAAGTCCTTGTCCCAAGATAGAAGGGCCACCTTCACCATTACCACGGTCTCTTACATAATACACAGAGCCACCGAGATTCCACTTGGGCGTTATATTTTTTTCATAAATGAACTCAGTCAATGTGACATCGTCATTTTCCTGTATGTTATTCTCGTAAAGCTGATAATAACCGGCTTTCCACCGGCCATAATCGTGATCCCTTCTTACTGTCAAGCCAACCGCGTCGGTACCGAAATACATTAACCTATACCCGGTAGTGGTCATTTTGTTGAAGACCGTTCTGTATGGGTTGTAAGGTGTATCGAACATGCGCTGCAGCCCTAGATTGATTGCCCACCCCGGCTTAGGAATGAACTCAATTTCCATATTCTGGGTCTGTAGGTTCACCTGGTCAGCGGAAACCGCCGAACCGCCATTACCACCTACACCATAGGATACATCACCCCATGTCCAGTCTATCTCAAACGAAGCCCTCAAGATCACTTTGCCATCCAATAGTTTAGGTTGGTAAAGGAAAAAGGGGAGAAATCGCTGTTCGAAATAAGCCGTATGCAGCGAGTCTGAAGAAAGGGTAGTATTCGAACCATATAATCTTCCAAAGATCTGACCTCTCAGAAAGTCATTCGTGGGGAAGAAATTGGAGGTTACAGCTTGATTGTAAAAGAAAGCTATGAATTGAAATTCCTTGTTTGCCTGGCGCGGAATCTGCCGATCGAAATAATCGATGGTGTTATTCTGCTGCGCTTGTACGGCAGACAGGCTTAATAAAAGAATGAAAATAAGGTTGTACTTCATGGGTTCTTTGCGGCTTCAGATTGATTAAGGGAAACGCCGAAAATAGGGAATAGAAAGCTAAAATGGATGAAAGAATGCCCGACAGTTTAGGACGTGTGTCGGGCATCGAGGTAGAAATAAATTATTCTACCAGCCTTCTGTAAGTCTGAACGTTAGTTGTGCCTAGAATACCTCCACTAGAGCTACCGAAACCGTCGGTGGCAGTTGGAGGAATCGCGCCGATGTCAGGAGACGTTTGAACGATCTCGTATGACATGGCATCCGGCGTATCACTCGTAATTTCGAATATTCCCTCACTGGTAAGTGCAGCTGGAGAAGATTGGTCTACAACAATTTCATAGATGCTGCCAGTACCAGAAGCAGTTTGTGTGTAAACACCACTTAGGGTTAAGCTGGCTCCGCTACCATCGAACTGCTGAACGGTGTACGTCATGTCAGCTCTGAATTCTGCGTAGATAGAATCCGTGTCGAATAAAGTGACCAAAAGAGGCGCTACATCTGCTCCGGCAGAGAACCATCTACCTACGATACCAATTACATCGCCTGCTGGTTGGTAAGCCACAGCAATAGTCTCTGTAGCATCAGCTACCAAAGTGAAAGTCTGCTCACTGTCATCCGAATTCACCGCGAATAACTGACCATTGCTTCCTACATTGTCAATAGTAACTGTATAATCACCTAAGGCAAGATCTGATAAGGTTGTCGTACTGGTAACAGTCTGAGAAAAACCGGCTGGGCCACTAACTGTGATAGCCGCATCTAAGCCCGTCAATCCGGTAACCGTAAAGGCTATTTTGGCAGTACCTGGACCATTGTCTTCATCATCACCACATCCTGCCAATGTCAATGTCAAAGTGACCAAAGAAAGAAAAGCTAAATACTTTAAATACTTCATCATGCTTGTTTTGAGTTAAAAGATTTCCTTCATAGTGTGGAGTAATTAAAAGATTAAAGCTTTTAGCCGTTTTTCATTAAGCGCATTTGAAAAGGTGGACTTTTGGGCGTTTCTTAAATCATTAATGGTATAATGACCTGTATATCAATTAGTTGAATACTGTAAAGCTGGGTTTGACTTTATTTTTTCAAAAATTGAAGGTGCTATGGGTTTTAATTCATCAGTCAATTTATCGATCAATCGCATTTTGTGATCATTGCCGGTGTGGGGAGTGATAGAAGTAACCAACCTATCGATAAGTTTACGCTCGTCGATCTTATTTTCTATGAATTGAGCTACCAAAATATACCAATGCACTACCGGTATGTAAATAGGCCTTGACTGATATTCCTCATCACGTTGTGGCAATTGGTAACGGTTAGCCACCCGAAGTAATTCTTCATATTTCTCTTGCTGAATGAGAGACCGTAAATAAGCAACGAAAAATATGTGCCAGCGCTGGCTAAGTACTTCCTCTTTAAAACTGATCAAAAAGCTCTTGGCATACTGCTCAGCTTCTTTTGGTTGGCCATTTTCGACCAGGCATTTTATGTAGAAAGAGACAAAACCTATCTTATTATGAAAGTTGCTTGAATTGCGCATTTCGGAGAACGACTCCCTCATCAAGCTCAATGCTTCATCCACTTTACCCTGCCTGAGCAGAATGGCACAAAAGTTATTCAGGTAGTGCAGGTAATCGGCATTTTTTTGTTTGATGGATAGATAACCGTAATCTTCCGCCTGCTGCAAAACATCGAACTTCGAATGCAGCAAAACCCGATTGGCGTAGTAATTCAGCAGAATTCTTTTAGAGTAGAATGTCCCCTTGTCGAACATCTTATCCAAATCATCATAAATCGCTTTAAGCTTGTCGAATTCCCGGTAATTGAAATACATGAAAGTGAGTCGAACCACCGCGAAATAGCGATTACGGCCATCCAATGTATCATCGTAGAATACTTCCCTTAGCCAGTTTTCCCAATGCCGCGATTCCCGGCTGTTGGTAGAATACTGTTCTATGATATCCAATGTAGCTTCGTGCAGTTTTCTACTCACAGCAGTACAGCGCTCGTATTCTGACCTGTAGCTATCCACAAAGTCGCTAATGATCTTATGTTCCTCCAGCCTGAGGCGAATGAGTAAAAAGTGCCTGAAGTTTTCTAGCAGCTCGTAGAATTTGATAAAGTAGTAGGAGTGTGGTTTGTAATTTCTAACTGCCTTGATCAACTCCTTCTCTTCTTCAGGTGTGATCGCATCGGCCATTACCTTACGGTCGTTCTCGTTGATCCATTCGAAGTTGTAGTCCACGTCGGCATCACGGAATTTGTTTTCGATCCACCGCATCAGGTTAGAATACTTTCTCTTGTCTATAGTTGTGTCATAAGGGACGTGTTCGGTGATGTGGTTGGCATTGTATGCCAAGCGTTCTAATATCTTTCTGTTGTCCTCATCCTGAAAGTGGTTGACTCGCAAAAGATAAGATGCTTCATGCGGAAGAATATCTTTTGCGAACTCAGAGAATTTTTTCAGTTTGATTTTCATGCCCACGCCAATGAATACTTTTATTACCCCAATAAATCAGCACAAACCTATTAAACAATGACAAACCGCAGATTTCGTAGAAAAAGTTTTCCATCAGCGGTCATATGGACAAACAAACTGAAGTTGATTTTGATATGATTGACCGCTAGTGGCTGTAAGATGCTTCTGATCAGTGCAAAAGAATCTGTTCAAAGAAATGTATATGTTGTTTGAAGACCGTTCAGGCTGAAAATCAATTACTTCCCCCTCGCATTGACAAGCATAGATGATATGCTTAATTTAGGTCAGTAACCTTTCGCCAAACATGAAAAGATTCTACATTATTATCATTCTGCTGTCTATACTAGCAATACCTTCTTATGGGCAATTCAAGCTGAAAAACCTCAAGCAGAAAGCGCAAAAGATCAAGAGAGATGCCAATAGAGTAATTGGCAACGAGGAAGTCCAAGAAGGTTTGAAAGCGTTCGATGCACGTCTGGAAAAATCACTGGCCAAATTCGATACACTCAGTTTCAACTATGCGATTTCTATGAGTGACAATGCGGCCGTTTTTGCATCTCGTGAGAAAGGGGAAGGCGTTGCGAGGCTGAGTAAGAACCTGAATAGCATGGCTACCAAGGAGAAGGATGAACAGGATAAGGCAAGGCGACTTTTGGATGTAGGGCAGATGAGTTACCGCAGCCAGCGCTATCAAATTGCTGACACAGCCTTTTTAGCAGCCAAACAGATTTACGAAGATCAAGGTATAACTGAAGATATAAATTACTACAAGACCCTGGCCAACCTGGGTATGCTCTACAACAGCATGGGGCGCTACACAGCATCGCTTAAGTACACCTATCAGGCACTTGAGTTACGACGTGATAATCTTGGAACCCAGCATTCTGCCTATGGTGCTTCATTGAACAACCTGGCTGTGTTGTACAAAGACCTCGGAAAGTATAATGAGGCTGAGGTAGAAATCGAAAAGTCGATTGGTATTACCCAGGCCGCCTATGGCAACGACAGCGAACAATATGCCATTACCTTGAACAACAAGGGGCACCTTTTTCAAACCATTGGCCGGTATGATGAGGCAGAAAAGTATATGAATGAAGCCATTGCTATAGCGGAGAAGTCTTTGAGGCAAAGGTCTAATAACTACTTACAGCTGCTTACCAATCTGGCTTTGCTCTACCAGGACATGGAGCAGTATGATAAGGCAGAATCTACTTACCAAAAAGCGATAGACCTTCAGGAAAGTAAGCTTCAGTTGGGTAGAAAGGCCGACCCTGACTATGCCAATATGCTTAACAACCTGGCTTCATTGTATGTGTTGATGGGGAAAAATGCTGAAGTGGAGAATCTCCTTAAACGCTCGTCAGAAATATTCAAAAAGCGCTTTGGAGAAGACCATCCCTCGTACGCCAACTCTATCAGTAACCTGGGTAACTTCTACCGCTATGAAAATAAGCTCAATGAAGCGAAGCCACTTTTGGAAAAGGTGCTGGAAATCCGTGAGAACACTTTAGGGCGGAACCACCCTGCCTATGTAGAGGCCAAGGAGGATATGGCCATTCTACAATGGGTTTCAGGCAATTATCCGGATGCGGCAAAATTGTATACGGAGGTTTTAGACAAATCCCTTGAGTTTATCAATACCTACTTCCCACCCATGAGTGAGTCGGAAAAGACCAAGTATTGGGATAAAATGCGCCCACGGTTTCAGCGGTTTTACTCTTTTGCCACTAGCTCTCATCAATACGCACCTGGATTGCTGGGTAGCATGTATGATTATCAACTCGCCACAAAAGCCTTGTTGCTTAATGCCGGGAACAAAGTGCGTCAGCAAATCCTGGAAAGCGGCGACAACGAGCTGATAGAAAGATACCTTACCTGGCTGGATGAGAAAGAAACGTTGGCCGGGCTTTACAGTTATTCTAAAGAAGAATTACGTGAGCAGAATATCAACCTGGATTCATTGGAAAGGGTGGCCAATGCCACTGAGAAGTTCCTTTCTGCTCGTTCCAGTTTATTCTCAGAGGGGTACACTACCAAACAAGTCAGCCACAATGAGTTACGCAATGCTTTGGGTGATACTGAAGCAGCCATTGAAGTGATCCAATACCCTGTTTTCGATAATGGTTTTACCGATAAAATACACTACGCTGCTCTCATCGTAACGAAGGAACAGAGCAAAGAACCGCGATTGGTCTTGATGGAGAATGGTGGACAGTTGGAATCCCGTTATTACAAGTACTACAAGAATGCCATTCAGCAGCAGGTAGAAGATGAATACTCTTATGACCAATATTGGGCAAACATTGAAAAGGGACTTAAATATAAAAAGCGACTATACCTTTCTCTGGATGGTATCTATAACCAAATCAACATCAGTACTTTGCGTAAGGCAGACGGTACCTATGTGCTAAGCGACTTCGATTTTGTGTTAGTCAGTAATAGCAAAGACCTCATTGACCTGAAAGCTAGCAAGCAATCACGCCTTAGTGGTAGTGCTTTTCTGTTGGGCTTTCCTGACTATGGCAATACCGACGCGATAGCCCCACTTCCGGGCACCAAAACGGAGATCAATAACGTCGACAGAATGCTTAAGAGCAAAGGGCACAAAACCAAAGTCTATCAGGCTACGGAGGCTTCTGAACGAAACATCAAAGCAGCGAAAAACCCTGAGCTGTTGCACATCGCTACCCACGGTTATTTCTTACAAGACGTTGACCTGAATCGGGACAAAGTTTTCGGGGTGGAAACAGAGAAGGCCATGAACAACCCACTACTAAGATCAGGTTTGATGCTGGCTGGTGCTGGCAATACCATCTCGGGCATCCAGAATGATGTAGAATTGGCCTCCAATGACAACGGTATTCTCACTGCCTATGAAGCCATGAACTTGTCACTAGACGAGACTGACTTAGTAATATTGAGTGCCTGCGAAACGGGCCTTGGAGACGTGAAGGCAGGGGAGGGAGTTTACGGCCTGCAAAGAGCATTTCTAGTGGCCGGCGCAGATGCTGTGATCATGAGCCTTTGGAAAGTCAGCGACGAGGCTACCCAACAGTTGATGACCAACTTCTACAGCTACTGGCTGCGATCAGGTAACAAGCTGGAGGCATTCAAGCAAGCCCAACTGAAGTTGAAAGAGCAATTCAAAGAACCCTATTACTGGGGCGCTTTTGTGATGATTGGGAGCTAGGTGTCAGACATAAGAAGTAAGACAAAAGATAAAAGACTTTGAAACTGTACTTCTTGGTGTCATTGCGATCCCGATTGATCGGGAGAAGCAATCCAGTAATTCATAGAATTACGAATTAAACAAACCACTGTGTCTTTCTGAAAGAATCTTATTGGCGTAAACAGGTATTAGAAATAGCTAGAAGTAATCAGAAATAAGTAGAAATAAATGCACGTACGAGTATCTGGCGTCATTCCCTTGCGATCCCGTCAGTGGACGGACAAGTGCTTGCGTAGCTTGAGAGACTTGGGAATCTAGTAAAGAGACATAAGAAGTAAGACGAAAGCAATAAGATAAGGACGTTTCAGTAACTAGATTACTTTGAGTAATCTAGTTACTCTCTTCGCCTATATCCACAAATGATTAACCTCGATATCATCAATTGATTATATGCAACAATAGAAACGCACGAAAGTAACTTTCGCGCCAGAGCGGTTAGATAAAAGAAGTAAGACTCTCTGGCTGTCATTGCGAACCTGAGGTACGAAGGTGAAGCAATCCCGATCGTTAATTAACCACTAGATGGCTTCGTTCCTCGCCATGACAGCCTATCTTCGGATGTGAACCAGTCTTAAGTCCTGCTTCCAATGTCTCATCCCCCCATCATCAAATTATCTCATCATCAAACCATCCTATCATCATATTATCAATACTCACTAAACTGTGACTTTTCCAAACCTCTCTGATTATGGCTATAAAACGATCAACGCCATGTCAAGAATAAACAACATCAACCTGGCCTTTGCCTGCCCTATTAAACTGAATGACCTTTCTCAATGCGATGGGGCATATCATTGCGATCAATGCAATCACAAGGTGATCGACTTCACCAATAAATCACAAGAAGAACTCAATCAGGCCATTGCCAATTCAGATACCCGAGTTTGCGGAATGTTCAAAGGCTCACAAATGAGCCGGGAATTCAGAAAGTACGCTGCCGTAACCCTTCTGGCTTCATCCGCTCTTTTTGGTCAGTCGTGTTCTAAAGAACTGGTCGAGCCTATGACAGAAGTAACAGATGAAACTCCTATCGAAATAACAGAAATTGAAATAGAAGAGGAGGTTGAAGAAACCGATATAATTTTTGGGTATGTTCACGAAACAATGCCATCACCGATAGGGGGACATGAGAAGTTTTATGCTGAAATCAGTAAAGAACTTAGGATACCTTCGAACTTTAATGGCGAGGGTAAAGTCTATATATCCTTTTTTGTAGATACTTCAGGAAACATGGTCGATTTTGAGGTGCTGAAGACATTTGCCGATTGGGCAGGTGAAGAGGCAGTACGTGCTTTAAAGGCGGTTAATCATAGGTTTGTTCCTGGTACCCAGCGAAACCAACCAGTAAAAGTGAAATTAATTTATCCAGTGACATTCAACGGAATGACTCGTACCGAGAAATAATCCAGTCTGTTTTCTTTCTGTTTCGCTAATTCTTTACTAACTTCAACAGTGTTAAGATTTAGTGAAATCAAGTTAACAAAATTTACCTCTTTGCTTGCAAAAAGCCCCGACTGAAAAGATAGGGGTTTTTTTTATGATCTTATATCAATGGGGAGCGCTACTTTTCGTCCTCTGTTGCCTCTTTGTTATATCGGTCAAGGCATTGATTGACGGCCACGGCAATTTCGTATTCTGTGGAAACCTCTACGAATTTTTCATCCAGTTGGCAGAATTCCATGAATTCCTCCACTTTGTCTTCCGGCAGGCCGGTGATTTCCCGTACCACTGTGGGGTTGTATTTGAGTTTTACATTCTGTACCCAATTGTTATACTCGCGCTGTTGCTTTCGAAATTTCTTTTCCTCTTTAACCCTTTTATTGAACAGGTTGGCTACTCCGGAGATAGGACCAGAGAAACCAACGCCATTTCCTGTTGTATTGAACCTCTTAGGCTCTTTCTTCGGGCCGTAGTAGAATCCATCCAGTTCCACGTAATCTTTTTCTTCTTCAGGGACATCCAGATTCAGAATGGCTCTTTTGAGATCTTCCTCACTTTTATAGGCAAACACTTCCACCGGCTTCAACTCCATGGTGGATTGGCTGAGCATGATCTTCACCGTCAGTTTATCGGTGGTGACTTCGTCTTTGAGTGTGAAAGCGTATTTCTTGAAACCGATAGTAGAAAACAACACCGTATCGGTTTTTGACATTTTAATCCAGAACCTTCCCTCTGCATTACTAACCGTACCTTGGCGTGAGTTTGTATTGAGAACGTGTACAAACGGAACCGCTGAATTGTCTTCTTCACTGACAATTTCTCCCACTATTTCGATTTCTTGCGCCTTTGATTGGTGTCCGCAGACTATGAGTGTGGCAATAAGAATAATGGCAAGAGGGTATATCTTTTTCATAGCTACAGGTACAGGTTCTAGTGTTTTAACGAAAAAAAGGAGCCAACGGGTGCAGTTAACAGCAGAATTCTCAAAAAGTCCTCTAATGCTGTTCCTTTATCCCCACAAATGACGCCTTACCGATTAAGGCTTATAACCTGCTAATGCGAAAATTAACTTTATGGTTGCCTGTAGGTGTAAATATCAACAGGTAGACATTAATGATTCGTCTAGGTGACATTGCGTCCGTCACTGGCGAATAAGCCAACTAACTGTATGCATTATGGATTTACTTTTAATCATCTTTTACCTAATTTTCCTTATTAGTTTGAAAACCTTCAAGCATAGATTAAAAACAGGAAAGTTATGAGGAAACTTCTGGCCCTGGCCTTTTCAGTTTCAATATTAAGCGTCCACGCACAAGAAATAAGTTCTAGATATGAGTTAGTCAACCTTGGTAGCAAAGTCAATACTGGCTACCATGAAGGGGGTCCCGTCATTTCACCTGACGGTAAAATCCTCTACTTCTTTGTGACTGACCACCCCAAAAACCACTTTGGCAATAAGGGGACTCAGGACATTTGGTACACTGAAAAGGGCAAAGCCGGAGAATGGAGCCCTGCTCAACACTTGGGCTCACCACTTAACAACCACCAATCCAATCAGGTATTTTCTATCCTTGACAACGGTAATACGCTGTTAGTAAGAGGCGGAAAAGGAAAGAATGACAAAGGATTCTCCATGGTCAGTAAGCGAGGCGGTGGCTGGGGGGATTTGCAGGTATTGCGGGTCACTGATTTCAAGAAAATGAATCTTGGTAGATTTTATGGTGCTGTCATGAACACTCAAAAGAATGTGCTACTCCTTTATTTTAGTGAAAAGGAAAAGAGTACATTCAGCGATATTTATGTCAGTTTCAATGAGGGAGGCCTGAATTGGTCAAGGCCACAAAAGCTACCCAAGAACATCAATACGGGCAGGGATGAGTTCGGGCCTTTTTTAGCTTCTGATGACAAGACCATGTACTTTGCCAGTAGCAGAAAGGACATGGGCTTCGGTAGTACTGATATCTACAAAGTAGAACGCTTGGACGATACATGGCTCAAATGGTCTGATCCAGTCAATCTGGGGCCTTCGGTTAATACCAAAAGCTTTGATGCCTACTTCAGTGTAGATAATAATAACAACGCCTTCACGACCCGTTCTAACCGAACGATCGATGGAGGTAACCTCGATATCTACGGCCTTCAACACAAAGACCCTGAGCTGAAACTCGCAGGATTGGTATCAGATGCCGAAAGTGGAGACCCTGTACAGGCGACACTCGAATTTGGTACTAAAATCAGGACACCGGAAAAGATCAACTCGGATTACGGTGATGGTACCTATGCCATCATTTTGAAAAGCTCGGGCAAGTATTTCATTAAGATCACGGCTTCTGGCTATAAAGACAAAGAAGAAGAACTGGACATCGCAGCCATAGAAGAAGATTCTACCATCTACAAGGATTTTCAATTGGTGCCATTGGTCAAGAAAGTATTGCTTGCAGGAGTGGTGTACAATAAGAAAACGGAAGACCCTATCGACTCTGCTGAGGTAGTGGCTAGAATTCAAGGAGAAGATATCAACGCTTTTCATGCGGCCACGGAAGCGGGTAAATACGAATACGAAACCGGTGATCAAGGATGGTATATTTTCAATGTTTCGGCACCTGGCTTTTTAAGCCTTCGAGACAGCATTGAGATTGATGCTATTGAGAATGACTTGGTTTACAGTAAGAACTTCTATCTCGAACCCATCGAGGTAGGTACCACAGTAAGGCTGGAAAATATTTTCTTCGATTTTGATAAAACCACCCTTAAGCAAGAGTCCTTCATCGAACTGGATAAGGTGGTCGAATTCCTGGAAAAGAACCCCAACGTAGAAATCGAGATCGCCGGGCACACCGACGGCAAAGGCTCCGATGATTATAACCTGAACTTATCACAAGGCCGTGCTGAGGCGGTTGTAGCCTATCTGGCTGACAATGGCATTAACGGCTACCGCCTGGAAGCTAAAGGCTATGGAGAGACCAAACCTGTCGCCACCAACGACACCGAAGAAGGCCGAGCCATCAACAGAAGAGTGGAATTTACGGTGTTGAAGAAGTAGGTTTTTAGACGTAAGTAGTAAGACATAAGATATAAGACTTTTACGCATCCCTGAATTCTAGACGTCATTGCCTGCCGCAAGGCAGGAGGAAAGAAGCAATCTAGAAGGTAAGAGAAGCTGGAAGTTAGAAATTGGAAATAAATAGAAGTAACCAGAAATAAGTAGAAGTAGATAGAAATAGTTTTTTTTGCCTACTGCCTGTATGTCCTTCTGTAAGAAACCTATTGGAGGTTACGCAGGCCTCGACTCAAACGTAGTATAATCAATTGATCATATCAGGATTAAAATCAAGTAGAAATAAATAGATGAATGAAGCTCTGGCTGTCCCCCTCCGGAGGGGGTAGGGGGAGGATCTACACAGATATAAGAAGTAAGACGAAAGACATAAGACTTTCTTACATCCCGAAATTCTGGCTGTCATTGCGCGCGACGAAGGAGCAAAGCAATCCCGATCTTGAATTACAAATTACGAATGAGTCAATTACGAATTGCCCTCAATGTTTTGTCCTTCTGAAAGAACCTTATTGGAGGTTAGGCAGAACCTGGCCAAAAGCTCATACAATCAATTGATGATATGAGATGTGGATAGGCAGTAACCTATGAAACAAAGCTTCGGTCTATCTCCGAGATCGCTTCATCTTCCTACGTCAGATTCGCGATGACAGCGGCTATTGCTGTCATTGCGATCCGCTAGAAGGTGGATAAGGGAGCAACGAATAAGCAATCCAACCTTAAAGAAAGTATTCCGAGTTGAATGCTGAGCGTCATTCCCTTGCGACCTTGCGTAGCTTGAGAGACTTGAGAATCTCCCTTTCACAATTGATTACTATAATCACGATGAGAATAACTACCCTCCCTGCCCATGATCTAAATGATCATATAAATAAATGCTTACAATAAAGAACAGAATTACGGTGAGCAACGTGATCAAACCTGCCCATTTTATCTTCTGATGGTGCTTTTTGACATGCCAGCCAAAATAGAAAAATGACAAGCCCAAAAGCGTATATATCACGACGTAGATAGGGTAGAGGTATTCGCGGGCTCTATCTAATTCACTTTTATAACCATCGGCAAAGCCAATGAACGAGTAGCTTTGGTAAAGCCAAAATGCCATGAAAAAGCAAACTATTCCACCAATGTAGGATAAAATCCTGGATAGTTTGAACCTTGGGCTAGTAGTCAATTCAATGAGGTTTTGATTTGATTTCGTATCACACTCAATGCTTATTGCAATGTTCAATGATACGAAATCAGCCCATACCATGAAAATCAGTACTACTCAGTCACTATCAGAGGGCTTAGGGCATAATGCCCCATGAAGGTTTCTGAGGGCTTTGCTGAAATTGCAATCGTTGGGCATCTCGGCGCTTCAATTTTTTGTGCCTTGGCATGAATGTAGCATGTAAGCTCATTGGATCACTTATGTCCGCTGTTTGTCCCTTTTTTCCATTCGATGAAAAAAGGGACGAAAAAAAATCTTGCCATTGCAAAGGTCTTACGAGCACATTGAGCTTTCTAACTCATAGATGTACCACTTAGTACTAGCGCAAATACTCATTCTAACTGGAAAGTGTGCCACGACTGCTGCAATGGCGGGTGCGCCTCCATGGACGTGCTCTATCTTCACATTCAAAGCTGTTTTTTAAAATTGATAGCACTTTGTTCGCCGAACCCGGCAAAAATCACTTTATCCGTTGATTTTATGGAAATGAATGAGATATTAGCTTTCTCTAGAAATACTACCCAGTGTTCATTGTCTGTCCCCTCAAGGGTTTTCGGATATCCCCATTTTTCCCAAGTGTGATAAGGTACTTTATTTCCGATTAGGCTTCTTACTGAATCTTCTCCGATATTAAGAGGATCGATAAATGTGACTTCGTTATATTTTGAAACCTCTTTTTCCTGGTTTGACTCAGACTTACAAGAAACTAATATTAGCAATATACACAAGCTCATGGCTACACTGTAAAACTTAGCCAACCTTATAAATCCTTGTTCCATTGTTTATTTTTTATAAGTGATTGAATGAAAGTTTTTATGATGAATTAGGTTTTTTTGATTATTCACCAATACCTATTCATTTGATCTTCTATTTCGGGAAATGATTTTCGAATAAATTTCTATGATTTTTATGATGATAAAAAAAAGTACTTCCAAAGTAAAGAAATTGGTTTCCGGGTTAGTTCAAGTATTATCCGGAAAGGATATCCTAAACAAGAAACTGGGCTTATGCTGAAGGTTTATGAGTAACCATACTCAGTGTAGCTCGCGCCCCTTGAGTATATAGTTTAATATAAAACTAAATCACCTCCTTCTTCTTAGCTGTTTTAAAAGTCCAAAGCACCGATTCTACCTCTCTCAGCAATTCCCTCTTCTGGCCAGCTGGGTTGTAGACAAACCCTTCCAAGTAATAGACCCGGTTGGAGGCCTCGTCCAATACGGCGTAGCTGATGAAGGCGCCGCCCATGGAGTTATCGTTTAGTTTCCAGATACCCCTGATTTCTTTGGCATACCTATTTTTAAAATCAATTGCTTTCTCAGAAGGAGTAACGAGCGTTTCTGTTTTTAGATAAGAATCACTGTCATCTCCCCAGACATAAGCACGACCCAAATCATCGCGCCAGGCCAACAGCTGTTCCAGGTCAAAATCCTGCTGGGATTCGTAATCCTGCCACGATATAATGATGTTGCTCTGCTTCACATTCATGCCGAAACTGCGTAGCCAGATAAAGTCATCCCTTTCATCGGCCACTTGGTATGTGAAAGGCACACGAATGGAAAAGCCATGTTTAGCCATTAGATTTTCCGACAGCCCTTTTCGCTCTTTGGCTTTGAGGAATTTACGCTGCAAATGTTTACGTTCTTGTTCATCAAAATAACCCCTGAGCTGTTCTCTATGCTCGGTAATTCTATCAATCAACAACGCATCATTCTGACTAAATAAGTGAAGCACATTTTGACCTTTTGCGAACTCATCGTGATCGGTGAACATGAAAAGATCCGGTTCATTCTTGATTCTATTCAGAGAATTTTCGGTGTAGTAACTTCGGATAATTCTATCCCCTCTACGATTGCCTTCATAAGTAGAAACAAAGATTAGATTCCTGGACTGCCTGAGCATACCATTTAGGTTTTCTGGGTTCACCTGGTGAATAGTAAACCAAGGTTCATCCTGGGGAAGCCCGGGTACATCACCACTAAATACTTCTTTGACCACACTTCCCAGTGCGCCATTCCACTTGATTGAGTCCATAACCAGAATGATCTCACCGGGAGCACCTCCGGCGTTACGTAAGTACTCAGTGACTTTTTCTGCCTGCTGGTTGATGCATGAAGATGCGATCAATGTCAAAACGGATAGAGATACCAAAAGCTTTTTCATAGACTACGGTTTTAGATTGTATAGACTAATTAGGTTCAGCAATGGAGATATTCATTGGAATACCTTTCCTCGCTTGCTCATATGTTTTTCGTTGTTCAGGATCGTTTCTGTTCAGCGCTCTGAATTCATCTGCTGTAATGCCAGCCCGAGTGCCATAGATCTCATAGTATGCCGCTTGTATTTCGTCCAGCACAGCTATGTACATGTGGTAGGATGTGCCTCGGTCGGTTTTGATAGAAATCACGGCCTTATCAGGTGAGTCTGAAAGTCCCTCATCTTGCCCGCGATTGAGAATGAATTTTTTAATGTCACCCCTCAAACCAGCGATATCCTCTCTTACCTCACCTTCTACAAAGAGCTTATCGGCAGAATTGACCAGTATTTTGTAAATGTTTCTTTCTGGCCAGCGAATAGGCGCTTGTTCTACCTTGGGAGGTAATTGCAGCATTAAGCCTTTGTCATCAGCTATGGTAGTTGTCACCATAAAGAAAATGAGTAGAAGGAAAGCAATATCAGCCATCGAAGCGGAGTTAATTTCAGGGCTTGTTGTTTTTTGATTACGTGACATAGGTTGTTGTTTCTTTTGAGTTCATAATCGCCATTCACTCAAAAGTCACAGGCACTCGTCAAATTTTTGAAACCGGCAGGTGCGAATCAGCGTTTTTTTTATCTAGCTTTGTTGCCCATGAGTTTTTTATATCCCCAGTTTCTTTTTGGATTAGCTGCCCTGGCGATACCTATCATTATTCATCTTTTCAATTTTAGGAGAACTAAGAAGATCTACTTTTCCAGCACACACTTCCTAAAGCATGTGAAGGAGGCCAGCAGTTCTAAACTAAAAGTGAAGCACTTTCTGATTTTAGCTTCGCGTTTGCTCTTTATCTTCTTTCTGGTCATGATATTCGCACAGCCTTTTCTTCCGGCTGAGGAAGAAGGACTTAATACAGAGAGTGTTTACATCTATCTCGATAATTCTTTGAGCATGTCCAATGAGGTCGATCCCGACCTAAATGCTTTGGACGCAGGGTTGTCATACATCAATGAAATCACCAATCTTTATCCAGCTGGTACGCAATACAAGCTGCTCACTAACGATTTTGCCCCTTTTTCAAGCACGCTCAAGAGTAAAGATGAAATACAGGAACTAACCACAGAAATCCAGTTGAGTGGCGTATCCAGGAGTTTTGATGATGTTTATAAAAGGCTAAAAAGTGGCAATGTACAAGAAGCCACCGGAGAGGTAGATATTTATTGGATCAGCGATTTACAGCGTTCTACCCTGGGAGAGATTGAAGATATAACACTGGATACGCTTGATAATTTTCATCTGGTGCCCTTAAACTTCGAAGCGACCAACAATGTGTTTGTTGATTCTATCTATCTGGAAAACCCATTCCTGATAGGGAACGAGCAGTTGAAACTCAAGGTAGATATTCGCAATCAATCTAACGCAACGGTGGACGACCTGATCCTCAAAGTATTTGTTGATGAAGTACAATCCGGCACGGCCAGCGTGAATATTGAAGCCAATAGAACGGCGACAGCAGAGTTTGATCTGGCATTCAACCTGAACGAGATCAATGCTTGTAGAATCAGCTTTGAAGAATTTCCAGTCACCTTCGATAATGACTTTTTCTTTACGCTTGATTTGGCCGAGAAGATATCGGTTCTGGAAATCAAAAATACCAATGACCAGACGAGTGTAGAATTGGTGTATGGCAATGAAACGGTTTTCGACTTCAAGTCTTTTCCTATCAGCAATCTTGACTACAATTTGATCAATAGCTCGGATTTGGTCATAGTGAACGGATTGCCACAGATCGATGCTTCTTTAAGTGTATTCCTAAATCAATATGTGGACAATTTTGGCAATTTGATGGTCATACCCTCGTCATCGGTTGATTTGGCTTCCTATCAAAATTTGGTGGGCAACGTCAGGCTGACACCAGTCGATACGACTTATAACCTGGAGCTCAGTACACCTGACTTGAACAATCCATTTTTCCAGAATGTCTTTGAGCAGAGCGCGAGGTCTTTTGCCATGCCGGGTGCCACTAAAGTGTGGGACTGGGGTACAGACCGATCAGCTCTATTGAGCTTTAAGGATGGGCAACCTTTCCTTTCTACCTTCCGCACAAAAGGTACTATGTACTTGTTGGCTGCACCGCTCATCGACGATTATTCTGGCTTTCACCGACATGCCGTATTTGTACCGGTGATGTATAGAATTGCTGCACTAAGTGCTAAGAAGAACTCACAGCTTTATTATTCGCTAAATAACCCTTTGATTCGACTGAAGATGGATTCTATCGAGCAGGAGAGCATTTTCAAACTGGCCAATCAGAATGAAGAGTTGATCCCTTCCCAAAGGGTACTCGGAAACGAGGTGCTTTTGCAAGTGCCCAGATATGCGGTGAGTTCAGGGTTCTATGACCTCAATTTGAACGATAGCAAAAGGAAGGTGCTGGCGTTCAATACGGATAAAGAAGAGTCATTACTATCTCAAATCGATATAGAAGAATTCTTTTCTACCGCCAAGAACGTAAGCAACGTAACGGTATTCGAATCAGGAAGTGTCAACGAGTTCAGTACTGAGATTAAAGAGAGATACCAGGGAACACCTCTTTGGAAATACGCCCTGATACTGGCGTTATTCTTCTTGCTAGTAGAAGTACTTCTGATCAGGTTCTTGAAATGATATTGCCCGCAAAGCGTATTTGGCTTAGTTTTGCTAAGTCACTCTTTTTAGGAGGCCGTTTTAAAGATGGTCATTTCGAGTGCAACCTGCCTTTGCTGGCAGGCAGGCGAGAAATAGCTACTAACTAAGACTTTTTATACTGCCTCACTATATGATTAAAAGACTTGACACAGCCAATGCCTAACAGTTTTTGAATGAAGATCCTCATAAAGTCCGCAGAAATACTTGACCGATCCTCTCCTCATCATCATCAGAAGAAAAACGTATTGATTGAAAATGGTGTCATCACTGCTATCGGAGATGATCATCAAGAAGCGGATAAAATAATAGAAGCTGACGGAGCATTATTATCAGTCGGTTGGTTCGATATGAGAGCCTCCTTTTGCGATCCGGGTTTGGAACACAAAGAGGATTTGATCAGTGGGATGCAAGCTGCCAGTGCTGGTGGTTTCACCGGAGTAGCTGTTCTTCCTAATACCGAGCCGATCATTCAAACCAAAAACGAGATCGAGTACGTGAAGTCCAAGAATGGGCAATCTGCCACAGACCTGTACCCCATCGGTGCTGTAACCAGAAATACCAAAGGCGAGGAAATCACAGAAATGATTGATTTGCATACCGCCGGTGCGGTGGCCTTTTCTGATGGCATAGAACCGATTTGGCACCCTGACGTGCTGCTCAAGGCACTTCAATACTTGCAAAAGTTTGACGGGCTACTGATTACCAGACCCGTAGATAAGCTGTTGAACAACTACGGCGTGATGCACGAAGGTATTAACAGCACGCTGCTGGGAATGCGAGGGATGCCATCCCTGTCAGAAGACTTAATGGTGAGCCGTGATCTCAAGCTACTTGAATATGCCGGAGGCCGGATTCACTTCACTAATATATCTTCAGCCGCTAGTCTGGAATTGATTAGGCAAGCCAAGCAGCGAGGCCTGAATGTTACTTGCGATATCGCTGCTTATCAGCTATCATTTGACGACGATGCCTTGCATGACTTTGATACCAATTACAAAGTTGATCCGCCCTTCAGAGATGAAAGTACCAATCAGGCGCTGATGCAAGGATTGAAGGATGGAACCATTGATGTGATTGTATCCAGCCACAATCCACAGGATGAAGAGAATAAAAAGCTGGAATTCGATTTGGCGGAGTTTGGTATCATCAGCCTACAGACGGTAGGTGCTAATCTAGCCGCTTTGGCAGCGAACGTTGAGTTGGATCAGTTGGTTGAAAAAGTGACGGTGAAACCAAGGGAGATGCTCGGGTTGGATCTGCCTAAAATAGCTGAGCATGAAATGGCTAATCTGACCCTTTTCGATCCTAACAAAGCATGGCAGTTCGATCATGAATCGAGCTTCAGTAAATCCAGAAATTCGCCATTCTACGGGCAAAAGTTAAAGGGACAAGTGCTAGGCGTTTTTAATCAACAAAGATATTATCTGAATGAGTCCGTTTAAGAATATGTCACCATTAGTGAAGGTGCCGCTGAAATACAGCCTGGTAGGGGGAGTATTGATCATCGTTTTACTCTCTGTGCTCTATAACTTCGGTGACCACCCTTTGCTGATTCCTATTCACTTGGATGTTAGGGTTTTTATTTTTTTGCTATTCATTTATTTCTCTGTTAGAGAATATAAGAACTACTATAATGGTGGTTACTTGCACTTTTGGCAGGGACTGACAGTGGGTGTACTATTCTATTTATCCGTAGGAGTGCTTTTGGCACTTTTCGTCTGGATCTTTGCGTCAGTGAGCGAAGGTTTTTTGGATGGATATATTGAAGGGGCAATAAGAGGAATGGAATTAAAGAAAGAAGAATTGATGTCAGGACCTAAAGTAAAACTGAGCCCTGAGGAATTTGAGACGCAGAAACAGAACGTATTGCAGACCACACCGGGTCTATTGGCTATTGACAGCTTTCTCAAAACCTGTATTATAGGTTTCTTTATGCCAGTCCTATTTGCTGTTTTATTGAGAAAGACAGAGTCACAACCTTTGGCGGGCAAGCTGTAGTTACATTTTTGTATCACAACAAAGTCATTTCTCTAATATTCAGCGCCTCAAATATAAAGACAGCTTCGTTACGGGTCTGTGCTTATTCTAAGATTGTAATTGAATGAGATAAAGACCTCTACGACTTCACTGTATCATGCGCTTTGGCATAAAGCCATTCCTTGCCTTCATCGGTTGTCTCCGTTAATTTCATCTGACGTCCTGTAAAAGAAATGATCGAATTCACCATGAGTCTCGATAATTGGCTAAGCCCACTTACCGCTGTTGCCCTGACATACGGGTTATTCTTCTTTACTGCTTCTTTTATCTTCTGAATGAGGCTACTGTTGAATCGGGCGCCATCGGCATTGACTAAGGAATAAACTGATTTAGGCGGCATTTTACCAATAATTTCCAGGCCACGTTCAAAAGCGGCAATGGCTTCTTCGGGGGATGCATTGGTTATATCGGTATAAACAATATCGATATCTTTATATTTAATAACCTCACATGTTGGCATATAACAACTTTATTTAGTTAAACTAATTTAAAATGAGTTTGGCAAATCCGAGAACTAAAATGCCAAAAAAATGCTTTCATCCCCCAATTCTAACCAAACATTCGTTTAGATGGACGACCATCGTCGTTGAACTTGTCAATAAACGAGGTTAATAACTGCATAATCTGAATTCTACCGTCTTTATATAAAGCCTCTTTTATATCATTTCTCTAATGAGATTTTATTAAAACTACAATTAAGGTAAAAAT
>JBCBSS010000055.1:0-43413 GCA_039819065.1 Bacteroidota bacterium
CCCTGGCATCATGCACCCAAAGATCATCGAGACCATACTCCTCTCCTAAGTCTACGACAACAGGCTTATAGCCATCTAATACAATGCCTTTATCCCTTTCATCACCAAAAACTAATGGTTCACCTTGCTCTACGAAGAGCGTCGTCATTGGCTTGGTCTCTTTATCTGTAAAAGTGAAGAAAGCCCCATCATTGAAGACATTACAGTTTTGATATATTTCGACGAGCGATGTACCCTTATGCTGATGAGCTTGCATCAGTACTGATCTCAGGTGTTTAGGATCACGATCCATAGAGCGGGCGATGAAAGTGCCATCTGCGCCCATACTCAAAGCCAAAGGATTGAACGGCTGATCAATAGAACCCATTGGGGTAGAACCAGTTATCTTCCCAACCGGTGAAGTAGGAGAATACTGCCCCTTCGTCAATCCATAGATCTCATTATTAAAAACCAGCAGATTGAGGTCGACATTTCTTCTAAGCAAATGAATAAGGTGATTCCCTCCTATTGACATACAGTCGCCATCTCCTGAAACTACCCATATGCTCAAATCCGGGTTGACTGCTTTTAATCCGCTGGCTACGGCTGGAGCCCGGCCATGAATGCTGTGCATACCATAAGTATTCATATAATACGGAAACCTTGCAGCACACCCTATACCGGAAATGAAAACCACCTCTTCCGGTGAGAGCCCGGTTTCACTCATTACAGTTTGTACCTGTTTCAGAATAGAATAATCACCACAACCGGGGCACCACCTCACGTCTTGATCGGTGGAGAAATCCTTAGCTGTGAATACTGCGTTTCCGTTGGATCCGTTTTGTGTCATAGTCTTCTGTATTAAATCAACTCCAATACTTTTTCCCTGATCTCATTAGCTGTAAAAGGCACGCCTTTGATCTTATTCAATCCTATTGCATCGATCAAAAACTCACTGCGAATGATCTTAAGCAATTGTCCATCGTTGATCTCAGGAATCAGCACTTTGTCAAAGGAACGAAGCAAGTCCTCCAAATTGCTAGGGAATGGATTTAGACAGCGTACATGCGCGTGGGCAACATTATGCCCTTCCGCAATCAAACCTTGAATGGCTGTCTTAATCGCCCCATAAGTAGAACCCCAACCAAGTACCAATACGCTACCACCGGGTTCTCCACTGTCCAGTGTTTGCTCTGGAAAGTACTCAGCGATTTTCGCCACTTTTTCTGCCCTGGTCTTGATCATAAACTCATGATTATCGGGATCATAAGAGACATTACCGGTTTCATTTTCTTTCTCCAGCCCTCCTATTCTATGTATCAGCCCTTCCATACCAGGAATGGCCCACTTACGCACCAATTTCCCATCCCGTTTATAGGGTAGAAAGGTATCCTCGTCAGTACTTGGTGCTTGGGCGAATGGTGGCTTTATGGGTTCAAGGTCACTTGAAGAAGGAAATTTCCATGGCTCAGAGCCGTTGGCTATGTATCCATCCGACAGTAGAATGACCGGAGTCATGTGCTCTACCGCGATTCTACTGGCTTCAAAAGCGCAATCAAAAGCGTCGGAAGGGGAATGTGCGGCCAACACGGGCAAAGGTGCTTCTCCATTTCGACCATGTATCGCCTGCATAAGATCAGCCTGTTCCGTTTTGGTAGGCAAACCGGTGGATGGACCACCGCGTTGTACGTTGCAAATCACCAGAGGCATTTCCAAAATAACAGCCAACCCAATAGCTTCTCCTTTGAGCGCTATTCCCGGGCCAGAAGAACCGGTCACCCCAAGTGCACCGCCAAATGCTGCTCCAATAGCAGAACAAATAGCCGCTATCTCATCCTCGGCCTGGAATGTCTTAACCCCGAGATACTTATATTTCGATAATTCGTGTAAAAGTGTGGAAGCAGGTGTAATAGGATAACTGCCATAGAATAGCTGCAAGCCGGATTTCTCAGCAGCCGCTACCAGCCCCAAGGCAATGGCATGGTTACCGGAGATGTTCCTGTAAGTTCCTTTGGACATTACCGCCGGTTTCACTTCGAATCGCGCCGAGAAGGACTCAGTCGTTTCGCCGTAGTGATGTCCGGCCTTTAGCACAGTTATATTGGCATTGAGAATATCCGGCTTGGAAGAGAATTTGGTGCCTAGAAAATCGATGGTGCTATCCAAAGGACGGCCGAACATCCAATAGACAAAGCCCAGCACGAACATATTCTTGCTTCGATCGATATCGCGTTGTCCCAGACCCGATTCTTTCAGCGCCTCCTTGGTCAGTTTCGATACGTCGACTACATGCAATTCATAGTCATCCAAAGAGCCATCCTCCAATGGGCTCAACCCCTCTTCATATTTGGCCAGCCTAAGGTTCTTCTTATCAAAACCTGAGGAGTTAGCTATGATGATGCCACCCTTCTTGAGCGCGCTAAGATTTACCTTTAGTGCTGCTACATTCATGATTACCAGTACATCACACTGATCCCCGGGCGTGTAGACATCGATGCTGCCAAACTTGATTTGAAAGCCTGAAACACCCGCTAAAGTGCCCTGCGGAGCCCTGATTTCAGCCGGGAAATTGGGAAAAGTACTGAGGTCATTGCCATATAGAGCGGTTGTATTGGTGAATTGTCCACCAGTCAATTGGATACCGTCACCCGAGTCACCGGCAAACAAAACCGTTGCCTCTTTCTTTATTGAAGTCTTCACTGAATCTAACCTTGGTTACGCCACCTAAGTTACGTACAAATACGCAATTCGCGAACGGTTGTTTAAGACTGTAGACAACAACCAAATAGAATAATGTACAAGCTATCCATTCGACCAGAACGGAGGGGTCTATAATCAAAAAGGGCTTTCGAATGCGAACACCGAAAACCCTTTAAGGTAAATTGAAAATTGGTTGACTTGTTTACTGTAATTTATCTCCTACCGGAGCATGAGGTTTACTTAGTTTGTAGGGCCGTTATCAACACGTGATTCGAGAACAGATTCTATAGAATTGGGAATATTCTCTAATAGGTTCAGCCCCGTAATGCTTTCTATATAATCAACACTAGTGCGGTAATTGGCCCAATTTGAATTGATACTCTGCGTGTTAGGCATATTCACGGCGATTACCCGAGTAGAAGTTGTTACCCTGTTCACATCACTAGAACCATTAGGCAGAATGATCGCTACTTTCCAGAAAGAACTAGGCACGTCAATGTTGCCACTGGCAATGGTATTCTTGAAACCTTTACTACCGGTACCGCCCTGCCCTGCCATACCAGCTATGATGTGAATCTCATTACCATCTCGTGCCACATCTCTGAGGTAATTCTCAAGGCCTACCCAGGTTACCCTATTATTGTTAGGTGCTTGTGGGCCCATATTAGTCATGTAGAAAGTATTAGAATTGGCGCCAGAACTGTAAGTTCTATCCGCAGATGGGCAAATATGACCGCGATCAAAACCGCTGCCTGAGTAAGAGCCTGAATTGGCTCGATAAAAACTGCCCGGAAGTGCCGTGTCTGTTCTAAAATCATTGCTTCTGCCTACACTACCGAGCCAAGCCGTACTCAGGTGCCAGCTTACCCATTTGATTCTACCTTTTGAATTGTCATAAGCGTAAGAGTACTCACCCCTATTGATCAGGTAGTTATTAGCACTTGACGAAGCATCAGAAGGATTGCCAAATGTAAGGTGACCGTCCCTGTTAGCCGGTGCCGAACCAGCCGCCACCACCTCGAAGTTGTCAATGTTGATCCTATTCGACCCACCACCGGTTTTGTATACACCAAAGCGCACTCTTGATGATACATTGACATTGAATGTGACTGATTTCAAAGAGGTAGAAGTAGTGTTAATAGTCGATCCGGCATAATACCAGCTATTACCACCATCATAAGAGGCAATCAACCTCCAGCTGCTGTTACCGTCGCTGCCGTATTTGGCGTGGTTTACGCGAACAGTACTAGCCCCATTATCCATATCGAATGACATGGTAATGTACCCGGTGTTTCTCATGCGCACCGACTTGCTGCCAAATTTTCGGTCATTGGATAATGTACCAATAAGTGCATCGGTCATGTACCAGGTTCCGGAGGACAGGTTAACATTGCCGCCCGCATAGGCATTTTTAGAACCGCTTCCGAAAGTTTCGGTGAAGCCGGTTGTACGGCCACTGATCAGGCCCTTGTCAGATACACCTTCTTCAAATGCTACATCGATTTCGCCTACGATGTTGAGGCCTTCGCTAGCAGGATCTAAAGGGGTGATGTTTTCTTGGGTACAGCTCAATACAAAGCTGACCACCATCATCGAAACGATGATCTTCTTTAACGTTTTCATGGTTTTTGAAAAAAATAGTTGGTTGAAATAAATGGTTAATTTATCTATTTAAGATAGCGGAAACCCAACCACCATGATATGTTAAAAATTAACATCAATTCATTCTTAATGAAGCGTTAACGAATTGATAATAAATACTTTACGAATTATGCACTATATTCTCTTTAATAATTATCATCGTAGTATAAGCTATATCCAATGCCTGACGAAGCCGCATCGCTGGGCGAAAGGCAATCGAAAAAAGTGATTAAAAGGCTATTCCAAGTTGAGGGAAAAACAATGTCATTAAGTTAAGAAAGAAGTCGATGGGGCAATATCAATCGGTCAGTTCTAAATACGCCATTCGATCGTACCTCACTTCATGGGAGTGGGTTAAAGCTATGGGCGTTGTGGAGCTTGGGAGATGAAAGCAACATCCATATTATAGCCCTGTGACCTTAAGACAAAAAATGAGCGCCGTAGGTGCGGCCTGTTTATAGAAAAAATGGCTATTATGTCCATTCAAGCACCGTAGGTGCGACCCAAAACTACCGGGTCGCACCTACGGTGCTTTTGTTTGGATATTCGAACATTCGGCTATGACGGTACTCCCGCTTAAGGCGGGATTTTTCAATACCATCCCTACAACACAGGGGGGCATCTAGTGGCAAGGAGACCATCAATCTTGCTCATAAGGAAGGTGCTTAAACTGACAGCTATGGTTTACAACATGTTCACTGGACTGCTTTGAAGCCTTGGTTGCATATCACATAATATACGTCATGAGGTTTTTACATTTCCAGAAGATAAACCTGTGCTTAACTTAAGCGCATTAGAGGGGAAAAGAGGGTCTTTGAAGCGGTAAGGTAAGAAAAGAAAAAAGGGGTAAGCACTTATATTCTGTAAGTGCCACCCCTTTATCAGCCAACTAACTATATCTTTAACTTTGGAGTAGTTTTATATCATAAGCAAGAAGTAAAGCCCTCTTAGATCAAATTCATTATTTCTGAAAGTTCTACGTGTTCCAAATAGGCATCTAATCTCGCGATGTCCGTAAAGGCCTGAATACTGAATACCCTGTTTGTCGAACTGTCGAAGCAAACCTCCACGTAGAAGTCTTCTAAATGGTATAGATAATATTTCTCGTTGCCCATATCTGTCTGTGCCAGGTAAGAACCGCAAAACGTAACAAACTCACATTTCTTTTCGAAGGGTAATAATCTGAAGTCGTCCAATGTCACCATGATTCAATTCTCTGTTTTAGTTTCTTGCCTGACTATATCGAAAGTTCGTGCCAAAAGGTCTTGGCACGACCAAAACCTACTTTTTAGCCGTTTTAGGGAACTTTTCAATTCCTGAATTGAAATCAATTCTCATTTTGGGAACAAATAGATTCCCAAATCCAGAAAGGGAATCATTATTAAAACGGGATGTGGCAGTGACTTCGGGTAATTCTTTAGGTCAAGGTCAATCGATTGATTGAATTAACAGCTGATAACTAGGGCATTACAATCTGATTAAATAATAATCGTATAGACTATGATAGAATCAACTTAAGCGATCTTCTGAGGATATGCCATTACGTCGGTCAAATTAGGCTTTAACATCAGTGATTTAGATAAAATCCTAATTTTAGCGTTTACTTCACTATTAAAAATGACATGAAAGCGATAAATTGATAGCTAATTTTATCGATAGCTTGATCATGAATAAAAGTTACTTTGATTCTATGAGACATTTTTTACTATTACTATCCTTGATTTTTTTGTATGGCTGTGCACAAGAAGGTTCGTCAGAATTCAAGATCTTCGAAATAGCAAAACGGCAATCTGATTTCAACCAGTTGAAGGTGATAGACATACGGAGTGAGATAACCAACATCGGTCAGAATGAACAGAACAGCAAAATATTATCGCATGTGCAACAGTTCCACGACCAAATGGTCGAGTTTCAGGCAGGGTTAAGAGACGACAATACTGACCCTGCCCAGATTAGAACCAACATTAATAAATACCTCAATGACTTTCTTCAGCAGGTAAATCCCGAACTCAATCATGAAAGTTTTCTCGATGGTGCTGTTTCTAATGGCCTCTTAGCTTTGGAGCTGGCCAATATTGAAAAAAGCTTCTTACAAGATCAGGAATTTCGTATTTCAAAAGCACAAATCGATTTCGACAACATCGAAGCTTTCCTGATACCAGAGCGAACCAATGTACAGGCCGGAGAAAAAGTAAAGGCCAACCTCATTCTGGCAGCAACTTCTTCTAAATGGGGCGATAACGTGATGCTTGACGTTAATGGACACGAGGTACTACTCAAAAATGGAAAGGGAACGTTAGAGTTTGAGTCCCAGGACGAATACGAAAAAGCCAGAACTGACCTCAACAACGCACGTGTGATATTCTCGGATAGCGTGTACCATGCCAGGATTACGCATTGGTAGGTTTCAAATTCAAAAAAATACCGTGGCCTTTTTCTGTTAGCTTAAAATAGAGGAAGGCTTTTTATTATTCTTTCCTGAATAGAATAAACACATGCTGACCTTATATAAGCCAGCGCGAGCATGCCCAAGGCCAGGCGTAGTTTGGATAGATAATAATCTCTAATCTTATCTAATTCAGATAGTTACTTTTCATAAGAATTTTCGTATTCATTTGAGTGTTGCCATTCTAAGAGGAATGGAGTTACTTTGAAGATGGGTTTGATGACATTTGTCTGAATAATCCTGACAACGACACGAATCACACACGTTACTTATGGTAACCTATCTGACTAAACCTAACAAACCACTATGGGTGTGTGCAATATTGATTTTTTCGGTATTGTGTACAACGCCTACTGCTCAGGCGCAACACCCTGGTCATCATCATGACCACGACCATGGTCAAAAAAGCCCAAGACACTTTATAGAAAACAAAGGCCAATGGCATGCTAGCATCCAATATGCTACCGAAATTGGTGGTGGCAGGGTCTATTTTGGAGAAGAAGGTATTCATTACCTATTCTATGACGCCATGGCCGCCAGTGAACGTCACTTCGGAAAAGAAAACTACGACGCTTATCTGGGTAGTGATGCGAAGCTACCGGAAAGTTGCTCTTCTGAGGATTTCATTGGGCTGCATCGTCTTAATGTGAAATTCCAAGGCGGTGACATGTCTGGTTGGCAACCCAACCAATTGAACAGCACTTACTATAACTACTTCTATGGCAACGATACCAGCCAGTGGGTTGGTAAAGCAAGGGCCTACTCTAGACTTAATATCAATGAGCTATACCAGGGTATCGATCTTGTTTATTATAGTGAAGAAAGTCAGCTCAAATACGACTTCGTTGTAGCGCCCGGAGCTGATCCTGAAGCCATTAGAATGAACTACAACGGTCAGGACGATATGCAAATGGTCGGCCTTAACCTAGTGATTGAAACATCGGTAAACCAGATTACGGAATACAGACCTTATGCCTATCAAGAAATCGATGGTGTGAAACAGGAAGTAGCCTGTATCTATCAATTAGAAGGCGATGTAGTCACCTTTGGCTTTCCAGCCGGCTATGATGATTGCTACGAATTAGTGATCGACCCACTGTTGATTTTTTCTACCTACAGTGGTTCTCCCGCTGATAACTGGGGCAATACGGCCACATTTGGAGAGAATGGCAAGGTCTATTCTGGTGGTATCACTAATCACTTCAGAAGCGGTCTCTTTCTGGGAGAATTCCCCGCCACCAGCGGTGCTTTTCAAACCAGTTGGGGCGGTATATGGGATGTAGCCATACTCAAATATGACTCACTAGGTCAAAACCTGGAATATGCCACCTATCTCGGAGGTGATAATTCAGAGACACCACATAGTATGATCATCAATGCCCAGAATGAGCTATTGGTTTTCGGTACGACCAGTTCTACCAACTTCCCAACCACGGCAGGATCATTCCAGCCAGATTTCGGTGGCGGGGTTGATACTGATGCACTTGGTGGTGTCCCGTTTGACAATGGGTCGGATTTCTTCATTGCCAAATTAAGCAGCGACGGCAGCATGCTTGCTAATAGCACTTTTGTGGGCGGCTCCGGCAATGATGGTTTATTACCCACCACCAACTTACTAACCAGAAATTATGGCGACCAACAGCGTGGCGAGGTATTCGTCGACGCGAATGACAACGTTTATTTTGCCGCTACCACCCAATCGTCCGACTTATTCACGAACAGAGGGATTAATTCTTTCGATAGTGTTTACGGCGGTGGAGTCACTGATGCGGTAGTGGTCAAATTGAGCAGCGATCTATCTACTATGGAATGGGGAGGCTATTTGGGAGGCAGTTTTGACGAGACAGGCCTTGCTGTCAAGGTGACGAAAAACAATGCTGTATTTGCTGCCGGTGGTACCAATAGTAGCGATTTCCCCAATTTCAACAATGGCTTTGACAATAGCTACAATGGTGAAATAGATGGCTGGGTGGCCAAGATATCCAGCGAGGGAGACACCATCACCAGCACCAGTTTTATCGGTACCTCTGATTACGACCAGGCCTACTTTCTGGATTTGGATCAAAACGATGAGGTATATGTTTTAGGGCAGTCGAGAGGGCCTATTCCCAACACTACCGGGCTAAGCCTGGGCTTTGGGCAATTCATTCAAAAATATGATACCACGCTTTCTCAGCGCATACTATCCGCAACATTTGGTGGCAGCAATGGCTTAGAGCCCAATATTAGCCTCACTGCTTTCCTGGTCAATGATTGCGACAATTTGTACGTATCGGGATGGGGTAATAACACCGGGAATTTCACCGGCTTCAACTACGTCAACCTCAACACTTCAGGACTACCCACTACAATCGATGCCTTCAAAACCACCACTACCGGACAGGATTTCTACCTGATGGTGCTTAACTCAGACGCGGATACTTTCTTATATGGTACGTTCTTCGGTGGTTCGCAAGCTCAAATTCATGTTGATGGTGGCACCAGCCGCTTTGATAAGAGCGGTATTGTATATCACTCAGTTTGTGCCAGTTGTGATGGTACTTCTAGCTTTCCCACTTCGAACCATGCCTGGTCACAGGTCAATGCTTCAGGAAGTGGTTGTAACAATGCCGTATTCAAATTTGATCTGGCTTCACTCAGAGCCATTATCCGTTCTAATACGGTCGATCTGAACAATCCAGGCATCACTCAGCTATGTCTTGGTGAAGAGTATGCTTTTGAAAACTTCAGCATCGGAGGTGAAGTATTTGAATGGGACTTCGGCGACAATACCCAAGTAACGAGGAATGACACCTTGTTTGTCAGGCATGAATATGCAAGCCCAGGCCAATACAATGTCACGCTCAGAGCCATTGACCAAAACACGTGTATTGGTATTGATGTCACCTCTATTCGAGTCAATGTGATCGATCCAGTCTTCGTGGTGGCGCCTAGCGATAGCATTTGTGTTGGAGAGCAATCTATACTTTGGGCACAGGGTGCAGATACTTATCGCTGGACTAATGAGTTTGGGCTATTGCTTTCCACTAACGATACGCTCATCGTATCGCCTAACCAGTCCGCCAGGTATTTTGTAGCGCTCGAGAGTCAGGGTTGTCCTAAAATGGACTCTGTTGATGTCATCGTAGAAGAATTTGTAGATGTCGATGCCCGAACCAATGTACCGGGGCTCACCAACCCTGGTGTTAGCTCAATATGCCTAGGAGATCCGATTTTAGTAGAAAACTTAAGTGTGGGTGCAGACGAATACCAATGGAATTTTGGCGACGGACGTATTGTCAATACCACCAGTACCAATAACGTATTGCATACTTATCAAAGTGCTGGCGTCTATACCATAACCCTTTCTGCGGTTGGGAACTACCGATGCGTTACGAACGACGTTACAACTTTACAAATTAGCGTGAACCAACCGCCATTTGCGGTAGTTGACGACGGCGTGATTTGTGAAGGTGATGACTTTATCCTTTTTGCATCTGGTTCCACGCAATATACATGGACAGATGAAAATGGTGATTTTCTTTCTAACAATGCCACACTCCGCGTCTCACCTACCTCTTCTACAACTTATTTCGTCAGTTTGAGTTCCTCAGAATGTTCCAGACTCGATACTGTCAATGTGGAAGTGATAGAACTGGTACGCGTCAATGCCAGGGCCAACGCTATCAACTTAGGTAATCCTAACCTTGATAGAATCTGCTTTGGTGATGCGCTGGCTTTTGAAAACCTGAGTACGGGAACGGAAGAATTCCAATGGAACCTAGGAGACGGAACGATCATAGACCAAAATGACTTGAATCCCATAACACACACCTACAGTACTCCTGGGGTCTACACGGTCACGCTGACTGCACTAGGGAATAATCCATGCGTGGGCAACGCATCTACCAGTTTGCAGGTGACAGTGAGCCAGCCGCCTTTCGCAGTGGTAGATGACCGTAGAATCTGTGAAGGTGATTCTTATCGACTTGAAGCCTTCGGTGGCAACAATTACCAATGGTTTGACCTGGACGGCAATGTCATTTCATCCGATGCTAGTTTCGATGTCTCCCCTACTGTTGATACTGATTACGTAGTGCTGATGGAAAGGGACGGTTGTACAAAGCAGGATACTGTCAGTGTAAGTGTTGTACCGGCACTAGACATCGATTTCACCTTTGAATTAGACTATGACTGCTGGAATACGCCAGTGCTCAAATTAACCAATACCAGCCAAGATAATACACCTTTCAGATGGGACTTAGGAGATGGCAATTCGTCTGAGGAAAGCGAGTTCGAATATATCTATGAAATACCTGAAGGTTCAGACGGTCGTGCATACCGTGTATCCCTCATCGCGGATAGCGAGTTTTGTAGGTTTGCCAAGACGGTCGATATTGACATCTTTCCTTTGAGAGTGCCTAATGTGATCACCCCAGATGACGATGGTTTCAACGATAAGTTTGAAGTCAAAAGTCATGTACCGGTTTCATTGACCATCTACAACCGATGGGGTAAAACCATCTATGAGAACAAAGACTACCAGAATGAATGGTCGGCCGATAAAGAATCATCAGGTGTCTACTATTATTCACTTACTACAGCTGAAGATGTGACTTGCAACGGGTGGATACAGGTGATGAAGCAATAGACAGTCCGTTCGGTCAGTTTTCTCATGTAATTTTGCGCTGCTTTTACATTGGTAATTGCCCTTACTATTCCCACCTATTTAGATTACCTTTGCGGCTTGAAAAAGTAGCATAAGAATGATTGCAACCAACAACCTGTCATTACAATATGGCAAAAGAGTTTTATTTGAAGACGTCAATATCAAGTTTACCGAAGGTAATTGCTACGGCGTTATCGGTGCCAACGGTGCCGGAAAATCCACATTTCTTAAAATTCTATCCGGAGAAATAGACCCCAACTCAGGGGCTGTCAATATTGAGCCTGGCAAGCGAATGGCTGTGCTCAAGCAAAACCACTTCGAGTTTGATGAGTCACGGGTCATAGATACAGTAATGATAGGCCACAGTGTGCTATGGAACATCATGCAGGAAAAGGATGCTATCTATGCCAAGCCTGACTTTTCAGAAGAAGATGGTATACGCGCTTCAGAATTAGAAGCAGAGTTTGCTGAAATGGATGGCTGGAATGCAGAATCAGATGCAGCAGCTTTACTCAGTGGCCTGGGCATACACGAAGATGATCATTACAAGCTACTGAAAGAACTCAGTGGTAACCAGAAAGTAAGGGTACTTTTAGCACAGGCACTTTTCGGCAACCCGGATATTCTCATCTTGGATGAGCCTACTAACGACCTGGATTTGAGAACCATTGGTTGGTTAGAAGATTTCCTGCTGGAATTCAAGAATACGGTAATCGTTGTTTCTCACGACAGACACTTTCTGGATACTGTGTGTACACACATGGTCGACATCGATTTTAGCGCCATCAAGCTATTCACCGGTAACTATACATTCTGGTATGAATCGAGCCAGTTAGCTTTATCGCAAAGAAATTCAGCCAACAAAAAGGCGGAAGAAAAGAAGAAAGAGCTTCAGGAATTCATTGCCAGGTTCAGTGCCAACGCGGCCAAATCAAAGCAAGCTACCAGTCGTAGAAAGCTGCTCGATAAAATCAATGTCGAAGAGATCAAACCTTCTACCAGAAGGTATCCGGCTATTATATTCACCCAAAACAGAACTGCGGGTGATCAAATTCTACAGATAGAAGGGTTAAGTAAATCTGTCGATGGCAGAACCCTTTTCAAGGATCTTGACCTTTTTGTAAACAAAGGAGACAAAATAGCGGTACTGAGCCAAGATAGCTTGGCTACCTCTTCTCTCTTTAAGATACTGACGGAAGAACAAACCGCAGATAGCGGTACTTTCAAATTCGGCCAAACCATTACCAAGGCCTACCTTCCTAACGAAAACGCTCATTATTTCGAATCAGATGACAACCTGATCGATTGGCTGAGACAATTCTCAGAAGGAGAAAAAGATGAGGTGTATATCAGGGGCTTTCTAGGCAAAATGCTTTTCTCGGGCGAAGAGACGTTCAAGAAGTGTAATGTACTATCCGGAGGAGAGAAAGTAAGGTGTATGTTATCGAAAATGATGCTTGCTGAGGGTAACCTCCTCATTCTCGATGAACCGACTAACCACCTTGACCTTGAGTCGATCACTGCTTTGAATAATGCTCTGAGGGATTTCCCTGGCACGGTGCTTTTTACATCACATGACCATACCTTTACACATACCATTGCCAACCGCATTGTAGAACTAACACCTAATGGTTGCCTTGATAAGCTCATGAGCTATGACGAGTACATAGAAAGCGAGCAAGTGACTCAGCAAAGAGAGCAGCTTTATGGTCAATTTACTGGCGCTATACTTTAACATACCTATAACATAATCTATAAGGATAATATGAAGACTGCAGAAATTCACACCGGTAAGGGAGTAATGAAAATTGAGTTTTTCGAAAAGGACGCTCCTAACACTGTTAAAAACTTTGTAGACCTTGCTGAAAAGGGCTTTTATGATGGACTTACTTTCCATCGTGTCATTCCTAACTTTGTAATCCAGGGAGGTTGCCCTGATGGAACCGGCGCCGGAGGCCCGGGCTACACCATCGACTGTGAGTTAGATGGAGAGAATCAGTACCATGACCGTGGGGTGCTGTCAATGGCCCACGCAGGTAGAAATACCGGTGGTTCTCAATTCTTTATCTGCCATAACCGCCAAAACACGCAGCACCTCGATAGAAACCACACTGCTTTCGGAAAAGTGTACGAAGGACTGGATGTGATAGATCAGATCGGTCAGGGTGACGTAATGGACAAAGTAGTGATCAAAGAAGAGGCGTAGGGTTTAGACCTTATTGCTTTAAGTAAAAGATATAATACCCAGAGTGCGATGTTTTACGTCGCACTTTTTTTGTGCCCATACATAGATTTTAGTCGTTTGTGTCGACACAAATGATGGCGAAACGTCTCTACTGGAAAAACATCGAATTTCTGCCGTCATTCCCTTGCGATCCCGATAGCTATCGGGAGAGACTTGGGAATCTCACGATCAGACTTGTAAACTGTAAGGTCAGGGATTGCTTCTTCCTCCTTCGTCGTCATCGCAATGACAACTCCTCCCTGCCCTTGTTGGAGTTGTCTCCAACAAGCTTAAATCGCAGTTTTGTTGGTGAAAACACCAACAAAGGCATAAAACTATAATATCAGAGATTCCCCGGATTTCCCGCCCTTGTTGGAGTTGTCTCCGACAAGTTTAAATGGCAGTTTTGTTGTTGAAAACTCCGACTAAGACATAAAGTCGTTTGTTTCGACACAAACGACGGCGGAACGTCTCAAGTCTAGAACATCGGATTTCTACTGTCATTCCTTTGCGATTCCGATAGCTATCGGGAGAGACTTGGGAATCTCACGAACAGACTTGTAAACTATAATGTCAGAGATTTCCCGGATCTTCTCCTATGTCGAAAACCGTGGAATGACGATCGTAGGTCTGTGGCAAATCTACCTCTTTGATAATGAGTGCTTTCGGAGGTGAGAGGTTTCTCTCCCGATATGTCGAAATGGAAAATTGACTTTCTCCTGAGCAAGCCCCACTCAAGTATAAAGCCAGGCCCAGGCTATAAGCACCAACTGGAATGGTAATCTCCAAAAGAGGAATTTTCCGGATATTTTAGGATGACCTTTTTGATACATGTAAAGATTAGCAGGAAAAACCGCTATTAGCAACGCAATAATACCCCAGGCCGCAAAAGACCGGTAAGTCGGGATGAACATACCGACGCCTAATACGACCTCGGCTAGTCCTGAGAGGTAATTAATCATTTTGTGCCAGGGCAAATAAGGCGGAATAATCCTTAAGTAGAATTTGGGGTTAACGAAGTGATTGACACCTGCAGCAGCATACAAAGCCCCCATGATGTAGCCGGTTATTTCTTGCCATAAGTCCATACCGTAAATGTAATTCCTATTTTGAAAATGCCTTCCTTTCCGTTAGCTTGATAATAAACACTAATTAACCAACTATGAACCAAGAGCAGTTCACCCAAGAATTTGAAAGCTTCCGTGACCAACTGAAGTCGTACATTCTACGCATCACTGCTAGTGCCTCCGATGCTGAGGATATTGTTCAAGACACTTACATCAAAGGCTATGATAAGCTGGATACTTTTCGAGGTGAATCATCCCTGAAGACCTGGATTTTTGCTATCGGTTCTAACCTTGCAAGGGACTTGCTCAAATCCCAAAAAAGGTGGCCAGAGCATGTGACGGATATTTGTAAAGAGGCGGCGCTAGCCAACCGTCCTTTTTTTGAAAAGGCTATGGAAATACGCATGACTTCGCCTCAGGGAGACTTCGAAATCAAAGAGCATATCGCCTTTTGCTTCACCTGCGTTGCCAAGTCCCTTCCGCTTGAAGAACAACTGACGCTCATGCTCAAGGAGGTTTATGATTTTAAGGTAAAAGAAATCAGCCAGATATTGGACATCTCCGAAGCCATGGTCAAGTATCATCTGCATTTGGCCAGAAAGAAAATGATCGAAGTATTTGATCACCGTTGCTCACTGATCAACAAAGAGGGCATTTGCCATCAATGCACGGAATTGAATGGCATCTTTAACCCTAAACAAAATGCACAGGAAGAGCTCGTAAAAATTGATATGGTCAAGGACTCAGAGAATAGGGACAAAGAACACCTCTTCGACCTACGCATGCAAATCACCAAAGGAATTGACCCATTCAAATCCGGAGCAGCCGAGTTGCAACTGCATCATTTAGAGCACAATAGAAAGGTGATGGAAAAATATTTAGAAAAAAATCCATAATTCCCTATCGTTCCATTCGGCCCAATCGTCAAAGGTCAAAAACAACGAAATGAAGTATTTACTATTGACATTGACGATTATGACAAGCACAATTTCTTTAGCCCAGAATGGAAAAGCTAAAACCATTAAAAAAACCTTTAGCAGACAAACAGCAGTAAGCATTGACATCAACGCTGATCCTGCCATTATTTGGTCTCTCCTCACCAATGCCTCAGATTTTCCCAGATGGAATTCTACCATCGTAAGCCTTGAAGGAGAAATAAAAGTCGGTCAAAAGATCAGGTTGAAATCCGTACTTGATGACAAGCGCGTTTTCAAAATCAAGGTAAAAGAAATGATACCTGAAAAGCGCATGGTATGGGGTGATGGCAAAGGCACCAGGGTTTTCACACTTTCTAGCAATAACGGTGTTGTCACCTTCACCATGGACGAAAAAATGGGCGGTTTGATGTTTCCTATGTATGCTAAATACATCCCTCCCTTCGATGAGAATTTTGAACAATTTGCTCGTGACTTAAAGCAAGAAGCAGAGCAGATTCAGAAAGGCCAGGACTAGCATTACATTGGAGGTTTTCTAATATCAAGCTAACCTCCAAATTCCCTATCTTTTCGATGGCAAGATTAGCCTAAGTAGACAAAGTTGAATTTTCCCTTAATTTTGGTTTCAATTTTGATACTTAGGCTAGCCATATGAAGATGCCGCTTTTCTTATTTTCTCTATTATTTTTTGTTGGTCATACCAATGCACAGGGTAATTGTGACTGCCTATCTGAGCTAGACTTCACCTTACAAGAATTAGCCAAAACTCCCAGCTACAAAGCACAGATCAAAGGTGAGCGCAAACAGGACTTCGAGAAGTATGTGAGTGAAATCCGAGAGGATATTAGAAAAGACCCGTTAATCGATATTCACTGCCTGGTTTACTTACAGAAGGTAGTCTACGAGGTCAAAGACAATCATTTAGGCATAAGGCCCAGCACGCCTATATTGGATGAAAACAATCAAACAGCGTTGCGCCAATTCAGAGCGTCAGCGGCTTTCTTAAAGACGCCCAAGTCAAAACTGAACTTAGATTCACTTCAACAATACCTCAAGACCAAAACCTCCGCTGATATCGAAGGCATTTATTACTCAAATTCAGGCGCCACAAAACTGGCAGTGTACTACCTGGATTCAGGAAGATATCGAGGTGTGATACTGAACTCACAGTCTTCTTTATGGGACAGGGGGCAAATTAAGTTCAACATGAACACCGATGAAGAAACGGCGCTGGCGTTGATATACAATGGCATGCATGAAGGCATGTATTTCGTTGATCGCTCGGGGAAGCACCTGCTGTACAAATGGGGATATAAAAAGGAGGGTAAACAAAATGATTATTTCAGAAAGCGCAGTAAGCTACGTACCAGCCGGTTGAAGAATATAAAAGGGATACCCTATCTGTACCTAAGCTCTTTTAGAGGTTCCAATGAGAATTTCAAGATACTCGACTCGCTCTACACTTTTTCATTGCCTTTGCTTGGTAAGGCGAAAGATATCATCATCGACGTCCGGGACAATGGAGGAGGTGGTGAACGCACTTACAATAGGCTGATCAAGTCGCTAGAGAGCATGGCGAAAAGGCCTAAGATACATGTCATGATCAACCGGTTTACTGGCAGTGCCGCCGAGCACTTTACCTTGGAAATGAAGCGGTTAGGGGCAACGGTTTATGGAGAAAACTCCCTTGGAGCCATCAATTATAGGTACCCCAATAAAGGCAATAAAGAACCGGCCAGTACGCCGTGCTTCAAATATCGCCTATTCATGACCACCGCACATAACAGAAAACAATATCGAAACCTTACTCTGGAACGTGACGGCATCACACCTGATTTAACGTTGAAAGAAAGCGAGGATTGGATAGAACAGCTAGTTCGAATCATAAAACAGAACTAAAGCTATTCTGCTTTACAAAAATGAGCAGCCTATTGCTTTACTAGAAATGGTGTTCTAGCAGATATAATGCAGTAACGCCAAAAATGGTATTAAAACCAAGGGCAGGATACTGGACACGAACTTCCGGGGCAAAGCCCCGAGGAACTAAATCACAGCTCCTTCGCGCGTCGTAGCTTTAGCGAAGGTAAATCTCATCTGCCGTTGCTTTAGCGGAGGTAAATCTCATCTGCCGTAGCTTTAGCGGAGGTAGATTAAACCTTTGGACACTTGTACACTCTAACTGAGAAAATATCGATATGTACAGAAAACCATTTGCCATACTTCTCACACTTCTAACCCTGATATCCTTTCGAACGACTGCGCAGCAAATTACGGTCTCCGAGGGCGTTCTAACTGATAATGCTCGTAACCGCAAAGTGCCTTACAAACTGTACCGTCCAACCACGCTTGAAGGGGTATACCCCATTATCATTTTCTCTCACGGACTAGGAGGTTCAAAAAATGCCGCTGCCTATTTGGGCAAGCATCTGGCAGCACATAACTACATCGCCGTACATATTCAGCATCACGGATCCGACGAAAGTATTTGGCAAGGCGCCAATTCTAGGGAAGAAGCGGTCAATATGCTATCCAAATCAATCCGGAACCCTCAGAGTGCTGTTAATCGATTTAATGATGTTCCCTTTGTAATCGATGAACTTGAGGAATTGAATAATAATGATGACATACTCAAAGGGCACCTCGATCTTTCTAAAATCGGTATGGCCGGACACTCTTATGGAGGTAAATCAACCATGGTGGCTGCTGGAGAAAAAATAGGTAGACGTGGATTCAGTTTCAAAGAGCCTAGAATTAAGGCTGCTTTGGTACTCAGTCCCAATGTTCCCAACCGACAAGTAGATTATGAGCAGTTATACGCAGATATCGATATCCCCATGTTCCACATGACAGGAACCAATGACGAAATTCCCATACCACCGAATAACGATCTTAAACCTGAGCAACGCCAAATACCCTATCAAAAAATGCATCTTTCTGATCAGTACTTGCTGGTGCTGAAAGATGCTGTGCACGGTACATTCTCAGGTAATGTATTGAAGCAATCACCTGATGAACCAAGAAATGTCCAGCATATTGAGGCGATCAAGGATGGTACCCTCGCCTTTTTTGATTACTACCTCAATCAAAAGACTGAACGGCTAGCATGGCTCAGAGAGTCGTACAGCGACACATTAGCAAGTGAAGATGCCTTTGAGTGGAAAGCTGGTGATGGTGGCCATTAAATAGCACTAGGAGGCCATTGACCGAGGCGGTTCTTTGAAGCTCAAGGAGTTAACCTTAGAAACGCTGTAGATATTCAACGTCTCGGTTTTACCTTTCAAGAGCACGCCCCCAACCAGAGAACTGGCAAAATCTCCATTTCTATCCAGATGGCGTTCAAGGTTTTCGGAAATCAACACCCTCTCACCAAAATCGTTGCACTTGGCCTGAATGCGTGCCGCAGTGTTAATAGCATCACCATGGTAGGCAATCTCTCGCTTGATCTCCCCTACTTCCGCTATGGTGATTTTACCCACATTAAGTCCCGCCTTGAACTCGGGAAATGCGCCGAATTCTTTTTGGTAGAACTCTTTTCTAGAAGCCAGTTGTTCAACGAATGCGAAATAAGCCCGTAAACAGTTGGCATTTTCCAGCCCCTTCTCCTTCGGCCAGGTGAGCACCGCTTCATCACCAACATACTGATAGACTTCAGCACCGTAAACCTCCACTACTTCCAGGTCTTTGAAGCATTCCTGAATGAGGCGACTGTAAACCAAATGCCCTAGCCATTCGGCCATAGCCGTTGATGATTTCAAGTCCAAAAACATGAAAATACGTTCATCTTCCTTAGGTCGATAAAATTCACCCTTCACCATCTTCCATAGGTTACCGGGGCCAAATTTCTTATCGATCTGTTTGAAAAGGTCAATGAATAATCCTACCAGAAAGCAATAGAATACGAGTAGAATCATCTCATTTGAGAACATGAATTCATGGAATATTTCCATGTTCAATTCAATACCCAATATCTTCGTAAAGGCATGCATGCCAAAGATTATGAATATCAATATAGTAGCCAGATAGCTGAGCGAACTGATTAAGACCGCTCTACCAAATGGAATATTCCTCAAAAAACTGCGCTCGTAAGCAAATTCCAGGCTACCGAATAAAAGACCGGCCAGTACACCGAGGGCAACATGCATCCTGATCCTTTGGATAAAAGTGACACCAACCATTTCTTCGGGAGTAAAATCCTGCCCAAACTCTCGCATCAACGCCCAGAATATAAATGCAAAAAACCATATGATAGCATGCTTCAATACGTACCCCGGCCACTTTCTTCTCATACTGAGTGATTCTGGTTATATTATAAATCTAATCAAATGTACGGTGAAAGCGAAAATGCGTTGTATAAAGCAACGACCTAATTTCAGTTTTAGATGGCTATTGTCTCCTCGGCCTCAGCCGTAAGCTTCTCCCGAAGCCTTTCCAACTCTCTTTTCTTAGGAATTTGCTTCCAGGTTAAGCCTAGCCTAACTACAAAGAAACTGAGCATAAAAGCACCGGTAACAAACAACCAAGTGCCCCATGGGCTCTCATTGAGCCAAAGCTTAATGTAAATAGCTACTGCAACCGGAGTGATATACCACCATACAAAAGTTCTGGCCCTGTTAATCTCAAACTGGGTATTGGCAATGGCGTGATCAAGGTCTCCCAATACGGACCGATAGAATTGCCTCTCCTTTTTCTTTCTGAAAAAGCTGCCAACAATAACATAGACAGCAGTAAGCAAAAGCGCAATAGCTGGTAGCATAAAGTAGAATGGATCACCAGCATTGATATGTTTTATCAATTGAGGTAATCCCGTAACCAGCGCGATCAATATCAGCCCTATTTCACTTACGTTAGAACCTCGTTGCGCTCGGTTTCTCTTTTTACGGATTTTACGTTGCAGAGCCTTCTCGTTGAACACATATAAAGGCTCCTTATTTTGCTCATCCCATACTTTTTTGAGTTCGTCAAACTCCATGGTAATCATATTTTTTCGATTTCGTGATCAAATGTTTTTTGATCCGGTTGATCTTAACACCTACATTACTTTCGGTGATCCCAAGCATCTGGGACATATCTCGATAGCTGAAGCCATCCAAAAGCAGCAGGGTCAATGATCTGTCTATTTCGCTGAAGCTGGCAATCTCTTCATAAAGCCAAGCCAACCGTTCATCGATCGGCTTCGGGCTCTCTTTAAGGATGTGCGTCATATGTTCTATAGACTGTCTCCCCTCTTTATGGCGCTTTTCCTTAGAAGACCACTTGATGGCGGTATTGAGCGAAATACGATAAAGCCAGGTCGTCACAGCCGAATCACCCCTAAAGTTGGGGACAGACCTCCAAACCTGTAAGGTGATCTCCTGAAAGAGATCATCCTGATCCTCTGCATTAAAAGCATAGGCACGAACCACTTTAAAGAGCAGTGCTTTATGCTTGTGCAGCCAAGTCTCAAAAATCTGTTGCTGTGTACTTTCCTTCATTTTACCGGATCGTTATCACACTAGTACCGACGTTTAAAAAATTTCTTACAACACCCTCAACTTTTTTAGAAAGCTGATAGGTATTGCACGATATTCCAGGCAGAATATAATAGCTAGAAGCTGAAAATCAGAGGGTTGTGTAGAAGAAGGTTATTGTAAACCTTTTTGAAATTCCTGTTCTACTTTGAAAATGGGGTTGAAAGTGGTATCCGGCTGTTTGATGATAAAAGTGGTGCCCACACCTTCGGTACCTTGCACTTCTATTTCACCGCCGTGCATGGTCACGTATTCCTTGACGATCGATAACCCTAGACCTGTTCCCTGAATATTGCCCACGTTGCTAGCTCGAAAAAAAGAGGTGAAAATCTCATCCTGTTCAGATTCAGGGATACCTATACCATAATCTGTGATAGATAATTTGAAAGCGTCTTCATCATATGCTAATGTTATTTGAGGAGGCTTTTCGTTGACAGAATACTTGTAGGCATTCGAAAGTAGATTGGAGCATATATGCCGGTAGGATTTAGGATCAAGATAGGATTGTCTGCTCGTACCAGAAACGATAAGTGTCGCTTTACCTTGTTCAAAATGTGACCCTAATTCTTCCGTTATATCTTCTAGTAAAATTTGAAAGTCGATGAGCTTAGGTGTACAATCCACTTTGCCTGATTCTATCTTACCTATCAACATGACGTCCTCCATAAGGTGAACTAACCTCTGTATTTCAGATCCAATTCTGGTGAAATACTTATCTGATTTGGCAGCATATTTCACCTGCTCATCGCCTGCAAATGTGTATTCTAACAGGTCTATGTTAGTCTGTATGGTGGTGAGAGGTGTGCGAAATTCATGTGACATCATGGTGATGAACTTGGTCTTCATTTCGCTTAGTTCTGTTTGTTTTCTGAGCGCTTCCTGGAAGTCCTCTTCTGCCTTTTTCCGAATCGTGATGTCACGTAGAAAAGCAGAAAAGAAATGGCCTTTTTTCAATTTGATCGCCACAATACTCAGCTCAATAGGAAACTCTTGCCCGGATTTGTGGAGCCCTGGCACTTCGATACGGCTGTTGAGAACCGGCCCCTCTCCGGTCCTTAGGAAATGCGCCATACCCTTATCATGTAGTGCTCTAAAGCGTTCAGGTATGATCAATTCTGACAATTTATGGCCAATTGCTTCCGAAGAGGAAAAACCAAACATCTCTTTGGCTTGAGCGTTCCATTCGCGGATGACACCCTGGTCATCCATACCAATCACTGCATCCATGGCCGAATCGACCATAGCCTTCATGCGTTGTTCACTTTCAATCAGTACTTGTAGTGCATCTTTGGTAATGGTCTCATAAGACACGCCTTCATTGTTTTTATGCTCATCACTCATTGACCCTGCTCTTTAAATTCTCTTGACAGCCTCCAAGTAAGCATAATAATGCTTTTAATCGCTACTTGTTTGCCTCATTTTAAAGATTAAGGAAAATGCGTACGGCCGCTTTTACTTCTTCAGCAAATAGAATGAATAACCCACCAGTGCCTGGAAGAAATCCCGGTCATTGTCTTTACCATAGAGCGATGTATAAATACTCCTGAAGAACAGTTTGTTTTTGTTGGTTTTATCCTGCGAAGGCCGGAAAGTGAGGTCGAACTGAAGTTGAAAAAAGGAGTTCCTCAATTTATCATCAGGTTCCACCAACGCGTTGACGCGTCTGAGATTTTCGGTGCGCAGATCCATCCAGCTTGTTCTAAACCGAGACTCAACACCATACCGTGGGTCGGGCTTAATAGTCCAGACTGCTTCCAACGAATAGGTAAAGATGTTAGCATTGGAAGTAGTGATCCCGACACTCGGGTTACTGAACGCATTGACAAAAGCCGATGAATCGCGCACTGCGGTTCGGAAGTAATCCAGGCCTGCATTGAGGTAGAACGATGATTTAAGTCTTCTCCAATCGAATACACCGAGATTAAGCGTAGCACCAACATTAAAATTAGCGAACCGTATCAGGTCCAGTGTTGTTGCAATCCCTTCTACTTCGGCTATGGTTTCAGTATTAGTGGTAGAATCATTCACCGCCACCAACCTCGTCAATGAATCTCCGGTATTATTAAGTTGCAAGTCAAGCTCTCGATTATTCCCTTCTATCTTGATGAAGGCCAACCTTGGTTCTATAAAATTGAGTGTACCAATTTGGAACCTTCGCCTGAAATCCCTGATCAAAGGCACGTGCCCTCTGCCTGGCAATAAAATGATTTTCTTACTGACTTCAGTCTGTATGAGACCATTGGCATTGTCTTCCTGTAAGCCTACAAAGTCACTGAATATTCTTGCCTCGAAAAGCTCATCACTTGCTTCTTTATCCAATTGGATTGGCTCTGGGGGTTGGGGTGGTTTGAGCCGGATGATCTGGTTTTTAGGGCTATAATCCTCGGTGTAAAGGTGTAGTTTAGGCACGTAGGCCATTAGATCACTCAACCAGATCATGAACATATTGCGATTGCTTTCATGGAAAGCCACTAATAGTTCTTTGCTTAACCTTTTGTAGTCGGAGATATCAGAGAAGCTTACAGTAGATATATTGTGGTATACTCTGGTTTCCCGGGCCTGTTCAGCGCTGGTGCCATTTCCGTTCTCAAGCTTACCTACCAGAATGATATTTTTGATATTACCCTCGAAGAATTCAAATTCTACCGAATCTACAATTAAGGTCTTCTTATATTGTTCAAAAGGCGCCTTGATCATTCTGGCATAATCAATTTTATATTGCTGCATGCGATAATGCTCTCTGTATAGGGACAAAAGGTCAAGCAGCATTCCTCCTGTTTTTAAGCCCTTGCCTGCGGCCATTTGCGTGGAACCCAATTGCAAGGAATCCATATTCAAGTTATTCTGCCAGACCAGCTCAGAGTCACTACTGATACAGCCTGTCTTGAGTATTTCGGCCAGGTGTACATATCGCCGGGTTCGGGCAATTTGCAAGTTCAGTACATCAATTTCTCTCTTCAGGACAGAATCTCGCTCATTACTTTGGGGATCAGTCCGTTGTTTGTTAATGGCCAATTTTTTGAGTTGATCATCTTTCTTTCTAATCAGTGCATTCAAACTATCGAAAGTATAATCGCTATAATCATCGTAGATATCTGAGAGTTTCCTTTTTTCCTGATCTTCTATCTTTTTGAACAACTCATCATTAAAACACTCTTTTTTGTACAACTCCTTTAGCACTTTAGACTTCCGATCGATACTATATTTGTCAAAGAACAATTTTTCGGAACGTTCGTATCTGTACTTTGCCCGTCTCTTTTGGCGTTTATATTCAGTATTTTTAGGTACTGCAAATGAGTTAACTTTTCTCTTTAAATAGATATGACCTGCTACCTTGTTATCACTATCTGGCGCATTTTTATACTTCACCGCTTCAAGGTATAGTCGTTCTACCTTACCATACACCTGTAGTTCATTGCCTTTGGCATCGATTATATCGACTATTTCAGCATCAAACTGCCCTTTGTTAGCTTCCAGGGTCGCTAACCTAATGGTACCAATGGTCGAATCGGCACTGTCTACTTCTATCTTGATCTTATAAAAACCAACATTCGACTCACTAAAGGAGAGTTCGTACCAAACATCATTATACTCGAATTTCCCTTTATAAAAGATAGGGTCTGTGGACTCTTGTGCAAAAGCCAGGATACTGGACACGCATATCATGCACGATAAAACGAATGGTTTAAGGTTGCGGGTAATCATGGTTTTTTAAGGTTAAAGCGCCTGAGTACACCTACCTCTTCTTCCTCTATTGTCGCTGGTAGAATAGTGTGGGTAATACCAAAGTCATTATCAATCAAAAAAATATACCGAACTAATAAAGTAAATCAGTACTGGTAATTATTCAGGAAATATAAATAATATGACAAAATAGTCATGCTTTTGAAAGGATTAATATTAATTGTGCCAAGCATAATCCGTTTTCCCTTGGTGCATTTTGCCATTGGTCGGCTTGAAGTTTTGCCCATTAGAGAAGACGGAACAGGTCGGATGTAAAGTGTTGAGGCTTAAAATCCATTAGCATGGATTGGCTATTTGATTGTTGATTCGGGCAAGTTGGTCAGGCTAACTAAACAGCAGTGTGAAAAATGGCCTTGGGTATTTTATGGTATTAATTCAGTCTACCTTATTGAATGCAACGATGAATGTAGTCCCCTCTCCCAATTGGCTCTCACACCAAACGGAACCTCCCATTTCTTCCACAAAGCGCTTGACAATGGCCAAGCCTAGCCCTGAAGATTTTTCACCGGCGGTAGGTTGAGCCGAAAGCCGCTGATACTTATTAAAAAGCACTTTTTGGTCTTCTTCGCTGATACCTGGCCCTTCATCCCTTACTTTCACATGCACCATGTTCTCCAACTCGTCAGCCTCCAAATACACTTGACTACCACTGTCTGAAAACTTCAGCGCATTAGAAACCAAATTCTCGAATACCTCCAACGATAGTGCTGTATCTACCATCGCCACCGCTTCGAATTGGGTATAAAGACAGTTGAGCTTTATGCCTTTATCACTAGCCACCTTGCTAAAACTCGCGCAGGTTTTGTCTAGTACATCTTTCAAGCGAGTGGGCTTAATATCCAAATCCAGCTTTTTATTCTCTATGGCATTGACATCGAGAATCCTATCTATCATTTGCATAGATCGCTCGTATGAGTCCTCCATTTTGTCGAAGTACTCCTGGGTATCATCTGGCATATCATCGATAGAAAGCTTGGCCAGGTTAGCCATACCGGCAATCTGGTTCAAAGGGGTTTTTAGATCATGCGCTACTACACCGATCAGCGCGTTTTTCTCTTCATTAAGGGATATCAGTTCATTGTTTTTCCGCTGAAGCTCTACTTGCTGTTCTTCTACCACCTTGCTTCTTTCCTCAATTTGATCACGTTGCTGCATGATCTCCTCATTCTGCGCCAGTATTTCGCTATTTCGTTCTATGAGTTGGTCATTGGCAGAACGCAACTTTACGTTGGTTCGGTTTTTCATCAGATAAAGCCTACCGATAATGGCAGCCAGCACCGACGCGATGATCAAGCCAATAATAACCAGTAACTGGATGGTTTTCTGATTGTTCAGCCGCTCATCATAGCGGGCAATTTCCAGTTCCTGATCGTAAGCTATTTGCTGCTTTTCCTTAGAAAACTCGTATTCAGCTTCAAGCCGTTCTATGCGCCGCGTATTCTTTTCATTGAACAGTTTATCCTCCAGTTCTTTGTTAATTCTGAGGTTTTCAAGCGCTTTGTTCGCAACACCATAGCTATCATAAAACAAATATAGTTCGTTAGCTACTTCTGCAATCTTGGGCTCCAACTCCAGCTCACGCGCAAGCGACATACTTTGGGTCAAGTAGTTTTCAGCTTCACCTCTATTATTGAAGGTTTTGTAATACTTACCGAAATCCATATATACCTCAATGAGCTGGCCTTTATCCTCGCAGCCTGATGCTATTTCCAAAGCGGCATTAAGGTAGAACCGGGCAGAATCATAGGATTTCATAGCCAGATATAGGTCGGCCAGGTTGTTTTGAGGTGCGCTCACCTGACAACGCGCGCCTGCCTCTTTGAAAAGGCTAATAGCCAGGTGGTAGTTTTGAATGGCAGATGGCGTATCCAATAACTGGATTTGTAAATTGGCCACACTGGTTACGGTGAATGCGCGGCCTCTCTTATTGCCCGTAATGCTATCTAGAGACGCTGTTTTGGTATAGTATTCTAGTGCTTTTTGATGCTCGTTTTGATCATCGTAGATATTAGCCATGTTATGCAATACAGTGGCCATACCGTCCAGATTATTGTATTTCTCAAAGATGGTCAGTGCCTGTTGGTAATAGTCTATGGCTTTGACAATGTTGCCCTGGTTCTGCACGATGCCGGCAAGGTTGGCATAGGTACCGGCTTTATCAATCTCTCTATCCAGTTCCTCATAGATCGTTAAGATCTCTTCGAATATCGTCACGCTGCTATCATATTCACTGCGTAAATAGTGGATAATACCTATTGTGTTGAGCACATCTGCGCGTTCTCTTGGGCTATTGGCTTGCTCGGCCAACACCAGTGCCTGCTTACAGAGCGCCATGGCGGTATCGTAGTCACTCTTTTTGTAGTAACCCATCCCAACATTGCGCAATGCATGAGCTTCTCCTTTTCGAAACCCTAACTGACGAGCCAAGTCCAACGCCTCTGCTGCAAACTCGATTGTGCGATCTGGGTCAATATTTCTAAACTCGTATGATAAATCGAGCAACAGCGTCACACGGCCGGTGTCTTGTGGTAAGGTAGGTAAAATACGCTCAAGGCTATCTATGGTAGCATTTTGTGCCAATACTACCTGCGCAAAATGAAACGAAGCCATCCATAAGCCAATACTTATGCACAAGCTGCGTAATAGAAAAATCCCAAAACCCGAAACGCTACGATCCATGACTCTAATATAACTTACTGCACGGAACTATCTGTCGTTAGCCAAGGGATATTATCTTTGAAAAAAGATGCAGTGAGTTAGATACCAATTATTGCCAGAAAATTACCATGAATTTACTTCCATTAAGTGCCTTCAAATTCTACCTGACAAGCCTGCTATTGGTAATAACGTTCTCATTGGCTTTTGCCCAATCTGCCCAAGAGTTAAAAGAAAAGCTGGCCAAAGCTGATGATGTTGAGGAAAAAATAAAACTTAATGGCCAAATATGTGAACTTACCTTAAGTACCGATTCTAGCAGCCTATTCTATTGCCAGGAGGCGCTAAAGCTAATCGAGGAAAATGAAGCATACGAGCTGAAGTATTTTTCTGACGTTCAACTGAATGTAGGTATCTATATGGCGTTGAGGGGAAGGTATCCAGAGGCGTTGGAGGCGTTGAAAGTAAGGCTTGACTATGTCATTGACCGCAACAGGGACACCACCATTGCGGAAACGTACAGGCTAATAGGCAACGTGTTTGCGTCTTCAGCGCAGTTTGATTCAGCATTGATCAGTTTCATCGCAGCGCAAGAACAATTCAGTCTCATTGGCGCCGAGTCTTCCAATTTGTATTTAAGTATGGGAGGCGTAAACGCTGAATCAGGCGGAGACCCTGAAACTACGATACGGTACTACAAAAAGGCGCTGCAAATAGCTACCGATAAAGGTCAAAAAGTCCAGATGGCCAATGCATATCTTAGCATGTCGAATGAGATGTTACGTAGGCAGGCATATGACAGTGCTATCCATTACGGCCAATTGGCGGCCGAAAGAGCTAAAGAAATCGACCAGTTCCGGGTAATGGGTGCAGCAGAAAGGTTTTTAGGTATTGCCTATAAGGAACAGGCCCAATATCAGCGAGCCATTGACCATTTCAGAGAGGCGATCACCATACTAGAATCCATAGATTTTAAAAGGGGACTGGGAGAAACCTATGACTTATTAGGCAGCACCTACGAGAGGTTGGGAAAATTGGATGATGCTGAATATTGGGTGACCAAGGGAATGGAGGTCAATCATTCTATTGGTCTCATGAACCATTACAAGGAAGGCCTGAGAATACTTCATGAAGTAAACATGAAAAAGGGTGACTATGAAGCGGCTTTGGCCAATTTCAAACGCTTCAAATCGCTGGAGGATAGCATTCAAAACAAAGAAAAGGTAACGCGGATAGAAGAATTGCAAGCCCAATTCCAAGCCTCCATGCGTGAAAATGAAATCAGAATCCTCAAGCAAGAAAAAGAATATGATCAACTGAGGCAAATAGCCTTAGTGATCGGGCTAGGGCTCACTTTAATCATTGGGGTAGCCTTGTTTGGTCGACAGAGAGCCAAAAGGGCCTTGGCTGAATCTGAGTTGGAATTGAAAAAGTCTGAACAGGAGCAACTCAATCGAGAGCTGGATTATAAAAACAGGGAAATTGTAGATTTTGCACTACAAATAACCGAAAGGGACGAGTTTCTGGAGAAACTAAACCGAGAAGCAAAGTCGGTGAGTCATAAAGGTCAGGCAGACGAGAGGGAGCTAAAGGCCATCACAGAAATGGTAAGGAACCATATGAGCCTTACCAAACGCCGAGAAGAATTTGAGGCACACGTCGAAAGCGTCTATGATTCCTTTTTCAAAAAACTGGATGAAAAATTCCCTGGCCTTACTCCAAATGAAAAGCGCCTGGCTGCCCTATTGCGTGTCAACCTCAGCTCGAAGGAAATTGCCTCCGTCATCAACATATCACCTAAGAGTGTTGATATGAACCGCTATCGTCTGAGAAAGAAAATGAACCTTGATTCAGACGATAATTTAGCCGATATACTCAAAGCACTATAAAGCCCATTCTAGGCAGATGCCTCAAAAGTCTGTTCTAAACACCCTACTAGTCGACTTCCTTCATCAAGGAGAAACCCTGCCCGAGCATTTTATAAGGGTTTCAGATATACAACAATAATCAATTGATAGTCAATTACTTAATCACCCGATCAAACTTCTCTAATAAATCAAAAAACTACCTGTAGAGATCATGTAGAGATAGAAAAAACCTGTTTTAGCAGTGGTGGCAGTATGTTTGGTCAGAACCGAGTCGAACAAAACAATTGATAAAATGAAATCGATCAAATTACTATCACTTTTACTGGTGGTATTCGCGTTCAACGCCAATGCCAGTTACGGTCAATCCAACCTTGTATTTTTTACCGAGCAAGGTGAAGAGTTCACACTTTTTGTCAACGGACAACGCATCAACGAAGCACCAAAGGCCAGGGTGACAGCGATAGGCATATCCGGGGATTTTGCTCAGGTGAAAGTGGACTTTCTCGATGGCAGCTTGATAGACCTCAAGAAAGGAATGTTAGTGGATGCTAACCAGGAAATGACCACGATGATCAAGCAAAACAAGAAAGGCAAGTATGTTTTTAAGCCGGTTTCATCGGCTCCTATCAATAATGATGACTATACGGTGACCAGCGCATCTAATACCCAAAGGGAAACGACTTCTACTCAAAGTACTCAGGGACAAACCGTCACCGTGCAATCCGAGCAAATAGAAGTAAATGCAAATACCGAAAATGATGATCAAAACAGCGAGCAAATAGGGATCAGTATAACAGGCGGTAAAGATAAAACAGGGTTGAACATCAATGTCAATATCGACACCAACGAAGAAGAAGAGCATACTACTACTAATCGCCGGTCACAAAACCAACAATCCAATGCTGCTTTGGCACGGGTAGAAGGTGACAGGATCATACTACCGGATGGCAGGTCACTGCAATGGAAATATACCAAACTGCACAGCCTGATGGGTGTGGAGGTAGAAATGAAAGAACCAGCTGGCGCACAAGTATCAGTGGCCTACGAAAGCGACCCGGTTTATCAAAGTGACATACCGTTTATGTACGCTGAAAAGGATTATAAGCGCAATAAATCATACTTCAAGCTCATTGTGAGAGAATCTAACGGCGCATCCTGGGCCGTTAAACTCCAGCATCGCAATGGCAATAGAATATTAATCGATCGCTTATCCAATGGCGGTGGTGTAACCGAAGTAACCACGCAAACGGTCCAGACCACCACCACTTCCAGCGGGTGTTATGCCATGTCCAATGCTGATTTCAGTACTGCGATGGAGTCTATTTCTTCCAAATCATTTGCAGAGGAAAAAATGACGGTAGCTAAGCAGGTGCTTAGGAGTAACTGTATGACAGTGGATCAGATAAAAGAGGTCATTGGTATTTTTACTTACGAGGATGACAAACTGGAATTTGCCAAGGTTGCTTACCCCAAGGCGGTAGACAAAAGCAATTACTATCAGGTGAATGATACCTTTACTTATTCAGAAACGATAGAGCAGCTAGATGCTTTTCTTAAAAAGCAACGCTAGTCAAAGGCATTGGTCGCACTAGGTTGGTTATAAGCCATCAGATATGATTTCTGATGGCTTATTCTTTAACCTGACTTATGCATTAGACATCGTAATGAAGTCATAAAGCACAAAGAAAGAGGCACTTATGTTGGAGAGGCATAGCATCGCTATGGTGATTCAACAAATTAATGTTAAGTGTCTCTTTCAAAGTGATTTATGAATGTAATAGATAGGCTAATGCATATTTCAGGTTTAACTATTTGAATTGGCTGATAAACTTCCCTTGGGGAAACTTCTTCGCGTGTGTTGCCTTGATCTTCTTGCTTACTTCTTCCCTGCCCGTTAGCTCACAAATTCTCCATAGCAAATAAAAGTGCTCTTCCTTTGACGACTTGAAATTGGATTGGTTGTTTAAAAAGTGATAGGCAATTTCACCCACTTCCACTTTGTCCAGATGGTGTAAAAAGTTATTGACACTTCTTAGCTCATTACTGTAGTGAATCGTGTAGTCAGGCACGAAGTAGTTGAAGAATTGTGGGGCGTTGTCTTTAACTTGATAGATTTTAATGAGTACACGGCTAATTAAACTGGTTACATAAGCATTTTGGGGAAATTCAGCTTTAAGCTGAAGTGCTTCGTGCAAGCACTGGTCGTATCTACCGGCAAAAAATGCACCTTCCGCAGATTCAAACCGAGCTACCCGAACGACCCAATCAACATAGTCTTCGGCTTGAATATTGGGGTTTCTTGTATCATGCCTTGAGAAATAAGCAGTGAGTTTATCCTTACGGCTTTGAATACCTGGGTGTGTTTTAAGAGAGTCGCTGTTGAATATGAAACCCGTACCCTGCTTCTCATAGATAGAAAGCCGCTTTCTACGCCAATGATCTTGAAACGGATACTTGGAAAAATCGAGGTCTTTGAAGACATCATCGCCGAGACTGAGTCGTGGGTGTTGTGCAGAATCAAGTATGGATAGCATGTTGAACATTTGCTCATGGTCATACGCTGTTTGCTTGAAAAGCACATACCCCATGGAATCCGCATCCATCTCTGCTTTTCTACTGTGGTTGCCTAACCCGTAAACCAGATTCCTCAATTGATCAACCTGATCCAATTCGATCTCTCCAGTGAAAAATTCGGTTAGCTGCTTTTTAATCTCTTTCTTTTGACCACTCTCAATCGAGTTGACTGTACGGTCTTTGACATGGTCGAGGTGGTAATGTGCTATTTCATGCGCCATGACATAAGCTAACTCACTTTCATTCCTAATTCTGGCCAATAAGCCAACGTTCAATATGATGGTGCCTTCACCCACGCAGTAAGCATTGACCTCAGGGTTTCTGCTTATAAGAACTGTTTTGATTCCATGCTCGATCTGCTTGCCTGCATTCAGCCTGATCAATATATTCTCTATGAAAATGTTGAGCGAATCATCATTGATGAAGGCCTTGGCCTTTATCTGATCGATGATGGCATTCGTTCGCTTTTCGTAAGCGCCATAGACTTTGAACCTTCTTTTCGTATGCACGCGACCCCACTCCTCATCTAACTGCTTCTGAAGTTTGGATATCAAGACGCGTGACTTTTTGGAGTGGTATGCCCTCGGTTGGTAATCTTTATCAAATTGACTGAATGATTTCAGCGGAATGATTAAGGTCAGTGCTAAATACAACACCATCGATCGTAAGGTAAAACAACGCCTTTTGGAAAGGCTCCATGACTGGCTAAAACGCAACATACTAAGCTAACTTAAGCAAGACGACAGCTCAATATTAGAAGAAATCGGATAACATTCTATAATCAGAAGAAGTTTAGCTGGTCATGGATATCGGCCGTGACAACATCATACTGATAAAGTCTGAGGATTATGTTTGATTTCAAAATTGCAAGAATTGGCGATGAAGCACATTTTATTGGCCTGTTCATGCAAAGCAACTGCTTTGTCTATCAAGCTTTCATCTTTGATGGTCACTATCGGTTTCAACACCACTTCAGTGAACCTGCCACTGCCACCTTCACTCTCCTCCATGGTGCCTTCAGCCTGATCCACATAGGATTCGACCACTATTTTGTTCACCGTACACAAATGCAGGTACCATAGCATATGGCAGGAAGAAAGGGAAGACAAGAACAATTCCTCGGGATTATAGCGCTCAGGATCACCTCGAAATGCAGAGTCAGATGAAGTAGGGATATCCATTAGCTTTTGATCAGCGGAAATGACATGATTCCGGCTGTAGGCTTTATAGGTAGAAGTACCTTCACCCAGATTGCCTGTCCATTCTACCTTGGTTTTGTAGTGGTGTAGTTTCATTGATAGTTCTTGTAGACCTGATGTAAGATAATTATGCAAAGATAACAATTACACAACCAAATAATTTCCCAATAAAAAATGACTTATATCTGACATTAGCAGAATTATTTGCAATTAATTACAGTTATAATAATATGCCTATCAAATAATAACCACCCTAAATGTAGAGAATCAATGAAGAGACGGAATTTCATCAAAAAGACAGCGGTTACCGCGACAGGACTTGCGCTTTATCCAAACTTAGCTTCTGCTAACCCACTTGTGCTCGCGGCCTTTGTAAGGTTTGCTACCAAATTTGCCATTCGTGTGGGTAATTATATTATCGCCGAAGAACTCTGGCGCAACTGCTTAAGAAAATACTATGTAGATGCCAAAGAACGCCTGCTTGCCCAGATTTATGACCTGGACTCTAACCAGACTTATCGGTTCTCTCAGAACCATTATATAAGGCCAGCTTTTAGAAGAAGTACAGTAGACCCGACTGACATAGTAGCACCTATTCTAGTCAATTCTAGTGGAGGTGTGGAGGATAACAATGATCTCATAACTGGAAGAGAAATGGCGACTATCAATGAAGCAACTACGGTAGTAGAATCTGTATCTAGAGATACGAATCCCAGGGATATACTTCTTCCTAAAAAGACGATCTTAAATGCCAAGTCCAAAGACTATGTTGACTTTCAATTTAAGAATTTCGAAGGAGGTGAGACTTGGGTTTTTTCATACATAGATAAAGATATAGCATGGATAGAAGTAGATCGACCGGGCTTTAAGCAAAAAATACATACCAATTTCAAGCCGGCAGATATTGCTAAATTCGATCAGGGAAGGATAGAGCTCATATCTTGAGGCTTTCGATTTCTAAAACACTCATAAACGTGGCTGTTCCGCTCATGCTAGGGGCTCTATTCTATGCCCTCTTTAGACCGTTGGATCGACTTGTGGTTGGGGGTTTGACCGAATTTGGACTTGAAGAACCTTTAATCTCCGATAAAGACTATGAGAGTGGTTTTTCGAGATTGGTCTTGTACAACCTGCCCTCATCATTATGGGGGTACAGTGGCGCTTATTTCTTTCTATCTCTTGGACGATCTAAAAAATGGTTGTGGGCAGGCACTTTTCTTATCGTAGGCACCCTTCTCGAGGTTATGCAGTATACAAGTTGGTTAGGGGGAACCTTCGATTATTTGGACTTATTAATGTTCTATTTCGGTTTTCTAATTGCGATTTTAAGATATGATTGAAGGTAGAGACATAAAGTTATTCTTAGGCTTACTAGTATTTTTGATATTGGCTATTGGCTCTGCAGGTCAAGAAACCGAAACATACCCTGTCCCCCGGCCTCAATATGATTCAGATAATAGCATTGACAATAATGGTCAGAGCTTCAATAGCCTAGAAAACAAAATCAACGAATATGATCAACTTCTTGGGCAGATCAACGCCGACGTCAGTGAAGCTTATGCTGAACGTTACTTACAACTGGAACAGGAGCTGGAAGCCGTCAATAGGGCAATTCAAAACGAAAGAGAAGCACATAGGATAACAGCATATCAGGCCGAACAACTCAAAAAGTCGCATGGTAACCTGGTAGTAAAGTATTCAGAGCTACTTTACCGCAATCAAGAGTTGCGCGACCTGGTTTCTCGATTACAACAAGAAAACAGCCATTTATCCGATAGAAACAACGCCTTGAACAAGTCGCTGAAAACGCGATACTACATAAGCGGTTCCAAATCATCACTCAAAAGTAAGGATTTAACCAAAAAAAGGACTGATTACAACAAGTCTGACTTCTATGAAATTGATCTATCGAAGACGGTAATTAGAACTGGCAGCAAGAAGATACAGAAAATAATACCTTCTAGACCTAAATACAGTTACTCTATTCGGGGCGGCACGTTGTACATAAAAAATCCAGAAGTCTTTTGGAACACATCTTACTTCTTAGTTATTCAGACTAAAAAGTAATAGAAACCATAAGTGCAAAAAACGTAGACTAGTCGATTTCCCTTATACACCCACCAGAACGTCCTGATCACTAAGTCCGCGTTGCGTTTTCATGATCCCTTGTGGAATTTGAGCTGAAAATTCACCTTCAATTCAGAAACACAATTAAACATTAGGATCATGAACACTTTAAAAATCTTAAGTATTTCAGCAGCAGCTTTCTGTTCATTGCTGTGTATAAACATGGCCTTCGTCAGTTCGTCAAGTGAATTGGAAGAAGCGCCCATTACGGTCTGTAAAACGCCAAAGGGATGTGTATTTCGTACCATGTTTGGAGAAGAATCTTCAGATTCTGCCTTTGTATTTACCACACCTACGAACGTAGGCAATGCCGTAGATAATGGCCTTAAGTGGATGGCCAAAGCCCAGCAAGAGAACGGGGGTTGGGGAGCCGGAAGTCATCATCGTCAGAATGTACTGAACCCTCATGCAGTGAGTACGGACCCTGCCACCACAGCCATGGTAGCTATGGCTTTATTACGAACAGGGAATACCCTCGAACAGGGCGAATATGCCGGTCAACTCAATAAAGCGCTATTGTATCTGTTAGAAGCTGTAGAATCCACGCCCAAAGACAGGGTAAAAATCACGACAGAACAGCACACGCAGATTCAGGCCAAGCTTGGTCAACATATCGATGCAGTGCTCACCTTACAATTTCTAACTAACATCTCTGACTATAAGCTTCCCGAAGCACTGGAAAAACGAGTGGCACGAGCGATGGACGTGTGTGTAAGCAAAATCCAACAAGCACAAGATGGCAATGGCAGCTTAAGAGGAGCCGGATGGGCTGGTGTGCTACAATCGTCTATGGCCACCAATGCCCTGGAGGCAGCAGAAGTACAAGGCGCCGATGTGGATGGTGACGCATTGAAAAAGTCCAAGTCTTACCAAAAGGACAATTACAACTACAGAACGGGAGAGGCCAAAACTGACGCAGGTGCTGGTATCGTATTGTATTCTGTCTCAGGTTCAGTAAGGGCAAGTGCGAAAGAAGCTCGAAAAGTAAAGGAGAAAGTCAAAAAGGCAGTGGAAGAAGGAAAGCTTGAAGAAAATGAGCCGGTTTCGGTAGAAATGCTGCAAGACATAGGCTTTGAAGAGGATGAAGCATTGGAGGCTTACACGGCTTACAACGTATACAATTCATCCAAAGTCAAAGCGCAAGACAAAGACGTGATGTCTGGGTTTGGCAATAATGGCGGCGAGGAATTCCTCAGCTATCTGCAAACCGGTGAATCCCTGATCGTGAACAAAGATGAAACCTGGAAAGATTGGTATGACAACGTTTCGGGTAGATTGATCAGCATTCAAAATGACGATGGCAGTTGGAATGGTCATCATTGTATCACCAGTCCGGTATTCTGTACTGCCACTACCCTACTCACGCTTTCCATTCACAACGATATTGAGCGGCTTGTGGCATTGGGTAGCAGCGAAGAAGAATAGTATATGGTTAAGTTGGTTCTTCATGGTGTTGCCGGGTCTTTTGGTCCGGCAACTTTACATGCCATGATTAGGAAAACTGGGTATATCATTACACTACTTTTATTGTTTGGATGCCGTTCTGACTGGGTGGTTTTGAATAATTCTGACGAGAAGAAAAACTTAACCTGGGAAATTAAGTACCACAGAGATTGCTGTGGTTGCTATGCTTATTACTACAACTTGTATGAATCTGGTTCTCTAAAGCACCAATTCGTAACTGAATTAGGATGCAGCATTTATGTACCGACGTTGCATGTGTTTGAGCCTGGTGAGGAGAAAGAGCCTACCCCAGTGATATCTTATATAGCTGTTGATAGTGGTGCTTACGACTTGAAAATAAGCAACTTAGACAAGCAAATGATGCATCAACTGGATTCTATTTACAAACCAAGATCTGTCAATGATAGACAAATCAAATTTTCGCATATCATCGGATTTAGGATCGTTAAACCTGATGAGCAGGTACACTTTCCTTTTTTAGATTAGCGGTAACTTTTAGAGCATACCTAGCCTTATCCAAAGCCGTCAGGTGGAAACACCTGACCTTGTATGGTCAAACGATCAAAAACAGCTCAAATCTCTAACCAACCAGTCATTTCGACGATAGGAGAAATCTATCTTTACTCAAAGTTATGATTCTTAAAGAGATAGATTTCTTGCCCGATAGCTATCGGGAGAGACTTGGAAATCTCATAAACAATGAGAGATTCCCCGGATTCGCTCCTACGTCGCTCACCGGAGAATGACGAAACATGACTGGCTCACTCCCACTGAATCACATAACGATAACCATGTCCCACACAGTGTAGTGCGTTGCTAGCCTTTTTGTTGGCATCGATCATTTCGCCGTTCACCACGAAAGTGAACTCATAGAATGAGCGCCCTTGTTCCTTGACATCGCTGACAGACTTCCAGAGTGTGTATTTGCCGGCTTTTTCATCATAGCGCGTACGCCAATTGGGATCGGCCTTTTTCCAGCCCATGAAGTTGCCACAAACATATACTTCCAGGCCTGCCTGCTCCGATGCATAGACAAATTGGATGCTACCTTTGTCGAGCACATAGCCTTCCGGCTCAGTGATACCGATTAAAGCGGCGATCAGATAAGTAGCCAAGTTGATCATGGGCGCTCGCTTTTGTTTACGATTTCCCAAGCCCAATCAATTACGATTTGGCTGATTTTATCCTCCCATTTGCCGGGCTTGCCTTGGAACGAGTCGATCGGCTTTTCGTGTATCTTATTCCAATGATCCAAACCGGGGTACTCATACAAGACATGATCTTTATGACCAGCTTGATCCAAAATGTCCATGATCATATAATTGTCTTCCGCGGACATGATCCAGTCGTTGGTGCCACGTAGAATCCTAACCGGTACTTTGATCTCCTCCCAAGCCTTGGCGAAATCCGTGTCCTGCACCTGATGGTAATATGCCACCGGCCGCCCATACATATGAGCAGGAGAATGATAGTTATACTCAGCTAGGTAAGGTTTCTCTTCAATCACCTCGGCATAAGACTTCTTTTCGATCAACATGCCATGATAAAGCGGAATATAAGCATGGTTCATTTTGCGCATGGTTTCCGACGGAGAATCGCCCTGAAAAGCCCTGATGCGACGTTCTATCTCCAACATGTGCTCAAACCAGGTCTTGACGAACGTACCATCAGAAATGACGCCGGCCACCGGGATTTCATTGGCCATGATCGGTGCCAGTGCGCTGCCCATGCTAGAACCATAAATCACGATCCTGGTAGTATCTACCATGTCCAGTGTTTTGAGCTTTTTGAGGGCGGCACGATAACCTGCTATGTCTCCGTGAAAGTCACCTTCGCCGCAGGCACCTTCACTATCACCGACACCGGGCTTTTCTACCCGCATAAATACCATATTGGATTTGCTGGCAATATCACTTAGTACTTGTGTCCAGCCTGACTCAGGTCTGCCTGGAAAAACTTCAATAGAACTGCAGCTCAATCCAGAAATGAGGAAAATGGCGGGTAGATTGCCACTGCGCTTTTTGGGGTAAGTGGTGATCGTCCTCAGGGTTAATCCATAGTCACTGACCACTTCGCCATATTCGACTTCTGTGTTTTTGTATTGCTCTCTGGACAAAGCCTCCATGCTGGTCTGCAAGGTATGGAAAGCCTGTCCTCGTTTTACCAGCAATGTCACCTCCTGTCCCTCATGCAAGGCATATCTTATATCACTCCATCGATCGGGGTCATCGATCAGTTCACCGTTCAATTTGATGATGACATCACCCTCCTTAAGTCCAGCCTTTTGTAGAGCAGAACCAGCCCGTACCGACCTCACCTGGGCACCGGGTATGCCATATTGCGGAGATGAGAAAGAGGCACCGATATCAGCCCTTCTTTTGAGCGATTGTGCATTCGAAAATTGAGCCAATAAAAAGAGGGATAAGAGTAAAGTGTATTTCATGCGTTTGGGTTTTTACCAGAAATAAACGCACGAAAACACTCCTCAGGGCCTTTTTTATGTCAACGACAGTTGCGGCGATGCCAAAATAAGTGTTGGTATGAAGTCTGGTCAGTAAGGTTGAGACAGCCAGTGCTCCGTTGCTAAGAAGTAGGCAGTAGGCAGGTGCAGTTGGCAAAGGTGGGGAAGTTCTTCGATGCCGCTATTGGAGTTGCCTCCAACAGCATCTTTATTGAATAATACTCGTTGAAGACAACGCCAACGAGGGCAAAGCCATCAAGCAGATTGAAATTATACAACGACCTCACCCAATTTCAAGTGTCGTATAGCTACTATCTCCGCCACCCTCTCCTTCAGGAGAGGGTACACCAATACTCGGTTAACCGAAATCCGATGTTGGGTGAGGTGGTAATTAAACCATAGAATCCTGATTCACTCCTTCATCACAAACCGGAGAATGACGCTGAGGCTCAAACCTTGATACTTTCAGTCTACAAGCTTAATTTCGAAGGTTAAACGTACAACCTTAAATAACAATGAGAGCCCATTACCCTCTTTTCTTACTCTTAATCTTGTTTTTCATCGGATGTGAAGGACAGCAACACGCCATCACACTTCCCGAACTAGAAGCTCAGTATTTTGCCGGAAATATTAAACAGGCAGTTATTAAAACTAATGATAACTATGCGGAGATCTATTTCAAGGTACCTATTGAGGTGAATGGCAATATGGTGGATATCGCGATTTACAACTTCGATGCTGTGGAGTATTTTGAGGAACACTGGTATGAATTGAGCCGACAAGCACCCGAGGTCATAGATTTAAAATTTGATGTACGATCAAATTTTAGAGCTTTTTTCATTCAGTGGAGCTTCCTGCTACTTATCCCAATTACATTCATTCTTTATCTCGCTGCTTTGATCTCCATATTGAGAAACAAATTCGAAAGTGCTACAGATAAGCTTATATGGGTCATTGTGGTGATCTTCCTTCCCTTCTTAGGCAGCATCTTGTACTTCTCTATCGGCAGAAAACAAACCTTAAAATCGGTATAAGGTGGGTCTCGATTCGGTCGAATTGGTGATAGCTTTCGAAAAAGCATTTGGAGTTGATATTCCAGACACTCAAGCAGAACAGATGTACGCTATAGAAGATGCCGTCTCTATCATTACCCAATTGATTAATGTCCAGCTTGAAGAACCAGAACTACAAAACCAAATACTGGATAGAGTTAACGACACACTCATTGCTTTAGGCTTGGTTAGTTCGCCTCAAAGCCTATCGACCTTGCTCTCCGAAATCATTCCTAAAGATCAAAGAAAGGAACATTGGAGAAATCTTGAAAAGCAACTCATCCTCCAACTCCCCAAACTGACTAAGGTAGACCTTAAAGAGGAAAAATCTACCAAAGCCATTCTCGGTGTTAATTGGGCCCAATCTGCCCAGCCATTCCTAAACCAAAACATGAGCAGATTAATTGATTGCATTGCCAGCCTCAACTATAAGAAGTTGGTTGATCCGAAGAAAATCAAATCAGCCTACGAAGTACAAGCCGTGGTAATGGGCATCACCAGTTTTACCTGCGGGGTCGACATTAAGGATATCTACCCTGAAAGCAGGTTCGTTTATGATTTGGGGATAGACTAGAGCTTCTTCAATACCTCCAAAATAGGCTTTGGAACCGGATTTAACCCAAAACTATTAGCCACTTTATTGTACCCTTCTGCCAAACCTACACCGTAGTCCCTTCCCTTTCTTAAAGCTTTCAAGGTTTTATATATTGTCGAGTTTTCATCCTCAAAATCACCGAAAAAACGTTTTAGCCTGTTCTTCGATTTGGCCGTTGGTTCTTGGTTTTCTTTTTGCGCCTTTTCAACCTCTAGTAGCGCTTTCTCTACTTTTTCTACGTCCTTGATGGCTACATCAATCTCCGCATCTTTCATGTGCTCCTTCAGCAGTTCTCTCTCGTCCTCAATGTCTTCTTTAAGCGATTCGGTTTCACCAAGGATGTTTTGGATTTCAATAGTGATTGTGTTTGTTGCCGTTGCAGAGGCATTAACAGAGGTTTTCTGATTCGACTGGATTGTAGGGTTCGCTTGAGATTCAGAGTTATTGGTGTTATAAATGTTTATTACTGGTCTATCTTCATTTTTAGAATTAGAAAGACGGGTATCTCTACCTTTACCTGTAAGGTACTTTGCGGATCTGGCGGCTTCTACGAGATGTGGAAGTGGAGGGTCTGACTTTTTTAAATGATCCCATGCCGTTTTACCCGAATCTCTCAGCATCGGCATGATAGCCACATCTAAATAATCATTATTAGGGCACTCCACGGTAGCCTTAAACTTTTCTAACCTATCCTTCAGATCGGAAAGCTTATAAAAACTCTTGTCTTGTCTACCGCTACAGACTTCACAATTGCATGGAATCTGTCTTTCGAATTGAAGTCTTGGAAACTGGGCAAGGATATCCTCAAAAGCTTCACAAATGATCGTTAAGAATTCTTTCTTGTATGTCCCTGTTATTTCAATATCGAATTGATTAACGTTACCATAGCGTTCGACCACTTTTGCTAACGCTCCCTCTTTTTGTAACACTACCCCTCTTCTCCAAACTAATTTCTGATCATGAATGTACTTATGAAGGGCAACGATCAATTTAACCATAAGGCCCTTGGGCATAAATTGATCAAAACTATAACCAAACCGAAGTACATCAGCACCCATGTTCGATCGAATCACAGGCGTCTCTTCCGGTAAGTGCTCTGGAGCTATGTATTTATTCGTTTTGTCAATTTTATACGCTAGGCTAAATCGCTCCAAAAGTTGCAATAGCTCATACAAAATATCCTGATCACCTCCTTCACCCCAAATGCGCTGGGCATCTGAAAAACTGAATCGTCCTTCTTTTTTTATGACTTGTGGATCATTCAATAATTTGTAGACTGTTTTGGTGGTCCAGTTGGCATCCAAAAAGACTTTGTTTTTAAGAACAGGATCATCCTGATAGTGCAGAAAAACACCTATATCATGAAAATACCTACTCAAACGGTTAATCTTATACAAGTCGCTTAAGCCATGCTCAGAACATATTTCGCGATACCTTTCAAAGCTGATATGCTTTTTATCTTCCTTATTCAAATCCAATCTAATCTGAACCCAAAGTGCTGGTAAGGCATCTCCGATATGCGAAAGGCCTGTAGCAAGATGTCTAACAGTCCTACGCAATTTTTGTAGATTGCTAAAATCGGAAGTTTCACCAAGGTTGATTTCAAAACGTTCTTTGAAAAAATTAAATCGACTCCTCAAACCCGGTTCATCGATCCTCCACTTGTGTCCTTCTCTTTCATTCAAAATGATTAGCAATGGACTGTCATTACCAAGTTGTTCTACTGTATTCAGCCAATAATTAAAATCTGTGTCTTGTTTTCTGGTATCAGCCAAAAGAACATACAATGAGTTGCCAGTAAGAAAGAATTGATGTGTGGAGTGATAAATCTCCTGGCCGCCAAAATCCCAAAGGTTAACCCTAAATCCATCTTTTTGAGCTTTATCAGCTGCGGCCTCATATTCCTCTTGATCCCTGCCGGATAAACAAGTACGAATATCATCAATAGACATTGGAAATTGCCATACATTTACGTCAATACCCCTGGTAGTTTCGTCAATTTTAGGCATCTCCGCTTCATTATCTCTAACCTTTCTTGAAAAAGTGGTCTTTCCAGCCCCACTCTCTCCTATAATAATGAGCTTAGCCTCGAACAAATAATCCTCTCCTTGCTCCTCTACTTGGTTAAAATAATTCTGAATGGCAGCATTACCTTCCATTGCAATTTCCATCGGTGGACGAACCAATGGGTTCTCGTAAAGATAAAGGCTGAAATCTGAGTCATTGTCAGATAATCTAGCGTTCAAAAGGTTTTTCAACGAAGTAATATCTGAGATATGGTTATCGCTTAGATCAAGCATCTCCAATTTTTCAAGTGCGTCTAAAGGTACAACCTCCAATAATTCATTATTAATTAAATCTAGTTGAATTAAATGTTTGAGATCAGATATTCCATATAGGTTATTGATCATATTATTACCAAGGCCTAAGTAATTTAAGTTAGTAAGCTTTCTTAAATTTCTCACCGAGTCTATATGATTACCCGTAAGGAATAATTTTCTAAGCCCCTTCAGATTTGAGAGAGCAC
>JBCBSS010000056.1:0-43278 GCA_039819065.1 Bacteroidota bacterium
CTTCACTAATGTGACCATCTTTCCAAACACATGAGATACTCCTTGCCTCTTCTTTATCAGTGGCTTCGAATATTATGTCAAACTCATTAGAGCGATTATGAACAGGCATAATCGCTGATACATAAAACTTAAGCTGCCAATTTTTTAACTTCATATAAGTTGATTCATTCTTAGCAAGCTCCAGATCAATTTCCTCAATTATTGATACTAATTGATTGACTATTTTATGCGCCGAGAGCAACTGCTCTTTAGCCGGACCGTTTACGTTTCCCTCAAGAATAAATACAGTTTTTGCTTTTTGTCCAAGCAGTAAGCGTACACTAGACCAGGTACGTGCTATTGACGGATTTGATGACTTGATCCTAGTTTCTAGTCTTCCAATGACTGGATCATCAATAAAGACTTTTTTGCCAAAAAGAAAACTCCTAATGAATTCCAGATGCTTAAACGATTTTGGTATTTACCCTGTAGAAGGTAGCTAGAGAATAAACTGACTCAAATCCTTGTCTTGAACCAACCCTTCAAGCTTTTCCTTCACCATATCTCTTGTCACCATGATTTGGGCGTTTGGACCGATCACATCAGGAACATCGAACAAGAAGTCATTTAAAAGCTTGCTTACTACCGTATGTAACCGTCGAGCACCGATGTTCTCGATCTCTTCATTGATATGAAATGCCGTCTCCGCAATTTCCTCGAGCGCATCGTCCTTGAAGGTCAAAGAGACTTCTTCTGCCGAGAAAAGGGCTTCGTATTGCTTGGTAAGCGCGTTTTTAGGTTCCTTTAGAATTTGATAAAAATCTTCTTTGGTCAGGTTATTTAGTTCTACCCTAATTGGGAATCTACCCTGCAGCTCAGGGATAAGATCAGAAGGTTTAGAAACATGAAAAGCACCTGCGGCTACAAACAAAATATGGTCTGTTTTGATCACACCATGTTTTGTATTGACCGTAGAACCTTCAACTACTGGCAACAAGTCTCTTTGTACCCCCTCTCTACTCACATCAGGTCCACCGCCTTTTCCACTGCTCGCTGCAATCTTGTCTATTTCATCTATGAATATGATACCCGTATTTTCAGCCCTTTTGATCGCTTCATCCTTCACCTCATCCATATCAATCAATTTGGCCACTTCCTCTTCCTCGAGAATTTTACGAGCCTCTCCGATCGTAACCTTTCTCTTTTTATTTTTCTTCGGCATCATGCCGTTGATCATCTCTTGAAGGTTCATCATGGAAACCTCATCCATCATGCCCCCTCCTATCATACTCACACCGGAATTATTGGGCTGCTTTACATTGATCTCGATCTTGCGCTCTTCCAACTCCTTGTTTCTGATCTTTTCCCTAAAACGCTCACGTGTTCTTTCGTTAAGCTCAGCTTCACTTTCTGGGGTGCCACTATCATCAACGGTAGATACACCTGGCACGGTCACTTGCTGTTGTCCCTTCAACGGTGGAATAAGGGCATCAAGAATAATCTCTTCCACAATTTCGGCCGCTTTTCCTTTCACCTCTTCCTTCTTCTCCGCCTTAACCATGTTAACCGATTGCTCTACAAGGTCACGTATCATGCTTTCCACGTCCCTACCTACATAGCCTACTTCTGTGAACTTGGAAGCTTCCACTTTGGTAAATGGGGCATGTGCAATCTTAGCCAACCTTCTGGCAATCTCCGTTTTACCAACACCGGTCGCACCTATCATTAGTATATTGTTAGGCATGATTTCTCCTTGAATATCAGACTTGACATTCATTCTACGCCAGCGATTTCTCAAGGCAATAGCAACATTGCGTTTGGCGTCATTCTGCCCTATGATATACTTATCCAACTCGGCTACTATTTCTTTGGGAGTCAGATATTTACTTTCATCCATCATGATCTAAAACGTTATCTTTTTATCCATTCATAACGCAGCGTTTCCCGCGCCATCAACAGTCTTCTTCTTTATTAATCTATTCAAATTAGAGGTTAAGGTAAAATTGTTAGAACCTCCTGCTACGTGGTAGCCACCGCGTGCAAATGAGAACTCAAATGCTTTGATCCTTAAGCCAAAACCATAGGAAAAGCCTGCACCACCAGAAGTTTCCTCCAGCCTTAATTCTCTTCTTATTAAGTGGTTATACCCCAACCGGACATTAAAGTTCTTGCTTAGGATCAATTCAGTACCAATTACGAATCTCCTGAATATTTTATCTACTGTTCCAGGTTCTTCAGCAAGATCATCCGGGTCTTCCGGAGCCGGATTAAAGAAGGTGATATCTCCTCTGGAAAGATTATATGCGGTGACAGAAAACCGAAACGGCATATACTGCGGTTTGAACGTTACGCCTAACTGCACATCGAAGGGGAGTTCTGTATCACTAGTTTCTGTGAATTCACTTAATGCGAAACCGATATTCTTAATAGCAAGCCCTACTTTCAACTCCTTTTCAGGATGAATAAAAACACCACCTAAGTCTGCCGCCACAGCACTGGACCTAAAGTCTGCGATATTCGAGAACAGAAATTTGAGATTAGCACCAACTCTGAAGGCGCCTACCTGATGACTTCTTCCCAGATAGAGTACAGTTTCACCAGAGTTAACCCGTCCTAAAGCATTTCCCAAGGGGTCGAAGCCTTCAATCTCACCGAGATCAAGGTGCTTTGCTCCAAACGTCCAAGTACCCCACTTGGCAAAGTCGTGCGTGTAGGCTACCGATGTAATACTTGTGTTGGCAAAGTAAGACAGGTAATTGATCGATAAGTGCCCCGACAAATCCTGTCCGACCAAACCAGGGTTGGACAAAAACAAATTGACATCTCTATCCGCGTGGGAAACATTCACTCCTCCTAAACCGGTCAGCAAAGCGTTGTCTGGGATATTCAGGAATTCATAAGAACGTTGCCCTCCCACTTGTCCATGAGCGCTCAAACCCATCAATGAGATGAGAAAAAACAAAATACTGAAATGCCGATTGATCATTAAGAGTCGTATCGATAACAGCTTAAACTGGCTTTAACTGTTCAATAATAGAGAAATCCATCGGGTTTTTGACCTTTTCCTTTAGCAGAGCGAGTTCCAGCACCTCATCAACACAATCAACATAGTGTATTTTCAAACCCTTAATGTATTGCGCATCTATCTCGTCTATGTCCCTTTTGTTGCGAGAGCTCAATATGATTTCCTTGATCCCTGCGCGCTTGGCCGCAAGTATCTTTTCTTTGATTCCACCAACAGGCAATACTTTACCCCTCAAGGTGATTTCTCCGGTCATGGCCACTTTAGAACGCACCTTTCGTTGTGTATATATAGAAGCCAGCGAAGTAAACATGGTAATACCCGCAGATGGGCCATCCTTTGGAACGGCTCCCGCCGGAACGTGAACGTGTAAGTCGAAGTTTTCGAATATGCGATAGTCGATGTTCAGGCTTTCAGAATTGGACTTCAAATATGACAATGCCGCCATTGCCGATTCCTTCATCACATCACCAAGTTGACCAGATAAGGTCATCTTACCTTTACCACGACTCAGGCTAGATTCAATGAATAGAATTTCACCACCTACAGAGGTCCAAGCCAATCCAGTTACCACTCCGGCGATTGTATTGCCTTGGTATAGTTCTTTATCAAATATCTCCGCTCCAAGTATATCAACCACACGTTGAGGGGTTATCTTTTTTTGATAGTCCTCTTCCATGGCTATTGACTTAGCTACATTACGCACTGCTGAGCTGATTCTTCTTTCCAGTGTTCTTACTCCCGATTCACGGGTATAGTCTTCTACGATCTTAACCACTGCCTTTCTATCAAAAACAATGTCAGTCCCATCTAATCCGTGTTCTTCCCTCTGTTTTGGGATAAGGTGCTTCTTAGCAATCTCCACCTTCTCTTCCAAAGTATAGCCCGTGATTTCGATGATTTCCATCCTATCCCTTAATGCAGGGTGGATGGTATCCAAAGAATTGGCCGTCGCTATGAAGAGTATTTTAGAAAGGTCGTATTCGACCTCCAGGTAATTATCTACAAACTCTCTGTTCTGCTCAGGGTCCAACACCTCCAACAAGGCCGAAGCTGGGTCTCCCCTGAAATCTGAGTTCACTTTATCTATTTCGTCCAGAATAAACACCGGGTTAGATGTCTTTGCTTTTTTGAGGTTTTGGATGATCTTGCCAGGCATAGCACCGACGTAAGTCTTTCTATGTCCTCTAATCTCAGCTTCATCATGTACTCCTCCTAAAGACATTCTAACGTATTGTCTCTTCAAAGATTTTGCAATCGACCTACCTAATGACGTTTTTCCTACCCCAGGAGGGCCGTAGAGGCACAAAATGGGTCCCTTAAGATCATTCTTTAATTTCCTTACCGCTAAATATTCAAGGATACGGTCTTTCACCTTATCGAGGCCAAAGTGATCTTTGTCCAGAATATTCTTGGCTCTTTTAAGGTCAAAATTATCCTTAGAAACTTCTTCCCAGGGTAAGTCAAGCATGAATTCCACGTAGTTCATAGCCACCGGATACTCAGCAGCAGCTGGGTTCATGCGATATATCTTATCAACTTCTTTTTTGAAATGATCAGCTACATGAATCGGCCATTTCTTTTTAGAAGCCTTTAGTTTTATATCGTCCAGTTCTTGGTCTGGCCCATCGTATCCAAGTTCATCCTGTAAAACCTTGATCTGCTGACGCAAATAATAATCGCGCTGTTGCTGATCGATATCAGTATGGACTTTCTTCTGTATTTCGTCCTTTATCTCAAGCATTTGAATTTCCTTGAGCATATACTCAAGTAGCACGGTAGAACGTTCAATCCCCTCATTGATCTCCAATATCCTTTGCTTATCTGCGACGTCTACGTTGAGGTTAGAGGAAAGAAAATGGGTAAGAAAGCTTGGACTAGTGATGTTATCTAAGGCTACCTGCGCCTCTTGAGGAATATCCGGATTAAGTTTTATAATCCTTACCGCTGCATCCTTCAAGGACTGAACCATAGCATTCATTTCCTTACTCTTATTGGGAAAGTTATCTTCGAGCAAGTGTATTTTGGCGGTCATATAAGGTTCCTCATTGATGAACTCGTCTATCTCAAACCGCTTTTTACCCTGAATTATAATGGTTGTGTTGCCATCAGGTAGTACAAGCATCTTCACAATTTTGGCCACAGTTCCAACATCGTAAATGTCATCTACTGTAGGCTCGTCTTCCTTTTTATTCTTCTGTGCAATTACACCTATTATTCTATTTCCCTGATATGCCTTCTTAACCAGCTTTATGGATCTCTTTCTACCGACGGTAATCGGAATAACAACCCCAGGAAATAAGACTGTATTTTTAATGGGTAAAATGGACAACTCGTCCCCAATATCTTCACTATTCAACTCTTCATCCTCGTCCGGAGAAATCAATTGAATGAGTTCATCCGAGTCCTCAGGCATTACCTCAGAAAAATATTTATCAAACGACATATGATATATTCGATTAAACATGCCAAATTGGCACAAAATTTTTAGAACGCTCCCTTATTCAAATCTATTCATTATAGTTTCAATAGCTATGCCAAAAACGGACATTAAAAAATGCAAAGTCTTGAAAACTAGTTTTTTATTATATTTATTAAATTGTAAACAACTTAATTGTGTGATAGTTAGCAATTATTGAGGTGGAGAGAGGAAAACTATTTTTGTCATTAATACTAGTTATTTTCCTGGCAGAGGCCATACCGACATTTGGGCAGAAAAAGAAAAAAACCAGAAAAGTTGTCAAGGTAGGGGCTCTGAATGATACCACTTCCTCGTACGGTGACTTCGATATTTTCAGGTTCCCCAACATCAACAAAGTTCAATATTATAATAACGAAAAAGCCCTCAAAAACATAAGGGTAAAAGAAAAAAATAAGGACTGGGAAGGACTTTATCCACTGCTTAAGAACTATGTAAAGAACTTTGGTATTACCAACTTCTACCGAGATACCTACTGGATTTGGCGACTGGCCAAATTGACTGAGGTCTACGGTAATCTTGATGAGGCAAAGTTACTCTATAAGATTGTACTCAAGCATCACCGCGAGGACATTGACGTGAGCAAAATTGAAATTCATTTCGATTCACTCACTGTCAACGATAAGGATTATTACGTGCCGCTGCAGTACTACTACGAATTGGTTGATTACCGAAAGGAAATTGATACCCTGCGGCCTCCAAGAGGTGTTTTACTCAACATGGGGCCTTTCGTGAATTCCGATCTTGGTGACTATGGACCTTCGCTCAGCAGCAAAGATGACATACTCATATTTACTTCCAAAAGAAACTCTCACCATCGTGGGATAGAAATGGTGCATGACGAAGACATTTTCTTCACCAAGCGCTTAGAAGAATACTGGGATGACGCCCAACCTTTCAAAGAGATCAATTCTCAATATAACGAAGGATCCGCGTGCCTGAGCAAAGATGGTAAAACCCTGTTTTTTGCCAGGTGTAATGCTCCTGGTTCTTATGGTGATTGTGATATTTACTCGGCGCAAATGAAGGCCGATAGCACTTGGGGCAATGTCAAAAACCTCGGTAGTGGCGTCAATAGTATCGCTTGGGATTCACATCCTTCGTTATCCCATGGAGAAGACACGCTTTATTTTGCCTCGGATAGAATTGGAGGGTTTGGTCTGTCAGATATTTACTTCACAGTCAAAAAATCTGATGATACCTGGGGTAAAGCACAAAACCTGGGGCCAATTATCAACACTCGCAACAATGAAGTGAGCCCGTTTTATCATCACATTTATGATGTGCTTTACTTCAGTTCCAACGGACACACGCTCAATTTCGGTGAGTTCGATATTTATAAGTCTTATCATGAAGAAACCAACTGGGGCGAACCTAAGAATATAGGCCCATTGGTGAATGGCACTGGGAGTGAATTCTATTTTACCATAGATTCACAATCCGAGGATCTATTTTACTCACGCTCATCGGAAAAGAACATGGGCAACCTGGATCTTTATTCTTTCCCATTACCGATGGCAGCTCGACCTGGTGCCACGGCGAAAGTAACAGGCTCACTCACGGATACCGAAACAGGTGAACCTTTCAAGGGCATCGTTTCTATCATTGACCTTGACAAAGGTGTTGAAGTCGCACCTAAATTCCTCAGACCAGATGGCTCCTTTGAGTTTGATTTGATCAATAAACGTAACTACTTGCTTATCATTCAAGGTGATGAGTTTTTCAGGGTGGAAGAATTGTTCTATCTGGATGGCGAGTTAGTTTTGGATAGAACGACAGATCATATCTCAAGCAGGCTGCAATTCCAGTCTATACAGTTCAATAATGCCGAGTCCGAGATATCTGAAGAGATGCACAACGATTTGGATAAGTTGGTCGACTTTCTTCTGGATAATCCTGATTTTAGACTTAGAATATCAGGCCATACAGATTCTGATGGAGAGGAACGTTTTAACCTACAGCTTTCACAGAAGCGGGCCGAAGTAATTAAAGACTACCTGGTAGGAACTGGTACGATTGAAGAGCATAGGGTAGTCGCCATAGGCTATGGCAGTTCCAAACCCATCAAAGAAGAGGAGAGCACGGAAAGTGATAAGAAACTAAACCGCAGGGTGGAATTCGAAATTTATAGAGAGGGGACAAACTAGTTGCCCCCTTTAATTTCTTGCTCTAGAAGTATTGCCCTAGATTACTCACCTCATAGATTTCCTTGAATATCACGAAGACCATCAGAGATAGTAATAAAAGCATGCCTACTTTTTGGGCGCCTGTTAAGAAGCCATCTGAGGGCTTTCTTCCTGAAATCATTTCATAAGTGAGGAACATCACATGTCCTCCATCTAATGCAGGAATCGGCAGCAAATTCATAAATGCTAGTACCATGGACAGAAAGCCCGTTAGACGCCAGAAACGTTGCCATTCCCAATTTCCTCCGAAGGCCCCGGCAATTTTGATAGGCCCGGCTATCGACTTGGCCGGATTAAGTTCCCCACTGAACATTTTACCAAATGCTTTCAATTGCAGAAAAACTATGCCGAAGGCCCTATCCGTACCTAATGGAATGGATTGCCCGAAAGAGTATTTAATCACTTCGTAATTAGGTGGCGTATATTGAGGGCTGAAGCCGATTAAAGAGTCGTTAGCAAAGTATTCGTTGTATGCCAGGATTTTGCCTTCACGGTCTACTTTAAAAGACAAGCTATCCTTTTCGTAATCATCTAGTATGACTTGAATTTCATCAAAATAACCAACTGGTATTCCATCCACCTCAACAAATTTATCTCCTGGTTTTAGGCCAATTTTTTTTGCTATACTAGTATCGCTTACTGCTCCAATAGTAGAAGGCAATCTTCTGATCACAAAATTCGATGCGGCCTCCTTATCATTAAACCGTTCTATAAAGTTGCCTGGAATCTTGATATCGACCATTGTTCCTGCTCGATCAACGGTATAATAAGGATCATCTGACAATAAAACATTGGGATTAACGATATCCTCAAAATATTTAAAATCATTACCATTGATCTTTACGATTTTATCGCCTGTTTCCAAACCTAGCTCGTCGGCTAAGTCCAGTGCCATGATACCACCCTTATCATTTATCTCTTCTTTGGGAGTGAATTTATCTCCGTAGATGTAAGTGATAAAGACAAATATGAAAATACCGGTGATTACATTGACCACTATACCTCCCAGCATTACTATTAATCGTTGCCATGCCGGTTTAGACCTGAACTCCCATGGTTGAGGTGGCTCTTTCATCTTTTCGGTATCAAGAGATTCATCGATCATCCCTGATATCTTCACATAACCTCCCAACGGAATAGAACTTAGGGCATATTCGGTTTCACCATACTTAAAGGCGAAAATCTTTGGTGGAAAACCGATAGAAAACTGTTCTACCCTCATCCCAAACCACTTGGCCGCTAGCAAGTGTCCTGCCTCATGCAAACCCACCAAAATAGATAAGCTCAGTAGTATCTGAGCCGTCATTATTAAACCTTCCATTAATTAATAAATTCTAATGCTTTTTTTCTCGTTTCTTCATCAGTACTCACATAATCTTCGTACTGGGGTGTTTTTATAAAATCAATTTTTGCCATACATTGTTCGATCACCTCCGACATCTCCAGAAAACCAACCCTATCTTTCAAAAATTCCGCCACTACTATTTCGTTGGCTGCGTTGAGTATGCATGGCATATTTCCGCCTTGATTAAGGGCTTCGAACGCCAAGCCCAGATTTCTGAAAGTCTCTTTGTCCGGCTGTTCAAAAGTCAATGCCGGATAATCCCTGAAATCAAACCTTGGAAAATCTGACTTAAACCTTTCCGGATAAGTCATGGCAAACTGAATAGGCAAACGCATATCAGGCAACCCGAGTTGCGCTTTTATCGACCCATCTTCAAATTGGACCATAGAATGTATGATCGATTGAGGGTGTACAATCACTTCAACCTGTTCGGTTTTCAACCCAAACAACCACTTAGCTTCGATCACTTCTAAGCCTTTGTTCATCAAAGAAGCTGAATCAATGGTAATCTTGGCTCCCATATCCCAATTAGGGTGCTTGAGTGCCTGGGCTTTAGTAACATGCGCTAAGTCTGTTCTACTTTTACCGCGAAACGGTCCTCCCGATGCGGTCAATATGATCTTCTCAATTGGATTGTGGAATTCACCCACAATACATTGGAATATAGCAGAATGCTCTGAGTCAATCGGATAAATATTGACTCCTTTTTCCTCGGCCATCTTGGTAATGAGCTCGCCTGCTACTACCAGGGTTTCTTTGTTGGCGAGACCAATATTTTTGCCAGCTTGTATGGCCTTGATTGTAGGCTTCAACCCACAATACCCTACCAGAGCTGTGATGACCAGATCAATAGCCTCCATCTCCACTACTGATGAAAGCGCGTTCTCGCCGGCAAACACTTTGATATCCAAAGGGTCAAGTGCTTCGAACACTTTCTGGTAGTGGTCCTCATTGGTGATGACTACTGTATTGGGGAGAAACTTTTTACTTTGCTCTATTAGCAGGTCAGCGTTATTCTGCGCCGTTAAAACTTCTACTTCAAATGCTTGAGGATGAGCCGCTACTACTTCAAGTGCTTGTGTGCCTATCGACCCGGTAGATCCTAGTAAGGCTATGTGCTTCTTATGCTGTGTGTTTTCCAAAGTCGGGATTATAGGTTCCTGGATGGGTTTATGTTATGGCAAATTGTGTGATCTCATCAGCGATGCCTCGGTCGTTGGAGAGTCGCGGCACCTTATTTTGACCACCTAATTTACCTTTGGATTTCATGTAGTTGATGAATGCGTTCTTCTGCAAAGGAACCACTTTGAGTTCTCTTAATACCTTACCAACAATAAGATCATCGTAATAAGGATTCAATTTTTGAAGATGCAAATTTAGTTCTTTTTCAAAAGCAGCCAAATCACTTGGTGGCTGAGAAAACTCTACGTACCACTCATGTAAAGGCAGACCTTCTTCAGGGGTCACCTGCGGAGCCACCGTAAACTCAATAAGCTCTACTTTTTTGAATTTTTCTCGGGTTATTTTCATGGCTTTTTCTACCTCTTCTCCAATGACATGCTCGCCAAAAGCTGATATAAAATGCTTTATTCTACCCGTTACTAACAATCGATATGGCTCTTTTGATACAAACTTAACCGTATCACCTATAGAATACCCCCACAACCCTGCATTGCTGTTGATAATCAGGGCATAGTTTACCCCTAGCTCCACTTCCTCAATGCTCAATCTAGGTGGATTTTCATCAAAATATTTATCCGCCGGTATAAACTCGAAGAAGATGCCACTATTGAGTAATAGTAATAACCCTTCTGCTTCTTGAGAGTCCTGATAAGCAATAAACCCTTCTGAAGCGGGGTAAGTCTCAACTGAATCTATCTGCTTACCAATTGATTCGAAAAGTCTGGCCCGGTATGGCTCGAAGTTTACGCCGCCGTAAACAAACAAAGAAAAGTCAGGAAAAACGTCCTTGATGAGCTTACCCGTTCTTGCTTGTATTCTATCGAAGTACATTTGCACCCAGGGCGGTATACCCGATATCAACGACATATTAGCATCAAGCGTCTCATCGATTATCTTTTCAACCTTAGCCTCCCAGTCCTCCATACAGTTGGTCTCATAAGTAGGTTTCTGGTTGGTTCTTAAATAAGACGGCACGTGATGATTGACTATACCAGACAATCGCCCAAATTTTATATCTCCTTTGTATTCTAGAACCGGGCTCCCGGATAGGAATATCAAGCTACCATCTAGAAATTTAGCTTTGCCGGTTTCATGCACATAGCTGAGTAGTGCATCTCTTGCACTATTAATATGATTGGGTATAGAATCTTTGGTTATCGGGATGTATTTCACTCCAGAGGTTGTTCCTGAAGTCTTGGCTAAGTATTCCGGAAGTCCTTGCCATAGTACATCGCGTTCACCTTCGATGATTCTATTTACATACGGCCTGAGGCCCTCATAGTCCCTAATTGGAACCCTTGCTTTGAAATCGGCATAATTGTCAATGGCAGCAAAGTCATGATCGGATCCAAACGCTGTTTTACCACCTACATCAATCAAATTTTTAAATATCCTGCGCTGAGAAACATCAGGCTCTGCAGACCACTTCCGTTGTTGCTTAGCAACATGAGAGGCAAATGGTTTACTCAAAAAAGATCGTATCCCCATATGTCACAAAAGTAGCAAATAACACTATTGAAGAAAGGTTTTGCACATATCAATGTGCACACAATTTATTGGTACAGGCCTCCGTTAAGAAGCTGTTTAAAATGAAAGGGTAAAACTATCTTCATTGTAAAACTTTTCTACCTTCAAGATCATCATGGTAAAAACTAATTTTTTACAAGTCCGTTCTATATTTTCGTAAAACGCTAAATACAAGAAAACTATAAAAGAGAAATTGGTATGAAGAAATTCGTTTTGGTTGTAATAGTCAGTTTTGTATCTGGTATTTTAGGCTCGTATACCTACAATAATTTTCTGACTAGGAAGTCATTAGTGGTTGAGAATGGCGATGCCTACAGTGTCATTCAAGCCTCAAATACGGCTGGCAATGTAGATGTTGAGCCGATCTTTGGTAGAAACGAAGTACGCTATGATCGCAGCCGGGCGATGGCAGAAAATGTAAATTTCGTCAAGGCTTCAGCTACTAGCACCAATAGCGTAGTTTATATCAAAAACATTTCTGAAAAGAATTACCGTGCCAGCTACTTTGATTGGTTCTTTGGCGGAGGCTCAGGTTCACAGGTAGAAATAAGCAGTGGGTCGGGTGTCATTTTTACAGAAGACGGCTACATCGTAACCAATAATCACGTAGTTGATGACGCTGACCAATTGGAGGTAATCCACAATAAAAAAACCTACGAGGCACGTTTAGTCGGAACAGACCCTGCCACTGACCTGGCTGTCTTGAAAATAGAAGCAGAAAGCCTACCTGTAATCAATTTAGGCAGTTCTAAAGGTCTCAACGTAGGAGAATGGGTAATCGCCGTCGGTAACCCTTTCAACCTTACTTCGACGGTTACAGCAGGAATCGTAAGCGCCAAGGGCAGGGAAATACACATTCTGAAAGATAATTTCCCCATTGAATCATTCATTCAGACTGATGCTGCCATTAACCCTGGTAACAGTGGTGGTGCATTGGTGAACATAGATGGAGAACTCGTCGGCATCAATACCGCCATCATTTCAAAAACGGGCTCTTATGCCGGATATGGTTTCGCCGTTCCGGTAGATATCGTTAAGAAAATAGTGGGCGACATCATTAAATACGGTGAGGTACAAAAAGCTTTCTTCGGAGGTGAGGTAGCTGACCTGGATTCTGAATTGGCCAACAGGCTGGACGTTTCCATTGACGAAGAAAATATTGAAGGAGTACTGCTCATTTATTTACAGAACGACGGTGCTGCGTCTAAGGTTGGTATGAAGGAGGGTGACATCATCACCAAACTCAATGGCCAACCTGTAGACAGCCGTAGTATGTTTGAAGAAGAATTGAGTTATCGTTCTCCTGGGGATCGAATACAGGTGACTTACAAAAGAGAGGGCAAGGAGATTAGCAGTAACATCACGCTTACGAACCGAGAAGGAACCACCAAAATGCTCAGGCGTGAAATCATCTCTTCTAAGTATCTGGGCGCTAAGTTCGAAGCCATCCCAAAAGTGGAAAAGGACCTACTAGGTGTTGATTACGGTGTTAAAATAGTCAATGTAAGTGGCAATGGCTTAATTGCCAGAATGGGAATAAGGGAAGGTTTTATCGTAACAGATATCAACAACAATGAAATAAAAGACCCTGACAGACTGATTGAGATTCTTGAAAATATCAAAGGTCGTGTCATAATAGAAGGAGTTAATAGCCAAGGTAGAGAGGGATATTACTCATTTTACTTTAGGTAGTCCGAACACTTTTCTGAGAAGGCCAAATTAGAACTAGGCTGTCCTTGATAAAAGCTCTAGATGTGCTTGCGAAAGATTATTTAGCTAGTACGAGTGCGGCTGGCCGCCAAAATTCCGGGCCAGCGTGAGCCCGTGGGCTGAAGGTTAAATTTTGGCTTGATTTTTCTTTGCTTCCGTTTCTTTTCATCTAAGGAAAAGAAATAGCTTGTCCCGTACATCGGGAAAGGCTATCTGATGATCAAGATATCCAAATTTTATTTGGCCATATGCTATTCTTCAAATGTCAAAACCTCAAAAACTCAACAAAAGCGGAAATTTCAGGATTCAAGATCCATCGTAAAATGACCAAGAAGCAATTTATAAGAAGCTTAGTATGGTTTTTTACCACAAAATAATTATCCAGGAGCCCCCGAACTAAGGAATATAAAGCATTGAATAGCATTGCTAAATCATTTTGGCGATGCTTTTTTTTGAAAATAACCTAGTCTATAAGTCTACAAGAAACTAAGTCTATTTTCGATTAGAGTGAGTAAATGGGAATATTAACTAGGGAAACAAGATTTAGACAGCCTTCATTTTGAGCTTTTTCTTCAACTCTTCGATAGAAGCTTTGAAACCGCCGTTGATATCCATCATGTCATTGACCGATTGTACAGCATGAATTACCGTACTATGGTCTCTTCCACCAAAGTGATATCCTATAGATTTGAGAGAATGATTGGTGTATTCTTTGGAGAAATACATGGCCACCTGGCGAGCGATCACAATTTCTTTCTTTCTGATCTTGTCTTTAAGTGATTCTCTATCAACCTTGAAGTATTCAGCGACAGTCTTTTGTATATAATCTATACTCACCTCAGTCTCAATATCCTGAACGATATTCTTAAGCGTCTGCTTGGCTAGTTCAAGGTCTATTTCAGCTTTGTTAAGAGAAGCATGAGCGATAAGCGAAATCAATACACCTTCTAACTCCCTTACATTAGTGTCAACGCTGTACGCCAAATACTCAAGTACGTTGTCAGGAATATTAATACCATTCTCCTGCATTTTCTTTTGGATAATGGCTACCCTTGTTTCGTAATCAGGTTGCTGAAGGTCAGCAGTAAGTCCCCACTTGAAACGCGACAATAAACGCTCTGTCAACCCTTTCAAATCTCTTGGTGGGCAGTCACTGGTCATGATGATCTGCTTTCCTGATTGGTGCAAGTGATTGAATATATGGAAGAAGATTTCTTGTGTCTTCTCTTTACCTGCCAAGAATTGCACATCGTCGATAATTAAAATATCAACTTGAAGATAGAAATTCTGAAATTCCTGGATGCTGTTATTCTTTAATGCATCTATGAATTGATTGGTGAATTTTTCTGAAGAAACATACAGAATGAATTTATCACCTATCACATTTTTGATTTCATTTCCAATCGCCTGCACAAGATGTGTCTTACCTAAACCCACTCCTCCGTAGATCATTAATGGGTTAAAAGACGTTACACCCGGTTTTTGAGCCACTGCAAAACCAGCTGATCTAGCCAATCTATTGCAATCACCTTCAACATAAGAATCAAAAGTATAATGCGGATTGAGTTGGGATTCTTGGTACAAAGTATCGACAGGCTTCAGTGCGAAAGGCGACCTGAAATCGTCCTGTACCTGCATATGGTTTGTTCCGTTGCGGCTAGCATTAGGCCTATTGGGCAGATTCACAGTGTATGGACTATCATCCGAACTTTTATCTACGATTACCGAATACTCTAGACGTCCATTATCACCTAATGCGTAGTGAATCGCCCTTTTGAGCACGTGAACGTAATGTTCTTCCAACCATTCGTAGAAAAATTGACTTGGAACCTGTATGGTGAGTACATCATTTTCGAGCTTTACAGGTACTACAGGCTTGAACCATGTCTCAAAGCTCTGTTCTGGAATGTTGTCCTTTATGACCTTCAGACAATTACCCCAAACTGTACTATAGTCTACCTGCATGAACAACTTAAAATGGTGGTTAAAGCTCGAATTACTTTTGATAAAAGGGTAACAAATCTCTGAAAAAAAAACCTAACAAAAAAATCAGATCATAATTGATTTTTAAGAAATTTTCCCCTATGAATTTCGATAAAAAAAGCTGATTTTCAGTGACATTGATGAATTAATATGTTGCAACACATACTTTATTTTTTCATTCATGTATCGCCCTAAATGCTTATCAATTAATGATTGATTTACAGCGATGTAAACCAAGTGCCATGAAATAAAACGCTACTATGGCATACATCTTTAAAATCGCAATTATTTACTCAACGATGTGAAAGATGTAGAGTGTATGACAACTGAATGTATTATTTTTAAACTCTGTTAAGACAACCAAAAAACATGATGGATCAAGAAGCAAAAAATCTTTTTTTTGAAGCGTTTGATAAGTGCAGCTTCGAAGAGTGGAAAGCAAAAGCTACGAAAGATCTGAAAGGCGCGGATGTTATTGAAAAGTTCTCATGGGCTTCTTCATCGGGAGTCAAATTGGCACCTTACTATGATCAGGAGAACAGCTCCGAATTAGATCACTTGAAAGTATTACATAATTGTCTTTTCAATCAAGATAAACCCACCGGTGATTCCAGGTACTGGTCAAACCTTGAGCCCATCTTGGTTTCGGACGAAAAGAACGCTAATAGTGCCGCACTTAAAGTGCTGAATGCCGGTGCTGAAGGGTTAGCATTTGACTTGGCGGACAAGTCTGATGTTGACTTAAATATCTTGCTCAAAGATGTTGCTCTTTCCTATTGCGATGTAAATTTCAATGCTACAAGCCTTCAGCCAGAACTATTGAAAAGCCTGAAAGAAATAGCAGCGCTACAAGGCATTGAACCAGCTGCAATACAGGGCGTTATTTTCGCTCCACAGTCGATCGATGCGTTTGACTTCTCAATATTAGCATCTTATTTAAAGGACAATGCTGATAGTAGCCGATTCTTCAAAATTGGTTTGATATCTCCAAATGCAGATGATCCTATACACAATCAAGCAAAGCTGCTTGCTCAGGTGGTATGGATTGTTGATAAATTGACTGACATGGGGTTTAACGCCAATGAGGTGCTTTCCAACGTTGCCTTTTCAGTCAATGTAGGAGCTGACTTCTTCCTTGAGATAGCTCAGCTTAGGGCACTACGCTATAATTTTTATCAACTATCCCAGCACTTTGGTGCCACTGATATTACTCCCGGGCATCTTCACATCAGGGGAATATCTGAATTATGGTCAAACGAAGCTTATCAACCACACGAAGGTATGCTGAAGAATTCTACCTCGGCTATGGCCGCTGTATTGGGTGGTTGTAATTCGGTGATTACAGTAGACGAAGAAGACGCTAAAAGTAGAAGAGTAGCTCGCAACGTATCTTCTATCTTGAAGGAGGAGTCTTATCTGAACATGGTAGCTGACCCGGTAGCTGGGTCATACTACATAGAACATCTTACTGATGAGATTGCTAATAAGAGCTGGGTTGCCTTCCAGCAAATAGAGAAAGATGGTGGTTTTGAATCATTGTCACATTAAACAAGAAACCAGTATTTATGAAACCTGATTTTTCTAAGCTCGATTATAAAAGTGCCCAAACGAATGGTGCCATTCCTGAGAATGGTTCAGTTTGGACAACGGCAGAAAAAATAGAAGTAAAACCTGTCTTTACAGAAAAAGACATTGCCAATATAGAACACGTCGGTTTCTCAGCTGGCTTACCACCTTACTTGAGAGGCCCTTATTCTACTATGTATGCCTCGCGTCCATGGACGATAAGACAATACGCGGGATTTTCAACCGCCAAAGAGTCAAACGCATTCTACCGAAGAAACCTGGCCGCAGGCCAAAAAGGTTTGTCAGTAGCTTTTGACCTGGCCACACACCGAGGTTATGACTCCGATCACCCAAGGGTGACTGGCGACGTGGGTAAAGCTGGGGTAGCGATCGACAGCGTGCTGGACATGAAGGTACTGTTTGACCAGATTCCTCTTGATAAAATGTCGGTATCTATGACCATGAATGGTGCCGTGATTCCGATCATGGCTTTCTACATAGTGGCGGCAGAGGAACAAGGTGTGCAATCCGAATTCTTAAGCGGAACCATCCAAAATGACATCTTGAAGGAATTTATGGTGAGGAATACCTACATCTACCCTCCTGCTCCTTCCATGCGAATCATAGCGGACATTTTCGCCTATACTTCTAAGAATATGCCCAAGTTCAATTCTATCAGTATCAGTGGGTATCACATGCAGGAAGCGGGTGCTACAGCAGATATTGAGTTGGCCTACACGCTGGCCGATGGGCTTGAGTATATTAGAACGGGATTGGCCGCAGGCATGGACATAGATGATTTCGCACCAAGGCTGTCGTTTTTCTGGGCTATCGGTATGAATCACTTCATGGAAATCGCCAAGATGCGCGCGGGCAGGTTGTTATGGGCCAAGATTGTAAAACAATTCAATCCCAAGAACCCAAAGTCAATGGCCCTCAGGACGCATAGCCAAACCTCTGGCTGGAGTTTGACCGAGCAAGACCCATTTAATAATGTCACCAGAACGGCTATTGAAGCACTGGCAGCCGCATTGGGACATACCCAATCCTTGCACACCAACGCATTGGATGAAGCTATTGCCTTACCAACTGATTTCTCAGCACAAATCGCCAGGAACACACAAAAGTACCTACAATCAGAAACCAATATTACTAAAGTAGTTGACCCATGGGGCGGTTCCTACTATGTAGAGTACCTGACCGACCAATTGGTCAAAAAAGCCTGGGCATTGATCGAAGAGGTAGAAGAGCTGGGTGGTATGACCAAAGCCATTGAAGAAGGATTGCCAAAAATGAGAATCGAAGAAGCGGCTGCGCGTAAGCAAGCGCGTATTGATTCAGGCAAGGATATTATAGTGGGCGTGAACAGATATCAGGTAGACGAAGACATCGATATCGAGTTGTTGGAAGTAGATAATACCGCCGTACGCAATGAGCAAGTAGAAAGACTAAAACAGCTCAAAGCAGATCGTGATAACGACGCGGTCGAGAAAGCATTAGCAGCTATCACCCAAAGTGCAGAAACAGGCGAAGGTAACCTACTCGAACTAGCTGTGGACGCAGGACGCCACCGAGCTACTTTAGGAGAAATATCTATGGCTATGGAAAAAGTATTTGGAAGACACAAAGCAGTTATACGATCCATTTCAGGCGTTTATTCTGGCGAAGCCAAAACGGACGATAAATTCAAAGAAGCTAAATCACTATCTGACGAATTCGCAGAATGGGATGGTAGAAGACCCAGGATTATGATCGCCAAAATGGGCCAGGATGGACACGATAGGGGTGCGAAAGTAATCGCTACCAGTTTCGCTGACCTGGGTTTTGATGTGGATATCGGGCCCTTGTTCCAAACACCGGAAGAAGTGGCACAACAAGCTGCTGAAAATGATGTACATGTCGTTGGCGCTTCTAGTCTAGCGGCAGGGCATAAAACACTGATCCCGGAGTTGATTAATGCACTGAAAGAAATAGGCCGGGATGACATCATGGTAACAGCGGGTGGGGTAATTCCTCCTAATGACTACGACTTCCTTTATGAGGCCGGTGTGGCCGGTATTTTCGGCCCCGGAACCGTTATAGCCGATGCCGCCAAGGACATCCTGAATAAATTAATGAAAAGCTAAAATATTAGTAATCAAATCCTTAGATTTATAGTTGGGCATGTGGTTTTAATCAACTATAAATCTGAATATTATGAACTGGCTAAAAGGGCTAAGAACAGCACTTTGGCTTGCTGTCATTATGAGTACCACTTTCACAGCTCACGCTCAAAAGTGGGAAAAGCAACTCCAAAAGGCTGATAATTATTATAACACTGGCGCCTATGCTAAGGCAGACAAGACGCTCGTCAAATTCAAGAAAAAGGTAACGAAGAAACTAGGGGCAAGCAATAAATACATGCCTGGTTTCTATATCCGCAAAGCCAAACTGAACTTGGCTTCCGGGATGTTAATGGCCTTTGATACAGAATTAGAGCAAGCCGTCAACGTAAGTCAGGCGGTGCATGGGGAGAATACCATTCAACACTCCGAGAACCTTATTGAAGCCGCTGAAATATATGTCTTGTATGGGCATTATCTCAAAGCGAATGACTACATCGAAAAAGCGCAACAAACCTTAGAGACGTCTAACCAACTAAACGAAGAACACTCGGCCAGAATTGATTTGACCAAAGCAGCTATTCTGTCGGGTAGCGGGTTCTACAAAGAAGCTTTAGAATTGATGGACGATCGATTTGAATACTTTGCTGGTAGAGCGGTGAAGAAAGACGTCTACGTTGATGAGTCCGGTGCACTGAAAAGCCGTAAACTGAGCGATCAGGAAGTAACTAAAAGGTTAAATGATTATGCCAACCTTTTTACACTGAAAGCACACACCTTAATGCAACAGGGTGATTTTGACCAAGCTGATGCTCAATTCGAACAGGCAAGGAAGTGGATTTCCAAAAATGTAGGCAAAAACAGTGTTGCCTACGTCAATAACCTATTGCTGCACAATCAGGGGTTGGAAGAGAACGCTGGTTCTCTTGCCCTTAAACCTTTGAGGGATCAAATCACTAAGGATTACCAACAAGCGCTCAGCGCCATCAAAAGAAAAAATGAATCATCGCATTATGTAGCTTTTGATATCTACGAGAGCTTACTAAAAAACTACCTGCGCAACGATGAGAACAACAGGTTCAAAAACCTGAAAGTGGAGTACGAAGCGGCGATCAAAAAGAATTTCCAGAAAAGTAGTATCCACTATGTAAATCTGAATACTGTCGATTTCGACGCCAAACTTGATAAAGAAAAAACCAAGAACCTCGAAGGGAAGGTTGTATCTATTTTATCAGGCAATGTTTCTATTCCAAAGTACCATAAAAAGAGAATTCAGCTATTGGAAGTACTCTTAGACATTTCGATGTACAATAAAGAGTATGCGAAAGCGCAAGGCTACCTGGAAGATATACTGGAAGTAAAAGAAGGTCTCTATGGTAACTCATCTCCGGAATACCATTTGACCAAACTGAAAGTAGCCAACTTCTACCTCGATTTCACCGATAACATTGCCGAAGCTGATAAAATATACAAGAAGAGTTTTATTGACATTGTCGAGAAGCAAATCCACTTTAAGCATGTGGATTATACTACCATTCAAAACCACATGGCTGCTTTGTTTGAAAGCAATGACCAATACAAGAAGGCTTCCGAGGCATTGCAAAAATCTAAGAATGCGGCACAACTCAAATTTGATCGTGAAGATGCCAGATACGGCGTTGTGCTTGAAAAGATCGCACGTTTACAAATCAAAATTGGCGAATACAGTGAGGCGACATCTACCCTTGATAACGCTTTAGAAATTCTTGAGGAGCAAAAACGAAATGAGGAATATGTAGCCTACTATGTAAAAGCATTAGAAACACACGCGCGTTTTCTTGCTATCAAAGGCCTTTTCGATGATGCTGAGTATTCCTTGAATCGATCGCAGCGCATGCTTAAGCGTGCCAAAACCGCTGGCAACCTCAACGAACTGTCCTCACTTGAAGAATTGGCCAGTTTGTATCTATATGTAGGTCGCTATTCTGATGCGGAGAAATTACTGATCGAAGTGATTGGACAATACGAAAAACTATATGGTGTCAATTCCAGAAGGCTCATAGATCCATTAGTGTATGAGGGTAGCTTAAAATTGACCCAGGGCCATTATACAGAAGCTGAGAAAATAGCGTTGAGGGCTAATGATATCGCCTTGAAAATATTCGGAGAAAACTCGACCAAAAGTGCCCCGACCTATATTCTACTCGCAGAAATCTATGGTACCATCGGGGACTACGGTAAAGCCCAGGAAAATATCGGCAAAGCACTGGTATCCCAAGAAGCTCGATTTGGAAGAAAGCACATTGAAGTGGCTAAGGCCATCTCTCAACTGGCACTAATCAAATTCTACAAAGGAGACGATGCTCCGGGTATCGAAAAACTGATGACCGAAGCCAGGGATATCGTGGATGTAGAGCTTGGTAATAGAACGCCGACCTATGCCGAAATGCTCAAGAACCTATCGAGGGTGTATATAGCACAGCAAAAGTATGACGATGCCTTTAACGCTTTAGAATTGGCAGAAAATATCTGGCTTTCTAAAACGGGTAGAAGCAACAACATCAATGCAGCTTCCATTTACATCCTGACCGGGGACGTCTATTACTACCAGAGGAATTACAAAAAAGCAGAAGAGAACTATGACAAAGCCCTTAAGCTTTATAAAAAGTTCTTCAATGACAACCACCCGGAATATGTCAAAGTACTCACCAAGCTAGGTAGGGTGCATTACATGGAGGGCGATTCTCGTGCAGCCAAAAAGCTGATGGAAGAAGCGCTGACCAAATATGACAATAGAATCAAAGCAGACTTCCCTGCTTACAGTGAAAGGCAAAAGACAGAATTCTGGAACACGATTAAAGAGGAGTTCGAATTCTACAATACCCTAGCTTTTGAGTTGAAAGATGACAATCCGAAAATGATCGGCGATGTCTATAATAATGCGCTACTGACCAAAGCACTGTTGCTCAACTCTTCCATCAAGATCAAAGAGAGGATACTCAACAGTAAGGATGAAGAGCTGATTGCCAAATATGTAGAATGGCTGGAAAAGAAAGAAGCGCTTACGAATGCATTGAGTATGAGCTTGGAACAGCTTCAGGAGAATGATATAGATCCGATTGTACTGGAGAGAGAGGCTGAGTTATTAGAAAAAGAATTGAGTAAGCAATCGGAACTGTTCAAGCGTAGTTTCGATGATAAGAAAATCACTTGGAGCGACGTAAGATCTGTTTTGAAGAAAAACGAGGTGGCCATAGAAATGGTCAGGTACAGGCACTTCGACCACGTATTTACCGATTCTGTCGTTTATGCCATGCTCTATGTGAAAAATGAAAAAGATTATAGCAGACCTCAGGTCATTTTGGTGAACAACGGTCGTGAACTAGAGCAGAAGTATTTCAAGTATTATAAAAACAGCATCATATACCGTGTACAAGACCCTTACTCGTATGATGCGTACTGGAAACCGATCTATGACCAAATAGGTACTAACTCCACTATTTATCTATCGTCGGATGGTGTATTTAACCAAATCAACCTGGAAGCGATACCGACAGGCGAGAATAAGTATGTAATCGACAATTCTAATATTGTTTTGGTCAGTAATACCAAAGACATCGTACTCCGGTCAAACGCTTCTAAAGATGAGAACAAGGAGAATCGAGCGACCATGTTCGGAAACCCGGATTTCTATCTAACGGCTAGCAGCGATAGGGTAAGTCCATTGCCAGGTACTGAAAGGGAGGTCAAAGAGCTGAACGAGCTTCTGAAGCAAAAAGGATGGATATCAGATGAATACCTGGAAGGTCAAGCAAGTGAAGAAAAGGTAAAAGCACTCGACAACCCTAAAGTATTCCATATCGCCACCCATGGCTTCTTCACACCTAGCAACCAGATCGAGGCCAATGTCGAAAACGTAGCCAGACAAGCCAACAGCCTGAATCAAAGTCCTTTGCTACGTACTGGTTTGATGCTCACAGGTGCTGGGGATTTATTAGAAAAAACTTCCTTCAACTATAATATAGAAAGTGGAATTCTCACCGCCTACGAGGCCATGAACCTCAACTTAGATCAAACCGATCTGGTTGTGTTGAGTGCTTGTGAAACTGGTTTAGGCGAGCTTACTTATGGAGAAGGGGTGTATGGTTTACAACGCGCTTTCATGGTGGCAGGTGCCAAAACACTCATCATGAGTATGTTCAAAGTAGACGATGAAGCCACTCAGAAACTGATGGTGAAGTTCTATAGAAAATGGCTGGAAACCGGGAAGAAAAGAGAGTCATTTGTTGAAGCCAAAAAAGAGATTCGTACTGAATACCCTGATCCAATCTATTGGGGCGCCTTTATCATGATTGGTTTGGACTAAAAAACTTAATTTAAAAAATACTTAAAGGGTTTGAGTTACTGGCTCAAACCCTTTTTTTATGCCTAACAAACTTGTGCAAGCCGGGTGTTTCCACCCGGCTCTGGTGCTTGGGATGTAAATAATAGATGCCCTTACCGGTGTTGTCACCTATAAGATCTTATATAGCTTTTGGAGACAACTCCAAAAGCGGCAAGAGAAGTTCAGCTTGATTTAGGTTAAATAGAATACATTTCTCCTTAGATGATCTTTGCTAAGGCGGTGAGTCCTGTAGGGACGGCCGGTCTATAGATTATCAATGTATACACACCTAATAAGCGCCGTAGGTGCGCCCCACAACCAAAAGGTCATATCCTCGGTGTTCACCAAAAGGTATGGATATTTTAGCAACAGGTAGGCGATCCCAACGTGACTGAACAGCTTCCGGGTCATGGAACCATGTATTGGCGTCCATGCCAGGGCTTAACCATTTTGGGTCGCACCTACGGCGCTTTTCGGAACGGTTTGGAATAATAGACTATCGACAGGTCACCCCTCTGGGGTTATTTTGCTCCGATTGTGTAAGTCGGGTGTTGTCAACGGCAAGCTCGCAGGGCTGGCTTTTGGAGACAACTCCAAAAGCGGCAAGAGGGTTAAAGCTGTCAGGTCGCAAGACCTAACAGCACCGTAAGCGGCTAGAAATACTGACCTATACATTGAATAATCAATTCAATCCATGAAGTTAGTCGCATTTTATCCAGAAAAAACTAATATTGGAGTCTAAAGCAAGACGTCATCACCTACAAATGGCAAAGCAAGACAGAAGAGCGGAACTGAAACCAAAATCTAAGCTAAGGGGAGATATCTATGAGATCATCTTCGAAGCCGATACCTTTTGGGGCAAGACCTTCGATATTTTGCTACTTGGAGCCATTATTCTAAGTGTCGGCGCTGTAATGCTGGAAAGCGTCAAGGAAATCAAAGTCGCCTACGGTGATTTGCTTTATACAATCGAGTGGGTATTCACGGCATTATTTACCGTAGAATTTATGCTCCGGATATTCGCCATCAAGAAACCGAGAAAATACATTTTCAGCTTTTTCGGTATTGTCGATATGCTCTCCATTATTCCAACTTACCTCAGCCTATTTATCGTTGGAGCCCAATCCCTGTTAGTAATCAGAAGTATTCGCTTGTTGAGGGTATTCAGAGTATTCAAACTGGTGAGGTTCCTCGGTGAAGCCTCCCAGCTTTCTAACGCATTGAAAGCCAGCCGAAATAAGATCATTGTATTCATAGGAGCTGTTTTCACCCTGGTAGTCATTCTGGGTACATTGATGTACATTATAGAAGGACAAGAAAACGGATTTACCAGTATTCCACGCAGCATTTATTGGGCGGTAGTAACGTTGACCACCGTCGGATATGGTGATATAGCTCCCAGAACCGTGTTGGGTCAGACCGTAGCTACTTTTGTTATGATCTTGGGATATGGCATCATCGCTGTACCCACCGGTATTGTATCAGCTGAAATGGCACAGCAAAAGCAAAAGTTATCAGAACTGACACGCTGCCCAGGATGCAACAGAGTGGGCCACGAGGAAGATGCAGAATTTTGTAAGTATTGCGGCCATAAGCTTTAAAGCCGCTCATGAAATTTCATTTTTATTAGTATTTTGATCTGCCTTCGCGACTGCTTGCGCCATAGCTAAAGCTTTAGGCGGCACGCGATCGGCAGACGAGAAGGTCGTGGTTAATATCATTTATTAAAGATTTGAATAACGGGTATCTAATTGCTAATTCGTATACCTGTTCATATGAAGGTTCTCCAGACGACTGTTTTTATTTTTTAAAAGGTTAACCTTCAAAACACTTTAGCCTGAACGGTTGAGTTGGCACCGAAACGCCCATCAGGGATCACTCTTTGAGAAAGGAAAGTATACTCATATTATTTACCATTATCATGGTATTCGGACAAGCCAATGCCGATGGTATGCATGTGATATCATTTTCTACCTTTCAAGACACTTCGGCCGTCGCATCAGACACCGCAAAAGCCAAAAAGAAAAAAAAGCCCGGAGGCAGTAAAGTGCAACCGCCTGAAGAAGTGTCTAACTTCTATAAGGCAGACCGACCTAAGAAAAAGTCCGTTGGTAAGGTGTTGTATAAACTGCTCTTCAGAAAGAAAAAAGACAAAGCAGATACCACACTTGATGTAAATAAACCCAATCCTTATATGCCATATGAGGACAAAGTCATTACTAACGTCAGGCTGAAAAAACTGGATATATTCGGTACTGATGTAGATGATACCTTGAAAGCACCTAAATCCTTTTTCGGGAGAACAGCGAACAATTTGCATATCAAATCCAGTAGCCGCGCCATCCGTAAAAACTTGCTTTTCAAAAAAGGACGACTAATCGATGCAGAAGAAATATACCAGAATGAAAGGTTAATCAGAAGCCTGCCATATATCAGGGATGCCAGGATACTGATCGAGGAACCCGATTCAGCCAGCTACGGTGTAGGCGTAGTGGTAGTTACCCAAGACATATTTCCGTTCTCATTTGATTATGATTCCAGAGATGTGGACTCTGCCAGGTTAAGCGTAAACCACAGAAATTTGTTTGGACTTGGCTACCAATTGGATAATACTTTCGAGCTAGACAGCGATGAAGATTCCAGATTTGGCTACATCGGCATATTTCGGGTACCCAATATCCTGGGGACATTCATTGTTGGAGAATTGGAATACGCAGATACACGTGGGCGAGATTATTTTGGTGCTCGCGCCTTTAGGAACTTCGTTACCCCGGACATCCAATATGCCGGTGGAGTTGAGTTATCACGCCAGACGTTAAACGAAATCAGAATTATCGGTGATTCGCTATTCGAGGCCAAGTCACAATTCAATTTTGAAGAGCTATGGGTAGCCAAAGCCTATCGTTCTTTCTTCACTCCCCCAGCCCAGCGCATCAAGGAAAAACTACGTATCGTCATTGCAGGAAGATTCACCAATACACGCTACAGAGACCGCCCTGCCACTTCCGCAGAGGTCAACAGAGATTTCCAGGATAGAACGCAATATTTGGGTAGCATAGGGCTTTCCAAAAGGTCATATACCAAGGACAAACTCATCTTTGGTTTCGGTAGAACAGAAGACGTTCCATCAGGACACCTGTTCGAACTCACAGGCGGGTATGAAGTCGGTGAATTCGTAAATAGGCCTTACTTCGGCCTCAGCGCTAGCAAAGGTGGATACATTAAACACTTTGGCTATCTGAACGGAGGCGTTTCTGCCGGAGGTTTTCTGCTTAATGATCGCTTTGAACAAGGAGTCATTCGCGCCAGGGCAGACTATTTCAGTAAACTGTACTTCACCGGCCGTTCGGAAATCAGGGTATTCTCCTCACTTAACTATGTCATTGGTATCCGCCGTTTTCCCCACGAATTCATAGATATCAGAAATAGAAATGGTATACGAAGCCTCAAGCTCGATTTCTTAGAAAGCGCATTTCTTCGCGGCACCCAGCGATTGTCAGTCAATACCGATGTGGTGGTCTTCACACCATGGCGATTTGGGGGGTTCAGGCTGGCGCTATTGGGCTTTCTCGATTTGGGATGGATTGCCAGTAACGATGAGTCAGTATTTACTGACGGCGCCTATCAAGGTGTAGGCATTGGTTTTAGGTTTAGAAATGACAACCTCGCTTTCCGCACATTGCAGCTGCGTTTTGCCATTTTCCCGCGTGTACCCGAGGGAATTTCAGGATTCCGCTTTAGAATTTCCAGTTTGCCAAGACTGGAAGTACAGGATTTCGACCTCAGAAAACCGGATATCATCAGGTTTGAATAACACCGGCTAGAAACATGATTGGTATCATTAACCGCTTTGACGCCAATCATTCCTTTTGCTCCCTATTCTGGCTTATTTCACATCAGAACAAAGGCCAATTTTTTAAAATGAAGCCTTTTAAAATCCAAAAATATGGATAGCATCTTTGAGCAATACGTTGCCAAGAGCAACAGAAGTGTCGAGAAAGTCGCACTTGAACAGGGTAAAACCATAGCATGGCCACACTTCCCTATCAACACAAAACACACTAAAAACGCAACTTGTCTAATCCAATAGTATAATAATGAGAAAGATACATGACCTAAAAGATCTCCTCATTGAGAAAGTGAGAGAGCTTTACGATGGAGAAAAACAGCAGATAAAAGTTTTGCCTGCTTTAATAGAACGCATTCAAGCAGAAGATCTACGCGCCATTATGGTACAACACGTAATGGATACGGAAGATCAATTGCTCAGACTCGAAAGGGTTTTCAACCGTCTCTATGAAGAGCCCACCAGCAAGACCAACATGGTAATGAAGAGTTTGCTCAAAGAAGCTAAAGATCTGCAAACACGTAGTGCCGACCAGCAGGAGGTCCTGGATGCCGGATTGATATCTTCTATGCAACACATCAAGCATTACGAAATAGCTGGGTACGGTGCCGTAGCCAACTACGCCAATTTGTTGGATGAAGAAGTCATCGCTAGCTTACTACATGAATCATTGGAAGAAGAAAAAAGCGCAGACGAGCGGTTGAGAGACCTGGCCGAAACACGTATCAACCTGAGTGCCAAGAGCGTATACCAATAACCCATACGCGCCCACTCACCGTACGTAACTGATGATTATCATCGCTGGAAACCTGTTTTGCTCATAAAACGGTAACAGATGCAAGGCGATATTGATGGTGACCCAAAGTACAGGAAGAATGCACCGTCATGTAGGTATATGGTTAGATAAGCGAAAAGCCTATATCGTTCACCTTCACAAAGAGGCTGTAACCACCACTTCTATACTATCCGCCGTAGACGACTTTCACGCGGTAGGTGGTTCGAGGTCAAGCACCCCCTATGGCCCTCAAGATGCAGTTTCAGAAAGCAAAGTACTGGAAAGAAGAAAGCAACAACTTAAAAATTACTATTGCCGACTTGCAGAATCGATCAAAGCGGCTGACGCCATCTACATTATGGGGCCAGCAGAGGCTAAATACGGTTTTGAAAAAATATTAAAAGAAAAAATGAACCTCGGTCACAAAATCACGACTGTAGAAAGTGCAGACAGCATGACAGAAAATCAGATTGTGGCTAAGGTGAAGTCCCACTTTAACAGATTACAGACCCAATGACATTCATGCTTATGAAAAAATTAGCTATCAATATCATATTAATGCTCAGCACATCGCTACTATGGGCTCAGGAGTATGTCCCGGAGGGGGTAAGCCAGCTTACTTCTTCTTATGTGAATTCAGCTCGTAACAGAGGTTTGATGGTGGCCGTCATTGATGGCGATCAGATCCAGTATTACGGTTTTGGAGAATTAGCAAAAGGCAGTAATCAGGTACCAAACAAAAATACCGTTTTCGAGATCGGAGAATTGTCTAGTCTCTTCACCACCACTCTTCTATCAGATTTAGTACTTAACAACGAAGTGCACCTTGATGACAGGCTTCAAGACTTTCTCACCGATACCATCAAAGTACCTACCTTCCAGAATATCATTTGCACCACACGGCCAGCGGCATGGTACGATTATGATGATCAGAACGCCTATGAACCTGCCATTATCAGGACAGCTTGCGGGCCAGACCCTAACACCCCTCCTACTTGTATTACCCTTTGTAACCTGGCCAGCCATAGTGCTGCATTGCCAGAATTACCCAAAGGGCTCAAGCGCAAAGGCAATAACCCATTTGCAGGTTATGAAATGAGCACCATGCTTTCAAGGCTAGAAAAACTGGACTTGAAACAACGCCCCGGAGAGTACTACAAACGCTCAGATTTTGGTATCGCCCTACTCGGTGAAGCTTTATCTCATCAGCAAGGCATGGACTTCGAAGCATTGGCCATAAAACGGCTGTTTACCCCTCTGGATATGCAAGATACCAGAATTACACTTAACGCAGCGCAGCTCGACAGATTGGCCAAAGCCCACAATAAGAAGGGAAAAGTAGTAGATTATTGGTCATACGGTGCACTGGCTCCGGCCGGTGGTTTCCGCTCTACAGCCAAAGACCTCGCACGCTTTGTACAGGCTAATATGGGTGCCACTAAAACCTCATTGGAATTTGCTTTTGATGCTACACATCAGTCTTGGCTCACGGTAGAAGGAAAGGGTGCAGACAAGACCGATATGACCTTGGGCTGGTTTATCAAATCTCCTAACACTAAAGCTTCTAAAATATGGTTAAGCGGCTCTACTGGAGGCTTCAGCAGCTTCATAGGCTTCCTGAAGCATGAGAAGAAAGGTATCATCATACTTTCTAATTCTAGCAATAGCGTAGCTGAGCTCGGACAAGATTTACTGGCCTGGCTCAAAAACTATACAACGGTCACAGAAATATCCCAGAACTAAAACGACTAATATGATACTAAACTTCCGGCGCGTGTTGCCATTCATTTTGATCTTCTTCTTTTCCTTTCAGGCTGCTGCTCAGGAGAGTGCCAAGGACATTATCAAAAAAGCACAGGAGAAAATGGATGGCAATTCCAGCCACTCTAGTATGCTGATGAGGATAGAACGCCCTGATTGGTCTCGAGAGATTGGCATAAAAACATGGGCCAAAGGAAGGGATTACAGCCTTATTCTAATCACTGCCCCTAATCGGGATAAAGGCACCGCTTTTCTAAAGCGCGATCGGGAAATCTGGAACTGGCAGCCTTCCATCGACAGGGTGATCAAGCTCCCTCCTTCTATGATGATGCAGTCATGGATGGGGTCAGATTTCAAAAATGATGACCTGGTGGAAGAGTCTTCTATTGTCGAGGATTACGAGCACCGCATTGTATCTGACACACTTATTGGTGAAAGGCCTTGTCACAAAATTGAGCTTATACCACACGAAGATGCTCCGGTGGTATGGGGCAAGGTATTGGTCTATGTAGATAAGAAGGATTACCTACAACTCCTTGTCAAATACTACGATGAGGACGATTACCTCATCAACACCATGGTTTTATCTGATATCAAAGCCATCGGAGGCCGCACTATTCCTACTAAGATGGAGATGATACCAGCCGAAAAAGAAAACCAACGTACGGTATTGATTTACCAAGAAATGGAGTTCGATCTTCCCATTGAGGATCGTTTCTTCTCGCTTCAAAATATGAAAAGAATCCGATAGCGATGTATCTCAAGCTAGCTTGGAGAAATATCTGGAGAAGCCGTAGGAGAACGCTGATTACAATTTCTTCCATTGTATTTGCAGTGCTCTTCTCCGCCTTGCTTTATTCTACCAAAAAGGGTATGCTGGTGAGAATGGAGCAAAATTCCGTCAGCTTCTATACGGGCTATGCCCAAGTCCACAAAAAAGGTTATTGGGACGAAAAAACCATTGACAACAGCTTTGATCAATCTGATTCATTGCTGGAAAATATAAAAGCAATCAACAATGTACTCGGTGTATACCCGCGGCTAGAATCCTTCTCACTGGCTGCTTCTGAAAGCAAGACCAGAGGCACTTTGGTAGTAGGCATCGATCCTGACGGTGAAAATGAAGTCACACGCTTACGGGATAAGATCAACCAAGGCAACTATCTGGACCCATCGGATAGGGCTGTGATCATCACTGAAGGACTAGCCAATTATCTGAAGCTAGCAGTGGGTGACACATTGGTTCTACTCGGGCAAGGATATCACGGTACTTCGGCTACAGCCAAATATCCGGTAAAAGGGCTATTGAAATTCGGTAATCCGGACTTGAATAACGGCTTGGTTTACCTACCCATGAAAGAGGCACAATGGCTCTTCTCGGCAGAAAACAAACTGACATCGTTGGTGCTACAGCTTGAGGAAAATAGCAAGGTCAACAGGGTTTCGGACAAGGTACAAGCTAGCATTGGCCCCGATTATGAATCGATGAGTTGGAAAACCATGCTACCAGAATTGGATCAGATCATAAAAGGTGAAAATACAGAAACGGCTGTGGTGTTGTCGGTACTTTATCTACTTATATCCTTTGGGTTATTTGGTACCATTCTCATGATGACGCTTGAAAGAAGCTATGAATTCGGGGTATTGATCGCCATAGGTATGAAGAAAGCATACATCTATACTGTGGTAATCATTGAGAACTTTCTACTGTCGCTTTTAGGGGTCCTGGCAGGTAGTATATTGAGCTTTCCAGTGCTGTACTACTTCCATAAATCTCCGATAAGAATGGGAGACGAACTGGCCGAAGCTTATGAAAAATATGGGCTTGAGCCTGTGTTCTATTTCTCTATTGCCCCTGATGTATTCTACACACAAGCCTTAGCGGTTTTGATTATTTCACTGGTTATTTCAGCCTATCCCCTTTTCAAAATCGCCAGACTAGAGCCTGTAGAAGCGATGAGGAGCTGATGTATTAGACATAAGAGGTAAGACATAAGAAACAAGACTAGACATAAGAAATAAGATGAAAGACGTAAGATCTAACTTCTGGCTGTCATTGCGATCCGTCGGTGGACGGACGGGGTGAAGCAATCTCGACGATAAGAGAAGTTGGAAATTAGAAGTTAGAAGAAGTAAATAAAATTAGGTAGAAGTAAGTAGAAATATAGATGAACCAGGTTTTCACTGTCATTGCGAGCGAAGTATGAGCGAAGCAATCCAGAAGCTAATAACGAATTACAAATTAAGAATTACGAATTGGTTTCCGAGCCCTGTCCTTCTGGAAGAAACTTATTGGACGGTAAGCACGACTTGAGCGAAAAGCATATAATCAATTGATGATATCGGAACTAGCAAAAATAAACAGATAAACGAAGCTCTTTAGCTGTCCCCCGCTGGCGGGGGTAGGGGGTGGAAGAAACTAAAGACTCAATACTTATGACCAACTACTCACAACTAACATGCTACTAACCGTCGCCTGGAGAAACATATGGAGAAACAAAGCCAGAAGCTTAGTGATCATGATCGCTATAGCGCTGGGTTTGTGGGCTGGTGCCTTTTTGATGGCTTACGCCTTTGGAGTAGCCAAGCAGCGCATTCAGGATGCCATCGCCTCGGAAATCTCCCATATTCAAATCCATCATCCAGAATTTGAGAAAGAAATGCTGCCGATCTATACCATACCTAATGGGGACGGTATTTCGGAAGAACTGCATGCAGACAGCCTTGTAGCCGGGGTTTCACCGCGTGTAATAGCCGCAGGCATGGTAGGTTCTGCCAATAACAGCCTCGGTGGTCAATTTGTAGGCATTACACCTGAAGAGGAAGACAAGGTAACAGGTCTAAGTACTAAAATAATTGAAGGCACCTACTTTGAAGGGGTAAAGCGCAATCCAATTCTACTCGGAGAAAAGCTGGCTAACAAACTTAAGGTCAAAGAAAGATCGAAGGTTGTACTTACGTTCCAGGATGTGAATGGGGAAATCGTAGCTGGTGCTTTCAGGGTAGTGGGCATCTACCGCACCCATAACACCACTTTTGACGAAATGAACCTTTTTGTACGGGCAGAAGATCTCAACAGCTTATTGGGCTCAAAGGGCCATCATCAAATGGCTATTCTACTCAAGGACGTAAACAACTTGAAGCAGGTAAAATCGGGACTGATATCAAACCATTCGGACGCGCTTATTGAGGACTGGAAAGAAGTTGCACCAGAGTTGGGATTGATCATAGATTCATTCGACCAATACATGGATATTTTCATTGGCATTATTCTACTAACACTCTCTTTTGGTATTGTCAATACCATGCTCATGGCAGTGCTGGAAAGGGTCAAGGAGATTGGTATGCTCATGGCGGTGGGCATGAATAAAACACGCATATTCAGCATGATCTTTCTAGAGACTTTGTTTATTGTGATGTTCGCCGCGCCGCTAGGGCTGTTACTGGCTATGGCTACCATTTACTACACGGGTAATGTAGGATTGGACTTGTCTGCTGTGAGCGATGCTTATGCTTCCTTCGGTTTCAAATCGCGCATCTATCCGGAATTAGAATTCTACTACTACATGCGGATTATGGTATTGGTAGTGATTGCTGCCATCCTTTCTTCCATTTATCCTGCCATCACCGCGCTCAGGTTGAACCCGGTCGAGGCAATCAGAAAACTTTAATGACGAACAAAATGGCCATTATAGAAACACATGATCTTTCCAAAGTATATGATGAAGGCCCCGAGCCGGTTCATGCGGTGAATGACGTTGATCTCAAAATAGAAGAGGGAGAATTCACAGCCATCGTCGGCCCTTCCGGTTCTGGCAAAACCACACTTTTAAACATGATCGGTGGACTGGACAAGCCTTCAAGCGGTTCTATTAAAATAGATACCACCGAAGTAACAGATCTCAAGAAGAGCGAATTAATAGATTTCAGGCTCAATAACATTGGTTTTGTGTTTCAGGCATACAATCTCATTCCGGTGCTTACGGCTGGGGAGAATATCGAATTTGTGATGCTGCTGCAGAAACGCCCTAAGGCCGAACGCGATAAACGCATTAAGGAGCTGCTTCAAGAGGTTGGGCTGGAAGGCAAAATCAACAATCGGCCATCGGAGCTTTCAGGCGGCCAACAGCAGCGGGTGGCTGTAGCCAGGGCTTTGGCTTCCAAGCCCAAATTTGTACTGGCTGATGAACCCTCCGCTAACCTGGACTCCAAATCCACGGAGAACCTGCTGGACATGATGATGACCTTGAACAAGGAGGAGTCTATGACCTTCATATTTTCTACCCATGATCAGCGCGTCATAGATCGAGCGCGAAGGGTGATCACACTTGTCGATGGAAAGATCGCTTCTGACGTAAAGCAATGAAAACCCGGCTTTTTCCGAGGTTATTCCTACTGTTACTGGTTTGTTGTGCAAGCCTTAGTAAGGCTCAGGATACCGAAAAAGAACGTAAATGGGCGATCAATGGGTACGTCAAAGACTTAGTAACAGTAAATGTACTGAACGACTCTACCCTTGTTGACAACCTCATTCATAATCGGTTGAATTTCAAATGGTTTCCCTCAGATCAGTTCACAGCCTATTTCGAAGTTAGAAATAGGATCTTCTTCGGTGATATGCTTGGCATTCCCAATTTTGACCAATTAGTAGATGTCAATAACGATTATCTGGACTTGTCAGCTAATTGGGTGGATAACGAATCCATTCTGTTCAATTCTGCCATTGAGCGCGCCTATGTAGAATGGACAAATAATGACTGGGAGATACGGTTCGGCCGGCAGCGAATTAATTGGGGCACCAACCTCATCTGGAACCCCAACGATATTTTTAACACCTATTCTTTCTTCGATTTCGACTACGAAGAAAGGCCAGGCAGCGACGCCATTAGAATAACCAAATACACAGGCTTTGCCTCTAGCCTGGAATTTGCCGCCAATATCAACGATGATTTTGACGAGCTGGTGATGGCTGGTCTATGGAAGATAAACAAGTGGGATTATGATTTTCAGGTTTTTGCCGGTAAGGCCAGGGAAGATTTAGCCTTGGGCATAGGCTGGGCAGGTAATATCAAGAATGCTGGTTTCAAAGGAGAAATTTCTTATTTCAATCCCTACGACAACCCTGAAAACCCGGCGGTATGGATAGCTTCGTTATCGGCCGATTATTCCTTCGAAAGCTCGTTCTATTTGCACGGTTCCATACTCTTTAACAGCGACGGCGACATCCAATTGCCACAGGGCGGTTTCAACTCCTTCAATGGTGAAAGACTGACGGTCAGAACTTTGTCACCCTATCGTTATTCTACTTTCTTGCAGACCTCCTACAGTTTCCATCCACTTATTTCTGGTGGAGTGGCTTTCATATACTATCCGGGCAGCAACGCCCTCTTTATCAATCCAAGCGCTACATTCTCGCTCAAAAGCAACCTAGACCTCGACGTACTCAGCCAACTCTTCTACGACGAAATCGCAGGTGATTATCAGACCGTGGCACGTCTTATATTCTTGAGGCTAAAATGGAGTTTTTGAGTTTTAGAATTCGGTAGCTAAGGCTATCTGGAGATGACTTCCAATTATGTAGTCATTTCGAACGCAGAGAGAAATCTATCTCGCTTTAAAGGACTCATTCGCCCCACTGTTGGAGTTGTCTACAACAGTTTATAATCGAAGGCAGAAATACTCGTTGGAGACAACTCCAACGAGGGCTAAAGGGAGTTTTTGAGTATTGGAATCTGGCAGCTCAGGCTATCAGGAGATGAACTTCTTTAAGCAGTCATTTCGAGGAACGAGAAATCTATCTCTTTAACTATGAGTGTTTTTCGCCCCACTCTTGGAGTTGTCTACAACAGTTTATATCGAAGGCAGAGATACTCGTTGGAGACAACTCCAACGAGGACTAAGGCCGCTGATATAGTTTTCTCTAACCAGAGCTAAGAAAAGGCAGAATCCATCGTATATTGAATAAAAGCTTAATGTATGGCTAGCAATAAAAATACATTTGATGTCATTGTAATCGGCGTAGGTTCCATGGGCTCAGCAACCTGCTACTACCTGGCGTCAAAAGGCTTGAAAGTATTAGGGCTGGAACAGTTCGAAATTCCTCATACTTTAGGAGCGCATGGCGGGCAAAGTCGCATCATCCGCAAGGCTTACTTTGAGCATCCCGATTATGTACCGTTGCTAGAACGGGCCTATCAAAACTGGGCTCATTTGGAAGAAATGAGTGGAGCCAAAGTGTTTTACAGAACGGGCCTGGTCTATTTCGGAGAACAAGACAATGAACTGATGAAGGGCATTCGTTTATCTGCTAACGAATACAACATCCATATAGAAGCATTGAATGGGCAAGCATCTGCTTCAAAGCACCCTCAATTCGATATACCATCATCGTTTGATACCATATTTGAACCAGATGCTGGTTTTATTCTACCTGAGAAAACCATCTCGCTCTATTATGAATTAGCATTAAGAGCTGGCGCTTCCATCAAAACGCGAATAAAGGTAGATTCATGGAAAGATGAAGGTGGGGGAATATCTGTCTCGGCCAATGGCCAATCCTACAAAGCCGAAAAGCTGATCATCACAGCTGGAGCCTGGACAAAGCAAATGGTTAGTTCATTGCGCATACCAACCACTGTACACAAGCAGGTTATCACCTGGGTAAAGCCCAAGGATTGGTCATCATTTGAGCTTAGCAATTTTCCGTGTTGGGTCATTGCAGGTCCTGATTATCCGGGCATCTTCTATGGTTTTCCCATGTTACCGGCCAAAAACAACTATGGAGAAGTGGGACTAAAAGTGGCCCATCATTACCCAGGGGAAGTGATAGACCCAGATACCGACACCATCGAAATACCCCAAGAGGAACTGGAGAAATTGGAAGCTATCATGCATAAATATTTACCGGGTACTTTTGACGGGTTTCTTAATGTCAAAACTTGCAAATACACACAAACACCGGATGAGCATTTCATCATTGATAAACTTCCAAGTCATGAAAATGTGATCATCGGTGCTGGTTTTAGTGGTCACGGTTTCAAGTTTGTACCCATGGTCGGAGAAGCGCTTTCCGACTTAGCCACAGTTGGAAAAACTGACCTTCCAATAGGCTTCTTATCAGCTTCCCGAAAGCTATAATGCTACTGACGGGTTTTTCAACAGCATATAATTGAAGGTATAAATACTCGTTGGAGACAACTCCAACGAGGGCTAAAACAGACCTTATTGCCGCCGTTGGAGACAACTCCAACGGCATATAACCGAGGGCACAAATACTTGATTAATAAAACCGCAACGAGTACTAATCAAGACAATTTGTTTAAAGGTTTTATTCTTTCATTAGACCGAACTCCGATCGCGAAACGAACCTCTAGGCTTGTAAAGGGTTATAGAAATAAAGCAAAAGATATGGAAGGGTTAAAATTCCCGGTAGCCTTTGCTACCGTTTACTTATTCATTTTTCTTCTAGCCAGGTTTCTTGACCCCAGCGGAAATTTGGTAGTGTGGCTATTTTTGTTTGCCCCGATCATGATGGTGTGGTTAGTGATTAGAGTGCTAAAAGATGGCAAGCCTTCGGAAAAGAAATGGTCTGACGGACATTTCTATGAAGATGTGGATGTGAGGGAAGGAAATTAGATGTGATATATTAGAAGTTAGACATTAGATATAAGTAGAAAGACAAAAGACGTGAGACGTACAATCTAACTTTTGTCTGTCATGGCGAGGAACGAAGCCATCCCGAATATTATTTAGAAATCATGAATTCAAGTGCAGCCGGATATTTTCATCCGGCGATTGATCGTCACTTTTTAATCAAAAGCCCTCCTTTAAAACTACCGGTGCTATCGACCCTTAATAATCAACAGCACCAGAAATTACCTACTACTATTCTTCAAATGAACACACCATCTGCTTACTCTATCACTTTGTACTAAAGACTAATTACTAATCAACATCCACAAAAGTGCTCTCTTGCCACTTCCTTTACCAACTTGCCTTCTTCTGCCTTGGATGAAAGGAACAAATGATAGCTGAAACAAGCGTAGTGATCCGACGAAGTAAGTAGCAAGTCCATTTTGCCATCTGCGTCAACATCTCCTGTCCAAAGTAGTTGCACGCCACCTTCATAATCTGCACCATTCCACGAGTTCAAATCCATCTCGAAGAGCGTCTCTTCTACGATTTCGCCATTGACCTTTCCTCTTATTTTGAACTGGTAATTCTTAATGCCAGCGTAAATACCCAACTCAGATTCGTCGTCGTTTCTATTAAGTTCTCCTTCGGTGTAGATGAGATACTGCTCGTTTCCATAACCATACTGAATCGCTTCACCCGGAAACAGCATTTTGTAATCGTAAGAGATACCATCAATCAGTTCGTTTTCAGGAGCTTCCAACCCCGTGACCATAAACAATGGCTGCACTTCTGAATCGGCCTGTATCAAGGTATAAGCATCAAACTCGCCATCATCCATAATTTCCATTTCCAATGTGGCCGATCTCAGCTGAAAATACTCCTGTCCCTCGGCAGATTCTGATCGGTAAATACCTAAGGTCTCTACGTCATTAGGTATCCACGGGGAAAGCGTGATATCAGGAATGACCAGGCCGATATTCTCCTCGGATAATCTGATGTAAGCGTCGTACACATATCCGCTCAAACCGTCGTATTCAGCCGTGACCCATTTGCCATCAAAGCCGTCAACGGCATCCAAATTACCGTATTGCGGGCTGCACACGCCGATTTTAGTACCATAGGGTATTTTAGCTAGAATTAGTGCATCAATCGATTGATCACTTCTTAGCATGAGGCCATTCTTAGAAGTTACGGTAAACTCAACTGCCATGTCATTGCAGTCACAAGCCAATACTCCTGATAAGGAGGATACAAGGGCTAAAAGGGTGAATACTAAATTTTTCATATCTGTATTGTTTTGTCTTTATCTAAATGCTTGTAGAATAATAGAATTGGTCATCGTTCAAATCCGGTAGCAAAGGCTTGTTATTGTCTCCTTCCTCTACCAGTGGTTGTATCACACTCAGAATGGTGCAATATCCTTTGACCCAAAGTGCGGGTGTTCTAGTCCCTTCTTCGTCCTTGGTGTATACTTTGCGAAACTTCCAGCTAAACTTTTCAAGAGGTAAATTGAGCGTTTGCAGCTTAGCCAGTATTTCCGGCTGCGTTTTGATCCAGGCAAGTTGCTTCTCCTGATCAGATACATCTGGCATGGCTGATTTAGAAGGGAATGGAATCACCCATTTTACCGGCACTTCGAAAGTGTAGTGATAACTGTCTCCGGCAAACCTTGGCGCCTCTCTTTCTAGTACTTCACTCCAGTTTAATTGAGCCTGAGGGTACTTTGAAGCTAATTCATTGATAATACAGTCTTGCTCAGGTTGAGCACCATACTTATAACTAATAGACCAGGCATGGGCCAGGTATCGATGGGTACTTTTTACCTGATGTGCATATTGTTCAGAGGTGTAGTATTCATAAAGCTTAGAAGCTCTGGCTTTCACGCTGCAGTTAACTGCTAAAGCCTGCTTGATGCGCTCCACCAACTCCTCATTATTACCTACCCCGCATCCATGAATGAATATTTCAGAAGCTTCATCCAATATGTCATCAGATACAGGCTCAATTGCTTTGGCCGTCAGGAATTTTTCAATCTCGTCGGCCGTGCTTCTCTTAGAATGAGGGGTCACTTTGGTACTAAGACCATTCCATTGATTACCATGCGAAACCAGATGTACAGTACCCCAGGGAAGGCCGTTAGCTGGCTTGTGCGATCTTAGGTAATTCCCGACGTCGAGTAATGTGCGGCAAGAGTTCACCAAATGCTCAGTTCTACCTTTGGGATTGAACAAATAGTAATTACTAGCCTCCTGATAGTACGGGTTATCTGCCTCTCTATCTTCCCCTAGTATGAAAGTAATATCTTCTCTCGCTTCTGCTTGATTGGTGTACTCATCGCCCTCAATCTGGGCGGTAGACCCAATATAGGTCGAGTTGTCATCTTGGTAGCAACCACTTTGCACTGGTGCCATGATCATGAGGCAGAAGCAGTAGACGATGAATTTGAAGTATGACCTTTGCATGATATTAGAATTTTGAATGAGTATTCCTGTTTTTTGGAGAGGTTATTTCCGATGGAGCGCGTTTGCAACGCGTTCCTTTTCGGGCTAGAAGCACGCGTTACAAACGCGCGCTATCCTGGGCTATCATGACCTTCCTAGAATAGAATCTTGAATGTCCACTGTTTGGCTGATTTGAATCGACTGAAGTTCTCAGACTTGATCAGCTTAAGTAAGTCGGCTTTCATTTCGCCGGTCATGTTGGTGCCATTGATATTCACTTTCAGTACCTTACCATTTTTGTCTATGGTTATTTCGATAGCATTGATGTCGAAATCATAATTGGCTAAGTAGGCATTGATCTTGGTCATTAGCTGACTTTCAATATGCTCGACCACCTCTTCCCTCACTACTTTGCCTGTCCAACCTTCTACCAGCACTGCACTGTGAAAGCTAAAGGCGATGTCATCTTCTTCTACTTCCATATCGAAGCCGATAGCTGAGTTGGATACACCTTGTGGCAGTGGCAACGGTTGTTTCACAGAAGTAAGCCAGCCTTCATTGGCCACCACTTCTTCAATAGCGATGAACGAAGTATAAGCGGTCATCAAATTGTATTTCAAGCCTAAGCGTGTCACTTCCTGTTGCTCAGTTCCGCCATAGGTCAGGCCGCTATAATCGTCGAGCATTCGAATTCTCTTTCTAGCCCACAAATAGCGTAACGCGTTGTGCTTCTGGTCAGGCCGGGCATCAGATACATTGAATACCTTTTTGTATTTCTTGCTCCCAGCCCTTCCTTTGATCGTGATCGTACCTTCAGGGCTACCCTTATACTTACCATAGATGATCAGAGGACGCTCGGCCAATAAATCAGGACTGGAAACCGGTTCTACATCATAAGCCTCGAAGCCGCTGAAAGAGGTTTTTACATCCGTCAAAACCGGGTAATTGATGTACTTTCTAAAACGCTCTGCTTCCTCGTCCGCTTTCTTCGGATCCATGATGATCAAAGGCTCACTCATACCCACATGTGCCATGCCTTCTATCAGATGACGATTAACGCCCGACCCGATGCCGAAAGCAAATAGGTTGGCTTGATTCCCTTGATTTCTGATCATGTCAAACACCTCTTTTTCGACACTGATGTATCCGTCAGTAACAACTACAAATGATCTGGATAAGCCTTCTTCACACCTTGGGAATGTCAGGGCCTTTTTCATGGCACTGAGTAGGTTAGTACCACCGGCACCGCGCTGGTTATCAATGAAATGGCTAGCCTTTTCTACATTTTCTAACGTGGCAGGAAGTGACTCTTCGGCCATCCAACCTGAGTTCCCTGAGAAGACCATTACATTGAACCTGTCAGTAGGCCTTAAGTTCACTACCAGGTTTCTCATCAACTTCTTGGATATGCCAATGGGAAAACCCCTCATAGAACCGGATACATCCACTATGAATATGTACTCTCTGGGAGGAATCTCTTCTTTGATGATGCGCTTTGGGGGCTGTACCATGAGCATGAAGAATTTCTCATCTCCATGTTCATATAGCATCAAACCCGATTCTACTTGATTACCAGAAAGCTTATATTCCAGTACAAAGTCCCGGTTGCCACCTTTGATCTCTGCCGGAGACAAATCGATACTAGCAGCCGAAGTGCCCGAGAAGTTGATCGCCACTTTGTGGGTGGTACTGGTTACATGCTGGATAGGCATACCGGTAGAAAGGTTCAGGTTGATATCAAAATCATAGGAAGCTTCTGTCCCTTCTCTTTCGTAAGGCGTATTGGCGAACCCGTCGTTGGCAGAAGAGTGTTCTACGTACCTCGGGCCAACCACGGTTGGGTAAACGAATTGGTAAGTGCCTTCTTCAGGCGAAAGCATCTCAGTGTACTTCAAACTCACCTCGATCAAGTCCCCAGGCATGATATTCGCCACGTTCATTTGAAATACATTAGGTCGTTGTTGTTCTAATAAGGAAGTCCGTTTGCCTTCGGCTTTGGCTTGTGTGTATTGCTCGCGCGCCTTCTGTTTCTCTTCTATTCTAGCTACTATTCTACGTTCTCCCACGGTCATTTCCATAGCATAAATAGCGGCGTCGGAGGACGCAGGGAAGGTGTAGATCGCTTCGAGAGCGCTACTACCTTCGTTCTTGTATTCCTGCGTTACCGTTACATCGGCGATCATACCTACAATCTTGACATCGGCTTTCGTACTTTTTAAGGGTAATTGATCTACTCCAGGTTGTGAAGAGTGGACAATGAAGTAAGGTGATTCGGTTTTGTCAGCATTAGCTTGTTCTTGTGAAAAGGCACTCTTGGGAAAGAGGCCAGCAGTTGTCAGCATCAGCATTACTGTCAAGGCGATAGCCAGTCTGTCGATTGTAGGTGTGAAAGTTCTCATTTTTGTTCCTCCTTTTTCGTTGTTTGATATCCTGAAATTAGATGGAGAATCAGAGAATTTTCCGACGTTCTAATAAGTGTAATGATCTATTTGATAGGTGTAGAGATTTAGGTATTAGATGTTAGACATAAGAGGTAAGACAAAAGATATAAGACCCAGAAAGTCGACTTCTAAGTGTCATTGCGTCCGTCAGCTGACGGACAGGCAGCGACGAAGGAGCAAAGCAATCCAGAACTAGTAGACAGTTGACAATGAAACAGTAGGCAAAACTGCTTCCTCTCCGTAAGTCATCCTGAAAGGAACTTATTAGAAAGTAAGTACGACTGAAGCAAAAGGAACGAATATATAATCAATTGATGATATCAGAACTGGAAGAAATAAGTAGAAGCAGGTAGAAGTATATAGAATTAAATAGTGGCAATCAGTTGCCATCACATCAGCTAATTAACTCATCAAAGAATCAAACTATCGTACCATCAAATCATCGTACCATCAAATAATCATCTCATCACCACATCATCCTATTGGCTATTAGCTTGATTTTATAGAAATTAGGATCTAATGGAAAAGTTCACGGACTATCCACAAGCTCTGGATTTCCGGGCTAGTTCCCTCGCAAATAGAAAATGAGGTTAGTGAAGACACTAACTTGGGCTAAGACTCTCATGAATAAAACGGAAACCGAACGCTGGATTTTTGATGTATTTAACGAGATATATTCGAAATTTCCTGAGACTACATTTTTGCATGGTGATAAGCCCGACTTTCGCGTAGAATTGAATAACAAGAGCATTGGAATAGAAGTAACTCAATTATTCCAAGACCTAAACCCTGAAAGTAAAATTGGGTCAAAATTAAGGAGGGGAGAATCTATGTATTCTAAGGTTTCTGATAAGGTTCTGAAGAAGTTGGATCAAAGTAATATTATTAAAAAGATTTCTGTCGATATACATTTTAAGGAAATCGATATTTCGAC
>JBCBSS010000057.1:0-42026 GCA_039819065.1 Bacteroidota bacterium
AGCAATATAGAATAGTAGGAGGCGATTATGATTTCGTTGAGGCCTATCAATTGGAAATGGCTGTGGGTAGAACTTTCTCCGAAGAGCGAAGTACAGAAGAATCGAAGGTACTCTTTAATGAATCGGCGGTAGCACTGATGGGTTTTGAAAAGCTAGAAGATGCGCTTAATGAGGAGATCTATTTCTGGGGTGATACTTTTGAAATCGTCGGGGTATTGAAAGACTATCATCAGGAATCTATGAAGAAAGCCACCGAGCCACTTATTTTCAGATTGATCCCCGGTGCTGGGCCGTACTATTCTATCAAAATGAACGTCTCCAATGTCAACGAATCTATTGCTCAAATAGAAGCTGACTGGAAGGCCTTTTTCCCGGGAAACCCTTTCGAATACTTCTTCCTTGACGATTATTATAATGAGCAATACAAAGCAGACCTGCAGTTTGGCAATGTGTTTGGATTATTCGCAGGCTTAGCCGTTTTCATTGCCTGTTTAGGCCTTTTTGGACTGTCCTCTTTCACCGCCATGCAGCGTACCAAAGAGATCGGCGTTCGCAAAGCCTTGGGTGCTACTGTATCCAGCATTCTAACACTTCTATCCAAGGATTTTACCCGATTGGTAATAGTAGGGATTGTATTGGCGGTTCCATTGTCATGGTACGTTATGGACAACTGGCTCAATGATTTTGCCAATAGGATATCGCTTTCATGGTGGATATTCTTATTGCCCGGAGTATTGGTAACTGCTATAGCGCTGTTGACGGTGAGCTATCAGACCATTAAGGCAGCCACTACTAATCCGGTCAAGTCATTGAGGTACGAGTAGGAGGCTTCCAGATTGGGGCGAGGGCAAGAAAGTAACTTTCGCTCCAGAACAGCCGGTGGAAGGCGCCAATGGAGCTACTTCAGATTCAATATATAATCAATTGATGATATCGGATATAATCATTTGTGGATATGGTCGAATTCATCGCATAAATTCAACTTAGTAATGAGGTTACTCTGAGTAACCTCATTACTCCTTCACCCCTCTCTTATGTCTAATATCTCAAATCTCACTTCTCATATCTAATAGAAAACCCCATGCTAAGAAACTATCTCATCGTCACCCTGCGTAACCTTTGGAAATCCAAAGTCTATGCCTTCATCAACATTTTCAGCCTATCGGTTGGAATGGCCGCATGTCTGCTGATCTATTTATTCATCCAGAATGAGCAATCCTTCGATGCGTTCCATCAAAAGAAGGATGTCATATACCGATTAGATGAAGTACAGTCTTTTCCTGGCATGAGCCCTCAGAATGTGGCGCTCTCGATGCCAGGAATGGGCCCTAACCTTTTAGCAGAATACCCTGAAGTCGTGAACTATGCCAGGTATTACAATTGGGATAGACAGCTTTTCGAGCTGGGTGAGAAGCGTATTTTTATAGAGAATACCGTTGGAGTGGATTCCACCTTTTTGGAAATGTTTGATTTTCCACTGGTGTATGGAGATAAAAATGTGGTTTTAGATGAACCTAACACGGTCGTGCTGACAGAAGAAACAGCCAATAAGTTTTTCGGTAGAACGGATGTAGTAGGAGAGGCGCTGGTTCTGAACGAAGAATCTATTGAAGTCAAGGGTGTACTCAAGGACCTGCCTGATCATTCGCACCTACAGTTCGATGCACTTATGCCGATGAGTTCTATTACCAGAGAGGACCCTGAGTTTAACGATCGCTGGGGCTCGAACTTCTTAGTTACTTACCTACAGCTTCAACCAGAAACCGACGTTACCGCCTTTGAGGCCAAGATGCCTGATTTTCTACTAGGTCACATGAACGAGCAAGGTGCCAGTTATTATGAGTTGTTTTTACAACCGCTAACCGATGTACACCTCACCTCGGCTGACATTACGCATGACTATCAAAACTGGAAGAAATTCGATGGGCAATACATTGGTGTGTTTTCCATTCTGGCCGTATTTGTGCTGGCCATTGCAGCCATTAACTTCATGAACCTCTCTACCGCTCGTTCGTCATCTCGCGTAAAGGAAGTAGGGCTGAGAAAGTCTATTGGTGCTAGCAAAGGGCATATCACACGACAGTTTCTAGGGGAGTCGACCATTTTCTCGACCCTGGCGCTCATTCTGGCATTGGGTATAGTCTATTTGAGCCTACCTGTCATAGCTGAGATTACTGATAGAAAACTGAGTATCCTGAGCTTAGTCCAAAGTACGGAACTAGTGATTATCATTTGTGGTATCACTTTGATCATTGGTTTGGTATCTGGAATCTATCCGGCACTATTCATTTCATCCTTTCAGCCCGCCAAAGTGCTCAAAGGCAAAATAGAGGGCATCGGTAGAAAATCAGTCTTAAGGAATGTATTGGTCGTGGCCCAATTCTCCATCGCCATCGCATTGATAGTTGGTACTATACTCACAGTCAAGCAGCTACAATTCATGCAGAGTCAAGACATCGGCTTTGATAAGGAGCAGGTGATTACCGTACCGATGACGGGTACATCAAACGAAAGATATGAGACACTCTACAACGAACTACTTCGAGATGAGAGTATCGTAGGCGTAACGGCATCCAATCAGCGGCTTGGCAACAACCTGCATCAGTTTGGGGCGCGGATTATAGTGGATGGAGAGCGGCAAAATGTGACCGTATCTGGTGTCAATGTAGATTACGATTTTCTCGATGTCTACAATATTGAGTTGATCGAAGGGCGCAACTTTTCTCGTGACATTGCATCAGACAAACAAAGGGCATTTATCGTCAATGAGTCTTTAGTAAAAGAGATGGGCTGGGAAGAGCCGCTGGGTCAATCACTTGGCTTTGGCTGGTATGACACTCTTGGCACAGTGGTAGGAGTGGTCAAAGACTTCAATTTCAATTCTCTTCACCACGAGATCAATACTTTGGCCATCCATGTGAATCCCGATTGGAACTACAATGAGCTATCCATCAAAGCCAAAGCCGGAAAGCTGGAAGATGCGATCGAGCACATAGATCAAACCTGGAAGACAGTGGTGGCGGATAGCCCAGTTGAGTATGCATTCCTGGATGCTCACTTTGAAAAGCTCTACGAGTCGGATAAACAGGTAAGTGAAATCGTGACGGTAATGGCCGTTTTAGCCATCATCATCGCCTGCTTGGGCCTCTTTGGATTGGCTTCACTGGCTACAGAGCAACGTATCAAAGAAATAGGCATACGCAAAGTTCATGGCGCGAACATTGGGCAATTGATATTGCTCCTTAGCCGCAGCTTTGCTCTCTTGGTGACCATCGCTTTTATCATCACAGTGCCGTTTACATGGTACTTGATGGGTGAATGGCTGACCAGCTTTGCTTACAGGATTGAGATTTCTCCTTTCACATTTCTGTTAGCCGGTTTGGTCGCGCTAGGCATTGCCCTGCTTACTGTAAGTTATCATGCCATTAAAACCGCATTGACCAATCCAGTGAAAGCATTGCGATATGAATAAACTCTCATAAATAGGATTAAAATAGAGTTTTAAGGCAGCCCGAGGGCTGTCTTTTTTTGTTTATACTATTTCAACTATTCTCTAGACTGTAATTCCACTTCCCTTTGAGTGAAAACCTTACCTCCTTTTTCTTGTACTTCTGATTCTTCAATATCAGACAATAAAGCGAGTTGCTCGAATACATCTTCTAAGGTTGATTCAGAGGTGGGCTTATGTGCGATAACTGTCAGATGTTCTTTAAGTGAGTTTCTCATTAGGTTAGAACAATGGAACAAGTTGTCTTTTTTGTTTGGCTATACTTTTCATTCGATATTTCTCTCAGGAGTTTTCGTACAGCTAAAAACCGATTTCCTCTTTGAGATCATTGATCCAGTAATCATCCCCTTCAAATTTGGCCAGTAGGTATGCATAGTATTTCTTGACCTCTTCAGCGTTTAAAACCTCATTTTCTTTTAGAATTCTCAACGCTTGAGTAGCCGCACCTTCTTTATCAGCTCGGTCTATAAGGTTCAATAGATCGGGTTTCAACTCTTCGATTACTTCTGGATCAAAATGATGAATTACTCCGACAAGAATCCAGTAGTGCCAGATATGATCATTAGATTCTTTGTCGAATACCCATCGAATTTCAGGAATGATAGTTCGCCCTGCTTCAGCGAGCATTTTAGCCGCTCCTACGGCCGCAGGCCAATTCATGTCTTGAAGGAAAGTCATGAAATTGGGTAGATACTTTATTAGTTTTTGATAACCTAAGTATTCAATCAGAATTCCTGCCTCAGTCGATTTATGACAGGTTTTAGCAAGCTCCTCAAGTTCAACATCACTCAAATTATCATATTGTGAGAGTGCCTCTAACTGTGCTTTGATAGGCTTATTCCAATACAAAGTGCTTTTTAATCTTTCGTATAATTTCATTTATTACCGCTCAATCTTTTTATCTGATTGACTTGGGTCGATTTAAGCGAATGTTATACACTGCCGTACCAACTCATATGATTATACACCGTTAAATCTATCAAACCCGAATCACCAAACCAACTCTATTCCTTATGACCCTCATCAAAAAATGGTTCGAACGCAAGTTCCAAACAGACACGCTAGAAGGTACATTTTTGCCTATTCTTGAAAGACTTGAAGGAACGCCTTTGAGATTGAAAACTAAATTAGAAAGTATCCCCAAGGAGTTCCTTACCCCCAAGCCAGATGGCACTTGGTCTATTCTTGAGAACGCGGGCCATCTGAACGACTTAGAACCTCTGTGGGAAGGACGGATTCAGGATATTCTACAAGGCCAGGAGGAACTACGACCGACAGACCTAACTAATGCTAAGACCTCTGAGTCCGATCACAATGCCAAACAAGTAGCAGAGATAGTTGAAGCTTTTACTACCAGCCGTCAAAGGCTAGTGGCACTTTGTAAGGCCAATGCTGATCATGCAGAGACTTTGAGTGCCTTGCATCCCCGCCTAAAGCAACCCATGCGGATAATCGACCTGGCCTTTTTCGTGGCAGAGCATGATGACCATCACTTGGCCATTATTGCTCAGCTGGCTGAGAATTTGGGAGAGAAAGGATAGGGAAGTGGTTCGGCTACTCTCCTTTAAGTCACTCTGAAAGAGCCTTATTGGCTATCGGCAGGATTTATATACGAAGAGCTAAAAGTAGCTGCTATCCGAGAAAGAAGGGCTTTTGAGTACTGTTGTGCTCGACGCTAATGAGTTTCTTTCAGAATGACTACTACTTTATGGCAATTTGGCCTCTTAGAATAGCTTCAAAACCCTAAGCTTTGGGTTGCTGTCTTTTATCAATTCCAATTTAGTATCTCTACGCATGAGCTTGATTTCCTTTTCTCGAGCTATTGCTTGATTAATACTCCAATGGCGTTCAAAGTAGACAAGGTTGTAGCAGTAATGCTGTCCAGCGAAGGTGCCATGCTTACCCTTATTGGCTTTATGCTCTGACATTCTTCTTTCAAGATCGTTTGTAACTCCTGTATAGAAAGTAGTCTTCCCAGGATTTGTCGTGATATAAACGAAGTAGTTGCTATTGAACATGTCTTCAACTTATTAGTTGATCAGAACTGTCCGCTGTTGAGAATAGTTTCGATTATTAGTAAAAGCTAATGAGTTGTCGGGAGCTGGCTTTATTAGTGCTCGACGCCACTAAGTTCCTTTCAGGAAGACGTGGGTGTTCGGTATAACAGCTCTACGACCGTCACCCTGAAAGGGTCTTATTGGACATAAGCAGGGTTTATATACGAAGAGCTAAAGGTTTTGCAGCTATCTCTACTGGGACTTGTGAAAGCCCATTTCTGAACAGTTACGCTCAACTCATTACTTTTGTGCTCGACGCTAATAGGTTCCATTCAGGAGGACATAGATGTTTTGCAATGGCTATTCTAAGTATGTCACAAAGAACTAAAAGTGGCTGGCATCTTCGAATGAGCTTGAACACGACCTTGCTCCATGCTGCCAACTTCTTTCAGGAGAGCTTCTTGTTCATAGCTTGATAATAAACCGAATTCAAAATCTGGTGTTAATGGTGCTGAATAGAGCAATCTATTTCGTTAATTGCAATACAGAGCGACGTCATTGTCGACGAATTTAACCTTAATTGACCGATGAAAACCTATTTTTTTAGAATGGCCTTTGGCCTTCTGTTGGTTTTGCAAGTTCAACACCTGCTAGCGCAAAATAAGAAGACAGAGAATGATACATCATCATTCAAAAAATATGATATTCTGCCTGCAATTAGCTATTCTCCGGAAACCAGACTTACACTAGGCGTCATAGGTTATCGCTATCTGAACCTCGTCAAAGACGAGCCTACCACTCAATCATTTATCAACTTCATAGGGGTCTACACTACAGCCAACCAACTTATTATTGAGACTAATTGGGAGATTTTCACCAATGGTGACGGTTACCGCTTTAGAGGGACCTCCTCATTCAATCAATTCCCTGACCGTAACTATGGTTTAGGTAATGACGCAGGAGTATCAGTGCAAGAGTTTGAATTTAATGATGGTAATGCGGAAGCTGGCGATCTCTTCAATTACCTGCGCTACAGCGTGAATCGCCTTTCCTTGAATGCTTCATTTTTGAAAAAGTTGAGAAGACATTTCTATGGTGGCATAAGGTTGGAGATAGAGGACCAATACAGTTTTGAAGTGCTGCCAGATAGTGTACAAATCCTTAATCAAGCAGCCGAAATAGACCTACTCAGTGCCAACACTACAGGACTAAGGTCTGGGATGGGTTTAGCCCTGCTTTGGGACTCCAGAGATAACATATTGAATCCACGAAGAGGAAGTTTTATAGATTTTAACCTTTCGCACTTCGGTGGATACTTGGGCAGCGACTACAAGTACACCAACCTGCTTATTGACGGAAGGAAGTATTACAATCCCATTAAAAACCACACATTGGCGTTACGAGGATTTTTTAACATTAGAACGACAAATGACCCTACCTTGCCAATAAGAGGGTTGTCTAGAATAGGAGGAAGCAATTTGGTTAGGGGATACTTTCAAGGGACCTATCAAGATGATAATATGATGGCCTTTGTAGGTGAATATCGACTGCCATTCTGGAGAGATGATGTGGATGCTCCCTTGAGTCAGTTTTGGAAAAGATTGGGTATTGTCATGTATGCCAGTGCTGCCCAGGTCTATGGCCAGGAAAGTGACTTCGGGATCGGTGAATTTAATTATGCCGTAGGTACAGGCTTACGCATTCTGTTCAATCCAGAGACAAGGATCAATATTAGAATAGATTACGCCCTAGGTTTAGCAGCGGATTCTAACGGGATCGGTAGCCGGCAGACTGGGCTATACTTTTTTCTAGCCGAAGCTTTTTAATATCCGAATACATACAAGGCTTACTTTTCTGTTCGTGGGTTATTAAGAATAAATAATCATCTCTCTTTTTGGTGTTATTTTGCTATATTGATTTCAGAAAAGAGTACTGATGATATTAACATATTAAAAAGTACATTTTTTATGTTTTTTTACGTTGTTTAACAGTAGCTTACAGAATACAACCGAAGTAACTGAATAACGTGCTGTAGATGCTGTGCTGTCCTTCCGTTCTATCTGTTTTCAAACCGTTGTTAGCTTAAAAGAAATAACCAATTATACCATGAGTCTGACCATTAATGACGAGCACTTTCTGGCCGGTGATAATGTTTCGTTGATCAGCACACCTAAGAATAAACAGAAGTTTAAAACAGGTATGCCTGATAGCATTATCATTCACTACACCGCTGGTAAATCTGCTCAATCTTCCGCGAAATATCTCAGCCGCAACGACGTCAAGGCCTCTGCTCACATTGTATTGGGCAGGGATGGACGCATATTGCACTTGGTACCATTCGATACGGTTTCCTGGCACGCAGGAAGAAGTGAATATGGCGGAAGAAAGTGGTATAACAACTTTTCCATAGGCATAGAGATTGACAATGCCGGCCCCCTAACGAAGGTAGGCAATGAGTTTCAATCCTGGTTTGGTCAACGCTATCCGGAAAATGAAGCCGTTCAAGGTGTTCATCGCAATGAAAGCCGGCCTCGGTATTGGCACGCTTATACACCGACCCAGATAGAAGTTTGTGAGGACATCTGTAGGCTGTTAATAGAAAAGTACAACATAAAGTCGATCCTTGGACATGAGGAAATCGCCCCCGGTCGCAAGCAGGACCCCGGGCCGGCTTTTCCACTAGATCGGTTTAGAAATAATTTACTCTTCAACGACCGAGCTGATGAGAATGATGTGCCTGCTAGTCTTCCAAAATCCGGAAAAGTCATACCTGATAAGCTCAATATCAGGGCAGGTTCGGGTGCAGGTTTCGACAAGGTAGCCAGAGCACTCAGAAGAGGCACAGAAGTAGAAATCCTGGATGAAGACAACGGTTGGTACAAGGTTTCTACCAAAATCGAAGGATGGGTAAGCAAAGGATACATTGAGCCCAAATCAGAATGAACAGGATAGTATTTCTGGTTGTAGTAGCCCTGATTACGTTTGTCTTGGTTTTGTTTGTGCAAAGGCCAGACATCCTTAATGATATATGGCTGTGGCTGGTAGGCCTTGCGGGCACCATAGTAGGTGGCTTCAGGGCAGTCGTGGATTTTTTCAAAGACAGATTCTCGTCTGATGATCCAGCTAGCAAAAGCAACCAACAAGGAAATACCGTTCCTCAAGCTTCAACAGCTAACAATAGCAATACTTCTTCCTCTCCGGTTGGCGTCGTGCAAATGCCGGTTGAAGATAGTTTTACTGGTACGAGTATCACGGTATTGCGCTTTTCGGATGATGGCGAGACCTCCGTTGGGCTGCTATTTATTAACGGAAAGTACTTCTGCTATACCCTTGAGGATACATTCCGAGAGGTGAAAGTTCCAGGCAAAACACGCATTCCTTCCGGTACTTTCGACATAGATTTTCGAAGGGCCGATACAGAACTTACGCTGAAATACCGGGACAGATACCCTGACTGGTTCAATTATCATATTGAGATCAAAGATATACCCAACTTCACCTCTGTGTACATTCATAGTGGTGGAGACCATACACATACGGAAGGCTGTTTGTTGGTGTCGGATAGTTTATCGATGACCGACGAAAAGACCTTCTTCACCAATTCTCGAGATACCTTCAAAAGGCTTTATCAGTTCATTTCTGGTGAGTTACAAAAAGGTGTTCAAGTGAGAATGATAATCAAAGACGAAAATTGGTTTGAAAACGTAAAAGCCTCATGAAAAATTTTGTCAGCAAAATATTGGCCTTTGTAATTCCCTATATAATTCTGAATGTAGTTGTATTCTTCTTATTGAGCTTTTTCGGGGGTGGCGCTTGGGCCAAGAACCTGGCTATTGCCATCATGGTCAGTTGGGTGATTGTACTGATTATCTACTATATCTGGGCCATCTACTTCTACAACGTCAATATGGGTTGGACGGACAGCGATTGGGAAACAGTGGAAGAGCGAAAGAAGCGCGATCCTGATGGAAACCATGATGAACCAATGGAAAACCCTCATGGTGATCAAACCCTGGGACTGCCTCCTGGTACTGTAAGGGGCACCTTGGCCCTATCACTCATGGTAGGTGCTTTGGCCATGGCTATTGCTTCCATGGCTATGCCCGAGACGCTAAAAGAAAACGAATTCTTCATCGATAATTTTGAATTCTTCAAGACCGCTTTCCTTATGATGATCGCCTTCTATTTTGGCAATAAATCCCTTGAGTATCTTCAGAACAGACCTAAGGTTATAGGGCCTCCAGGTACAGGCGGTGGTGGTACTACTCAAAGCAGCAGCTTCAGAAGCAATACCAGTTCACAACCGGCTCCTAATCCATCCACGTTTTCAGGAACACAGGCGAAGCAAGCACTTGCCGGTGATAATTTAGAAGAAGTGGCTTCTTCTACAGGCGTAGATGATATCGATTATATGAGCGATGAATTTGATGATCCGGATTCTATAGGATAGTCCATGAGGAAATCTATCATTTATATTGGCCTCATCTGTATCCCTTTGCTTTTTGGTGGTTGCCAGAAAGAAAAACGATACTTTGTGATTAGTAAGATCAAGCGGGTGGCTAAACTAGCGACTACCGAAACTACCATTGACAAAATTGTATTGGGAACCAAGGAAAAGCGGCTACTAGGACTGATAAAAATCAACCAGGCCAGATTTGTAGCCTATACAGAAGCCAAGGTCAAGACGGGTGTTGATTTGAGTAAAATGCGACCCGGGGATGTTAAGATAGACGATAAGAAAATTGAAGTATGGCTACCCCCTGTAGAAGTGATCAACTTCTCATACCCTTTTAGTTCTTACCGTATTGACACTACTGTGACACAGCAAGGCTTTTTGGTGAAAATGGATATACTAGACCATGAGAGGCTCTATAGAATGGCCGAACTGGATATTCGTAATAACCTGCAGTATATGGGGATCAAAGAAGCGACGGAGAATAAGACCAGGATCCTGGTAGAAGGCATGCTTAAAAACCTTGATTACGAAGAGATTTACATTTTTTTCAAGGAAGGCACCGATGACGATTTCTTTCCACAAATTGAATTGACCGAAGACGAAATTCTGTAACCTTGATCAAACTTTGGAATAGCATAGGGTTCTTCTTACAAATACTACTGGTAGTAGCGGCAGTGTTAGTTTTCAGTTATTTTGATCCTTTTGGTTTCCTGAGTTCCAAGAAGCTCACCTTGGAGAATACGCCGGTTAGTGTAAAGAGTATCAAGGACATGGGAGAGTTGATAACGGCAGAGTACTATGGAGAGGTTTTATCCTCATTGAGGGAAGTGTATATTGAGCAGATCACTTTTTCTACTGACGATGAGTTCAAAAAGGACATGCTCCGGGTCAACGAGGATTTTCAGGAAGCTATGACCTTTATTAGCGATTCTGTGAAGCTTAAAGGGCCGGGCAAGAGGAAAAAACTTCAAAAATATTTCCAAGACAACTACCCCGAGATTGCTCAACACTATTACTATCCGGATTATATCGACAATTTCTTGGGCAAAACATACAGCTGGCAGAAAGGCGCTAAGACTAAGACAACTAAACCCGATAGCGAAAGAGAGTTCTTGAAAATGCTCTATGACCATAGCGAGTTAATCGAAGAACTGACATTGGACAGCGCTTTTTTCGCAAACCTTGAACAGGAGAAAAAAAAGGAGTTCACTGAGAATAAAAAAATACAGAAGAAACAAATTGTACTTATTGGCCGAGGTTGGGTAAAAGCCGGTTTCAAGTTTGACAAGTTCACCGAGAAGAACTTTCGCTACATAGCAGATAGAAATAAGATCTATTTTATTGGTCTGAAACCGGAAATACTAAATGCCGATATTAACCCTTGGTTTATTCCTGACAAGAAGATCAAAGGTTTTGACATTATTCTGGCTACAAAAAAGGTAAGGCGTGACCCAGGTGCATTGGCACAGGTAAAAGAAAGCTGCCTCAATAAACTCAGGCAACAGGCTATGGATCGTGATATTCTAGGGCAGGCTCAAATCAATGCGCAGGAGAACCTCAAAAGCTTTTTCTCCTTGCTATTGGAGGAGGATATAGAAAGTGTCAATTTCGTCAACCACGAAATAGACTACTACCGAGATGCTATTCTAGATGACGGCAAGATCATGGATGATGAAGTGTACATGGTAGATTCAGTGCTTTCAAAGTATTACCCAGTAGAACCAGCCCAAAGAGATACTGCCAGGGTATTTGCCTTCTTGGATTCCTTAGCGCTTCGTCCATTTGAACTTTTGAAATCCAATACCGAACTGAATGCCTATTCTTCCAGGAAGTTCCATATCTTGAAGGACGAAATGATCAATATTGAGGAATTCAAATATCTTAAGTCGCAACGGAGTAAATATTATCCTACTAACCAAAATTACCAACCAGATTATCTGGATTCTTTGTGGTATCATAATTACAAGAAACCTGCAGATATCTACGAGGCCAAGAAAGCTGACTTTGAGAAAAACCTGAAAATCATCGAAGAGAAAATGCTTCATTTCATTGACTCTGATAGCGTTCACCATGAAGGTGAAAATGCCAAAACACTGTTCTTAGAAAAGCTCACAAAAACAGAGCGGGATACAGTTCAGACTACACCACCTCAATAGTGTAAATCCTAATTACTTTATTTTCGTAATTCTAAGGAACCGGAGGTAATTCCTTAATGGGCATATCTGATATAGTATTAGTAGTATGTAGCATAGGTGCGATTCAAAGCATTTTCATAGGCACCTATTTTCTAACGTTGCGAAAAGGGTACAAGCAGTCTAACATATTGTTAGGTTTGCTCTTGATAGCCTTGGGTTTAAGAGTGGCTAAGTCGACCATCTGGCTGTTCGATGATAACGTGTCTCAGGTGATACTAAATTTGGGTTTTGCCGCACACCTCACCATTGCACCTTTTTTGTGGCTTTATATCAATTCGTTGATAGATAGAAAGCAGTTCCGAATGATCAGCCTGCTTCATTTTCTTCCTGCCCTGGCTGTTGTAGTAATGAGTAGTACGATCAATGAGTCTAACTTCTGGTACCATGGAGGTTATCGATGGCTACTCTATCATTCTTTGGGCTATTTGCTGCTAGCTGGTTACTCTGCTTTTGCTTTGATCAAGCAACAAAGAAAAAGCAGTGAGCATAAAAGAAACACTCCTGAGATCAGTTGGACAATACAATTGTTGATCGGTGTATCCGTGTTTTGCCTGGCTTACTTTTCTAATTATGTACTGAGGTGGACGAGCTATGTAACAGGGCCTTTGCTGTATGCTGCTGTTATTTATGTACTCAGCTTTTTCGTCTTGCGCTACTATGCCATTTTCACCAAACCACAGGAACAAAAAAAGTACAAGAACCTGAATTTGGATGAACAGCAAGCCGAGCACTATGAAAAGAAATTGCTGAAAGTTATGACCGATGAAAGGCCATTTTTAGAATCCGACTTTTCGTTGTCCAGGCTTTCAGATATCACTTCTATTCCCAAGCATATACTTTCCCATATTTTCAGCGAGCGATTGTCGCAAAGCTTCACGGACTTTTCTAATCAATATCGAGTAGAAGAAGCCAAAAAGCTATTAGAAAGTACCGAACACAGTCATTTAAAAATATCCAGTATCGCCTTTGAGTCCGGCTTCAATACGCTTTCGGCATTCAATACCGCTTTCAAGAAAATCACCGGGCAGACCCCTTCTGCTTATAGAAAAGCGGTAGAATCGAAGGTCGCTTAGACCATACTTTAAACGTTCTTACCTAGATAGACGCTAAGCATTGTTTTACCTGCACAAATTCTGCTTACAGCCAATAAGGTTCTTTCGGAGTGATTGTGACAATAAGGGGATAGGTGTAATTCACTCAGGTGTCCTCCTGAAAGGAACTTAGTGGCGTTGGGCACAATAGTAATAAGATGAACGAAATTGGTCAGTTGGGAGATAGACTTGCATAAGTCCTGGTCGAGATAGCCGCAACCCTTCTCACTAATTGCTTTAATTCTGCTTATATTTAATAAGACCCTTTCAGGGTGACCGAGGGAGGTTGTTGAATTTGTAATAAATCTCTAAGCTTTTAAGAAACAAAGTCTAAATCCAACGTCCTCTTGAAAGGAACTTAGTGGCGTCGAGCACAATCTCGCCTTTGGCTCTTTGTATTTTAGCCCTGCTTATAGCCAATAAGGCTCTTTCAGAGTGGCGATTTAGGATAAATGAATCTCCAGGCTCAACTCGGGTTGGATATAACCGAGTCAGATTGGTTTCGAAATAGAAATAGGATGAACTGCCATAACATGATTCAACCTATTTCTATTTGTTTCAGAAAGCTATGTTTTCTATTCTTCAGTCTCTGCCACTTCCTCCTCGGCAGTCTCTTCCTCAGCTTGTTCTACTTCACTTAGCGGTTTGAAGTTTTCGGGAATTTCATCGTCACCTTTTTCGTAAGGGAAAACCTCCATAATCTTGGTGACAGTAATGGAAGGAATATCGAAAGGGACGAGCATTGAACTCAGGTTATCTTCGACACGCTCGTAGGCTTCCTTCACGTTTTGCGCACTGACCAAATAGTAGGTATTGATCTTGATCTCTTTTTCCGAATCAGCATCTACGGTAGAATAAGATACTTTACACTTGTACCATGTATCTACATCCTCGTAATTGATTACCTCCGAGAGGTTGGTTTTAGAAATACTGTTTATCGTGAACTCACCCGCTATATTCTGCTCCATGGCGGCATAGATCCTTGTTTCAGCTTCAGTATAGGACACCGCATCTATCAAAAAGGTCTCGGTGACCTGCTTCAAAGTTCCATCTTCAGTTTCTTTGGTAAACCTCACTTTACACGCATACCAGATCTTCATATTCTATTATGATTAGGGGATAAATAAATCATCAAAAGGCTGGCAAAGATAGTGGCTTAGTTCACAGATTCACTGCACAGTGGAATGAAAATATTGTGAAGTTATGGGAAACAGCGAATGACTCTGGCTCGGTCTAAACGACACCTTACATTAAGCGTTCGATATCACGCTTAAAGCGCTCGGTAAGATCTCTTGAAAAAGACTTGATGATCTTCTTTTCATGCTCGTCAACACCCTCGCTGGCTGCAGCCACTTTATTCATTACGTCAATAAATTCAGCATATTCTGGAGAAGGGCCATAGCTATGGCAATTGCTGATCACCTTGTTGTAAATCTCTTCAACGGGGGTTTCTTTTTGCCTTTCATAATCAAAAGACCATTGAATAGATGAGGCCCATGGATGGGACTTTAAAATGAAGTTCAGTACCTCGATTTCTTCATCCTGGATAACACCATCTGCCTTGGCTACGGCATAGATGAGTTCACCCATCGTTTCGTAAAGTTTTTCTTTTTCCTTCATTGTTGTTTCAACTCGAAATTTGTTCAAGCTGTCACGAAAATAATTACTCTCCCTTAAACTCGGGCTTTCTTTTCTCCAAAAACGCTTTCACACCCTCAGCAAAATCTTCAGACTTGAAGTTAAAAGCTTGGTGTACAGCCTCAGCTTCCAGGGTGGAGGCCAGGGTTCCTTTTTCGCCTTCAACCAGGTTCTTTTTGGTTTGTTGAATGGCTACGAAAGGGCCTTCAGCTAGCTTTCTAGCCATTTTTGCAACGGCCTCATCCAATTGATCGCCATTCAAAACATGATTGATAATGCCTTGTTGTAGTGCTTCTTCAGCCGAGATCATTGCCCCTGTGGCCATCAGTTCAAAAGCCTTGTGGTAACCTACTTTTTGCTGTAGTAAGTAAGAACCACCGCCATCGCTACTCAGCCCTATTTTCGTAAATATCTGGCTGAATACAGCGTCCGGAGATGCATAGATTATGTCGCAAGCCAGGGCATAATTGAAACCAACACCTACGCAAACACCATTTACTTTGGCAATGATCGGTTTAGGGCACTCCCTCATGGCCAGAATGATAGGATTGACTTCTTCCCTGAGGTATTTGGTTACATCCAGGTGGCGAGGGTCTTCCTTGGTATTCAAAGCCGCACCCGCACAGAAGTTACCCCCTTCCCCGGTGAGAATGATCACTCTGCATTCATCCTCGTAGCTGTCCCAAATGGCTTGCCTAAGTAAAGCAACAGCCTCGGGTGTGACGGGATTTTTGGCGGCTGGAATATTGAAACTGATGGTTTTGATTTTATTCTCAACCTTTACTAGCATGTGTGCTGCTTCGCTCATGATCGCATTATGGGTTTTGCTGAATGAAATTGACTATGATTTTGGCGAACTCCTCGCCTTTGTCCTCCTGGAGAAAATGACCACCTGCTTCGATAATGGTGTGTGCTTGTCCTTTGGTACCTGGAATGAGCTTTTGAAATAGATCATCATTACCTCGCATGATGGGGTCAGAATCACTAAATGCAGTTAAGAATGGCTTGTCCCATTTTTTCAAAGCTTGCCATGCCTTTCGGTTGGGTTCGGCTGCGGGGTCATCAGGTGTAACGGGAACTAACATCGGGAACTTACGTACGGCGGCCTTGTAGCTTTCATCAGGGAAGGGAGCGTTGTATGCGGCGATTACCTCTTTACTTATCTCAGATACAGTAGCTTTATCAATCACTACACCAACTGGAAACTCCGGCACGTTTTGCGAAAAATCCTTCCACTTTTGAAAGGCCTCATTGGCAGGCACGTCGCCAGTGGGAAGCATGGTATTCGCTGTAACGATTCTTTTAACGCGACCTTCATTCTCAGCCGCAAATCTTAACCCGAGTAAACCTCCCCAATCCTGACAGATTAAGGTCAGGTTTTCAAGGTTTAGCGCTTCTACAAAACCCTTCAACCAATCCATATGGCTCTGGTAGGTATAGGCACCCTGATCATCTGGTTTATCAGATTTGCCAAAGCCGATAAGGTCTGGAGCAATGACCGTATAACCTGCATTGGCCACAATGGGTATCATCTTCCGATACAAGAAAGACCAAGAAGGCTCACCATGGAGCATCAGCACTATCTCTTCAGGGTTATTCCCCTCTTTAACATAGTGCATTCTCATACCATCGACTTCTACATAGTGGGGTTCGAATGGATAATCAGGTAATTGAGCAAACCGCTCTTCCGGGGTTCTTAGTACTTTCATGATGGTGTCGTTATAATTAGTGCTGCTTTATATTCTTTAGGTATTGCCCCTGTTGTGCGCCTGCCTGCCTATATTGGCAGGTTTTCACCAACAGGTAAGACACTTGGAAAATTAGTGTCAAAGACTGAGATCTAGAATGACTTTACCTGTTCTACCGGGAGAGTCAGCGTGTTCTACCGCTTTGACCACTTCATCTAAACCGTACTTGGCTTCTATCTTGGTTTTAAGTTGTTCGGTAGCCAACATGCCCAGTACCGCCTTAGTCACTTCAATTTTCTCTTCTTTATTCAACGAAGTCATCCAGGTGGTAAGCCAGAATCCCTTCACGGTTAAGTCTTTGAAAATCATAATACCACTATTCAAAGGTATTGGCCTTAAGCTAAGCAAACCAAACACCAACATGGTACCACCTTGGGTCAGGCAGTCCAAAGCCTTAGCTCCCAGGGTACCTCCAACCGCATCAAAAATATAATCAACACCTCTGCGCTCGGTATGCTCCTTTACTGCTTTTTGCAAGTCTTCCGCCTCGGTGTTGACCACTACGGTTGCGCCTAAAGCTTTAAGGTCTTCTACCTGATCATCCCTGCGAACTGTACAAAGCGTATTAATCCCTTTCTGTTTGCAAAGCTGAATCACGAACTGTCCAAAAGCAGATCCACCGGCTGTAAGCATTAACCACTGTCCAGCTTCTAACCCGGATTCTTTCAGCATACCGTATGCTGTGTAAGGATTTACAAAGGCTTGGCAGGCAATTTCATCGCTCATGCCTTCCGGAGTAGGTATAATGGTCTTAGCTGGCACAATCACATACTCCTGCCAAACGCCTATGGCTGTGAATATCACTCTCATACCGACTGGAAGTTCTACACCTTCACCGCATTTGTCTATGCTACCAGCGGCTTCAAAACCTCCTACAGCCGGTAATTCTGGCCTAATGCCATAGAGCCCCTGCACAAACATTACGTCGGATGGATTTATGTTACAAGTAGCCACTTTAACTCTTACTTCCCCCGGGCCGGGTTCCGGAGTAGCTACATCCTTTACTTTCAATATATCTTTTGGTAATCCTAATGCTTCGAATTGTACGCTTTTCATTTGTCAGTGCTTTTTCTATGCTCAAATTTTGGTTCTAGGCCGCGACTAAAAACAAAGGTTTTGGCCAATACAACAAGTATAAAAAGGTCTGGGCAGAATCCAAGAGTGATTGTTTAATATAAGTCTGACTTAATTATATTAAACTGGCAATTAACACGTTATTCTTTTATCTATAGACCACATTTTTTATATTTCTTGCTAACAACCAACATCATGAATGCAATCAAGAGATCACTAATAGTTGTAGTTATACTACTCTCATCTTGCCTTTTTCATCAAACTGTCCAGGCAACGCACTTAAGAGCGGCTTTTATCAAAGTACAACAGATTTCTTTCAGGACGGTGAGAATAACCGTCGAAGGGTATTCCGGTACTGGTTCCGCAGTAAGGTTCGGCGAAGGTTTGTTGGATTTTGGGGATGGCAGTGAACCGTTCATGTTACCGGCTTTAGAGTACAATGTGCATACGACATTCATAGGAGGAGCCACAACTACCGAGCCTATTGAATATAACTTTTCACCAGAAGCGGCTGTGGTGAGATTCACTTTAGAACATACCTACGCATCCTCAGGTCAGTATCTTGTTAGTTATGATGAGACAGGCAGGAACGAAGGGATCATTAATATTGATGACTCTGGCAATACTGCTTTTTATATGGAGACTCAATTCATTTTGCGTAATGACAGCCGATTCTACCATACACCGCAGCCATTAGCGCCTCAATACTTTTTCTTTCCTACGGTGGAACAGCAATCATCCATAGCCTACAACTTAGGAGCCTATGACCCTAGTGATTATAAACTGCGCTACGAGTTGGTACCAAATAAGCAGGATAGAGAAACCGAGGTGCTAAATTTTCAGTTGCCAGAGAGCGTAGCACTGAATCGATTGAATGGACTCTTCACTTGGGATGGGGTCTTTTTAGGTTTGATATCACCAGGAGAGTATATCTATGCCGTCCGTATCAATCAGTTCGATGGTGATATACAAATGGGATACATGACTATGGATATCCAGATAATCGTTGAGGATGGAGATCGCATACTTGCGCTAAGAGATGACCAGGAACTCAATGAAGATAATCGGATCGTGGTACTTCCAGGAGAGCAACATCAGATACAGGTCACCCTTGAAGGGGATGATTTTATCGAAGATACGCTAATGATCTCGGGTGAGCTGGTGGGAAGTGAAAACCTGGAATGGTCAACAACTGAAACGTTCAAGGGTAGGGTAGGAACGATTGTTTTAAAACCTACTGCAGATATCCTCCGTGATAACCCATACTTAATCTCCGTGCGCGCTTTTGTGAATGCTCCAAGTCAAAGCACCGGCACACAACGTTTACTTAGAGACATCAATTATTTGGTATATACGCGAGATATTGAAGATGTAGATCCTGACCCCGGAATAATTACTTCCCTACCAGGTAGCGATGAGTCTGACCTTTTAGTTTACCCTAACCCTACGACACGGTTTCTCAATGTCGAGGGCATTTCCTCCGATCTTCAAAGCCTTGTTTTGTATGACTTAAGGGGAGAGGTTATAGAACAGATCAGGCTTTCTGGCCAAAATAGAATTGACCTTACTCTTTTTGAATCAGGTGTGTATTTCTATTCACTGCTTGATGCTGACCGTGAGGTCAAAAAAGGCAAGATCATACTATCCAAATAAGTCACCAAATACATCACGAAGCCTGCTAAATGGCTTGATCACAATTTTATACTTCGAGGCATCGAAGCCTTTTTGACTCAGTTTGGAAACATAGATTTCTTCGAACCCAAGCTTTTCTGCTTCGGAGATGCGATTTTCAATTCTATTCACTGCACGCAGTTCTCCACCTAGCCCGACTTCTGCGGCAAAGCATGCTTTACTGCTGATGGAGATTTCTTCCAGAGAGGATACGACTGAGGCACAAACGGCAAGGTCGATGGCTGGGTCTTCTACCCGTATTCCCCCAGCTACATTGAGGAACACATCGTTAACGCCTAACCTAAAGCCACACCGTTTTTCTAGTACTGCCAGTAGCATGTTCAAACGCTTCGCATCGAATCCTGTGGAGCTGCGCTGAGGAGTACCATAAGCGGCTGGGCTCACCAAGGATTGAATTTCGATCAACAAAGGACGGTTGCCTTCCATGGTGCCACCAATAGCCACACCGCTGAAGTCACCCTCTCGCTGCGAAATAAGAATCTCCGATGGATTGGCCACTTCCCTAAGTCCGGTGCCAAGCATTTCATAGATACCTAATTCACTGGTGGAACCAAATCGATTTTTCGTGGTGCGTAGAATGCGATAGGTATGGTGCATATCACCCTCAAACTGCAATACCGTATCCACCATATGCTCCAATACCTTCGGGCCTGCTATAGCGCCATCCTTAGTAATATGGCCGATGAGGAAGACAGGAGTGTTGGTTTCCTTGGCAAACTTCATGAATTCAGCTGAGCACTGCTTGACTTGTGAAACACTACCGGCTGCAGATTCTACCTGGTCAGAATGCAATGTTTGTACTGAATCAATGATGACCACCTCAGGTGATATTGATTCTATCTGTGTGAATATATTTTGAGTAGAAGTTTCTGTCAATATAAAGCAATTGTCGGCGTGAATATTGAGCCTGGAAGCTCTCATTTTGATTTGTTGCTCGCTCTCTTCACCGGAGACATACAATACCTTCTTGTTTTTCAAACCAAGGCTGATCTGCAACATCAACGTTGATTTGCCTATGCCAGGCTCCCCTCCAATCAGTACCAAGGAACCTACTACAATGCCTCCTCCCAAAACCCGGTTGAGTTCTTTGTCTGGAGCCAGTATCCTTTCTTCGCTTGAACCATCTATCTCCTTGAGTGTCTTGGCCTTAGTAACTTTTCGAGCGCCGGGGCTTTCAGAGCGCCATTCTGCCTTGTTTTTACTTTCCTTTTGAACCTTCTCTTCTACGAAAGTATTCCACTCGCCGCATGAAGGGCACTTGCCCAGCCATTTGGCAGATTCATACCCGCAATTTTGACAGAAATAAGTGGTCTTCGCTTTGGCCAAAGGATCAGTAATTTAAGTTGGAGAAGAAACACAAAAAAAGCCATTATCACCCAAATGGGGGAAGATTTTACAGAAAAATTTTGGATGTCTAAAGTAGGCTTATAAATTAGCGATATTCTCTTTTTAATAATAACAACCTAAACAATCCAACAATGAAGAATCAATTGGCTTTAGTCGCCGTAATGGCGCTTTCAATGCTATCAATTAATGTGCTTGCCCAACAGGCACCTGAAAAGTTTGGTAAAATAGGCACGGCCGATCTCAATTTGGCCAAATATGAGAAAGACACCGCCGCCAGTGCAGTGGTTCTGTTTGATTACGGTAAATCGTATATGACGTATGGTGCAGACCAGTTTCAGGTCATATTTGAAAGGCATACCCGAGTCAAAGTGTTTAACAAAGAAGGTTACGATTACGCAAATGTTTCAGTTCCCATTTATCACTCCAACAATGGCAAAGAGCTCGTAACCGGCCTCAAGGGAATCACTTACAACCTCGAGGGTGGTAAGATGGTCAAGAGCAAAATGGACAAATCAGCCGTGTTTGAGGAGGAGATGACTACAAATTGGGATGCTGTGAAATTCACTTTGCCGAATGTTAAAGAAGGTAGTGTTTTTGAATATACCTATACCATTAAATCTGACTATCTTTTCAATTACAGGGACTGGGAGTTTCAAACGAGCATACCAGTGAAATGGAGTGAGTACAATGCGTCTTTCATTGAGTACTACCAATACCAACCCTTCATGCAGGGGTATATACCGGTTACAGTTTCTGATACTAAGTCTGGCACTCAACAATTTACAGTGACGACCTCTTCAAACCTTACAGCCGGACTTAATTCAGGTAGAACCTCAGGGTCTACCGACAGATACACCGCTCAGACTACTGACCATAGATGGGCCATCGAGCATGTACCAGCTTTCAAAAAGGAACCGTACATGACCTCAGCCAACAACTACATTTCCAGGATAGAGTTCGAAATGAAAGGCATAAATTTCCCAGGACAACCCTATAGACCTATTATGAACAACTGGAATACCTTGAACAAGGAATTTCTGGATGATGCTAATTTTGGTCAGCCCTTTTTGAAGTCTAACTTCTTACAAAAAGAAGTGGATCCGCTAATAGCAGGTATTGATTCACCTGAGGAGAAGATGAAAAAAGTCTTCGAGTTTGTCAGACGCAATGTGGCATGGAACGGCCAATATAGGGTCTACCTTAAAAACGGTCTGCGTAAGGTGCTTGATGAGAAAAAGGGGAGTTCAGCTGATGTCAACCTCCTGTTAACAGCCATGTTGAGAAAGGCAGGCTTAAATGCTGAACCAATCCTGATAAGTACAAGAAATAATGGTTTTGTAAGACAGTCTTTCCCAATTTCTACTCAGTTCAACTATGTAGCTACCGCAGTCAAACTCGATAATAGAATCGTAACCTTGGATGCCACTGATAAGCTACTGCCCATGGGCATTTTGCCGGAAAGGTGTTTGAATGGAACTGGATGGATTGTTTCACAGAATAATCCACAATGGATAGACCTTACTAACCGAGGCAACTCTTCAACACAAGTGGTCGCTAATTTCAAACTGGATGCAGAGGGTAATATGACGGGCAATGTCGAGTTGCGGAAGCAAGGTTATGCGGCCAAGTCATTTAGAAAGTCATACCTGGAAAAGGGGGAAGAGGAATATGTCAAGTCTAAATATTCAAGTGAAGAATGGGAGCTTAGCAATGTCGCTTTCGAAAATGTAAAAGAGCCCAATGCTCCTGTAAAGGAGAAGTTAGAATTAGCTATTTCATCCGAAGCAGAAGCGCTTGGAGACATGATCTATCTTAACCCTATGATTGTAGGCAGGATAGAAAACAACCCTTTCAAACTCGAAAATAGAATTTACCCCGTGGATTTTGACGGGCCTACCAAGCAAATGCATGTAATTAACCTGCAAATACCAGAGGGTTACCAGGTCGATGAAGCACCGGAGAACAAAGCGATAGCGCTACCGAATAACTCAGCCAAATTTGTTTACAATATTTCAGTAAGAGGAAATCAGATCAATTTGGTCTGTCAAATGTTAATCAACAAGAGCACATTTACTTCTGAGGAGTATCCTTATCTGAAGGAGTTTTATGATCAAATTGTAGCCAAAGAAGCTGAGCAGATTGTTTTGAAAAAAGTGAAAAACTAGAATGGGCAGTATAAGAAATGTGATGTTGACAGGCCTTTTATGTAGCCTTCTTTTGGGGCTTGCACATGCAGGTGAAAAATCATACCCTGTTTCGGCAATACCCTCTTCACTAAGGGATAATGCCAATGCGGTTATACGGCATGATGAGGGCCTTTTTGAAGTAAAAGCCATAGACAAAGCGAAACGCAAGGTTAAGATGGTAGTAACGGTCTTCAATAAGCAGGGAAGTGATTTTGCCTTGTTGAATGTAGGTTACGATAAACTGTCAAAAATCAATTACATCAAGGGCATTGTATATGATCAGTATGGCAATGAGATCAAGTCAGCCAAGAAAAGCGACATTGGTGACGTGAGTAATGTATCGGGTTTTAGCCTTTATGAAGATAATAGGTTGAAATATCTCGACCTCAGGCAGAAAACATACCCATATACAGTAGAATTCGAGTACGAAGTCGTTTATAAATTCCTTTACTGGATACCGGATTGGTATGTCATTCCCGATGAGAATGTATCGGTGGAACACTCTAAATATGTCGTAACCGCTCCTGAAGGTCTGAAACCACGGTTTAGAAATGTGAATTTTGAAGGCAACTACACAGAAACCGAGTCCGGCGGATTCGTGAAAATGGAATGGGCCTTTGAAAACTACAAGGCCGTAGAATATGAACCATTTAGCAACAGTTGGAGGGAATTAACACCAATTGTATATCTATCACCTGCCAAATTTGAATATGAAGGCTATAGAGGTGATATGTCTTCATGGGACGGCCTGGCCGAATGGCAGAACCAGCTTAACGAAGGCCGTGATGAGCTTTCTCCGGAAACCATCGCCAAGGTCAACCAATTAACCGCTGGTCTTGAGACCGATGAGGAAAAAATCAGGGTCATTTATGAATACCTACAATCCAAAACGCGCTATGTAAGTATTCAGCTTGGGATAGGGGGTTGGCAACCTTTTGAGGCCAAAGTGGTCGACGAAGTAGGTTATGGAGACTGTAAGGCCTTGTCCTTCTATACACATTCAATGTTGGCTGCGGCTGGGATCAATTCTCACTACACATTAGTTTCTGCCGGGCGAAACCCTCGCCCGATCATGGAAGACTTTCCTATGAGAAACTTTAACCATGCCATTTTATGCGTACCTAATAAGGGAGATACCATCTGGTTGGAATGTACCAGCCAGACTAATCCATTTGGGTACTCAGGGTCTTTCACCGGAGACAGGGATGTATTGCTCATTACCGAAGAGGGAGGTAAAATTGTCCGTACGCCAGTCTATGAGCAGGATGATAATACCCAACATAGGGTAGCCGATGTTTACTTATCCAAAGATGGAAATGCGACAGCTGAAGTAAATACTGCGTATAGTGGTCTGCAATATGAAAATGGGCGGTTAGACGATATGCTTTATGAGGGAAGTGAAGAGCAAAAGAAGTGGCTTTACCGATTTGTTGATATCCCGAGTTTTGAAATAAAAGATTTTGAGTTGAGCCAAGACAAAGGTAGAATACCAACAGCTCAAGTAGCGCTGAGCTTAAACCTCAAAAGGCTCGCATCAGTTAGCGGGAAAAGGGTATTTCTGTCACCTAACCTGATGAATAAAATCTCGTACATTCCACCAGCCGTGGAGGATAGGAAAACCGACGTTGTATTTAGGAATGCATACTACGACTCAGACACAGTAAGGTATCACATACCCGAAGGAATACACCCTGAATATGTTCCAGAACCAGTATCCATTACTAGTCAGTTTGGAGAATACAACGCAGAAGTGACCGTTGAGCAGGGAGTGGTCACCTATATCAGGACATACAAAACCAACAAAGGCATTTTCCCTCCGGAATCCTACAATGAGTATATCGACTTTAAGAAGAAGGTAGTTAAGGCTGATAAAGTGAAATTGGTATTCTTGAGCAAAAGCTGATTGTAGTAGATAGTATTTAGTCTTGAGTAGTTGGTAGTAAGTAGATAGTGTTTAGTAGGTCTATCAACCGTTCTGGGTGTCACTGCGAGGAGGTACGACGCAGCAGTCCAGTCCTTGATTGTGAGTTGAGTTCTACAATGCGTCCTCCTGAAAGGAACTTATTGGTGTCGGGCAGGACAGTGATTCAGAGCATTTACTTTTAAGACAAGAAGAATAGGCCTTGCTAAATCCTCTTTGAGATAACAGCTGCTTTTCGCAACAACAGCCCGGATTCTACTGTTAGCCACTAAGACTCTTTCAGAGTGACAAAGCGTGTAGGTTTTGCTACGACTATCTTATATTGCTTCGATTGGTCGTGAACACTTTTGCTTACTGCTATTTGCCTACTGCCTACTTTTCTATGTTTAAAGGAGAGTGAACAACAGAGAAAACTTACCACTAATTACTGACTACCAATTACTAAATACTACTTAAACGGAGAATCAGGTTCTTTAGCCATTACATTGTAGACCATTTTATCCATCATGCCTGGGAACCACTTGTTCAAAAAGACGGTTAGCTTGCCTTGACCGGTCAGGATAAGGAACTTCTTTCTTTTGATAGTCGCCTTATAGATATGTCTTGCGCATTCTTCGGCTGACATCATTTTGCCTTCATCCCTTGGGGACTCTCCTTGCGATGAGCCGTCTTTGGTAAGCGAGGATTTACGAATGTTGGAAGCGGTGAATCCCGGACATGCCGTTAGCACATGCACCCCTTTTTTCAGCATTTCCGTTCTAAGTACTTCCAGAAAGCCCTGGAGCGCGAACTTGGAGGCAGAATAACCTGTCCTACCCGGTAAACCTCTAAAGCCAGCAATGGATGAAATGCCAATAACAGATCCTTTGTTCTCTAGAATGGATGGTAAGCAGTATTTAGTGGCGTACAATGCACCATAGAAGTTTACATCCATTACTTGCTTAACCACATCGAGGTCAACATCCTCAAAAATGGCCCTCATGGTGATGCCTGCATTATTGATAAGCACATCGATCTTGCCGAAGTGCTTGATAGTCTCTTCCGCTACCCTTTTGTTGTCCTCTTTGATACTCACATCTGCTTGCAAGGCCAACACCTCAATGCCCTTGTCTTCTAGTGCAGCAGCTACATCGTCAAGTGCTGCTTTTTTTCTACCTGTAATCACGATTTTTGACCCCTTCTGCCCATATTCTTCAGCCAAGGCTTTGCCTATACCGGACGAACCGCCTGTGATTACTACTACTTTATCTTTCATCTTGCTTTTATGACTATCCTATTAGAAGTCGCTAAGTTAAAGGAGTTCGATGCAAAACCACAAAAAACCTGTCAATCACCGAATCATGAAGCAATACCTACGATTCGAGGAAATAAAGTCGAATCAGCTATTTTTGCCATTATTTTTTAAACATGATATTGATTAAGCTCCTTTCACGCCTTCCGCTTTTTATCCTTTATGGTATTTCAACATTGACTTACCTCGTTATCTATTACATCGTAGGCTACAGGAAAAAAGTGGTTTTTAATAATATCAGAAACGCATTTCCTGATAAGAACGAAAAAGAGGTTAAAGCACTGGCCAAACAGTTCTACAAGAACTTCACGGACTTTATCGTGGAGGTGTTGAAAGAAGTGACTATTTCGAAAGAAGAGCTGAACAAACGGGTTCAATTTAAGAATACGGAAGAAGTAGAACGATTTCACTCCGAAGGTAAATCCATCGTGATTTTAGCGACACATCAATTCAACTGGGAATGGGCTTTGGTAGCAGGCTGTGCGCAGTTGCCTTTCCCATTTGATGCCATTTACAAACCGCTTAGTAATCCCAAGTTCGAAAAGTTGATGTACGATACGCGCTCGCGTTTTGGCGGTAATCCCATACCTAAGGATAATGCCCTGATGGAGATTATGAAAACCGCGAAGCGCTTAAAGGCAGTGGCCATAAATGCTGACCAAGTACCAACACGGCAGAATAAAGACCTTTACTGGACTAAGTTTCTCAACCAAGACACCGCTTTTTTCTCTGGCTCAGAGCGTATTCCAAAGCTTACTAAGTATCCTGTTTTCTTTTTAGGTGTTAGAAAGGTGAAGCGAGGCTACTATGAGGTAGAATTGATCAAACTAGGAGAAGCACCGTATCAAAAGGACGGCTTTGGGATTCTGGATGCCTATGTAAAAGCTTCAGAAGAACTAATCCTTCAAGACCCAACCGGATGGCTTTGGTCACACAAGCGCTGGAAATATAAGAAGCCCCTTTACGCTTGATCCATTTTCATTGATGACAGAAACTGATCATAGGCCTTTAATACCTGATCAGGATATTCTAGCGTAGGATAATGCCCTGTCTCTTCACTGAGTTCTAGCAGCAAGGAGTTAGGTAGTAAAGTCTTCCAGGTCTTGATGACACCATCACCGACAAGGTGATCAGAGGTAGAATTGATTAGGCACAATGGAATGGTGGCTTTAGTCAGTGCGCCAACCCACCGGTCTCGGTTTTCTTTGCGCTCGGTTAAATACTTTATCACCTCAGGTACCCGCTTGTGTCCATCATCATGAGTGAGCAATGTCCAGTACTCTTTCATTTCCTCTTCCGTCGGTTTGGTTTTAGGTCCAAACGTAGCGGAGAAGTTTTTCTTGAACATGCCGTAAGGAGAAGGAAAAACGCGTGCCATAGTAGCACCGAATTTTGTCAATAGGAATTTTTGCATGCCCGTGGTTTTGGTGGCTTCCGGGAAAAGACCACCATTAATAAAGCAGCCAGAGAGTAATTGTAATCTCCTTTCTACCAATAGATAATCTTTTTCCGTACCATATCTGGCAATGAGCTCTTGCCCCACCGTGCTGCCATAGGCATGGGCAAGAATATGGAATTCGTTCACCTCAAAGTGTTCTAACACAGATTCTATGAGATCGGTCAGCCAGAATATAGAATAGGAGCCCTTAGGTTTGTCAGAGAAACCTGAACCAGGTAGATCAGGGGCGATTAAGGTAAACCGTTTACTTAAGTCATTCCAGACCTTATGCCAACCCCACGAAGCGGTCGGATAAGCATGCAAAAGTAACAGAAATGGCCCTTGCCCTTCATGTACACAGAACAGTCTATTCGAGCCTAGTGTGAGGTAGCTTCCTTTGTTTTTCCATTCTGACAGACGCATGGTCAAATGTTTAAGTTATAACCTGTTTTTATAATAATGCCAGTAGAATCTGAAGCAAAACAAGATAAAAACTGTCTTTTCGAACTTGAGAGAAATCTTTCTTAGTAAAGCCAAAAGAAATAACAGTAACTGATACTTTAAGAAGAAAGATATCTCCGTTTCACTGCGATATGACAGTTTTTATCTTGTTTTGCTTTTTCTCAAATCTGACCGAATTCTATAAGTCATGATCACAAGTACACTTTAGCAGTTTAGACTCTGACACACTACCTATATACAGCGTTTTCCCCTGTTGCAAGACTGTACTCGCACCGGATATCCCGTCTCCGGAATCGCTGTACACCTCATCCATCTCATAGCCGTTCGAAGACCGTTTCACTTTGATGATCTGAGATGGTGATCCTTTTTCTGGGTTCTTCAGATGCTTGGAGAGTGCCATCAGGTTGGGCTGGACAGCAATCCATAACTCACCCTTGCCGTTAACAAAAATGTTATCCATGCCTACCCTGCCCTCTATGCTATCAATGTGTTTTAGCGATCCATTATTTACGTTACGTTTATATACGTTCAATTTTCCTGCTATTGTTTCAGCAACGTATAACTCATCTCCATTAATGCTCAACGCGATACCATTGGGAAAGCGGAGTTTGTCCGCCACAATCTGTGCTTCTTTTCCGTCGTAATACACCACATTGCCTGACTTCCTCCTTAAGAATACATCAAGGCTGCGGCTCGACTTAGTGCGCGAAGCACCATCGTTAGTAAGGTAGAATTTTCTTGGGCCTACAGCTAGAATGCCGTTGGGAGAAACAGAATGTTCATGCTCAACACGGTCTTCATGGATGAGTTGCTGACCTTTCGTAACCCTGAATACCTCAACCGTATGTGTTCCATCTTGACGATGGTTATTGGTGAAAAGCCATGTGGCCGTATCATTTTGAAATAAGCTCAAACCATGAGGGTGAAAATCCTTCAATTGAGGAGGAGTAATGTCAGTAGGTATTGCAGTAGCGTCTGAAATGTCAAGCTGATAAACCTTCCCCGAATTCACCTCTTCGTCTACCGCCCATTGGTTATAACTGATGAAATAAATAGTGTTTTGATCTTGATCGAATTGCAAAGCTTCTGTACCTGGTACCTCAGCAATATTGATGCATTCTCCGTCGAAGTGGGATGTTATGGTCTTAAATGCACCGAGGCCATGGATCACGAACAGCGTGTATCCGGAGGCCATTACCGTAAATGCCAATACAGCCATGACTAGTTTTTTTCGCTTCGGATTGATCACGAATGAAATTAAGAAAATAATTCAGTTGACGATACACAGAATTAAGAAACTAAACAGGTAGTAACAAGCAAATGAAACTCCTTTTCGTATTTTTAACCAAAGCTTATCTGTAGCGTCCACTTTGTGCTAGCCAATGGCTGAAAAGATACAACAACAAATACTTGAGAGAACGACCGGTTTGGTCAATCGCTTTGCTTACGGCATCATTATTTTCTACGTTATCATGGCGGCTTTGGCTGCTTACTACACCATCAACCATATTGGCGTGAATAGCAATACGGCCGAGATGTTTGACTCAGAGCTGCCCTTTAGAAAGACTAGAGATCAGTACAAAGCCACTTTTCCATTAACGGAGGATAATTTTATCATTTTCGTAGACCACCCAACACCGGAGATGGCTGCGGCGGTAGCAGATTCTATAGTGGAACAGCTTAGAGCAGAACCTGAGTATTTTGAGGACATTTATCTACCCGGAGCAGATGAATTCTTCAAAAAGAACCAGCTTCTTTTCCTGGATACAACCGCACTTCAATCGCTTTCCCGTAAGCTGCTCGGCGCGCAGCCTTTGCTGTTCAATCTCAGTCAGGATCACAGCATAAGAGGGCTTATGTCGATAATGGTGAGGGTGTTAGAATCAGAGCAAGGAGCTAGTAGAGCGGATGCATGGGACCCCATGTTTGCGGCCATGGACACTACGATTAATGCTCACTTGCGTGGCGCATTACATATCGTGTCCTGGCAAGACGTATTTCGGGGGGAACCCACACCAGACGAACAACGCCGTAAGTTCATACAAGTGAAACCGAAACTTGATTACGACCGCTTGCTACCAGCCAAGCCAGCCATAGAACGTGCGCAGCAAGTAGTGGCTCCTTATCGTCATGGGGAAACGGTGGTGCGCATTACCGGCAAAAAGGCCATGACCTTTGAAGAGATGAGGAGTGTGACAGATGGTGCTACACAGGCGGGCATATTGGCCTTAATCATGGTAAGCATCATCATTTGGGTAGGACTAAGGTCGCTAAGACTGATAGCCGCTACCCTGATTACTCTGATCATAGGCCTTTTGTTGACAGCAGGTTTCAGTGCCTATGCAGTTGGTCAACTCAATATGATATCCGTGGCATTTGCTGTGCTCTACATTGGATTGGGTGTCGATTATGCTATTCACGTTTGCTTGAGATTTAGAGAACTGCTAGGGCAAGAATTTGCCATTCGCAAAGCACTGATCGGCAGCTTACATGATGTTGGCCCGGCACTAATCCTAAGCACCATTTCTACGGCCTTGGGATTCTATGCCTTTATACCTACCTCTTTTGCTGGCGTATCTGAGCTAGGCCTTATCGCCGGGACAGGGATGTTTGTAAGCCTGCTCGTTACTACCACCTTACTACCCGCTTTGCTCAAAGTATTTTCTTTTTCAGAAGTGAAGGCTAACAAGCGCTTAGGCATGCCTAGTTTGGGCAAGCGGACGTTAAAGAAAGATAGAATAATCAGGGTAATCGCGTTGGGAGTTGGGCTCATCACGATAGCCTTCATGCCCTATGTCAAATTTGATTACGACCCCATTAACCTGAGAGATCCGGAAAGTGAATCCGTGTCCACGATCAAATCGCTCATAGCCTCAGGCTCATTTACGCCCTGGACGATCAATATTATCACGGATAATCAGGAAGAAGCCCTTGAGCTATCGGCACAGTTGAAAAACGTCGATAACGTTGATCGTGTGCTTTCAGTTAACAGCTTCATTCCAAAAGACGAGTCCAGCAAAATACCATTGCTAAGAAGCCTTCTATTCGGCTTCTCAAGAGTACCTCCTTTGCCTACTGATTTTCATGTTGTGCCAGTCGAAGAACAGATCGAATCATTGCAACGGTTTCATGATGTGTTGAGCCAATTCCCAGACCCATCCCCTCAAATGTCTGGCCTGACTGTACGTCTGGGAAGCTTCCTTCAATCGCTCGGTGGAAAGACAGAAGAAGAAAAAGCATCAAGTATTACCAACTTGCAACAAAGCTTGTTGCAAACACTCTCGTTAAGCCTCAAGCAATTCAGGCAAGGCCTAACCGCGCAGCAAGTGGCATTGAACACGCTGCCCGACCCTTTAAAGCTACGGTGGGTTTCGGCTTCGAATCAATTCAGGGTTCAGGTATTTCCTGACAAAAGCATTCAAGACAATCAAGGGTTAAGAGTTTTTGCCAGGGAAGTTCGGGCTGTGGCACCTCAAGCGACCGGCGATCTCATCACTACCATTAAATCAGGGGATACAGTTATTGCTGCTTTCAGGGATGCCTTTGCTTTTGCATTTGCCGCTATTACTTTGCTTTTGCTATTGTATTTGAGAAGTGTCAAGTTCACCTTTCTCATTCTCTTCCCGTTACTATTGGCTGGGGCTTTGACAGCGGCGGCTACAGTCATTTTTGGTATAGAACTGAACTTTGCTAATATCATAGCACTACCTTTGTTGCTAGGGCTAGGCGTTGATAATGGTGTGCATATCGTGCATAGAGCTCGTAGCGAAGATCAGCCTTTACTTTCACTCACCAATTCTAGTACAGCCAGGGCCATTTTCTTTAGCTCCCTTACCACATTATTTAGCTTTGGCAACTTGGCATTTTCCCCTCACAAAGGTACTGCCAGTATGGGTCTATTGCTGACGATTGGGGTGTTGTTTGTATTGATGACCACATTGCTTATCCTACCTGCCTTTATTGTAGATAGAAGGAAAAGAGAACCTATTTGACCAGTCCTTCCTCCTTAAGCCACGCTATGGCCTGTCCTAATGCTTCTTTTACCGATCTTGCTTTCAGCCCTAGCGCTGCCCTGGTTTTTTGGTTGTCAAACTTCATAATGCCACCAGCCAGTCGAACACCTTCCTTGGAGGCGACAGGTGCTTTGCCTGTGATATGATCAGCTATGAATTCTGAAATAACCGCAGTCGTATAACCCAGAAAATAAGGCACTTTTCGGTGTGGCATTTCTTTACCTGTTATTTCTTCCAGCAATGTCAGTATCTCGCTCAGTTTTAGGTTCTCATTCGATAATAGATACCTATGTCCAGAGATACCTTTATCCGCAGCCAATATGTGCCCTTCAGCCACTTCCTCTACCGGTGCTAAATTCATGTGGCATTCCATATAAGCCGGTGTTTTGCCGTTTAAGAAATCCATGATCATACGTGTTGGCGGGGTAAGGTTATAGTCTCCCAGGCCAATAGGAATGGTTGGATTCACGACCACAGCTGGAAGTCCATCTTTCGCGGCTTTTCTGACTGCTTCATCAGCCAACATTTTAGAATGGCTGTACGGGCCAGCCATTTGCTTCAAAGGAGGTAGTTCAATATCCTCGGTGGTAGCTTCTAGTGATTTTGATCTATAGTCCTTCAGAATGGTTTCAGTAGAGGTATACACCAGTTTATGGATGTTATGCTTTTTGGCTTCTTCAAGAATGGTTTTCGTACCCTCGAAATTAACCTCATGAAATACGTTCTTGTCCTTAGCCCACAGGTTAGGATTGGCAGCCAGATGATAAACATCCTTTGTCCCTTCCATGGCATTAGCCACCAAGGTTTGGTCAAGAATAGAACCTTTAAATACTTCGACTTCCTTAGGAAACGTACCCTCACTAACGTTAAGGTCTAAGACTTTTACAGGCCTACCTAAATGCAGCAATCTTTGCACGACATGTCTGCCTATGAAGCCAGACCCACCTGTTACCAGACTTATGTTGCTATCGTTTTTATCCATAATATAGCACGGAGTGGCACCTCCAATACTTTTATAAATCAAAGAAAACCAAATTTTTAAGCTCCCAAAGTGCTTGGTTAAATAAGTATAGGCATAAATTAGTATCTCACGACCCTAACCCTTAAATGGCCGAACAGAAAACAGCAGTTAAGAGACCTTTTTCGCACCCATTGTATGGTAGTAGTTTCTCTAATTTACGGAAGCTGCTTAAGCAAAACAGGCCAGTAGATTCGAAGTACTGGCTGCAGTTGGCAACGGCTTACGGCTCTTCGATTTTTCGTGCACCAGCATCAGCTATAGAACGGATGGTGGCGTCCAGAAAGATCAATAAGATCAAGGACATGAAACCTCCCATTTTCATTGTAGGCCATTGGAGAAGCGGCACTACGCACATTTGCAATGTCTTGAGCAAAGCATCGCAATTTGGGTTTGTTTCACCCATTGCTACCGGCATTCCCTGGGATATTCTCTTGATCGGCAAAACCTTTCGCCCCATGCTGGAAAAGTCCTTGCCTACCGATAGACTGATCGATAGGGTGAAGGTGAGCCCCGATGCACCACAAGAGGATGAATTTGGAATAGCCAATATGTTTCACGTCTCTTTCTTGCATGGCCTTTACTTCCCTCAGAATTTCCATGAGAACTTCACCAAAGGCATTTTTCTGGAAAGTTGCTCTGAGGAAGAGATCGCTCAGTGGAAGCGTACTTTTAAATACTACCTCCAGAAGGTCTATTTAGACCAGCAGGAAAAGCAATTACTGATTAGAAATCCGGCCTATACCACTCGAATCAAAGAGATCAAGGCCATTTTCCCTGGGGCTAAATTCATTCATATCTACAGGAACCCCTACGTGCTATTCCATTCTATGAGTAACTACTTCAGAAAGCTTTTTCCAGCCTTAGCTTTTCAGGATTATAGCCACATTGATACGGATAAGTTCATTCTGGAGAATTATACTAAAATGATGAATAAGATCATCGAAGATGCCAAAGACATGCAGGAAGATGAGTTCATTGAAGTAAAGTATGAGGATTTGGAACAGCAACCTTTTCAACAATTGGAGAAGGTTTACAATCAATTGAAGTTGAAGGATTATGACGTGGACTTACCCCGATTCCAAACCTACCTGGAATCCATTAGCGGATACAAGAAAAATGCATATCAACAGCCTCCTGAAGTGATATCAATGATCAATGAAAACTGGGGAAGTTTCATATCTCATTGGGGCTATGAGCGAAAATCGTAAGCCTGGTCAAGCAGCAGTTTCCTTATATACGATTCTACCACGCCACCTGACTCGTTCACCTCGCCAATAACGAATGGCTGAATGCCAGGTCATGCCTAAGTATAATGTAGCTATAAAAGGAAGTAGGGGAGCCCAAAACCACGATAGTCTGTAGAAATGCAGAGTAGGGATATAGGTTACCGTCATAATGCCCCATGCAGCTAATGCCAATTGAAAAGGATAGAACGGAACGAAAGAATACGCTACGGGAACCCAATAAGCAAAGGCCATGATGGCGGTACAAAGCAATAGTAGCAATATGGAATAGTTGAGCTGGGTATAAGCTGTTCTGGCTACCATGTTCCAAATCTCGCTAAAACCTTCATAAGGCCTCACGCTTTGGACAGAGTGGGTCAATCCGAGCCAGGTTTTGTAACCTACGTTCTTTACGCGCCTTGCTAGTGTGCAGTCATCGATGAGTGCGTCTTTCAAAGACTCAAAGCCACCAATTTTGTCAAGCACCTCTGCCTTGGTAATCACGCAGCCACCGGCTGCAGCAGCCACGACCTTCATGTTGGAATTAGCCAAATGAAAAGGATAAAGCAGCTTAAAGAAATAGATGAAGGCCGGCATTAAAAGCTTTTCTGAAAAACTTTTGAAAGTAGGTTGCGCCATCAACGATACGAAATCTTTGTCTTGACTTTTAAGCTTTTCAAAAAGACCGCTGACTACGCCGGGCTTGATAGCAATATCCGCATCAAGTAAAACCACATAAGGCGTATCGGCCAATTTTCTTCCTTGCTCCAAAGCCCACAATTTACCACCCCAACCGACAGGTAGTGGCTGGCTATTTAGGATTTTCAGATCGTCATAATTGAGGTCACTGGCTTTTTCAGCGGTAAGGTCGGTAGAATTGTCATTGATAAGAATAATCTTCACTCCACCTCCCTGATCAATCACGGCTTTTAAGGTCCTTTCTATTACCGCCTCTTCATTTCTGGCTGGAATAAGCACCGTAACCTGGCTAAGATCCCCTTGTTCAAGGTCAGTATTGCCATTATCATTTACATCCCATTGTTCTCTAGTGCGCCAAGGCTGCCAGGGAAGGAGAAAGATGATAATCCACAATATGAGTGATCCGATGATCAGAGAAGAGACCATATGATAAATTTATAAAAACCTTCGGGTTATGCTGAACGGCATAAAAAAGCCTTTCTCAACCGCGTCGAGAAAGGCCCAAACTCATTTGATCAATATATTAAACCTCAACGGTTTCCTTTTGCTTTTTCTCTTTTTCCTCTATCTTTTCTGCCTTACGACGGTACGTGATGTCCACTTCAGGTGCCATTGGCCCTTCAGTCTTAGGCCCTCTCAAGCTTACTCTAAGGGCTTTTAGCGGATTGGCAAAGGTATCGTCAACAGCGGTACCTTCAAACCCACAATGCGCCATGCAATTATCGCACTTAGGATTTCGACCCACACCGTAATTGTCCCAATTAGTATCTTCGATCAGTTCTTTATAGGAACTGGCAAATCCCTCCTTATCAAGTAAATAGCACGGCTTCTGCCATCCGAAAATATTGTACGTTACCATACTCCATGGTGTACATTGATAAGTTTGGTTACCAGCAAGGAAGTCAAGGAACAAATCTGATTGATTGAAATCCCACTTGCTCTTGCGTTGCTTACCGATGCTAAAAATATCTCTGAACAGTTGCTTGCTTTTGGTGCGCGGTAGAAAGACATCTTGATTGGGAGCTTTCTCATAACTGTAACCAGGAGAAACAGTGATGCCTTCAACACCAAGTTTCATGACACTATCGAAGAAATTGGCCACATCCTCAGGATCTTCTCCTTCGAAGAGTGTACAGTTAGTGGTAACACGGAAACCTTTTTCCAGCGCCGTTTTTATAGCATCAACCGCTACATCATAAACACCTTCCCTGCAAACGGATTCGTCATGACGCTCACGATTACCATCCAGGTGTACAGAGAAAGTAAGGTACGGTGAAGGTTCGTACTCATGCATTTTACGCTTCAGTAATACGGCATTGGTGCAGAGGTAAACGAACTTTTTCCTTTTGACCAGGCCAGCTACGATTTCAGGCATCTCTTTGTGGATCAATGGCTCGCCACCAGGAATTGAGACCATCGGTGCGCCACATTCATCAGCTGCATTTAGCGCCGCTTCAACGCTCATTCTTCTCTTTAGAATATGCTCGGGATAGGCGATTTTACCACACCCGGCACAAGCCAGGTTACACTGAAAGAGCGGTTCTAACATAAGTACCAATGGATACCGCTTCTCTCTCTTTAGTTTTTTTCCAATTAAGTATTTCGCAACAGTGAACTGCTGCTTAAAAGGTACTGCCATTTCTTTTTAAGTAGGTTTGGTTAGTTTTTTCTATATCCTCTTTTAATGGTGCTGGTAAAGAGAATATTACATTTTCACGTTCTCCGTCTACTTCCTGAACGGAACTTGCGCCAAGGTTATTTAAACGTTCTATCACACCTTGTACCAGCACTTCCGGCGCAGAAGCACCGGCAGTCACTCCGATTCTTACATTCTGGTTGAACCACTCTGCATTGATATTGTCAGCACTTTGAATAAGATAAGACCTTAAGCCCAAATTCTCGCCTACCTCACGTAGTCTGTTGGAATTAGAGCTGTTTTTTGCACCTACCACTAATAGAATATCTATTTCATCAGCCATACCTATAATGGCCTGTTGCCTATTCTGAGTGGCGTAGCATATATCATCCTTTTTAGGGCCGACAATTTTTGGGAAACGCTTCTTAAGCGCGTCTACGATTTTTTGTGTGTCAAATATTGAAAGAGTAGTCTGGGTTACATAGCCCAGATTATCAGGGTCGTTGACTACCAATTTCTCCGCTTCCTCTACACTACCTACCAAATAAATCTCACCGCCTGAACTTCTGTCGTATTGGCCAATAGTACCGATCACTTCCACGTGTTTGGCATGGCCTATTAGTACAACTTCTTTAGCTTGGCTGGAATAACTTTTGACTTCTTGATGTACTTTGGCGACTAGTGGGCAAGTGGCATCCAATACCGTTAAATCCTTCCTTCTGGCTTCTAGCTCACGGCTCTTAGCAACGCCATGGGCACTAAAAACAACTCTTACTCCATCCGGTATTTCACTGAGCTCTTCTACGAAGATGGCACCCTTTTCTTCCAGGTCTTTGACAACAAACCTGTTGTGCACTATTTCGTGCAGGACGTAAATGGGAGGACCATAAACATCAATTGCCTTTTCGACAATATCGATGGCCCTGGTTACGCCGGCACAAAAGCTTCTGGGGTTAGCGAGTTTGACCTGCATAAAAATTTTTTCCTTGCTTATTTCAAATTAGAAAACAAAAACTACATTACCAATTATTCGTCTTACGTCTTGAATACGACAATGAAAGGATATTTGTTTAACTTAGTTTAAACGACTTACTTTAAAATAAACCGCTATTTTTTTCATGCGATCACCGGCTATAACTACACAACCTAAAGCTACTTCAGGTGAATCCAGGGGCACTGCTATTGGTGCTCCCGAAACGCTAACCGAAAGTAGGCTGAGTCAACTTTTCAGCACTTCAGATGCTGATTTTCAGGACGATATGCTCCAAGGTGTATCTAGGACATTTGCTCTGACGATACCTCAACTTCCACCTAAGCTGCGCCATATTGTTTCTAACGCGTACTTGCTATGTAGAATTGTGGACACAATCGAAGATGAGCCCGAAATTGAGGCTAAGCAGAAGCAGGAATTATGCAAGAGGTTTATCAATCTGGTGGGTGAGAAAGACAATGCTGAAGATTTCAAGAACACTTTAGCACCATTACTTTCAAAGAATACCATTCCGGCTGAACATGAGTTGATCAAACATCTCCCAAGGGTTATTGCGATCACGCACGCCTTTGATGAAGATCAGCAAAAAGCACTGAAGAGGTGTATAAGAATTATGGCTGATGGTATGGCTTATTTCCAGAATCACACGACTGGCGAAGGCCTGGAAAACCTGGAAGAAATGGACAGGTACTGCTACTTTGTGGCAGGTGTAGTTGGTGAAATGCTAACCGACCTGTTCGCCATCTATTCCCCTGAAATGAAGGCTAAACATACAGAAATGATGGATTTAGCTGTTTCTTTCGGACAGGGCTTACAAATGACCAACATACTAAAGGACATTTGGGAAGATCAGGAACGGTCAGCTTGTTGGCTACCCAAAGATATCTTCGAGAAAGAGGGCTTTGACCTGGGTAATATGAATGGTACCTCTAATGATAACTTTCAGAAAGGGCTTGAAAAACTAATTGCCGTTGCTCATGCTCATCTGGAAAATGCTTTTAAATACACCCTGCTTATTCCTGCTAAAGAAGCAGGCATTAGAAAATTCTGCCTTTGGGCACTGGGTATGGCTATTCTTACGTTGAAAAAGATCAACCACAACAAAGGGTTCACTGACAGTGGTGAAGTGAAAATTAGCCGTAAAAGCGTAAAGCGAACTATCATAGCTACTCACCTTACCGCTAAGTCGGATTTGATGTTGAAATTGCTTTTCAATCTATCGCGCAAGGGATTACCGAGAACCTCGCTTTGAGGTCAAATAATTAACAAAAAAATAATATGGATAAGAACGTCGATCATCTACAAAGTGATCTGAACCGGCTTAAAGAGAGACTCGATTATATCCTCGATCACCAAGAAGACGCTTATCAAAAACAAATCGACAACGCCATAGAAAATGCCAGGCTAGGGGTGCTGAAAGAGCAGCATGCCCAAGAAGGATACTGGTGTTATGAATTAGAAGCAGACTGTACTATTCCGGCCGAATACATCTTGATGATGCATTATCTCGGCGAAGTCGACGAAGCACTTCAAAGTAAAATAGCGAACTACATCAGAAAGCGTCAGGCTGACGATGGCGGTTGGCCGTTGTATTCAGGCGGTAAGACTGATATCAGCTGTACCGTCAAAGCTTATTATGCACTTAAATTGGCCGGTGATAAGGCTGATGAACCGCACATGCTTCGAGCTAAAAGAGCGGTTTTGGACCGGGGAGGTGCTGCGAAGAGTAATGTGTTTACCAGGATTGCTTTAGCTACGTTCGAACAAATACCTTGGAGAGGAGTGCCTTTTATTCCTGCGGAGATCATGCTATTTCCCAAATGGTTTCCTTTCCATCTCAGCAAAGTCTCTTATTGGTCAAGAACGGTGATGGTGCCACTGTTTGTTATATACAGCTTCAAAGCCAAAGCCAAGAACCCAAACCAAATTGATATTCGAGAATTATTCACTACGCCGCCAGAGAAAGAAAAGCACTACTTCGAATCAGGCTCGACACTGAATAAGGTGATTCTCAAGCTTGAGCGGATTGGGTATAGAATGGAACCTATCATTCCTAAGTTCTTAAGGAAGAAAGCGCTAAAAAAGGCAGAGAGGTGGTTCATTGACCGCCTGAATGGCACCTCTGGTCTCGGTGCTATTTTTCCAGCGATGGTGAATGCCTACGAAGCACTAATGCTCCTTGGTTACAAGAAGGATCATCCTTATGTAAAGACTGCCAGAGAAGCCATAGACAAGTTATTGGTAATAGACGATCAAGAGGCGTACTGCCAACCTTGTGTATCTCCCATTTGGGATACACTACTGGCCTCCTGTGCCTTACAAGAGGTTGGGATAGAAGAAAATAAAGAAGCCCTATCAGAGTCTTTAAATTGGTTGAAGCAAAAGCAAATACTCGATGGGCCTGCTGATTGGAAAGATTACAAACCAGACCTGCCTTCTGGAGGTTGGGCCTTCCAATTTGACAATGACTACTATCCAGACTTGGACGACACAGCTTTTGCAGCTTACGCTTTGAAGCGGTCTTCAAATCCCGAATTCGAAGGTAATATCAAGATGGCCGCTGACTGGCTGGTGGGTATGCAATCGAAGAACGGAGGCTTTGCTGCTTTTGATGCCGACAACACCTATTACTACCTGAACGAAATACCCTTTGCTGATCATGGGGCACTACTGGACCCACCTACGGCAGATGTAAGTGCCAGAGTAGTCATGTTCTTGGGTACCATAGTTGATGATTATCCTCAATACAGGGATGCTATGGATAAGTGTATAGACTATCTCACGAAAGAGCAGGAAGCAGATGGTTCCTGGTTTGGCCGTTGGGGTACCAATTATATTTATGGTACATGGTCCGTACTTATCGCCTTTGAAGAAGCGAAGATTCCCTCGAGTGATCCGCGGGTGACCAAGGCTGTAGAATGGCTCAAATCAGTGCAAAGACCAGACGGCTCATGGGGAGAAGATAACGATAGTTATGAGCCACTGAACATGTCAGGCAAAGGATACAAAAGCGCCGCATTCCAAACTGCCTGGGCTGTCCATGCACTTTTGACAGCTGGCCAGTTTGAGTCTGAGGCCGTCAAAAATGGTATTAATTTTCTACTAGCCGAGCAAGCAGGTGATGGACTCTGGTATGATCCGGAATTCACTGCACCAGGATTCCCCAGGGTATTCTATCTGAAATACCACGGCTACGATAAATACTTCCCGCTTTGGGCATTAGCTCGTTATAGGAATGAGCTAAAGCAGTCGGAGCAGAAGGCTAAGAAAGTGGCGTGAAACTCGGCATAATTGTTCCGTTACCTCAGGAATTAAAGACTATTACGAAGCAGAAATTGTCAGCCGGAGCATGCGCAGTCGTGAACTCCACTCACCACGTATGCCTATCTGGAATGGGAGAAGAGCGAGTAAAGAAGGCTTGCCAAAAGCTAAGCGATCTCAATGTCGATGCACTGATAAGTTGGGGTAGCGCCGCGGCCATTTCATCAGGTTTGAAGGCTGGAGATTTGGTGATACCCAAAAACGTGATCGACCAACAGGGTGATGTGATGCGCACCTCTGTTCAATTAGGAGAAGGGTTTACTACCCTGATTAAGCAGTCACCCATTGCTGTTAGCCATGGCATGATTGCAGAAAGTACTCTGCTAACGACACCAGAGGAAAAAAGCCAGTTGTACCAGCAAACCGATGCTGTAGCTGCCGATATGGAGAGTGGTATCATTGCACGTTTTGCCCAAGCATCAAATATGCCCTTTGCCTGTATAAGATCCATTTCTGATGATGCTCAGAGCACCGTACCACGTATTATAAGCGAAAGTATTGGTTCAAATGGTATGGTAAATATTGCAAAACTGATGTGGAAGATGATCAGTCATCCGGGCCAAATAACCGGATTAAGGAAACTTGCAATAAGTTTTAAAGAAACATCGAAAACTTTAAGCGAAGTGGGTCGAAAATTAGAAGAACTAAGGCTAACTTAGATCATACCTGAACTATTCTACCTTAAAATAGAGCCGGACATGATGAACCTTGAAAAAGCTGGAAAACATATAGATAAGGAACTCAATGAGTATAATCTTGGGGACAATCCTCAAGAACTTTATAACCCTGTCAGGTATGCCCTCACTTTAGAGAGTCAGCGCCTCAGACCACTGCTGTCACTTTGGGGTTGCCATCTATTCTCAGATGATGCTTACAAAGCACTAAGGCCAGGTATAGGCGTGGAGATATTCCATTACTTCATGCTGCTTCACGGTGATATCATTCACGATATAGGAGAGCGTGGAGGAAAAGACACGGTGCATAGAAAATGGAACGACAATGTTGCTATTCTAGCAGGTGATGTGATGGTTTTCAAGGCCTATGATCTTATGCTAGAAGCAGATGAAAGTGTTTCTAA
>JBCBSS010000058.1:0-41870 GCA_039819065.1 Bacteroidota bacterium
CTGCACTAAGCATATACTATCAGTTATTATCTGTTTTCTTCACTTTAGTGCTACTTCTGATCTTCTCAACAAATACTTTTGATGGTTTGAATGATGGTATGTAATGCTCATCGATTACGATAGCAGTATTCTTTGAAATATTTCTGGCGATTTTTTTTGCTCTCTTTTTGTTTACAAAACTTCCAAAGCCACGGACATATATGTTCTCTCCGTCGGACATCGAATTTTTCACCACATTAAAAAAAGCCTCAATAGTGACGGTTACATCAGCTTTATCTATCCCTGTTTTATCAGCTATTTCAGCAATTATATCGGCTTTTGTCACTGCTCTAAGATTTAAAGATTTTTAAACACCTTCTAGAATCAGGTATTGTAAATAAATTTGACATGCAAAGTTAAGTCCAAAGGTGTTTTAATTAAAAGTTTAATATTTACAAAAAACTGACACTATTTTTTGAACAAAAAAAGAGGGGTATAGAGTTTGCAGAATAAAAATTTTAGTTTGAAGCTGATTGAGTGGTACGAGAGAAACAAGCGTGACCTTCCGTGGAGAAATACTACCGATCCCTATCGTATATGGCTATCTGAGATAATTTTACAGCAAACACGCGTTGTGCAGGGAATGCCATATTATCTGAAGTTTATAGAGCATTTTCCAACTGTTTCAGCCCTTGCTGAGGCAGATGAACAGGTTGTTTTACGACTTTGGCAGGGCCTTGGGTATTATTCAAGGGCCAGAAACTTACATAAGTGTGCCAAGGTATTGATGCAAGAATACAACGGCGATTTCCCCAAAAAAGTCGACGAACTGTTAAAACTCCCCGGTGTAGGGAGATATACAGCGGCGGCAATTGCATCTTTTTCGTTTGGTGTTAGGTCTGCAGTAGTGGACGGCAATGTTATGCGTGTTCTTTCCCGAGTGTTTGGTCTTGAATATGATATAAGCAACACTAAAGAGGCAGCAAAGTTCTTTGAGTTGGCAGGACAACTAATCTCAATTGAAAACCCAGCTACACATAATCAGGCTATAATGGAATTTGGTGCTATCCAGTGCACACCAAAATCCCCGGATTGTGAAGCCTGTATTTTTAAGCCTAATTGTGTTGCTTATAATAAAGGTCTTCAGGAATCCTTACCTGTTAAGACTAAAAAGATCAAAGTTCGGAAACGCTATTTCCATTATTTAGTCGTTCAGAAAGAGGGTAAGTTGCTCATGAGAGAGCGTCGCTCTAAAGACATATGGACTGGTTTGTACGACTTCTTTTTAGTAGAGTCGACCGACGTTTTGAATGAAGATAAAATCCTAGTCCATGAATCATTGACAAACACATTTGGTGACAAAATAAAAATTAGCGGTCAATCTGAAGAATACACTCATATTCTCACTCATCAGAAGATTTTTGCCAGGTTCTACATGTGCGTATTGGAAGAAAATCAGGCGTCTCAGGCTGAAATTTTCCATAGCGATTTTGGCTTCTATGATCCTGATGAAATTATGGCTTTGCCTAAGCCAGTTTTAATCTCTAACTATTTGAGGGATTATATTTTTTAGGTAGATTTAATAAAAGAATTAATAATTTTGCGGTTTGTTATTAAAAACTGTAAAACGTATGTCAGGAGTAAACAAAGTTATTTTAGTAGGAAGATTGGGAAGAGACCCTGAAGTAAGACATCTGGAGAACGGTGCGGCTGTTGCTAACTTTTCAGTAGCGACATCTGAAACTTACAAAGACCGAAATTCAGGTGAAAGAGTTGAGCAGACTGAATGGCACAATGTAGTATTGTGGAGAGGGCTTGCGGACGTTGCCGAAAAATATTTGAAAAAAGGTGACATGGTTTATGTTGAAGGTAAACTAAGGACACGTTCTTGGGAAAAAGACGGTGTCACTCGCTATACAACAGAAGTAGTAGGAGATAACATGACAATGCTCAGTCCTAAAAGTACAGGTGAAGGTATGTCTGCTGCTCCTCAAGCTGCTTCTGCTCCTAGTGCTAACATAGCCATGGAGGATACGGATGATCTTCCGTTCTAGGATTTTGGACTAACCTAATCGAATTGGAAATCTCAATTGACGAACCTCCGAGTTATTTACTTCTAGCAGATATCATTTCGCCAGAGCTCATGTTTTACGGCCCCGCCGTAATTGTGCTGTTAGCGTTACTATTTATGTCAGCTTTGGTATCCGGCTCGGAGGTAGCCTTCTTCTCCTTATCCATTCAAGACCTTGATACCTGCCGCGAAAGGCAACAAGGCACAGATAAGCGTATTCTTAGCTTAGTCAACGACCCGAAGCGGCTTCTTGCCACAATTCTCATTCTCAATAACTTTATTAATGTTGCTATAGTAACCATTTCGACTTTTGTCACTTGGGAGCTCGCAGGAGGCAAGGATGTAGGTGGCATATTAGTGGTTGAGCTTACTTTTGTAATCACATTTCTTATCGTCCTGTTTGGTGAAGTAGTACCTAAGGTCTATGCTACCCAAAACAACCTGCGTTTAGCTCGTCTCACATCAGGCATGTTAAAAATAGCTTCGATTGTATTTAACCCTCTTTCCAAAACTTTAATGTCAGCCAGCGATGTAGTGGAAAAGGCCTACAAAAGAAAAGGGTACGAAGTTTCTGTAGATGAATTAAACCAGGCACTAGAGATCACCACGGGTGAAGAAACGACTAAAGAAGAGAAAGATATTCTCAAAGGGATTGTTAACTTCGGCACCCTGACCGTGAAACAGATCATGCGCTCCAGAATAGACATAACCGCATTCGATCTGGAAATGGACTTTCATGAATTAATGGATAGGATCAATAAATCAGGATATTCTCGTGTGCCGGTTTATAATGAGACTATCGATAAGATAGAAGGCATTCTATATATTAAAGACCTATTGCCATACGTTGAAGAGGACGAGTCTTTCAAGTGGCAGGAATTATTACGGCCTAGCTTTTTTGTTCCTGAAACGAAGAAAATAGACTCGCTTTTAAAAGACTTTCAGGAGAAGCGTGTTCACATGGCCATTATTGTGGATGAGTATGGGGGTACTTCTGGACTCATCACACTTGAGGATATTATAGAGGAAATTGTAGGTGAGATTAATGATGAGTTTGACGATGAAGATATTGCCTACAATAAGTTGGATGACAACACATACGTATTCGAGGGCAAAACTTCGCTAAACGATTTTGCCAAGATTATCGATGAAGATCCTTCAATTTTTGAAACGGTCAAGGGAGAAAGTGAGTCACTGGGTGGATTGATTCTTGAGCTAAATAATACACTGCCAAGGGCAGGCGAAAAGATAGTTTTTGACCGGTTTGTATTCACTATTGTGGCGGCAGATAATAAAAGGATCAAAAGAATACGAGTCTTTATAAAGCAAAAAGAGACTGAAGAAAGAGCAAAATGATAAGTAGATTTTCGATTGTTATAATCTTGATGGGTATGATTGCCTTCTCTTCGTGCGAGAAAGAGTATTCTCCCAAACCTAAAGGATATAACAGATTAGCCTTGCCTCCTCATGAGTATCAAATGAGCTCTGATACTATGCCTTACCGCTTCGAATATTCTAAACATGCCCGCCTTCGACCTGACTCGTCATGGAATGCAGAACGCTTCTGGGTAGAACTACATTACCCTGATCTCATTGCTGATATACATGTTACTTACAAGGATGTAGACAATAACCAAAAGCTTTTGAAAGAATATCTAGGCGACGCCTATGAATTGACTTCTCGTCATCAAATAAAAGCTTACGCCATTAATGAGTTCATCAATGAAACTGAAAAGGGAAAAACTGCTGTCCTGGCCGAACTCGAAGGCGAGGTACCCAGTGCTTTTCAGTTTTTCTGTACCGATTCTACAGAAAACTTTTTAAGAGGGGCTCTATATTTTAGGACAGCCACAGAGAACGACTCTTTGGCCCCGGCGATTGAATACGTCAAAAAAGATATAGTACATATGCTTAACACCTTAGAGTGGGCCGATGAATTTTCTGACTAGCTCGTAGTCTACGCCGCTCAAGTTTTTTGATTACTTTCACCAACCTGATTCACTATAATTGGATCCCAACCTCATTAATTATTAGGTAGCTTGTAACAATGCCAGGTTTCTTTGATACATCTATAGAATACCTCAAAGGTGTAGGCCCACAACGGGCAGAATTGCTTAATAAGGAACTCAATATTTTTACCTATGCGGATCTAATACAATTCTACCCATTCAGATATGAGGATCGTACTAAATTTCACAACATCGGTGAAGTGTCTGAAGAGATGCCTTATATCCAAATCAGAGGCATGCTTAGTAGCTTGGAAACTGTTGATGCGGGACGCAAAAAAAGGCTAGTAGCTAGAATTGCAGATGCTACCGGTGAAGTTGAGCTTGTATGGTTTCAAGGTATTCAGTGGGCGCTAAAGAAGCTCAAAGTAGGTGTGGAATACGTTGTTTTTGGTAAACCCAATGTTTTTGGATACAAAATCAATATCGCACATCCTGAAATAGATATACTTACCCCTGGCAATCAAAAAACCGCCCATCTTCAACCAGTATATTCATCGACTGAAAAACTGAAAAATAAGTACCTTGACAGTAAGGCTATAGCGAAAATGGTCAAAGCCCTACTTGAGCTTTGCTATGAAAGGATCAATGAAACATTGCCACAGAAAATTATTGATCAATATGGTCTTATTTCCAAGCGAAAGGCGATGGGGGCCATCCATTTTCCACAAAACACGGACTTACTCAATAAGGCTCGGTTTCGATTAAAATTTGAAGAGTTTTTCTTCGTTCAACTTCGCTTATTGAAACTGAAGCTGACCAGGTTTGAAAAGTTCAAGGGGCTATATTTTAAATCGACAGAGCTCCTAACCGATTTTTACGAGAACCACTTGCCTTTTGACTTGACCAATGCACAAAAGAGGGTCATCAAGGAGGCTTATCACGATATGAAGTCAGGGAAGCAAATGAATAGATTGCTTCAGGGAGATGTCGGAAGCGGTAAAACTATAGTAGCCTTTATAAGCATGTTATTGGCCGTTGGCAATGGCGCTCAGTCCACACTTATGGCACCTACCGAAATTTTGGCCAATCAGCATTATAACGGTTTAAAGCCATTTGCCGATAGCATCGGGATTTCCATCTCCTTACTCACTGGTTCTACAAAGAAGAAGGACAGAAGAAAAATCCATGAGCAATTGGAGGATGGCAGTTTGAATATAATAGTAGGGACGCATGCTTTGCTGGAGGATGTGGTGCAGTTCAAAAACCTTGGTTTGGCTATTGTGGATGAACAACACAGATTTGGTGTAGCACAGCGATCAAAGCTTTGGCAAAAGAATGAGCATGTATATCCTCATGTTTTAGTGATGACCGCTACGCCAATCCCCAGAACTTTGGCCATGACCCTATATGGAGATTTGGATGTATCAGTGATAGATGAGCTTCCAGCGGGAAGAAAGCCAATTCAGACAGTCCACTACTTCGATTCTAAACGGCTCAAGGTCAACGGATTTATCAAACAGCAAATCGGAGAAGGAAGACAAGTATATGTGGTTTACCCTTTGATTGAAGAATCTGAAAAGATGGATCTGAAGGACTTGATGGATGGGTATGAAAGTATTCAACGTGCTTTTCCTGATATTCCGGTCAGTATCGTTCACGGTAAAATGAAGCCTGAAGCTAAAGATTTTGAGATGCAGCGGTTTTTGAAGGCAGAAACCAAAATTATGGTAGCGACTACAGTAATAGAAGTGGGTGTAAATGTGCCCAATGCAACCGTTATGATTATTGAAAACTCTGAGCGCTTTGGGTTGGCTCAGCTACATCAACTCAGAGGTCGGGTAGGTAGGGGGGCCGAGCAGTCCTACTGCATTTTGATGACTGATTATAAATTAAGCAAAGAGGGAAAGGTCAGAATCGATACTATGGTGCGCACCAATAATGGCTTTGAAATAGCTGACACAGATTTGAAACTAAGAGGGCCTGGAGACCTTATGGGTACACAACAAAGTGGCGCATTGGATTTGCTTATTGCTGATTTGGGCAAGGATACGAAGATTTTGCAAATGGCTAGAAATGCCGCCCAAGATGTGCTCAATGAAGACCCTGCGCTAGAAAAGCCCGAGAATAGAAATATAAGCCGTCAGGTTCAAGCGATGCGAAAAACGGCTGTCAACTGGAGCAGGATCAGCTAATGCATGAGCAAGAAACGCAGCCAATCATCATTAGTATTTTGGGTAATTTAACTTCTGAAATAAATACTTGTTATATTTAATGACTTTTTCTGGGCAGTTTTCTTGGATAAGATTGAAGCCGAATAAGTTGGTTCGATCTTCTTGGAACACTAGAACCAACTCCACGTATGAGGGAATATTGGTCAGATAAATCAACTAATTGGCAAACCAAATTTGAATATTAGTCGTCTTAAGAGGGTTTTGTTGCTGGTCTTGATGATCAGTTTCAATTACTGCCATTTGAGCATAGCTCAAGATGGGCACTATTTCCTTACCAATATTTCTCCCCCTTCTGATCAAATAGATAACGTCAACTTTGCCCTGCTGTCTGAGCCAAATGGCATCATGAGTATTGCTAATCGCAATGGGCTAATGAGATACGACGGGCGTGAATGGGATTTGGTCAATACCTCTGGTTCAGTCTTTAGTATCACTCAGGATGACGAAGGAGAAATCTATCTGGGAGGATGGACCGGCTTCGGCAAGTTAGTAGTGGATGAAAACAACGGCATAGCCTACCAATCACTTTCCGACGGTGTAGAAGAAGCTACGGATATATTTTCCGTAGTGGCACAAAACAACCGATTATATGGCTTGAATGGTCAGTACATTTTTATTTATGAAGAAGATGCACCACTGTCAAAAATAAAGGTAAAAAAGGGTAGCGAGTTTCTTGGTTTTCATCAATTAGGAAAATCACTTCTGGTAAGTCAAAGTGATGGCCCTCCTATGGAAGTAGATGGGAAGTCCTTAATAAAATCGTCCCTTCAGATACCACCTTCACAATCGCCATTATTCATAGCCAAATCCTTAGATGGTAGTCGACATTTGATTGTCACAGATGGTGATGAAATATTCTTGCAAGAAACCTCGGGCATCAAAACAGTCAATTTGAGTGATGATGACAACTACTTATTCGGTAGTGAGCCAATAGACGGAAGATGGCTCAATGATGATCTTGTGGCCATAGCCACTTTACGAGGAGGAGTGGTTTTTATCAATCCTGTTTCAGAAGATATTGTGAACATCATCAACTACCGCACAGGGCTTCCGGACAACGAGGTCTATAGCATGGAGGTAGACAAAGATGGTGGGCTGTGGGTGGCCCATGAATATGGCTTCACACGTATATTACCCAGTCTGCCTTTGAAGAACTTTAGCCATTACCCGGGCATTGAAGGAAACCTCATGCATGTTGCTTCATTTAATGACCGACTTTATGTTTCCACCAGCTTGGGCGTTTATTACCTGGATGAAGTAAAGGACTACGATGAGATAGTCTATTACGTTAAGAAGCGATTGCCCACACCATCGTTAGAAGCAGAAGAAACGACTGAACAAAAAGAAAGCAAAGGCAAAAAAGGAACAGCAAGGAAATCGAAAAAAGTACGAAAGGACTCAACGAATAGCAAAAAGAAAAAGAAGGGACTTTTCTCATTCCTAAGAAACAAGAAGAAGAATAGTGAAAGTGCGGAGACCACTGATGAAACTAGCGTTAATGGTAACTCATCAGTGAGAAAAAAACGGCGATCGAAGAGTTCAGAGTTGCAACAGAACAAACCCAAGACACGCATTGCCTATGAAAAAAGGGTTAAACAAGAATTGCAATCTATTAAGCACGTTTATAAGGAGGTTAGTGGCATTGAGTCAAAGAGTGAGCAATTGTTGGTATTTGATGAGCAATTGCTGGCATCTGGCCTGTCCGGTTTATTTGAAATAGAAGAAGGTACGGCCGACACAATTCTGAATGATCCTATCAGGTTCGTATACGCATCTAACCGCCTGCAAAGACTGTTTGTCAGTAGCTATGATAACGAACTCAAAGTTTTAAAGTATGATCAGGAACAATGGGTTGAGATCGACCTATTTCCTGAAGTAAACGAATATATCAAGTACATCTTTGAAGATGGCTCCAATGTTTGGTTTTGTGGAAGTGACAAAATATATCGTGTTCAGGTAGAAAACGATGAGATTCTTGACGCTGAATACTACGAGATAACTAACCCATACTTTGAAGATACTTATGGTTACTTGGAGAATGGTCAGGTCTACTTCATTAATTCTGGAGGTCATTATATGTATGACCAAAAGACTAATGCGATAAGACGCGAAAAGGTAGAGGAGAAGCCAAAGCCGGAAAGATACCTCTACGCATCTGATCAGTCCATCTGGACGTTCGATGGATTTAATTGGAGCATCCATGGCGATGTGGTTATGGAAAATTTCAATAGTGATGGTATTAATATTTTAAAGGATATTAACAGCGTCACTTTTGATCCCACCAATAACAGCCTTTGGATAATCTCCGGAAACCGAGGGTTGTTTAAAGTTGCTGGAAATACCGAAGACCTCACCTCTAGCCATGAACTGTTGCTGAAAGAGATAAGAACTTCTTCTAAGAAACTTTCACCGAAAGGAAAACTCAACATAAGTCAGCTTGATGGAATTCTGACATTTGAATTTATTCAACCTGATTTTTCCAAAATTCTAGGTGTAGAGTACCGCTACAGGTTGAATGGGCTAAACAAGAAGTGGTCGGACTGGTCAGCCAACCATAACCTGATCAGCTTTCCTTTTCTGCCACCGGGAGACTACGAGTTAGAAGTACATACTCGAAATGTGCTGGGACAGGTATTCAAGGCAGATGCCTATAAGTTTAAAATTGTGCCACCCTACTGGAGACAGCCATGGTTCTATGCACTAGAATTCTGCTTCTTTAGTATCATGCTCATTTTGACATTTAGGCTCAACTCCCTCAGCAGTAAATACCTATTACTGAGCCGGTTACTGACCTTCCTTACTTTGATTTTAATAATAGAATTCATTCAAACTTCTGTAGAATCATATTTTGAGAGCAAAAGCTCCCCGGTGATGGACTTTTTCATACAGGTCGGTATTGCTGCAATGGTGCTACCCGTGGAAGGTTTCTTAAGGAGAACGATGAGAAATGCAAGGAGAAAAGAACCCTTGCCTACTATTATCTTATCTAAGATATTTGCCATGCGCAAAACCTCTAAAGACGAGACTACTACATGAAAAACGTTATAATTTTATTTCTTTTTGCAGGCCTTCTTTGGGCATGCACTCAAGAACAAAAAACTGCTGATGTTTCTGAAGAGAAGGCACCTGGGAATCCAGCTGCCGAAGGCTTTAACCTTGAAGGTTCTGACAGTCAGGCCATTGAGATCGCAGATGAAGTAATGAGCGCTATGGGAGGCAGAGCAACCTGGGATTCTACCCGATACATGGCCTGGAATTTTTTTGGAGTGAGAGACTTGCTATGGGATAAGCTCGAAGGAAAAGTTCGTATCGAATCCCCCCGCGACAGTTCCATTTACCTGGTAAACGTATTTGACAATACAGGCCAGGTAATGAGGCGAGGCCAAATATTGGAAAACCCTGACTCGGTAAGCAAATATGTGAACATCGGTAAAAGTATCTGGATCAACGACTCTTATTGGTTAGTTATGCCATTCAAGCTTAAAGACTCAGGCGTAACACTCAAATATAATGGGGAAGGAAACACCTTAGAAGGAAAGCCATCGCATATATTGGAACTGACATTTAATGCTGTTGGGGATACCCCTGACAACAAATATGAAGTGTTTGTTGATAAGGAGGATAACCTCGTAAAACAATGGTCATTCTACCGTAGTGCAGAGCAAGATAGCGCTTCAGCCATCTGGCCGTGGGACAATTATCAGGATTTTAAAGGTATCAAGTTATCCGGTGACCGTTCTGACGGGAAAGGCCCTAAAAACGTTAAAGTATTGGCTGACGTACCCGAAGAAGCGTTCACATCCTTTGACCCTATCAGCTTGGGAAATTAGTATCTGCTAATGCTTGATAAGCTGCAAAAGCTTAAACTTTTTGGTTTAGAACCCTAACCTATTCAACCATGGATGTAGCAAGGTTAAGACAGGAAACGCCAGGTACAGATCATGTTTTTCACTTTAACAATGCCGGCGCGTCCTTGATGCCCAAGGTCGTGAGTGATTCCCTGCAAAGCTATTTGGAAGAAGAAAGCCTTTACGGCGGTTATGAGACGGCAGAAGCACATAAAGCAGATTTAGAGGCATTCTATGATGTTACCGCTCAGCTTATAAATGCAAAACCATCGGAAATAGCTTTTGCAGAAAACGCCACGTTGGCATGGACCAGGATATTCTATTCAATACCCTTTCAAAAGGGAGATGTCATATTGACCAGTAGGGTAGAATATGCCAGCAATTACATTGCCTATCTCCAACTTGAAAAGCGTATTGGGCTACAAATCAGAGTTGTGCCTTCCAATGAGCACGGTGAAATAGATATCCAAGCCTTGGAGGCAGCCATTGATGATAAAGTAAAACTTATTTCGATTACCCACATGCCGACCAACAGTGGTCTGGTAAACCCAGCTGAGGAAGTAGGTAGAATTGCTGCTAAATACAACATTCCCTTTTTGCTAGATGCCTGTCAATCCATCGGGCAATATCCAGTTGACGTGCAAGCACTGAAGTGTGATTTCCTTTCTGCGACCGGACGAAAATACTTAAGGGGTCCGAGGGGGACTGGCTTTTTATATGTTTCGGAGAAATATCTTAACCAGATAGAACCATATACGCTGGACTTGCATTCGGCTCGCTGGACCACTAAAGAATCCTACGAAGTGAGACCAGATGCCAGAAAATTTGAAGTTTGGGAGTGCTACTTTGCGGGTAAAGTGGCTTTGTCTTCGGCCATTTCCTATGCTAGGGAAATAGGCATGGATAATATCTGGGAGAGAATAATGAAACTCTCTGCAGCACTAAGGAATAAGCTTTCATCCATATCTGGTATACAGGTAAAGGATATCGGTAGAATTAAGTCTGGTATTATAACTTTTACCGTAGCGGGTAAGTCGCCAAATGATATAAAGGATTTGCTCAAAAAAGAACGGATTAATGTATCGGTCATAAAACCTGATAACACTTTGATAGACTCACAGGGTAGAGATCTCACTCCGATGGTCAGAGCGTCTATTCACTATTACAACACGGAAGAAGAGATTGATCACTTCTGCCAGAAACTAGAAAATATAGTTGTGCAAATTTCTTAATGGATAGGCTTAGTTGGGTCAATACAACCATTAATGCACTATATTTAAACGGACACGGTCTGAATTTCAGGCTTCAAAAACCAGCTACGGATGTATTTCCCAAAAAATACAAGCCGATTAGAATGAATTCATTTCATTCGAACATAATATTCATTTTGTAGATTATTAATATGTCATCGCCGAGTATTGATATGGAAAGCATATTGAAGCTGCTAACGGAAAAAACCAAGGTAGAATTTGTAAGATATAAGAAGTCTACACTTGATCGGCGAATTCAAAAAAGAATGGATACCCTTGGGCTGAAGAGTATGGATTCTTACCATCAGATGCTTAAGGATAGTCCCGGTGAGTTGGATGAGCTGTATCAGGTAATGATGATCGGGGTAACAGAATTCTTTCGTGATCAAGAGGCTTTCGAAAACTTATCTATTTACCTGAAAAAGGTAGTCGATCACAAAAACCGTGGTGAAAGTATAAGAATTTGGTCAGCGGGCTGCGCTTCCGGTCAGGAGGCTTATTCCATAGCTATAATACTTTCCGAGATTCTGGAAGACCACATCAGCCAATATGATATTAAAATTTTTGCGTCAGACATTAGCCAAAAGGCCCTACAAATAGGTAGAAAAGGCTGGTATGACACTGACGCGGTAAAAAACGTATCAGCATTAAGGCTGAAGCATTATTTTAAGGCAGTTGATGGTGGCTATCAAATTACCGATTCGCTCAGGAAGATGGTCATCTTCGCTGACCACGACGTTACCCACGACCCTCCCTTCACAGGACTAGATTTGTTGTGCTGTCGAAACCTATTGATTTACTTCGATGAAGCCCTTCAGGTTGAGGTGTTTGATCGTTTTTGTTATTCATTAAATGAAGGCGGTTATTTGTTTCTAGGTAAATCAGAAAACGTTAAGGGCCACGAGGACTCGTTTAAAGAAGTGGCTCCAGAAGACAATATCTTTGAGCATGTTACAAGGCCCGCAGTATCAGTGCCTTGGCCCAATATTAAAAACGTAAAAAAGCACCGCAACTCAGATGATTGGCCAAATGCAGACCGGCACAGGCTTCGGTCATCATTATCATTGATAGACCAGGCACAAGATACCATTGCCCGAACGTTCAGACTTCCCTACCTGATAGTAAATCAAGAGTTGGTAATAGAAGAAGTATACGGCAGTGTTGAGCTCTACACAAAACAAGGAAGCAGCCTTTCAAGCAAAGGGCTTTTAAGTGTTTTGCAACCTGTTCTTAAATCTCCGACCGAGAAGATCATAAAGGAGGTGCTAGAGGCCAATATTACCATTTCAACCGAGGTTATTGAATACTTTGCACACGAAGAAAAGCGATTCGTAAGAGTAACAGTTAAGCCCATGCATGCCTCCAGTGGCTCGGATTACTTTATAATTATTTTCGATAATATCCCAGCCTTTCACGCATTTGGGAATACTTACGAACAGTTACCCGACGAGGTACATCTGGTGCAGCAGGAATTGCAAGCCACAAAACAGAAAATTGAGGCGTATCAAAAAGAGCTTACGTTCAGTCATTTGGCGCAAGAGTCTCTCAACCAGGCTTTGCAGAAAGCCAATGAAGAACTCACTATTGCTAACGAAGAATTGGAAGCTTCTAATGAAGAGCTGCAATCACTGAATGAAGAACTGTTCGCTACCAATGCTGACCTGCGCCAGGTTAACGAAGAACTCAAAGTCAAAGAATGGCAACTGCTTAAATCTAAGGAGAGCATTCTCAAAAGTGAACAGCTTTTTAAGAACTCGTTCGAATATGCACCTATAGGCAAAGCCCTTATTTCAGATAAGGGGCAATGGCTAAAGGTCAATCAAGAGGTCGTGAACATCACGGGCTATACCGAGGAAGAGCTACTAAGAATTGATTTTCAGACTATCACACATCCCGATGACCTGGAGAAAGACCTCTCTTATCAGAAGAAAATGATTTCCGGTGAGATTGACAGATTCAACATGGAAAAAAGATACATCCGCAAAGATGGACAAGTAGTATGGGTTTTGCTGGACGTATCTACGCTTAAGGATGAGGATGGTAAGCCGAGTTACTTTATCTCTCAAATACAGAATATAAATGATCGAAAAACTGCCGAGGCGGCTCTTCTGAGCAGCGAAGAAAAGTACCGACAAATTGTAGAAACAGCCAACGAGGGCATTCTCATCCTCAACCAGCAGGGGATTATATCACTCGTCAATCCTAAGATGACCTCAATTTTGGGTTGCGAATCACAGGAAATTATCTCACAATCAATTTTGGACTTTACAGACGAAGAAGGCTCAGAACGTATTAAAATGCTATTAAGCACAGAACATACTTCGAGCCAGTTACCTGAAATCAAACTGGTCAAAAAGTCAGGTGCTTCTGTATGGGCTATAGCTGCTGCCAATCGAATCTCATTGGATAATGCAGAGGCCAACATATTAATGATGGTCACAGACGTAACCGAAAGAAAGCAGGCACAGCAAGAGCTAATTATGAGTGAGCGAAAGTTCAGGTCTTTGATTGAGAATGGTTATGATGTGATTATGTTACATAATGCTCAGGGAATTATGGAATATGCCAGCCCTTCTTTGAAAAGAGTGTTGGGCTACGAAGAGCACGAGGTGCTGGGTACGAGGCCACACGAATTTCTGCACCCTGATTTTATTGAGTATTCCAATCAGCAATATACCGAACTGATGAAACAACCGGGTAAAACCGCTTTTCTCCATCAAAGATTTCGACATAAGGAAGGCCATTATATATGGACCGAAGCAAGTGTCACTAATATGTTGGATGTTTCCGGTGTGAATGGTTTCGTCTCCAACTTCAAAGACATCACCGATAAAAAAGAAACAGAAGATAAGCTGAGATCAAACCAGCAATTGCTTTCTTCTATCAGTAAAAATGTCAATGAAGCGATCTACCGTAGCACCGAAAACAAAGGCTTAATCTATGTCAATGAAGTGTTCATAAAGATGTTTGGTTACAGTTCGCAAGAAGAGGTGTCACAAGTCAACCCTACCGACCTTTATGTACATAAGGAGCAAAGAAATCAGTTGTTAGACGCTCTTCGGAATAAAGGATACTTCAGCAACAAAGAGGTATTGTTGAAGAAGAAGAATGGTCATGTTTTCTGGGGCCTGATGAGCAATACGATCACCAAGGATGAAGACGGAAATGTTTATTTGGATGGGGCCATCAGGGATATTACCAAGCAACGTGAAGCTGTATATGAGATTGACTTAGCCAATGACCAGATTAGAGGCATCCTGGAAAGTGTGCAGGATTCTGTTTTCGCACTCGACACTAAACTGAGATATATTTCTTTCAATCAGAATCATAAGGCCATGATGAAAGACTTCCATGATGCCGATATTCAGATTGGACAAAACATATTCAATTATATCTCTGACGAAAATGAGCGGCAGATCATTCAAGAGCAATGCATGAAGGCCCTGGATGGTGAAGGGCTCACCATAGAAACAAGCTATGGTGTTGGTACACCGATAGAAAGGTTTGTTGAAATCTCCACTAATGTGATCAGGAGTAATGACGGGGATATTGTGGGTGTAGCGGTTTTCGTAAAAGATATCTCGGAACGGAAGCTTACTGAAAAGAAGCTGCGTGAGCTCAATACCGAGTTGAAGGAACAGAATGACAAGCTCGAAAAACGGGAAGATGCTCTCAAAAGGGCTTTGGGAGAACTATCCGACAGAAACTTTGAACTGGATCAGCTGGTCTACAAGACCTCTCATGACCTCAGGTCGCCCCTAAGTTCAATACTAGGACTGGTCAATGTCGCTAAACTCGACCCCTCTACTGAAAGCAAAGGGCAGTACCTTGAGCGAATAGAAGGAAGAATTCATAAACTGGATGAGTTTGTCAAGTCGATGCTAAGTTATGCTAAGGCCAACCGAACTGAGATTAGCTTTGAGCCCTTAGACCTGAAAACCATGCTTACTGAATCTATCAAAGACCTGGAATACCTGGATAACTTTTCAAGGGTCAATACTTCCATCAAAGTGGAAGGAGACCATTCCTTTTGCAGTGATAGAATAAGAGTAAACATTATTCTGGCTAATATCACCTCCAATGCCTTCAAGTACTATGACCCTAATAAAGAGGAGAACTACCTAAAGATCAATATCCAGCTAGAAGAAAAAATGGCTGTAGTTACCTTTGAAGACAATGGAATAGGTATTGAAGATGAGCTTCAACAGCATGTTTTTGATATGTTCTTCAGGGCTACAGAGAAGTCTGAGGGCTCTGGGTTGGGTATGTACATTGTGAAGCAGTCAGTAGAAAAACTCAATGGCCATATAACCATCAATAGTAAATATGGACAAGGCACTACGATCAAGGTTTCTATCCCCAATCGCCTCAACTGGGTTTGATACATCCGGTTAATAAATCTACTGGCTTACTGAAAAAAAGCTGGTGTTATGGAAGAAATTCCAAAGATTTATAGACTAAACCCTCACTTTTTACGTTCAAACCCTCAAAGAAGCAGTTAAATATACCCTGAGTGTCTCAGGTTCAATAATTGCAGTTAACATAGAAATAATATACAGATTCAGCGTAATCAATGGTATCGTTGAGATGTTTTTTATACCTTTGGCGTCCTTTTTAAGAACGGATTTAAGATATAGTGCAAAAAATTTGCTGCTACTTAAAAATTCCTTGAAAGGGAACTTTCGAGGCCGAAAGATCATTAAGAGTTTGTATGTATGTTGTTGAAATACAGATATATACAATTGGTGGCTGACCAGGTTTACCCGGTGACTGTGTTTGATTTCTTCGTATAGTCTTTCATGGTTTAATTCTAGGTTGAATCCTCAGTTGCAGGGGTAAACCTGGTGAGCTTCCAAATCTCTTTCTTACACTACTCCCCCCATCGCTTTTGAATCCTTTATCATTTGAAATCAAGCTTTTGTGACTTTTCCAAGTTATGTACTGGTTCCTACGGCCAATAGACTTTTTTCTTAAGTGCCATTGGGAGTAAGATTATTTCATTGATAACCAATTATATCCACTCATCACAACTCTGGCCATACTATGTAAATAAATCAACAGCCAATACAAGCACCCGTTAGTACCGATATCTATCAATCAGAGCCCACACGTAACCAACGTTAACCTATAACATTATTACCATGAAAAAAGGAAAGTTTATTTTATCCTCAGTGCTGGCTATGTTCGTGGCTTTGCACGTGATGGGTCAGGGTGTTACCCTACCTAGGGCTAGTGCTTCATCCGAGTTGAAGCAAACCGTCGGTATCACCGATGTAATCGTCAATTACTCCAGACCAAGTGTGATAGGACCTCAGGGCAATGATCGAACAGGTGCTATATGGGGGCAAGTCGTACCTTATGGCTACAATAACCTTGGCTTCGGTACGTCGACTGCAGCTCCCTGGAGAGCCGGCGCCAATGAAAACACCGTAATTGAGTTTACCACTGATGTGAAGGTCGAAGGTAAAGATCTCGCTGCTGGTAAGTATGGTTTACATATGGCGCTAGAAGAAAGCGGAAAAGTCACCGCCATATTTTCCAAGAATATATCCTCGTGGGGTAGCTTTTTCTATGATCAGGCGGAGGATGCATTGAGAGTAGATGTTCAGTCGGTTGAGATACCTCAGACAAATCTGCTGACGTTCAATTTCATTGAAGTATCTAACAATGGTGCTACTTTGACCCTGGATTGGGAGAAGAAGAGAATACCATTCAAAATTGAAGTCAATACACCAGAAGTGGTATATGCCAGTCTCAAAGACGAGCTACGAACAACACCAGGGTTCAATCACACCAACTGGAATGCAGCGGCCAATTACCTATTGACCAATAACATTCACCTTGAGGATGCATTGACTTGGGCAGATGCTTCCATCAATGCGCCATTCATAGGACAGAAGAACTTCAATAACCTGCAAGTAAAAGCCAGAGCATTAGCCGCATTGGGTAAGAGTGAAGAAGCAACCAAGGCCATGGACGCAGCGCTGGCTGATCCAGCCGCTAGTATCAATAACTACTATAATTATGGACGATTCCTGATTGGTCAGGATAGAAAAACAGAAGCGTTAGATATTTTCACCAAAGCCAGTAAAAAATGGCCTGAACACTGGTTGGCGCCACATGGTTTGGCTAGGGGATACTCGGCTAATGGAGAAATCAAAAAAGCACTTAAGTATGAAAAAGAAGCCCATCAGAAAGCTCCAGATGGCTCTAAGACAGTTCTAGCCGGTTACATCAAAACATTGGAAAGCGGTAAGGACTTCAATTAATAGAAACTGTACGTAGCAAAGATGGCTACAAAAGGTTGTTTCAAAGCCTGTTAACTTGATTCAAAATTAATATTGGGGCTCAGAAACAACCTTTTTTTATTTGCAAATGGCAATATTGCTGTTGACTTTCTTAGTCTAGAAATTACCAAACTTGAAGGAGATTTGTCCAGATAAACCTGATACGTCGTCATCAGAGATGTTAGTCAAATCCGTACCGGTGATCAGTCTATAAGAAGCACCTAAACCGATGCGAAAGAATTTGGTTACGTTGATCTCAGCTTCGGCTCCCGGTTCAACGATAAAGAAAGCCGACCGTTCTACGATGGTACCTAAATCCCCGGGGCTCGGACTGAAAAAATCACCATCGGATACTTCGAGTCCACCAGCACCTATGAGTACTGGAAAGGAGATATGAACGATCTCTCTTGGTGCGAGAATATATCCAAGTACGAGACCGCCATAACCTCCAAATAAATCCAAGTCCTCATTAGGCACAATACCTCTAAACCTATTGTTGGTCGTTATGCCATAACCCCCAATACCCACAATGGTATGTTTATTTATAATCAGCCCTCCATGACCACCAAGGAGTAGTGTTACATCATCCACCATTTCGGTGATTTTCATATCAAAGGAGCCGAAACCCTGTACTTTAGTTCCTTTGCTGAAAATGGACTTAATGTCTTTATCATCGTCATCCTGGCCAAAAACAAGGCAAGGTACGGCTAGTGCTAAAATGAATATGATTGTATACTTTTTCATGTGTTTCAGAATGAGTTTTAGGCTAGTTAGAATACATACTTGAAGGAAATAGCGGTGTCCCAGAAACGGGTACGCGTGTAGCGCATACCTACAAAATCAAGGTAAGGCTTAATGTCAAAGCTGATAGTCATCGGTATCGACAACCAACGGTATTCCAGCCCCACAATAGGGTCAACTCCCATGGTAAACTCCGTGCGCCTTTCGATTTCAAACTCGTTACCAAATACGGGAGGATTTATGATGATCGGGTTAGTGAAAGTGCCGCGAAAAACACGCTCATAACCTATATGCGCGCCAATACCGTAGTAAAAATGTACCCGATCAGTGAAGCTGAGATCAAGTGGTTTGTTAAACTGATAAGTAGTGGTCAACTGGAGGCCAGCGTTTCTACCACCCAGCAAGAATTCCACTGCTTGCGTGTCATTGACGAACCGTTTGTAAGTAACACCAGATGTATAGCCTAATCTTAAACCCGCTGAGTTTAGATACTCTTGTGCCGAAGCAGTCTGCCATGCGCCTGCCGTTATACACAAGGCCAAAGCCAGTATAAATCTTTTCATAAGACAGTTGTTTTATATAATCGAATTGAGTTTTTGCTATGATCAGTTTTTAGCCGATTGGTCAGGACCAAGAAAGTTAATATCTACATCCCCACCTTGAGCCTTGATTGTCACCCGGCCTGGATAGTTGTTTTTAGTACCAATATTACCAGTCACTTTGACGTATTTCCCCTTATCATCTAAATAAGATGTGTTTACATCAGATCTTTCCACTGGTAAGGAAAGGTCCTCTTGTTTAGCTTCAATATCCAATTCAACATACGATTGGTCTTCGAAGTATAACTGAATGTCTGTGGAACGTCCACTGATATCAATTCTGGAGAAATTAAAGACCACTTCAGAAGACTCAATCTCACCGTAGTTCATATCCATATCGATGCTTCTATCTAATCGTTCTACCGTGATTTTGGAGAAAAGCCCTTTTCCGGAAAGCCTGTTGATCTTTCCTATCCTTAGCAGCTTATCGCTCCTCGAATCAACCTTTAATTCTATAGCCTCTTTTACCCTGATCTCCGAAGAACTACTCTTCATATCCACCTCACCTATTTTTTGAATATCTGCTTCTGCTGCCTTTAAAGTGAGGTTTCCAGATTTTAAATACTTGATCTTCACGTCTCCAAAACTAGCTTCAATATTGGCCCTTGCATTAAAGGCATTTGCCCTCAGGTTACCATGTGAAACCGTTATCTCACAAGGGCCATCTCGTTCGTGTAAATAGACGTCCCCAAACTTGTTTTCGAGATTGAGCTGAGCCCATTTCGGAATGTATATTTCGTAATCCACCTCGAGTTTGTTTTTGCTCAATAAGGCTTTCGATGCATCTCCAATATTGTTCCATACTTCTTTGATGAAGCCTGACTTTCTGTCCAATAAGGTTTCTATCGTGATGTATTGATTGGTTTGGTCGAAATCAAAATCAACGCGTGAGAGGATTTTGTTGGCCGATGAATAATCTTTACCAAATGCGGTGACCAAGATGCTTACCCTAACAGAATCATCTTCAGAGTTATTCACCACGATTTGCCCATATTTGTTTTTCAATTCTACACTACCATTCTTGGGCAGAACGAAACCTTTTGTTATCGTTTTGGTAAGTTTCGTATCCTCGTCATTACCAGGTTTAGCAGTAGCTACAGATCCAACCAGGACCAATGCCAGTAATATTTGGGTGAAATTAAATGCGTACTTCTTCGTCTTCATCATCATCTTTATCTGTAATTTCTTCGAGAATTTGCTCCAATATTTCAAGCTTGATGCGGTAATGCTGGATCATAGCACTTACCACTTCTTCGTTATCTGCGTTGTCTTGTAAGTCTAATTTGAGTTCCTGATATACACTGTCCAGAACGGCGAGGTTATCATAAACCTCCTGATTGATATCGGCACCACTGGCTTGTATTATCTGTAGTTTTTCATTGACCATAGAAGAATAGTAAAACTCTGTTTCGGCCAATTCAGGAGAGATTTCGTGCAAGGCAAATCCATTATTATCTACCTGGGAGTCGCCACCACTTTTGGCAAAAAACCACCCTAATCCAAATGCCAGTACTACGACAGCAGCAGCACGCCACAAGACTGTAAATCTGCCTCTGCGATCGGCTTTATCCTTGCTATCTAATCGGTTTTCAATTTCACCCCAGAGACCATCCACATCGGTCTCATATATGTCAAACCGCGTCTTATCCTCATCTACCCACTTCTTTAATTTGTCTTCTTCCATATTGAATATATTTAGGCGGTTAAGATTTTTCTGATTTTACTTTTCGCTTTGCTGTATTGCGCCTTCGAGGCCGATTCAGTGATCGAAAGGATTTGACCGATTTCCTTGTGATCGTATCCCTCGAAGAGATATAAATTGAGTACAGTTCTACAGCCTTCTGAGATTTGATCAATGGCCTTCATTACACGCTTCACCTCAAACTCTTGCCCATCAAACCCATGATTGTCCTCTTCCGCGACATCCACATTCTCTTCCAAGCTGGTGACATAGTGCCTTTTTTTCTTTAGACAATTGATACAATGATTGATCACTATGCGCTTAAGCCATGCACTAAAAGTCACTTCGTTCTTCAAAGAGGAGATTCGGGTAAAGGCGGTTACAAAGGCATCTTGAAGCACATCCTTTGCCTCTTCCTCATCTCCCATCATACGGCGACAGATATTATACATTGCACCTGCGTAGAGCTTGTATAGCTCATTTTGCGCCTTTCTATCCCCTTCCTGACTCCTGTTAATCAGGTACTTATGTATTGTTTGCTGTCCGGACTTCAATACTTTTATTAAAATTTCACCCTAATGACAAGGTAGTATATTAAAGGTTTCCAATGTGTAGAAAATTATTTTGTACGCTTAAAAGATTTGGCTTTTCGAGTTATGGGAGGGGGCTTTGTGCTGTAATGAGAATTGTTTATTGCAATAAGTATAATAAGATCAAGCGTTATTTAATACTTGCTAATTATTGCTATAAGTTTTGACAATTGATATGTCAATTACCAAGTTTTACACGTTTGAGCATTATCTTCAAACCTGGAATATTTTGGGTTGCCAATTGGGGCTTTTTTGAAACGCTCATAGAAGATGTTCGCACCGAATTGGTTAACTTGCGGGCTAATTTTATCCAAATAAAATGAACGAAGTACAATCTTTACAGAAACCTGTCACGCTGGAACAGATATTGGCGCTTGATCTACCTCCAATTATTGTTTGGGCTGCTCCCGTGATGCTTTCTCTGGTGGCAGCGGAATGGATATTAAGTTATTACAAGAAGAAGGACTTTTATGACGGTAAGGATACATTGGCTGCAGCAGTAGTAGGTCTTGTCAACGTAGCTTTAAGCTTCCTCATAAAAAGTATCAATTTTGGTATCATTATTTTCTTCTGGAACCTGGTTCCATGGACTATTCCTCACACTTGGTGGTCTTATGTGCTTTGTTTGATCTTCATTGACTTTTGGAGGTACTGGGCACATAGAGTAGCACATGAGAGTAGGTTCTGGTGGGCAACTCATGTTACACACCACTCATCTAAGAAATACAACTGGTCTGTTTCATTTCGGTTAGGTTGGACACAGTACATTAAAATCATATTCTTCGTTCCTGTAGCCTTGGCCGGGTTTGATCCTTTTGTATTCTTCATCTGCCATCAGATCGAAGTACTTTACCAATTCTGGATTCACAGTGAATATATTAGAAAGCTGCCTAAACCAATCGAATACATTTTCACTACGCCTTCCCACCACCGTGTACACCACGCCGTGAACGATCACTACATGGACAAGAATTACGGCTCAACTTTCATCATATGGGATAGAATTTTCGGTACTTTCCAGCCTGAAGGAGAGCAAGCTATATATGGTATTACCAAACCTGTCAATTCTTACAACCCGGTCTATCTGTGCTTTCACGAATGGATTGATATCTTCAAAGATGTGAGAAGATCAAAGTCTTTAAAAGAAGCCTATCAAATGATATTCACGAGACCTTCTAGACTAAAAGAAGTAAAGCTTCGTTACCCTCATCAAAAAGAATAGTCTATGAAAAACGCCCTTTCCCTGGCAGTAGTTTTTACTGTTGCCAGCTTATTGGCAAGCCATACAACTCAAGCTCAGCGGCTTACCTATAAGGTTGTTTGGAAGGGCGATTCTATTGGTTACCTCATAGCAGACAAACAAGTCAACGGTAATAGTATACACTACGACATCGACAGTGAGGTAAAGATCAAATTCTTTTTTGGTGCTATTGTCAACTACACCTACAATAGTCATTTCAAGAATGGTATTCTCATGATGGCCGAGACGGAAAACCTCATGAACAAAAAGCGCCGTTCGCATAGTATTGTGGAAAGAATCGATAAAGACTACAAACTTCTGGTAGACAAGAAGGAAAAACTTATGGAAGATACAGAAATATCAAGTAGTATTTCTGCTATGTACTATGAAGAACCTGTAGGTTTGGAAAGTATCTTCTCTGAGAGATACGCCGTATTCAGTCCTATCAAACTAATAGAACCCGGCAAATACGAACTCACTAAGCCGGACGGGAGGAAGAACTATTATCACTACAAAAATGGCGACTGCATTGAAGTACAGGTTAATAATACACTTACTACAATCTATTTTCAATTGCTTGGCAACGGGAAGGGAAGTACCAAAGGCTCCAAAGTAGGCGATTCTAAAGAGTAGAATATCCAATTTAGGTAATGAAGTGGTACAAAATATTTGGCTCCCTGCAAGAAGCCGAGGCCGGTATTCCTCAAAATGCTGCACGTCTCATAGTCATTCGCAACCAGCAAATTTGCTTAGCACGCACCAATAGTGCCTTTTTTGCTATAGACAATGCCTGCCCTCATATGAAAGAAGCATTGCACAAAGGTCTCATAAATCACAATGGTGAAATAACCTGCCCTTTGCATGAATACAGATATAAATTAAGCAATGGTGAAGAATGCCAAAGTCGAACCAGGGCAGCTAAAACATTCAACGTAAAGACGAACGAGCACGGTCTTTATATCGGTGTCTCTGATTGACCATTGTTCATTTTCGGGTTTTGCACTATCTTCCAATTACAATCTACATTTTTCGGAAGCACTGCATGACGCCGTAGTCAGTAGCCAATAGCATCATATGAAAAGATATCTGATTCTTCTTACACTCGTTTCACTACTTTCCTCATCGGTATTAGCCCAATCTATCAAAAGTCCATCCGAGTTTTTGGGCTATGAATTGGGGACAAGGTTTTCTCGTCACCATAAGGTAGTAGAATACTTTGAGCACATAGCTGAAAATGCGTCTAACGTAGTGCTGAAGAAATACGGCGAGACTTATGAACATCGGCCTTTGATAGCTGCTTTTATCACGGCGCCTGAAAACTTCGCTAAACTCGAATCAATAAGACTGAGTAACTTGAAAAGAACTGGTCTGGAAAGCGGTAGTCCTGACGGTGATAAGATTGCCATAGTTTGGTTAAGCTACAATGTCCATGGTAATGAAGCTTCGACTACAGAGGCAGCCGTTAGAACCATTTACGAATTGGTCAACCCTAATAATGCGAAGACAAAAGAATGGCTGAAAAATACCGTTGTAATTATCGATCCATGTATCAACCCCGACGGCAGAGATCGGTATGCTAATTTCTACAATCAATATGGTAACATTACCGCCAACCCTCATGGAGATGCGCAGGAACATCGTGAACCTTGGCCCGGAGGTCGCCCTAACCACTATCTATTCGACCTGAATAGAGACTGGGCCTGGCAGACGCAAATAGAGTCTCAACAGCGGATAGCACTGTACAACCAATGGATGCCGCACATACATGTAGACTTCCACGAGCAATACATTAACAATCCTTATTATTTTGCTCCGGCTGCGGAACCTTTGCATGAGGCTATCACCAACTGGCAAAGGGAATTTCAGGTGACCGTCGGTAAGAACCATGCTAAGTATTTTGACCAGAATAACTGGCTTTATTTTACCAAAGAGGTATTCGACCTATTCTATCCTAGTTATGGAGATACTTATCCCATGTTTAATGGAGCCATTGGCATGACCTATGAACAAGCCGGACATGGCTTTGCTGGTCTGGCCATTATTACCGAGGATGGCGACACACTAACGCTCACAGATCGCATCGAGCATCATTATACTACAGGAATATCGACCGTCGAGGCTACTTCACTCAATGCTAGTAAGGTGGTAGATGAATTCGATAAGTACTTCAACCAAAGCCAGAATAATCCCGGTACTAAGTATAAAACCTATGTAATAAAAGGTGGCAACAAGAAGGGCAAACTCAAGCAACTTACTTCGTTTCTCGATAAGCACCTCATAGCCTATGGAAAGCCTCAAAGCGCTAGAAGTTATAAAGCCTTTGACTACAGAAATAACTTAGAAAAAACGATTAGTGTGAGTCGTAATGATTTGGTGATCAGCGCTTACCAACCTAAATCAAAACTGGTAACCGTGTTGTTTGAGCCCAAATCGAAACTGCCTGATTCCCTTACCTATGATATCACAGCCTGGGCCTTGCCTTATGTTTATGGCCTGGAAGCTTACGCACTCCAAGATAGAATATCGGTTGATAACGGTTATGAGCATCAAGAGAGTAACTCGTCTGCCATAGATAATAAGCCATATGCTTACCTTCTGCCTTATGAAAGCCTTGAAGACGTTAAATTCTTGGCTGCCTTACACAAAGATGATGTGAAAGTACGTGCAGCTGAAAAAGGCTTTACCATTGATGGTAAAAGCTTTCAACCCGGGACATTGGTTGTTACACGTAGAGCTAATGAAAGCTTGGGAGACGCATTCGACCAGTCGGTTCAAAATCATGCTAAAAGACTGGGGAGAAACATCACCCCTGTGTATACAGGTTTTGTGACCCAAGGATATGATTTTGGCTCCGACAACATCAACTATATCGCTGCCCCTAAAATAGCCGTACTGACGGGCCCCCAGACCTCATCTCTCTCATACGGTGAAATATGGCACTTTTTCGAACGAGGGATTGAATACCCCATTACATCTATAGGCACAAGCTACTTTAGCGGTGTAAACCTATACGACTACGATGTGCTGATCGTCCCTAACGGCTACTATCGGCTTTTCGGTGATGATAAGCTCAAAGATATCAGTCAATGGATCAGTAGAGGTGGAAAACTGATTTTGGTAGGAAATGCGCTATCATCCTTTGCTGATAAAGATGGTTTCAGCCTAACAAGACGCGCTTCCGATGAAGACAAAAATGGGAGTCAAGCGGACAAAAAAGCGAGTGAACGAAAGCAGGCTTTTCGACGGTATGAGGATCGCCAACGTGCCGGTATCAGTAATTATATACCCGGGGCGATCTACAAGGTTAGAATGGACAACAGCCATCCCCTAGGGTTCGGTTATGATAGAGCGTATTTTAGTTTGAAGCTTACCAGTGCCAGTTATCCATACTTGAAGAATGGATGGAATGTCGGGGTCATTGAAGATGATTCATCGCTTACCAGCGGCTTCGTTGGTGCCAATATTCAGGAAAACATCTCCGAATCATTGGTTTTTGGCGTTCAGGAAAAAGGTGAAGGAAGTGTAGTCTATCTGGTAGACAACCCACTTTTCAGGGCCTTCTGGGAGAATGGAAAACTGCTCTTTGCCAACGCTGTTTTCATGGTGGGGCAGTAGTATATAATCTCTCAAGAGTCTTCCTATAAAGTTGGTAATCAATGAATTGCCTTGCACTCAGAAAGGGCCGTAATTCCTTTGGTAGATGTTAAGTAGCGCCTAAACGGGCATGCCCTCATTTTTAACTTGTCGGATTTTGACCTTAAGATTGTCCCATCTCTGACAAAGCGTATCCAATTATCACACTTTCAGAAGGTCACTAAAGGTGACAAAAGACCGTTTTCGTGTAAGGATTAAGCAATATTTTACCATCCCGATGCTCTGCATGCATCATTTCCTTTCAGAATTAAGCCCGATGTAAGAAACAGCGTAAAAGATAAGCTGTAAGCTCCTCCTAAAGAATTCAAGAAATAACCACAAAGACTAAGATAGCTTTGTTTGCTTAAAGCAATCTGAAAACACAAAACAAGATCAAAATGAAAAAGTCGATCTTCGGAATGGCTTTGGTGATCAGCCTTTTCTATCTATCTTCTTGTGGTGAAGATGAGTTGACAACAACCCCTTTGAATCAGGAAATTGAATTAACTGGTTTACAAGCAGGAGAAACTGTGAGAGGCACCTTATCACTGGGTGTGCAATTGGAGGACATTGAGTTTGAAAAGATCGAAATATCGATTGATGACTCTTTGGCTAATACTATTACAGCACTACCGTTAGCCTACGAACTTAACAGTGAGTTGCTTGAAGATGGTGAACATAAGATTCAAGCAAAGGCATACAGCACTACAGGCGAGACCTTTAATCTTGACCTGATATTTAATGTATCTAATTTCTTCTTCTCCTTTGAAATAAGTAATGCAGAGGTCAAGAATACCTTAGGTACTACTGCGGTAATCGTTTCGGATGCTGATGGTAATGTACTTGCTTCCAGCGAAATTCACGATGGAGGTGCGTTCACGGTCACCAGATTTCCCAATGGCTTTGAGGGTCAGTTCTATAATGTATCCATCATCTCTTATTATGTAGGAGATGCTAATAATCCCGTCATTTTCACTTACCAGGATGTCCCCGTTCAAACATCTTGGGATTTAAGCTTTAATGATCGATTTTTTGGAGATTTTGAGCAGTCGCAAAATACCACGGTGGAATTCGTGAATGGTAATCAAAATGCGTCCTACTTTTTCAGTTCATTGGATCTGGACCTGGATAGACGAACTGGCAGTTTTCTGTCTGCTTCAAGCTCAGGTTCACTCTCTTTACGCTTGAAGCCTAAGTCAGATCTATATATCAGAGAATATTTGGATGGTAACAATCGCTTTTTGTTGAAAAAGGATTTTGATTCCCAATTGGGTGAAGCCATTGATCTCAACGATCTTGTTGGAACATTAGGCAATCATAGCATTCAATACAATTCAGCTTTAACATCTATTGCGGTCACGTTACGTGGTTTTCAAACCGAGGGTCAATTCGCAGATGGATTACTCTTGGATGCTGATAGTGAATTTGATAATCTTTCAGGTAATGTTGACCTTTTAGTGCCAGAGAATACTTTTGCTGGTTTGGGTATCCTGGTTCGCGCAGAGCAAAATTCAGATACACAAATTATTGACCATGTTTTTGGGTCTAATTCCAGTGGAAGCCTTCCAACAAACTTGAGTTTCAACAAACCAGATCTCAGTTTTGGTGAGACAAACAACGAAGTAACCATACAGACCACAGAGAACTATGACTGGTACATAACGTTGCATGAGGCAGAAAATAATAGTGGATCGATAACTTGGGTAGTATTTGGTGGAGAGGAAAACACCTCATATGTGTTGCCTGAGCTTTCAATACCAGTCAAAGAAGTCTTTCCGGCTTTGAATCAAGAGGAATTAGTTTCAAGCCTGGAGCTTAGCGGCACTAGACTATACTCTACTTCATCTGTAGAAGGATATGAGGATTACCTTCAAAGGGTAATTGATTCTTGGGAATACGAGCCTATTATCACTGATGATTACTGTTTGGCCTGCGAGACCGAAGAGTACCATTTCGTATTCGTAGGATCGAATGACTAACGAGCTTCGCAGCCGCCGTGCGCGTCTAACGCACGGTTTGTTTAGTTTGGTATTTCAATTATGATATTGAACATGGTATAGGCTACATTTAAATACTTGTCAAGGCTGTTGATTCAGTCAAAAACCAAAAAGCCAACATAAAGGCATTTACGACCTTATGTTGGCTTTTTGCATTTACATCACTGAAATAAGTAAGCTACCAATGTTATTCAGAACCAAGCCTCGGAAAACTTATAAGGTCTAATAGGAAAGCGAAAAATTTTGCAACTTTAGCAAAACCTGGAATGATGTACGAGATAACTGAGACCGATAGCACATCACTAAAATCATTTTTCGCCCAGCTTGACCCCGAAGATATTTATGACCTGGCTGATGAGCATATTTATTATCGAGGACAGGATTATTACGAAAGGGGCCATGTGCTGGAAGCTACTTTTCAAGGAGAAGATGTTCTTGTTGCCAATGTGGAAGGTTCAATAGAATACAAATTAAAAATATGGCTACGGGATAGGAAAGTTTTGAGTCAGTGTTCTTGTCCTTATAGCGGTATATGCAAGCACACTGTTGCGCTGCTTTTTTATGCTGTAATGGGCTTGGAAAATGTTTTAACCGAAGAGAATTCCTCTGAAGAAGCGCTGAGAGCATACATAAAGACCCTATCTCGAAAAGAGTTGGAAGATATGATTCTACAGCATGCCCCTCATCAGCTATTTGAGTATGCAAGTAACATCACCCAGAGTGATGGTAATGCTAAGGTCAAATTTGGCAACGTAGTAAATAAGATTAATCGTCTTTTTCAAGATGATAGAGTACTATATGAGCCTAACGCTTTTGAAGCTTCATTGAATGATTTATTAGGTAAGCTGGACGGAATATGGCACAAATATCCCGAGGAAGGTAAAAAACTGATCATTGACATTATTGATAAAATTGATGAGGCAATGAGCGAGGGTTTCCTTTATGATCACCATTACGATATAGTACTTGATACTTCAGATAGCTGCCTGTCTTTTATGAAGTTCATCAAACAGTTGGAATTGAATGACAGGTTTGAATTCATAGAACAAATTCTGGACACATTGAACCAGACTTCACACTGTATATTTGAGGAGTTCTTCATAGGCTTTGAGGAGCTTTTCAATGAGTCAGAATATAACCCATTGAAGGCACTTTTTCTTCAAGCTCTGGAAAAAGGAGAACTCCACAGTACACAATCTTATTTCGATTTACTAAACGGCACGCTCTCAGATGAGGAAACTGATATAGTACTTGAGAAGACTGCCTTTCAGAGCCACGCGCTTATGCTTGCTTTTGCGGATAGGTGCCAGCAAAAAAGGGAGCCTCAAAAAGGAATAAAAGCCATTCAGGCATACATGGAAAGCAGAAAAACTTATGACCATGATAAAGCAGAATTTTGCCTTAAGCTATTGCCATTGAAAGTGCAGGCTGGGGAATCGCTTGATAGCACTGCCATGTATGCTATTGCCGCCAGGCCGTCAAAAGAAATGATGCGAGACCTAATGACCTATACACCTCATTTGCGCAAAGAGTTGGAAGATATTTTTCTGGAGAATGGAAGAAGTCAATACCTGGACTATTTGGAAGCTGAGGAGAGGCTTGAGGAAGCACTACAGATAGTAAAGGACGGGGAGCTATGGGAAGATCGTGTCTTCAGTTTTTATAGAAAACACAAGCATAAATTCTTAGATCATGCCCATGATTATTTTATGAAGCGCATTGATGAAAACCTCCAATACACCGGAGACCATTACTATCTTAAGATTGCCGAAACCCTTAAGGAATTTAAGAAGATCGCACCTCAAGACGCTGATTCGGCATTAACTGAAATCAGAATTAGCTACAAGCGACGTACAAACCTTATGAGTCGACTGCATGGCTTATGATCTGTGAAGACCTAACAATTTCATAGGCCAAAAGCCGGACATTGGATATTTTACCACCCGGTTATTGTCCCACCACTGACAAAGCCCGCTGAATTACCACACTTTTGAAACACCAATAACCATAATAAAATCTCATTTTGGTGTAAGGATTAAGCAAGATTTTACCATCCCGATGTTCTGCATGCATCATTTCCTTTCAGAATTAAGCCCCATGTAAGAAAAATTCTGAAACGTAAGCTGTAAGCTACCCTCAAAGAATTCAATAAATAACAAGAAGCACCCCGCTAGTTTTGCAGGCTCTAAAGAATGCACAAACTAAAAATATTATTGATATGCTAAAATTTACTAGTTACTTGGGTGCGATAACGCTTATCGCGAGTTGTTTTTTTGCTTCATGTGACAGCTCAGACGAATTGTCAATTAATGTTGCCCCTGAACCTGTTGAGGTGATCGAAGGCGAGCTTCAATCAACCTATCAGCCGGGAGATACTATTGATTTAACATTAAGAATTGAATCAAATGTGAGGGACTTTTCTTATCTCCGAACATGGACAAGACATAATTTCATTCCAGGAAAAAGCTTCATTCCAAGCGGCTTCAGAGTAGACTCGATTGGTTTCAACCCTCCAATTTCTGACTACGACTATGATTTGTTTTTGGTCATTCCAGACTCAATAAAATCCGGAAATACAATCACCCTAACAGGACGCTTGGGCCTTCCAGCTGATGAAAGTGGAATTACCGGAGAATTGGATCTAGAAGAAATATTCACAGTCACTATTGAATAGTCTTTAACGTTCGAATAACCTCTCGGGTATGTCTGGCTTTATAAAAACAACAATACTAATGGTAGTACTACTTTTCGGTAGTCTATCATTATCCTATTCGCAACAACTGAGGATCAAAGTGCTCAGGGTATTTTCAAACGTAAATACGAATGATGGTACAATTGAGCATACCTGGAGGTTTTATTTAAGGGATAACCAAAACCCTAACTATCGCATACAGTCTCAAAGACAGAATGGTGAAACTTTGGTTTGTTTCGGCATAGATACCAGAGATTACAACAGGTGGTTTGATATACAAAGAGAACTTATTCCTGTAAACTATTCTACTCCTCCCGATTGGATACAAATACAATTAGAAGGTTTTGAAGATCAAAAAGGAGATAGATGTGGGTTCAGCGATAGTGGTTTCACACCCGATCGCCGCAGGGAATTTAGCGAAAGTTCAATTATTCGTCTCAGAGATATTCCACCAGGCCAGTTTTGGCCGCAATTATCTACCCCCATTGTCATAGCATCTGGCCGTTATATGGCCGAAATCCAAATTTACTACGACTTTGGGGTACCTAACCGCCCTACAGTAAACCCTGCTGGGGTCAGGTGCTTTAATGATCAAATGACATTAACGACAGATATTGTCAGCCCTAACAAATCAGGAGTTGAGTATGTGTGGGAGTCATTGGTGCAAAACGATACTCGTCAACAGGTTATACCTAACCCTGCTTACTGTGGGCCATGTGGAAGTGGCGGAGGTGGAGGTGGAATAGGGTTTCTTTCCCGGGAAGAGACACCTCTTTTTCCTTCTATACCCATTACCGGAGGAGGTGGTTCTGACTGCGATATTGCACCTTGCTGTTGTGCTCCTATGTATATTACCCAATCTGTAGACAATTGGAGGCATTTACGCACTACTTCTTCTAACTCCCTCAATATTACCCCGAGCGAAATCCCGAATCTTAGCTCTTTTCTAGGCAACTCTAATCGGCAAGTACGATTTAGAGTCCGTGCACGTGCTGGCTCTTTTACCTCAGGCTTTAGTACCACGGGTTCTACCGACATAGCTCCGGCTCCACCTACCTACAACACCAACATTACCGAATCCGCTTCCTGCGCTGGTGAGGCTAACGGTTCTATACAGGTTAGGTCCATTAGCGGGAATTTGAATGATTATACTTATCGGATTTTTGAGGGCCATGATTATGCTGGTTGTAGTGGTACCGGAGGAGGTTGTATCAGTATAGCCCATGGGCCAGCCAGAAATGGAACATTAGATGTTTCCGGCCTTGACGATGGTGATTATACTTTTGTTCTTTTCAATGATAATAGCGCTGCGTGTGCTAGTGAGCCTACTCCATTTACAATTGAAATGATCGCCCTTCCGACCATCAGCACGACCATCAACAATGGCATAAGCTGTGCGGGTGCAGAAGACGCGAGGATCGACGTAAGTGTATCCGGAGGCAAGGAAGGCTTTACTTTCAGTATTAGCCCTAATAGAGGAACTTTCACCTCTTCTAATAGTACCAGCGGACGATTCACAAATCTTCCTGCAGGAAACTACACGGTAACTGTTACAGATAATTGTGGGGAAACAAGTTCTAGAACGGTCAACATAGAAAATGTAACCCAAGTAACCGGGGGTATCACGTTACAAACATCACCTGACTGTGTCGACCCAGCCAACGGACGTATGACTGTTGTGGTTTCCGAGGGTTCGGGCACCTACAACTATCGGTTGTATTTGGATAATACGCTGGTCAGAGAAGAGCCTAACACAACCAGTACAAACTGGTTAGTAACTGGTCTTTCAGGTGGAAATTATCGGGTAGAAATACTTGACCAGTTTCGCCTTAGCTGCGCCGGATATTCGGAGGACTTTACCTTGGCTGCTCCTGAACCTCTTGACATTATTTTATCTACAAGTGATGATGTGGTTTGCTTTGGTGAGGACAATGGTAGTGCGACACTGACAGGCTCGGGAGGAACAGGCAGTTATACTTTCACTTTACATAACAACAATACCGGTGAAGATTTTACTAGAACAGATGGGGTATTCACTTCTTTGACCCCAGGTACTTATGATGCTACCATTCAAAATGACAATGGCTGTAACGATGCGACCACGCTAAGTGATTTCTTAAGCATTGCCGAGCCCGATCCTTTGGCAATTGATATCACACAACAAAATATTACATGCTTTGCCGACGATAACGGGTCACTAAGTGCAATTGTATCTGGCGGAAATGGAGGATTTATCTATCAGTGGCAATTCAATGACGGTTCCGGTTGGACAGATTATACGCTTCCGGGAGGTACAACCAATTCCATAGAAAACCTATTCCCTTCTAACTACCGGTTGATGGTTACGGACAATCGTGGTTGTAGTCTTCCTTCTGCCACATTCGCAATGGAAGAGCCCGATCCGCTAGTGATTGACGCGGTAGATTTCACTGAAGTCACTTGCTTTGGGGAAGATGATGCCACCATTAATGTCAGTGTTTCCGGAGGTTGGGGTGGATATACCTTTTTCTATTCGGCAGACAATTGGGCAACGGAAAGTATACTTACAACTACGACTTTATTGTCTGCCAATGACTATCAGGTTAAAGTGGTTGACATTGAAGGCTGTGAAACTGTCTATGACCGGGATATCGTTATTACCGCTCCGGATCAACCCGTTTCTGCCACCTACACACTTAGCAACTATCAGAGCTTTGAAGTATCATGTTTTGATGCGGCGGACGGACAAATTGTGGTGAATGCCATTGGGGGAAATGCAGGGTCATTCGCCGGGGCAGGCTACACTTACGCTATAGATGGTAGCGCCTTTGGTGCTAATAACATCTTCAGCAGCCTTCTGGCAGGAGATCACACTGTCCGTATAATGGATGGCCGTGGTTGTATTCTGGAAGAAACTGTAACTCTCGATGCGCCGGATCAATTAGGTTATCAACTGATAGAAAAAAATACCATTGTATGCTTCAGTGATGCCAGTGGTATCATTGAAATAAGTGCAAACGGAGGAGTCGCACCATATAGCTATGCTATTAATGGAGGGGCTCTAGGTACTAATTCCAGATTTGAAAACTTAGTGGGAGGTGATCACTTCATTACCATAGAAGATAGTAACGGTTGTACAATCACCATTACGGAAAATATTCCTCAACTTAACCCACCACTTGTCATCGACTTCCAAATTGATGATGTAAACTGTTTTGATGGTAATGATGGACAAGTAATAGCTAACGTTTCAGGCGGTGTTGCGCCTTATAGTTACGCTTGGATTGGTAGAACTGAGACCATAAATGAAATATCGGTTTTGACGGCCGGAACCTATACATTATTGATCACTGATAATGTGGGCTGTACGCTGGAACAAACTGCAATCGTAGCTCAACCTGATGCGCCATTAAGTGCTACCGGCGAACCACAACATGTGCTTTGTTTTGGTGAAAGCAATGGTTCTATCTCAGTTGACGCCATAGGAGGAACACCTCCTTACCAATATTCTAATGACAATGGACAGCATTTCCAAAACAACAACCTATTCAACAACCTGATCGCAGGAACTTATCCGCTGCAAGTAGTGGATGCAAATGGATGTTCTTTCGATCTGTCTGTGGAAGTACTTGAGCCTACGCCATTGACGATTGACCTTGGTAATAAAACGGATATCAACTGTTTTGGGGATGATACCGGTTCCATATCAGTGATGGCTGCAGGTGGTGCTGCGCCTTATCGATTTACACTAGATAACATCACCTTCCAGGACAACAGCCAATTTGATGGCCTTACTGCCGGTGATTATGTAGTACATGTCGTAGATACTAATTTCTGTAGCGTTTCTATTCCCGTTACACTCACTCAACCAGACGCGCCATTGGCGATTACCTACGATGTACTGCCGGTACAATGTAAGGGAGACGAGAACGGTACCATTTCAACATTTATCTCAGGCGGTACGGCACCTTACACCTATCAATGGGTGGAAACAGGAGAAAACACGCAAGACATAGCCAACCTAGCTGCCGGAGATTATACACTTATTGTAACGGATGCTTTGGGTTGTGAATTAGACACGATCATTAACGTACCTGAACCTGATGAAGCACTTTCATTAATAGTCACGGCTATTGATCATGTAAGCTGCTTCGGTTTGAGCGATGCACGATTTAGTGTACAAGCCCAAGGGGGATATGCACCCTACTTGTATTCTTTTGAAGGTGGGGAATTTGGTGCCGCACAGGAATTCTTTGGGCTGGGAGTAGGATTGTATCAGGTCTTGGCTAAAGATACCATGGCTTGCATTACCATGTTGAATGTGGAGGTCACACAGCCGTTTCCTTTAGAAGCCACTATCATCAACACCGCTGATATCAGTTGTTTTGGAGGTAGCGATGGACTAATTGATATAGAAACAGGAGGTGGCACAGCACCCTACCAATATTCTCTGGATGGTGGTATTACCTTTCAACCAGAAGGTCTATTTGAAAACCTTACCGTCGGCAACTATACCATTACTGTTCAAGACGCCAATGGTTGTACGGTCGACCTAAGTACTTCTTTAGAACAACCTGCGCCATTGTTGGCCAATATAGTTGAAACTACGGATGCTTCTTGCGGCCAAGCCAACGGTTCGGCCATCGCGGAGGTGAACGGAGGGGTTCCTCCTTACCATTTCTCGTGGATATTAGCGAATGAAGTAGTTAGTACCGAGATAGCACCGGAGAATCTCTTTGCTGGATTCTACATCTTCTCTGTGATCGATGCCAATGGTTGCGAAACGAGGATCAGTCAGGCTATTCTTGATGAAGATGGGCCGAGCGCTACCATTACCAGTATAACAGATGCTACTTGCGCTGATGCACTTGACGGTAGCGCTACAGTAGCGGCTAGCGGTGGTGCAGGTAACTACAGCTATTTGTGGTCTGATCCTTTAGGGCAGGTTACACCTATAGCTTCCAATCTGGCCAAGGGCGACTATTACGTAACTGTGACAGATGAGCGCGGATGTGTTAGCATTTCTACCGTAACGATCGGTGGCCCTGAAGCTATCGAATATACAGTGGTAGAGGAATTTGAACCACTTTGCCATGATAGCAATGAAGGTATCCTTGAGATCGTCGCTACTGGTGGCATTGGCCCTTACACTTATGAATGGCTGGATGATGTCACCTTTGATCAGGGTCGGGCTACCAACCTAACGGAAGGCCTTTATCAGGTGAGAATAACCGATGCTATAGGTTGTGAAGCAGTACATGCCATTGCGCTATCAGCGCCAGCACCTTTAGACATTCAGGTGGTGGAGAATGTATCACCTACCTGTTTTAATGGCTGTGACGGACTAGCCACAGTGGCAGTAACCGGAGGTACCGGGCCGTATGCAGTGGTTTGGAATGACCCTCAAGTACAGCAAGGCAATCAGGCTACCGGGTTATGCGCTGGTGCTTATAACGTGACCGTAACTGATGCTCAGGGTTGTGTTTATACAGAAATAGTAAACATTGCCCCGGCCGAGCCACTAGCACTTGATCTTGGAGGTGACATTACCTTATGCCTTGACCACACCAGAATACTAGATGCTGGTATTGCCAATGCCACCTACACCTGGGAAAGGGATGGTAATGTATTTGGCACAGATCAAGTAGTGACTATTAGCCAATCCGGGTCTTATCAATTGACGGTAGTGAATGAAATGGGATGTGTCGCTATTGACAACTTTGATGTGATCACCACTGATCAGGAATTTGAAGCCAACTTTTTGGCGGCTACTGAATCAGTGATAGGAGATACGCTACTGCTTACCGAGTTCTGTATTCCAAAACCAGATAGGGTAGAATGGGAGTTTCCGGAAGGCATCCAAGTTGTCAACGATGATCAATTCCAGCCACAAATCCTGATCAACCAACCGGGTGAGTATAACATAAAACTGACCGGTTATCTGGGCGATTGTATCGATGAGATAGAAAAAACGGTAAGCTATTTCGAGCCTGACAAGTTCCCTGCGTCAGGAGGCCGGGTACAGTTAGGAGAGACGGGTATCAAAACCATTACGGTCTACCCTAACCCCACCTCAGGAAGGTTCTCTGTTGAGGTCAGCATGCATCAAGAAGCTGAGGTCGCGGTATTCCTATATGATATTTTTGGCACTGAGATCAGAAGAGATAAAGGCACGGATCTGGACTTCTACACATTCGATATGGATGTGACTGGAAATCAACCGGGTATCTACCTACTCAAGGCAGTTTCGGGAAGCGATGAAGAAAACGTGAGGGTGGTATTGCGATGAGAAAACTAGGTGTTATTTTATTGGCTTTAGTGGGTCTAGCTAGCACGGTAAAGGCACAAGACCTTGGTAATATCGGCAAGCAACCTCCGGTAAAAGTATCGGGAGGTATTAATACCACTGCTATTGCCTATCATGCCCAGGGTATTGAAAGCCGTAGAGATCCATTTAACTGGTTTCTGACTGGCAATATCAACCTTTCCCTCTATGGTTGGAATGTGCCATTTTCATTTAGCTACAGTAATCAGAATAAGACTTTCAGACAACCCTTCAACCAGTTCGGTGTAGCGCCCCACTATAAATGGGCGAAGGCATACGTGGGCTACAACACGCTCAACTATTCTAGCTATACTCTGGCAGGGCACCTTTTTCTGGGTGGTGCGGTAGAATTGACGCCGGGCAAATTCCGGTTCAATGCCATGTACGGACAGCTCAACAGGGCTGTAGAAGAAGATACCTTGAGTAACGAGAACGTTATACCTGCCTTTCAAAGAATGGGTTATGGGATGAAGGTCGGATATGGGGACAATCAGAACTTTATAGACCTGATCATTTTCGGCGCTTCGGACGATATCAATTCGCTCAACACTATTCCCGATAGCACAGAAGTGTTGCCACAAGAGAACCTGGTTTTCAGCTTGGTGGGCAAGAAGCAATTGACCAAAAGAATAGGTGTCAATGCGGAGTGGGCTACTAGCGCCATCACGCGTGATACGCGTGCACCAGAGACTAACGGAGGTCGCCAATTTTTCAGTGCCTGGGGAGGACTATTCTCCCCACGAGAATCTACACAGTACTATGATGCGGTGAAAGCCAGTTTATTCTACGCTGGGAATGCTTACACATTACAAGCGAATTACGAGCGAGTTGATCCTGGCTACCAGACCTTGGGTACCTACTTCTTTAATAATGACCTGGAAAACATTACGGTCAGTACTTCTGTAAGAATGTTCCAGAGCAAGCTCAACCTAAGTGCTAACGTCGGTACACAACGCAATAACCTGGACGACACGGAAGTAAGTGCTGTCGAGCGCGTGGTCAGTTCGGCCAGCCTCAACTACATACCCAATCAAAAATGGAATTTTAACGGGACTTACTCCAACTTCACCACTTTCACCAACGTGAGGCCAAGATTTGATCCTTTCTTTCAGGACGACCTCGATACACTGAATTTCTACCAGGTCAATCAAAATGCCAGTGCGGCCGTGGCCTATAATTTTGGTGATCAAAACCGCAAGCATGGCCTCTTTTTCAATGGCAGCTATCAAATCGCTAATGAAGAAAGCGATAGTGAGACGCAAGAAGATAGCCAGACCACATTCTTCAGTGGTAACGTGGCCTACCGTTACGGATTAGTGCCCAAGAACATGAATATTGCTGTGGCTTTGAATTTTAACCACAGCGAATTACCGGGGAATCAATCGACCACTTTCGGGCCAAATGTATCAGTGAGCCGGGCATTTCTTGAAAAAACATTACGGACTACTGTATCAACGTCATTCAATCGGGTTGAGAACAACGGAGAGGTTGGCAGTCAGGTCTTTAATATGCGCTTGAATGGCAGCTACAAGCTAAAAGATCATCATACCTTTTCGCTCAATGCCATCATGTTGAGGCGATTGGCTAGTGTCAATACAGAGAACCCTTTTACAGAATACACCATCACAATGAACTACGGATATAGGTTTTAGCAGGTCATGAGAGCAGTAGAAAACACGATATCAGAAACACGTTATTCCGCTAGCTGTCACGGCGATCCGTCGGTATACGGACAGGGGTTCACGAAGCCATCTCGGACTTCAACATGTCATCGCGAGGTAACGAAGCGATCTCGAACTTTAGCCTGTCATAGCGAGCAAACTACCATTGGCCATAGCCATTCATTAGAATTCACTCAAAACTCAAAACTCACACTCAAACTCCGATCAGCGCTACTCTCCCTGTTGCTCTTGTTCTTCACTCTTAACTCCTATGCCCAGACATTCCCAGTGCAGGCATTCACCCAGCTCACACCGCCCTATTCCCCCTACCTGGCTGACTATGCCATACCAGGCTCCGAGCAATTAAGAGTTAACCTGCTGCTAAGGGATTTGAATGAGCCTTCCCTTGATGTACAGCTTCACCTGACCATAGAAGGGGCAAGTGTTAGAATTGAAACGAACCCAGCCTTTAACCCACCTCCTATTACCCTGGAAGGCGGGATAAACAAATTACTCGATGGGGATGAGCTGGCACCATATCTGGATAGCCGTAACCTGCTATTCAGTGGCATCACCCGACAACAGTACGAACAAAGTGCAGCCTTGCCCGAAGGCTTCTATCGATTCACCTTCAGAGTCATTGGTTTTAACCGACCGGATGTGGTGCTTTCCCCTGACGCGTCTTCGACCGCCTGGCTGGTACTGAATGATCCTCCTCGCATCAACACCCCTCAATGTGGAACCGAATTGACATTGAATGATCCCCAGAATATACTTTTCCAATGGCTGCCCATGAACACAGGGTCGCCGAATACGGCATTTTCTACAGAATACACACTGGAAATATTCGAAATCAGACCTCCCGGAAGAGACCCCAACATCATTGTGCAAAGCACACCGCCCATTTTCGAGGCGACCACTTCCAATACCAGTTTTGTATATGGCATTACAGAGCCACCCCTTATACCAGGCATGGAATATGCCTTCCGTATCCAGGCCAGGGACAATCAAGGCAGGGACTTGTTCAAGAACAATGGCTACAGCCAGGTATGTACCTTTACATTTGGAGAGGTAAACTTGCTCACACCACCTGACGGGATTAATGTTTACCCTGAAGCAGAACGTCGTGCCAAGGTGACTTGGTATCTGGGTATCGACCCCGATAGCTACAGGGTAGAATACAGAAAAATACCATCAGATAACAGAGATCCCGATGCAGGTTGGTTTACTATTGAAACCACGGACGACTACACGGTGATCAATGACCTGGAGCCGGAGACAAGCTACCAGGTAAGAGTGGCAAGCCTTTTCAACGGCTTCACCAGCCGCTACTCTGATATCAAAGACTTTATCACTCCTGCCGCCCGTATCATAGCCTGTGGCGATGACATACAGCCTGTAATTGATGGCAATACCAAACCACTTATCACCGCTAACGTCGGTGATATTTTCAAGGTAGGGGAGTTCGAAATGAGGATCATCCGCATTAGGGGTGGGGACGGTACATTCACCGGCTATGGCGCGGTAATTATACCTTACCTCGGCCTCAAAGTTTATAGCAAATTCGAAAGCATCAAGGTAAACGAAAACCAGCAAGTCATTGATGGTGAAGTAGTAGCCCTTACCGAAGGCGCCGAAGGCCTAATCAAAAGATGGGAAGAAGAGAATGATGACATTGATGGGGGCACGGAAGGTGAAGAAGGCGATGAGGAAGATGGTACCGATGAACAAAGTGATAATGGCGGTGATTTCCAGGGAGATGAAATTGATTTTAACGGAGACATCAAAGACGTTGTCGTAGACGAAAACGGCGACATTGTCATCAAAAAAGAAGACGGCACCGAAGAAATAATCCCAGGCGGCAAACCAACCCGCATCACGGATAGCAATGGCGATGTGTGGACTGTAGATGAGAATGGAAAGGTGACAAAAAGTTCAGTAGGCAGTGGTGAGCAGAACTCCAATGCTGGCCCACCATCTTCTGACTTGGATGAATTTGGTTTATTGGTTAAAAACAGCCTTTTGGCACTGAGAGGCCAGTTTGATGAAGAAATAAAAGTGTTACAGGCTGATTTCCAAGATAAAAGAAGCCAAGTAAATGCATCACTCACGGGAAGTGCCAGCAGCGCTAAAAGACAAGGAACAGCAGCTAACATAAGCATTAGAACTGAATTGCTCATAAGCACTCCTCAGGATGCTCAAGCCAGTCAATACAAAGAATCCAATGAATTAGAGGCTCATTTAAAACTCATCGAAGAGTTAAAGGCGATTAACGGCCAGATATCAGCTTCTGGAAAGCAATGGACAGCTACTAATGATCTTTTAGAAGATGCCAACTTCTTCAGTTTGGTTGATGAACTGAAATCGGCCGATCAAGAAGTTACTGAAGATAACATTCAAGAAATACTCGAAGAGAAGATAAATACAGGATTGTGAAAAAGATAAGCTTAACCAGATACGCCTATTTGTCCTTAGCCTGGCTTCTGCTGTTGCCCATTTCAACATTTGGGACAGGGCAAGACCGGGTTGGCAAGTATGTAGAGCGCGTCAATGCCCACTTGATAGAACACCCTGAATTGATCAATCCTACAGATGATGGTATCGCTCCGTTTGTAATGGATTGGTCGGAAGACCTGTTCAAAACGCCATACCTGAGTGAGGATACCCAGCAGGCGCTTAATGAAAAGCTTACCTTCCTTGCGCAACACACAGGTTACCGTTTTTTCGTTTTGGTTAGTCCAACCTTACCATTTTATGCGGATAACCTGGACAACTTAATAGAAGAAGTACAGGATGCAGAGCAACAGTTCAACCAGGCCGTATACGAACAGAGCTACCTGAGCAATATTGATGGTAAAAAGATTGTATTTCTATCTCTGTGGAGGACTGAGTTTATTCTTGATCCACAAGTAGATTGGGAGGCCTCAGTACTTTCTTCGGCTGCGGTTGGTCTTTCTACAAGCCCAGATGTTGACTCCAACATTAAAAGCAAATTCAGCCAATACAGTGAACAATGGATTAGCCAGTACCAATACAATAAAAAGCGACAACATTTTATACTAAGAAGCAAGGATTTCAATGGTGACGCTTACGTAAATAGCCTTACCAAACACATCT
>JBCBSS010000059.1:0-41282 GCA_039819065.1 Bacteroidota bacterium
CTACTTTCTTTTTCCAACGCGCAATTAGTCTGATCACCGAAAAAGAAATAAAGAAAAGAAGTGACTATTATCAGGAATACAGTAGAAGAGATCTGCGCACCGGAAAATTCGGTATTAAACTGAGTGATGTCCACGTTGATCTCGAAAATCGTGTTCAAACCATAGAATCTGAGAAAGCTAAAATCGACTTACTGAAAACCTATTATGATAAGTCGGTAACTAGCTATCAAAGTACTTACACCAAATACAAGTCAATTCAACAGTCGTTTGAAGGAACCAAGCAATTCTACTTGAGGTCTGGTGACAATACTATTAAAGAACTGGAAGAGATTAGTGAATCTTTTGATTCTTGCATGGTTAATTTCGCCAAATACAAAACGGTTTTATCTTCGGTAGAAAATACCAATTACAATCAGGAAATAACAAAAAATGAAATCATCTCCTTTCTCACAGATGGGAGTACAGAAGCCGACTTCACCAAGAATGATTTGAACATATGGGACTATAAGAAGTGGGCTGAAGAATCTAAAAGCATTATAACCGGTGATATCAAGAAAATAAAGGAGAATCTGGTGATTTATGATCAGGAGCTCGAAAAGCTATTAAGCAAAGTCAGAAATGATTCGGTTTCCGTAGAAAGCGACTTGGCGAAATTGACAGAGCAGCTATTATCTGATTTAATAAAGAAGTATGATGCTGTTCCTCAACCAATGCCATTGCTCTTATTTGATTTGAAAATGGCAGAGCTTAACTATCTATCGCATGTAATGGCTACCAAAGACTGGAGAGACTCTCTTGATATCGACCTTCAAAGTAACATATTACTTCAGGACAGGAAGAAGTTAAATTCGCTTGATAGCGTCGTCAATGTGCTCATTGGGATAGATATAATTGGTGAGGCCGGAAACTATAAGGAATTTGTAGAACAACAGTATACTACATTTCAAGGCCTACAAAAATTCGCCAAAGACAGGCTTGATTTTGCCATTGATGAAAAAAGAAGGATTCAAGATGCAATTGAGGCTAATGAGAAACGAGCCATGTGGATCCTCTTCGAAGGAGATAGCATACCATTGTTCGAGGTAGAAAAATTTGTATTTGACTCTGCTGGCATGAATTACCTGCCATTGGTTATAACAGATAAATTCTCGATGGGCATTCATTTTAATAATGACACCCTCCCGGAAGGATATATTGTTGATATCACACCTTCTAGAAAACCTGAATTGGTGCACATATTACCATTGGATACCACGTACTTTGGTTATGAATATTTGTACTACGCAAAAGGACAATCCTTGACGCTTAGTGATTCATCCGAGCTATTTGTCTTTCATTCTGACCGAAAAACAGAGGCAGCATCGAAAGTTTATATGCAACTGGTTAAGCCAGATAAACAGGTTGATTGGATCAAGAATATCGATTTAGCATCCCCTTTGAATGAACTGATTTATCAACAAGATGAAGACGTGATTTTGATAAGATTTCAGTCCAATAACGAAGAAGGGGGAGAAGCAACGGAATCAGTTTGGACTTTGGATAGACAAGGAAACTTAAAAACAGACAGTCAATAGTCTAATCTGCCTTAAGTTTCTCTATTTAATGTCATTTCACCAATTTCTGCCAGTCTTGGAAGCGCATTTCTATCCTGTTGGCGATTTTCTCATAGTTTTCCCATGAGTCAATTACATGATAGATCGAAGGAAGCGCTTTAACTAATAACTCGTCATAGTCGCTTTTATAAAGTCCGCCTCCGTAATAGTAATAAGTGAACATATTACCCCTTTTGCTGAATAATTCGTGGCCAAGATACCCGTCCCAAATCTCACTAAGAATTGTACAAGTCAGTTCACGCCTTTTGAAACGAATAATCTGTACTTCGGCCTCATCTTCAAAATATTCAGAGTAAAGCTCATTATCGACGACCCAACCTAAATACATGCCAATGTGAACGTAGGCTTGTTCGATAGGGAGAGTTTCTGGAAAGTTGCCTAAAAAATGACTTTTTGCGTTGTCGTAAATTGTCTTTTGAACATCCACCATTTTCTCCTTTATATGTTAGAATTAAAAAATGTATTTATAAATATATATTAATAATGACTAATCTAGTGAGATATGCTCAAAACATTTGTTCAATAAACCCGCAATTCTTACGCCTGAAAGAACATGTAGCCAATTAATATGGCTGCTATGATACCGCATAAGTCAGCAAACAGTCCTGCTGTGATAGCATATCTGGTTTTCTTGATATTGACAGAACCAAAATAAACAGCTACTATATAAAAAGTAGTTTCTGTGGCACCTCTTAGCACGCTGGAAAGTCTACCGACAAATGAGTCCGGCTCAAAGCTTTTCATTATTTCAAGATTCATACCTCTGGCAGCGCTACCACTTAGTGGTTTCATAAATGCAGTTGGTAGCGCATCAACAAATTGGGTGTCAACATTGAGAAAAGTGAAAAATGACCTAATCCCATCAAGTAAAATGTCCATAGCACCGGATTCACGGAAAATACCTATAGCCACCAGAATAGCAATTAGATAAGGAATAATCTTTATTGCAATACTAAAACCGTCCTTGGCGCCTTCTATGAATGTTTCGTAAAGGTTTATTTTTTTTGTTAGGCCTAAGGTCATGAAACTTACAATGATTGAAAGTATAATGATACTGCTGGCGAGATTAGAAGTGACTTCCAATTGTTGTTTGGACAGCGTACTGAAATAGTATACTATACCAGCAATAATCCCTGTCGCTCCCAATAAATAGGCCAGGATGACTTTATCCAATAACCTGATTTTCTGCTTGATTGCAACGAATATTAACCCTCCTATAGTTGAGAAGAATGTAGCTACTAACAGCGGTATGAAAACGTCAGTAGGGTTTTTAGAATCAACTGATGCCCGATCTATCATGATAGACAAAGGAATTAAGGTAAGTCCCGAGGTGTTTAGCACCAAGAACATAATCTGGGCATTGGATGCGACTTCTTTCTCCTTATTTACTTCCTGCATTTCCTTCATTGCCTTTAGACCAAGCGGCGTAGCAGCATTATCCAGCCCTAGCATATTTGCTGAAAAATTCATGATCATTGATCCTAAAGCAGGATGGTTCTTGGGAATTTCTGGGAACAACCGGCTGAAGAAAGGGCCTACGAGGCGAGCCATTATGTTAACCATACCGCCTTTTTCTCCTATTCTCATAATACCAAGCCACAGGGTCATTACCCCAGTGAGATATAGCGATATCTCAAATCCAGTTTTTGACATATCGAAAGTGGACTTTACCATATTGGGAAATACATCGAGGTCACCGAAGAAAATCAACCTGATCAGCCCAAATAGGAAGCCTACCAGAAAAAAACCGATCCAGATATAGTTTAAAGTCATAAGGAAAGTTTGAAGGCTACAATAGGTGCCTAATTAACCCCAACAATAATAAAATTTTAGCACAACCATCAACAATGGTTTTCAAGAGGTTCAATTGATAGGAATGCTTCCCCCAATTTAAACCGGTTAAAAGGTTTAGAAATGAGTGAATACCTATTCAAAAGGTCAAGGTGGTCAAATAAGGTTTGACTATAAAAGAGCTGGAACAGGAAAAAACGCACTAATGCTAATAGAGTGTCTCCAATGAGACCTTTTCACGTGTCGAGCTTTTTATGTTCGCTTCAGATTTCATTAATGGAATCCCCTAAGGATGAATCTGTCTAGATCAGTATTTTGCCTAAACAACATTGTCAGTACCGATCTTGATTTCAAGTTGTATCAGCTTGTAATTTTTAGAATACGACACTGGAGTTCAACAAGGCATTTGGATATTACATTAGCAAGGGATTCCTAACTATGGAGATTCATGTCTGTTTAATTATAAATATGGCTTCAAATAGTTACAAATCGCTTTTTTAAAGTATACAAATATGTCAAGCTTAAAAGTTTATTACATTTGATATTAATGGGTATCTTTACCCAGCTTGAAACTGTACTTGAAATAGGTAGATTACTTATTTTTGTCCTAAATTGTCCAATAGAGTATGATTTACAGACAGTTTAAATGGTGATAGAGAAATTGTGCCAAAAAGCAAATGAGATTGGTAACTAACTGTCATTTTTATTAATGAACAATGCATCCCAAAAAGAGAGAATAATCCTATTATTCCTAATTTGGGACTTTTTTAATTTTATAACTGACTGTTTTTCAGGGATTTATAGTTAAGTATAGATCTTGCAAGAATACAAACACATAAGCCATATTAAGATTGAACGGCAGAATGATTCAATCAATGAAACATAAACGGAAAGTATGAAACACGTTTCACGTCTATTGAGGGTTAAGCACTGGTTATTATTTCTTTTATTTTTATTGGTTAGTGGAGTCTCTATTCAGGCAGCCACATTCTATTCGCAAGGTACCGACAACTTTAGTACTTTATCGAATTGGAACACAGATCCCGGCGGGTTGGGCTCTAATCCAATCGCTACAGATCTAACGGATGGAACAAACACCTTTATTATTCAGGATGGTCATACGATTACCATCGACCAAGACATCAATGTGGCTGCTTTGACAGTCGGTACAGGTGTTTCGGGTATCTTAACTTTTGGAAATGATGCAACGGCAAGGACAGTTACAGTGCTTGGTGCATTTGATGTAGATGTTGGAGCTACCGTCAATGTTAGTAATAACAACGCAACTCACCTCGCTACCTTCCAAGGTGCTATAACTAACAATGGTACAATTGACCTATTCAATTCTACCTCTCAATTAGTTAGTAGTACATTTTCAGGAACGTATACAATCGGTGGGGCAAACACCCCAGAGTTTGGTACGGTTACCTTTAGTACGGGAACAGTCACCGCCGGAATTGCCCTAGATATCAACGGTTCAGTAACCATCGAAACTGCGGGAATCTTTAATGATGGCGGTTTTAGTCATACGGTCGCTGGCAACTGGACTGAAGTAGGTGCAGGACAATTAGTGGCTGCAGGTACAATTCAATTTGATGCTTCCGTTGTTCAATCAATCACTGCGGCAGCCTCTTTCAACAATGTTATATTTAATGGTGGAGGGATTGTCAGTTTGGCAGGTAATATTACGTTTGCCGGAGACTTTTCATTGACTAATAATACTGCTTTAACCACCAGCTTATTTCATACGATTAGCGGTAATTTTACCGTTGCTGATGGCAGTAGCTATACTGCAACCAACGGAAGGATAACATTCAATGGTAGTGCTGCGCAGACCATTGATATAGGTAATAATGCCGCTTTTGATCAAGTCGATTTTGACAATGGGGGAGCGGGTAATCCGAAAACTGTGATTGGAAACCTTAATTCCAACGATCAAACAAGGATTTTATTAAATGCTGCAGTTGGTGGAACTGGTAGCCATACATTGAGAACATTGATAGTAGAAGGGACCTGTGATTTTTCGGGTACAATAACGATGTTAAGCGGTAGCATTTTGAACACTGCTGGTAATACTATTACGCTGGGGACAGCCGATGTCATTATCAGTACTGGAAACATAGCTATTAATGGAGATGATGCAGTAACTGTTAACGGAGACCTTACAGTTACTACAGGAAACCTGACTGTGGGTCAGAACGCAACTTTAATCGGTACCGCGGGAAACACCTTGACCATTCAAACAGGCCGAACTATCACACTTCAAGGGAGCGATAATTTTCCGACAGGGTTTGGAACTGTCGTTTTTGAGGGTACTACAAGTCGTGCTCTGTACAATTTAAATGGAAATCAGACTATTCGTGGTGGAATAACCTACGGTGAATTGGAGTTAGGAGGAGGAGCTTTCAATTTGAAAACTGTAGATGGGAGCCTGGATATTGAAGGTAATTTGGATTTGAACAACGGAATAATCTTAAACCTTCAAACCTTTAATCATACCCTTGCCGGAGATATCCAAAATGGAAGTAATTCAGCCACTGTGGCTATAAGTGGTACATTCACCCTTGACGATCCTGATGGCAACCAGGTTATTAACGCTACTGGGGGAAGTGCATTCTATATATTTGGAAATTTGGATGTCACTAATACTTCGCCATCTGCAGTCAGGACTAAAACAATTAACTCTGATGTAACCGTCGTTGGCGATTTTACAGCCACAAATACCGGAGGTTCTGTATCCAACCCTCTGGTATTAGATATCAATGCAGCTACCATTAGTGGTAGTGGGGCCGGTACGTTTACTTTGGGTAGTAACGTAGAACTAAGGACAAGTGGGGCTTCAAGTTTTGCCACGGGTATTGCTTCATTTACCACTTCTAGCCTTGATGTCAGTAGTATAGTGAGGTTCGATGGCGCTGCCCAGGATCTTCCTGGTATCACATATGGAAATGTAGAAATCCTAGGTAACGGAGCTAAGACTACGACTGGAGCGATGGATGTGAACGGTGATTTCAGCCGAACTGGAAATACCCCTTTGCTGAATGACGGAGGCTTCAATCATACGGTTGCTGGTGACTGGAACATGAATCAGGCATATACTACCAATATGACCGGAACCATCACTTTTGATGGTGTTACCCAAGACATAAGCAATTCTAATTTCTTTAATGTAGTCTTTGATAATGCAGGAACTAAAACCATTAGCGGAGAAATTATTGTTTTGAATGACCTTACTATAAACAGTGGGGTTACCGTTGACGGTTCAACTTTAAATATCGAGATAGACGGCAACTGGATTGACGCTGGAACCTTTACAGCCACCACCGGGAATGTCACTTTCATAGGTGCTACAGCTAATCAAACTATAACATCAAATGCAACCAGTATTTTCGGAGATATTATTATAGACAAAGCTAACGCTAGCTTTGAAACCGTTACTGCTCTCACCGACTTCAACGTAAATCAGGATTTCGATCTTAGACAAAACGACGCCATATTCGACCTAAACGGTCAGACAGTAAGAATAGGTCGAGACTGGGATATGGAAACGGGTACAACATTCACAGCAAATGGAGGAACCCTTGAGTTTAATGGAAATATTCAACAGGACATCTTTAATCGAGTAGGCGGCACAACTTATTTCAATCTTGTTTTCTCTGGAGCTGGAGAGAAAAATCTTAGTAACAATGGGATGAATATCGATGGAAGCGTGACAATCGATAACTCAATTTTTAACGCGGGGAATCTTGCGCTTACCGTTGCCGGTGATTGGACAAATACAGGAAGCTTTCAACACACTAATTCTCTTACGCTGGATGGTGCAAATCAGAACATAAGTGCATCAACATTTCATGATTTGATTTCGTCCGGATCAGGAACTAAGACTTTATCTGGTAACGTAACTTTGGACGGAAGATTCCAAATCAATGCCGGTGTAACATTTGACGTAAGTACGAGCAACTTCAATATTTCTGTTGAAGAGGCTTGGACAAATAATGGTACGTTCGTTGAACAAAACGGTACAGTTACCCTCACAGGAGGTGGAAGTACTATCACCACCGGAGCGACTGGGCCGACTGTTGGTAGTAGATTCTACAACCTCATAGTTAATGGTACTGGTACTGAAACCATATCTGGGGATCTTGATATTGAAAATGATCTTACAATAAATACTGGGGCGCTTAGAACAAACGCATTTGATGTATTTATAGCTGGTGATCTCACCAACGCTTCAACATTCGATCATAATAATAATGGTAGTGTATTGACTTTTGATGGTACAGGTACTCAACTATTTAATCCTGGTGGTTCTAACTATAGAGATATCACAGTCAATGGAACAAACCCTACCGTTACACTTCAAGCCGATTTGAATAACAATGCTGCCAATCGTGTGATTACTGTTACCAATGGTACTTTCGCACTCAATAGCAATAGCGTATTATATGTTGGAGCCGCTTGCGATCTTATCGTTGAGACTAATGGAACATGGGATATGGACGCTGGTTCTACTTTACAATTTGGTAGAGATGCCATTATTACCAACGCCGGTGTCTTCAGAATGGTTGGAGATGCTGTGTCACCAGCTACCCTTACATCTAACGATCCGGATTTGAATGACTTTATGACCTTTACCCAGACTGCTGGTACTATTCATGCCCAATTCTACTTGGTAGAACGCATTCGAGGTAATGGTATTGACATTCAAGGGGGTGCTTTAGACGCTACCAATAACTTCAGTAATGGTAGTTTCGTCAATGGAGGCGAGAATGCTTACCTAACCCTTACAGGTTTGGATTTAGGAGCTGGAATAACCATCACCAATGTAATATTTAACACAGGACCATCCTTTAACTGTTCAAGAACAGCTGGTAATGGAACAGTTACATTTCAAGATGCCACCGGTACTTTGGCCGGAGAGACATTTGATGAGGACAACGCAGATCCGGGAACATTAATCGATTTCACTTTCCCAAGTGGCTTTTTCTGGGATGGGGGTGCTGCTACCACTGCCTGGAATGATGCTGCTAACTGGTCTGGAAATACAGTGCCTGATGGTACTTCAAACGTAATTTTGGAACACACGATAGGTGGAGTTATTGCTGCGTACACAGTAGAGGTCAATACTACAGACGGGATCACTAACAGGCTTACCTTAGACTCGGAAGGTGGAAATACTATAACACTAGTTTTGAATGGAGCTGAGCTTAGTGTAAGTGAGAACATACAGATTGGTTCAGGTACCATACTGACTCAGACAAATAACACTGATACGCTTAGGATAGCAGGTAATTGGACCAACGAAGGAACTTTTAATGAAGGTTCGTCGGCCGTAATCTTTAATGCCACCAGCGGTTCACATTTTATCTCGACGGGCGGTAGCTCTGATCCTTTTAACGACCTTATCATTGATGCCGGTGGAGCTACTTATAGTTTGCTTAGTAACTTAGATGTAGACAATGACATAGAATTTGCCGGAGGAAGCTTTGTAGTTACTAACCAGAGCATAGACATTGGAGGTGACTGGACAATAAATGGAGGTTCCTTCACGCCAGGTACAGGTACTGTGACTTTTGATAGAAGTGGTAATACTACTCAGACAATTAACGGCGGAACTTTTCACGACTTTGAAACTGATAATTCGGGCGGTGCCGGAACCTCTACGAAGTTTTTAACAGGGAGTATTACTGTAAATGACGACTTACGAATTAGAGCCAACTCTGCATTGGATGGAGGTAATATTTTCCATTTCGTAGCCGATGATTGGAGAAATGATGTGGGGATATCAGCGTTTACTCAGTCAGGTACTGGAACGATCGTGTTCAATGGAGCAGCGGGTCAAACAATTGGTACCGCAGGTGCAGCCACAAGGTTCAACAACGTTGTATTTCAGCAGGGAGGAGCTAAAACCTTGGGATTGGATATGACCGTGAACGGAGATATTACGATTGCTAATAATTCTGGTGCAGTGATTGTAAGTGATGGTGTAACTGTAACTGGAAATGGCGCAGCTAATACACTTTCAATGAACGGAAGTACACTTAGTGTACGAGGTGCTAATAATTTCCCAACAGGTTTCGAAACCATTAACCTTTCAGCAGGTGAGGTAGAATATCAGGCAGATTTCAACCAGACTATTTTCCCTACTACTTATTTTGATCTCGAACTGAGAGATGGTGCTGCACAAAGTACTCAGACGAAAACATTAATCGGAGATATTGAAGTAACTGACGATATTGTTGTTAGTGATGTAAATACAGAGTTGGATGCGGCAGGTTTTACAATTACCCTCAATGATAACCTGGCCATACCGACCGGAGGAACTCAGGTAGCATGGAATGGTGGTACCTTGAATCATGTTGGAGGTGGTTGGAATATAGATGTAGACATTACCACCTTTAACAATTTGAACCTCTTAGGAACCGGTGATAAGAACATGTTAAACAATCTTACAATCACCGGAGATGTATTTGTGCAAAGTGATGTGGATTTGGAGATGCAGACATTTACCATGACTGCTACAGGTGCAGGCCAAACATTTACGGCAGCCAGTGGATCAGAAGTTGACGCAAGGATACCAGCTGGCACAGGTCCTGCTTTTCCAACTGGTTTTGCTAACTATAATCTGGATATAGCCAGTTTAACAGTTCTTGCAGGAAACGACGATAAGACTGTATTTACCAATGGTGGTACTATTTCATATGGTCAAATGACCATCACCAACAATGGGGACGTCACACTAGACGGTAACTTAGATGTAGATGGAAACTTCCTTATCAATGATGATGACGTAGTTCTATTTGATGGCGGTTTTGATTTGAATCTAGCCGGTGCCAACATTGATATTCGTACCTATACAGCAACAGTTACCTCAACGCTTACTCTAGACGGTGACACCCAAGATCTGGATGTGTTGAACGGATTGACCGATCCTGATCCGGCAACCTTTGGAAACCTTGTCTTTTCCGGCTCTGGTACCAAAACCTTAAATGCTGGACAAGCGCTACATGATGTAGATGGTAATATTACCATAGATGCCGGTGTAACCGTCACTACAACCCGCGACTTATTTTTTAGTGGAAGTACATTTACCAATAATGGTACTTACACCCAGACGGCGAACGCGTTCATATTTGATGGTACTAATCAAACGGTTGATCCTGGAACAAATGAGTTTGATGAGGTTACTTTTGCCAATACCGGGACAGTTTCTATCATTAATAATTTCATGAATATTGATGATGACTTTATAATCAATGCAGGTGCTACCGCTGATTTCGGCACCGGCTTGACCCACCTAATCGCCTCAGATGTAATTACTATAAATGGAACCTGGAACACGGCCAATGCCAACTTGACTTTTGATGGTGGAGGCCAGCCTATTCCGGCCATCACCGCACTCGATATAGTTTGTGCAGGTACTGGTACTAAGACTATGCAGGGCGATTGGAACATAGACGATTTGACCGTCAATACAGGTGTTACATTGGATGCCAATAATACTGGGAACCACAACATAACCTTAACAGGAAACTGGATTATGAATGGTGGATTCCAAGATAGAAATGGAACTGTAGCATTTGAAAGTAATGATACAAATCCGAAAATTATTCAGTCTGATGGCGATGATTTTTATAATGTCACTTTTAATCAGGCTCAAACCAACACACGTACATACACTATTACGCAAAACACTGAATTTACTGAGAATTTGACTATTGGAAGTGGCGCAACACTTGATGTAAATGGTCAAATCTTAACACTCGGTAATGACGATGGCGGTAATCCGGCAGCTGAAACACATGTTGTACAAGCTGGAGGTACTTTGGAAGTTGATGAGAATGCAACATTACAGTTTAATGCTAATGATAGCGGTAACCCAAGGTTGACGGTCGAGGGAACTTTCATAGTTCTAGGGACGGGAGCGAACCCTGCAATAGTTACAAGACAAGGGGGCGGTAATAGAATAGATATTGATATTACTACAGGTACAATAGCCGCTCGTTTCTATCAGTTTAGCTTTTTAGCAGACGAAGGACTTGATATTCAAGCTACAGCCACTATCGACCCGACCAATAACTTGTCTGACGGTTCTTGGAGTGAGATCAATACTAATGCAGCAACCACTAGAAGATATTTAATTATTGAATCTGACGCTACTGGCTTGCCAGATATTCAAAATGTCACTTTCAATCATGGCACCAACCCAACATTAGGCACTCATTTTAATGTTCAAAGAAGTGCGGTGGCAGTAGGTACCATCACTTTTGCTGGTACAATAAATGGCCTGATGGGAAGTGAAATCTACGAGGATGACGGAGATGGTACTAAAATTAACTGGCCTCCTGCTACAGTGCTGACTTGGACAGGTGCAGTTAGTACTGATTGGCACACTGCCGGAAACTGGTCACCAACGCAGGTACCGACTAATACCAATGAGGTGGTAATACCATTGGTAACCTCTCCATCAAATCAACCAATTGTTAGCATAGCAGATGCATCTTGCCTTAGCCTAACAATTACTGATGGGATATTAACACTGGATGCTGGTTTTGATTTGACCGTTGTTGGTGAGGTAGTCATCGGTTCTGGAGGTAACGGTATTCTAGCTGTTGGAGATCCAACTAGTAACATAACTGTAAGTGCGGGCTGGAATGTGAGCACCACAGGTATATTCGCTAATGGTAATTCTGAAGTGACATTTAATGCCCCTTCAGGTTCTGTAACCATACTACCCAGGGCTTCAGCATTTAACAATTTGACATTTAACGGAGCGGCCAGTTTTACAGTTTCTGGTGATATGGATGTGGACGGTGATATAACCATTGCGGCCGGTACTCTTGACCCTGGAACTAACGGCTATAATATTAATGTAGCTGGCAATATTGTCAATACTGGGGGCTCTTTTGATGTGATTACCGATGGAACAGTTACGTTGGATGGAGCAGATCAAAGTGTAACAGATATTACTTTAGACAATGTGGTAATAGATGGAACTGGTACCAAGACGATGAACGGAAATGTAACTTTTAACGATCAGTTAACAGTTAATTCCATTATTGCCGGTGGCGCAGGTAGTACAATAGATATGAATGATGATGTTGTAATCAATGCCAGTGGTACATTTAATGATGGTGGTGAAAACCATACCTTTAGTGGTGATGATTGGACAGGAACAGGAGCTTATGCAGGTACCGGAACTATAACTTTCGATGGTACAAATAACACAGACATTTTCGCTTCGAGATTTAATAACCTTACTTTAAATGGTACTGGGCAAGTCACCTTACAAGGCGATGTCGATATGACCGGAAACCTGACCGTATTAAGTACTATCAATACACTAAGATGTGGTTTGTTCCTAATCAACAACACCTCCGGTACGGGTATATTTACATTGGATGCTAACGAAGATATATATGTTCTCGGAGCCAATAACTACCCAAGTGGGTTTGCCTCTTATGTATTAGATCCTACCAGCGAATCGAGGTATGAAGGGCTGATTGATCAAACAATATTAGGTGGGATTACCTATGGTACGGTAAGGTTAAACAATGTTACTACTAAGACCCTAGGGGGCAATATTGATGTCGATGGTCTTTTGGATATTAACAATTCGACGCTTGATGTAAGTGCAAGCAATTTCAGAATAAACCTTGCCGGAAACTGGGATAATAATGACGGAACTGGAGGTACTTTCATTGCAAGACAAGGCGAGGTAGTATTAGACGGAACGGATGAGTTCAATGATCAGAGACTTCAGTTGAGTCCTGTAGGCACAAATGATTTTTATAGGCTAACAATCAATAAACCTGCTACCGCACTCGAAGTTGATGTTGACAATAATGACCTATTTGTAAATGAAAACCTTAGGGTGCTAAGTGGAATATTTAACTTGGATGGTCGCATTGCTACGGTTTCAGGTGACTTAACAGCTTCTGGAGGTACTTTTACGACTAGTGGAACGTACTTCCTAAATAATACAGGCGGTTCTGTTAATATTCAGATGAACGGGTCAGTATTAGCCAATCTTGAGATCAATGGCCCCGGATCGACTTTTACATCTTTAGATGATTTAGCATTAAACGGGAACTTCACTCTTACCGCTGGAACCTTTAATGGCAACGGAGTAACTGCTCGCCTCGGAAATGGAGCAGATGTTGCCTCAATATCTGGTACTTATCAAGTTGGTGCCGGAGGTACCTTGGACTTAGGAAATGGTGCTACTTTGGTTGTCAATAGTGGTGGTGTAATAGAGGTAGTGGGTACAACAGGTAATATAGCCACCGTTACTGCAAGTTCTGGAGGGCGATATAACTTCAATGTAAATGGTACTATCAGTGCGAATAACTACCTATTCGAGTTCATGGATGATAACGGAATATTCATCAATACCGGAGGTACTATTGACGCAACTAATAACTTTAGTAATGGTACTTTCACCAATGGTGAGGCGGGTAGAACTTTGTTAAGAATCGAGAATAATCAGGATCTTACCGGTTCTAATAGAATAGAGAACGTTTCGTTTCCTGAGAATCCGGGAGGGGGAGCATTCAATGTGACCAAGTCGACATCAGTTGCAGGCAACATAGAGTTCTTCAATGCTTCCGGCGTATTTTCTGGAGAAGATTTTGATAATGATCCAAATAACCTAATCGACTGGTTAGCAACAACAACCTTGGTATGGGATGGCAGTGAGAGCTCTGATTGGTTTGATGCAGACAACTGGACACCAGCTCAGGTTCCTACGCTCAGCGAGAGTGCTGAAATTGATGCTGCTGCGACTAACCAACCTGTAATTGGTAGCAACGGTGCTCAGGCAAATAATGTGGTCTTGACGTCGGGTGTACTGACAATCAACACTGCAGATACAGGCATTGATCTTGACCTGGCAGGTGACTTCACTATTTCTGGAACAGGTATTTTGGCAATGACGAGTACCAACGACACACTGAGAGTAGCAGGAAACTGGTCTAGGACTGGTGGAGGTCTATTTGCAGCAGGATCAGGTACAGTTGTTTTTTCCAATCCTTCAGGTCTAAAGACAATTACCAACGGGACATCCCCATTCAATAATGTTGTAATTAGCTCGGCAGGTTCTGTTCAGATTTCTTCTGACACAGATGTAAATGGAGATTTTACCATCGAGCAGGGAACGTTTGATTTGACTACTAGCGACTTTCAACTGAGTGTTGGTGGTAATTACATCAATGCTGGAGGAAATCTACAGGCACGAAATGGTTTAGTAAGTTTGGATGCCTCTACGGCAGGAACGTTTATTATAAATCCAGGCTCATCAAGCTTCTTCGATCTGGAAGTCACTGCAGGAGCTTCAACGACCTACCAGCTTACCACCAACGATATTTCAGTAACTAATGATTTTGATTTGTTGAGTGGTACTTTTGATGCTAATGCACGGACCATTGATATGGGAAATGGTGCAGGAGACCTACTTACTATAACGGGAACATTGGAACTTGATGCTAACTCGACTTTGAATATGGGTAGTAACTCTGCTGTATCAGTTAATTCAGGAGGAATATTCAGATTGGTAGGAACTGATGATTCAAATACATCAAGTGTTACGGGCCAAAGTAGTGGTCGTTATTCTTTCTTGGTTAACTCCGGTGGAGAAATTGAAGCGCAGTTCTACTCATTTGAGTTTATGAATACGGATGGAATTCAAGTAGCAGCAGGTGCTACTATCGATGCCACTAATAACTTCAGTAACGGATCTTTCTCAAACGGTGCGACAGGTGGTCGTTATCTACTGCTATCAAATAGCTTTGCAGATTTCACTATAAGTACAATTGTATTTAACTCGGGACCATCGGTCAACATAAGAAGGGTATCTGGTAGCGGAATCGTTACTGTCGAAGATGCCTTTGGATTATTGGCGGGAGAGGATTTTGAGGATGATAGCCCTGATGGGTCAGCTACGACAGGATTTTTGAGATGGGAATTCTCTAATCCAGTGCTTACTTGGGACAATGGTGGTGGAGACCAAGACTGGCACAATGCTAATAACTGGGATGACGGATTAGGTGGAACTGGCGTACCCAATGCAGTAACCAACGTTTTCATACCTAATACAGGTTTTGATCCAATCATTTCAAATGCAGATGCTACTGCAGGTACAGTAAATATTGATCCTAGCGCTGTTTTGACAATTAATACAAATAGAAACCTGACCGTTAGCAACTCATTTGTTAATGCCGGTACATTAACCGTTGACGCTGGGTCAGCGACTACAATCGAAGTGGGTGGTGACTGGTCGAACTCTGGGACCTTCAATAATGGAGGAAACTCGACAGTTAGGTTGACTGCTTCTACGGGTAATATTAACATAGCGACAGGAGGATCTGCTTTCTGTACATTTGAGTTGAATAGTGCCGCTCCTGGAGATGCTGTTTTCCAGAGTCAAGATGCCATAGATGTGGATTGCAACTTTAGTATTGTTGATGGTACACTTCAAATCACCAATGCCACGCATACACTTAATGTAGCAGGAGATTGGAACGTTGCAGTGGCCGGTAGCTTTACAAATGGAGGTTCCTCCGTGATATTAGATGGTACTGGTGCTCAGATGTTCACTCATGATTCTGGTGATGCATTCAATGATATTACTTTCGGTGGAACGGGTACCAAGACTTTGGCTAGTAGCTTGACTATTACTAATGACCTGGGAATAAGCAGTACGCTCGCTGCCGGCACCAACACCATCACTCTACAAGGTGATTGGACGAATACTGGAACCTTTACTGCAGGTACTAGTACTGTAGAGTTTATTAGTTCGTCTCAGCAGTTTATAAACAATGCCTCAGGTGAAAGCTTCTTTAGTCTGACAATCAACAACAGTTCGGTATCTTTCCCTCAGATTGTTGTTTCAGGACCAGTAAGTGTTGCTGATAATGCCACTTTGACAATGACAGATGGTATTATAGAAACCACTTCAGCGACCTTATTTACTGTTGGTGATAATGCCTCATTGGTAGGCGGCACGTCAGCAGCTAGTTATATATCAGGTCCTATGCGTAAGGTAGGCCAGCAGAACTTTACTTTCCCAGTAGGAGATGGTAATTTGTTTGCCAGGCTTGCAATTTCAGGCTTGACTTCAAGTTCTACTTTCACGGCTGAGTACATAGATGCACCTTCTATTGATCTGCAAAGTGTAGAGGCAGGAATATTTGCGGTCAGTGGTGCCGAACACTGGGATTTGACAAGAGACGCAGGTACGGCAGAGCCTTTCGTAACGCTGTTTTGGGAAGACGGTGCAAGAAGTGAAATATTCAATCCATCGTCATTGAGAGTAGCGCATTACAATGGCGCGGTTTGGGAGAACAAGGGTAATGGTGGAACAACAGGTAGCGCTTCAGTAGGTACAATTGTTTCTGCTACCAGATTGACTTCATTTAGCCCAGTAACATTTGCATCTAGTGACGATTCAAACCCTTTACCAATTACACTTAATACCTTTACTGGTGAAGTAGTCAATGGAGAGAATCATTTGTTCTGGGAAACTGCTTCGGAGATTAATAACGATTTCTTCGAGATACAAAGATCAAACGACGGTGAGCGTTTCGAAGTAATTGGTATTACAGAAGGTAATGGTACAACGGATGAGATAAGCCAATATAGGTTTATTGACAGTAATCCGCAGGTTGGTGTTAATTTCTATAGGTTGAAGCAAGTAGACTTCGATGGTACTTCATCATTCTCGCCAATCGTTAGACTTGAGAATACTGAAGTCTTTGAAAACCTTGATTTCATAGTATATCCAAACCCAACCAGATCTGGAGATATCAATATCCGATTGACCTCACAAGTCAATAATGCTACATTGAGCGTTAGACTTGTCGACGCGTATGGCAGGGAGTTTTACAATGGAGAATTTGATTCAAGTGAATTCAGTCAGGATCAGAAGTTGGAGAGTAGCGACCTAGTAGATCTAAGGTCAGGCGTTTACTTTGTGACTATCAAAAGAGGTATTGAGCTGGTCACGAAGAAACTCGTAATCGAATAAGATAAGGTTATTTTAATAATTCAGAATATTAAGAACATGGCAGGCGGCAACGCCTGCCGTTTCTGTTCTCAGGGTATTAGGCCCTAAACTTATTTGTTCAAAACCTTTTTGGTCTGCCTGTTCTAACTCGTGAGCAGAAAAGTCCCCTTCAGGCCCAATCAACATACAATAATTCCTATTTGGTTTGGCAACCTTCGACAGCACTTGCCAATTATTCTTATCCACATATGCGATAAAATTATCAGTATGGTCGAATTCAACAGAAAGGATAAAGTCTTTAAAAGTTTTTATCTGGTTGATTATGGGTATGCGACATTGTTGTGATTGTTTAGTAGCCGCTAAAGCCTTTTTTTGAAGCCTTTGGAGATTGATGTACTTTCTTTCAGAATTATCACAGTAGAGGAAGCTTATTTCGTCTACACCTATTTCTGTAGCCTTCTCCACGAACCACTCGATACGTTCGGCATTCTTAGTAGGTGAAATAGCAATATGTATATGGTAATCTTTGCTTGAACGCTTTTCTCTTTCTATTATCTCGAATTCGCATTTTTTTTGATTCGGATCAGTTATTCGAGCTTTGTAGAAGAAATCTCGGCCGTCTATTATGTGGATAATATCACCTTCTGAGAAACGAAGCACTCTGATACAGTGCTTCGATTCCTCCTCGTCAAGGTAGTAAATGCCTCTATCTATATCGGGTTGATAGAAGATGTGCATAATATCATTACTGATTCAGCTTGTTTACCAAATTCACATAATCAGACATTGCCTCCTCTTTACTTTTGCCTTTAAGCTTTTCCCATGCGTCAAATTTGGCAATCGCCTTGAAATCGAAACCGCCTGGCCGCTCGCCATTGTTATCTCCTTCAGTGGCTTGCTTATATAAGCTATAAAGCTTTAACAAATCTTCGTTCGAAGGTCTTGAGCTTAGTTCTTTAGACTGGCTTACTGCATTTTCAAAATCTTCTGTTGATACCATTTAGATTAGTGTAAATTTATTTTATTGAAATAAAAAAGGCTGAATGTGAATTCAGCCTTTTATTTTTATGATACGAAAATAGTGAATTATCTGTTGTTGACCTCAACGTACGGACGCTCGTTGTAACCAGTATATATCTGGCGAGGTCTACCGATAGGCTCATTATTCTCCCTCATCTCTTTCCATTGTGCTATCCAACCAGGTAGTCTGCCAAGTGCAAACATAACAGTGAACATATCCACAGGAATACCTAAAGCTCTATAAATTATACCTGAATAGAAGTCTACATTAGGGTATAGTTTCCTTTCCACGAAGTATTCATCAGTCAGTGCTACTTCTTCTAAACCCTTGGCAATATCAAGTACAGGATCATTTACTCCTAGCTTTTCAAGTACGTCGTCTGCTGCTTTTTTGATTATTTTAGCTCTTGGATCAAAGTTCTTGTAAACCCTGTGTCCAAATCCCATCAATCTGAATGGATCATCCTTGTCTTTCGCTTTATCCATCCACTTCTTAGTGTCCCCACCATCTTGTTTGATGTTTTCCAACATCTCAATTACAGCTTGGTTGGCACCTCCGTGAAGAGGACCCCATAGGGCATTGATACCTGCAGAAATAGATGCGTAAAGACTCGCTTGTGATGACCCTACGATTCTAACCGTGGAAGTAGAACAGTTTTGCTCGTGATCAGCATGAAGAATGAGTAATTTATCCAGAGCTGATGAGACTATCGGATCAACATCATATTGTTCAGCCGGTAAGGCGAACATCATTTTTAAGAAGTTAGAACAGTAATCCAGTCTGTTGTCAGGGTAATTAACTGGATGACCAACTTCGTTTTTGAATGCCCAAGCAGCGAAAGTTGGCATTTTAGCCAGTATTCTAATGATACTTAGATTAACACCCTCACCAGATCTGTTAGGGTCCAAAGATTCAGGATAAAATGCCGTTAGAGAGCATACTAATGATGATAAAACACCCATCGGGTGGGCAGTAGATGGGAAACCATCCAATATCTTTTTAATGTCTTCATGGACCAAAGTGTGGTTCTTGATTTTAGACCCAAACTCTTCCAATTGTGTTGCAGAAGGTAGCTCTCCATAAATTAGCAAATAGGAAACTTCAATAAAATTTGATCTTTCAGCTAGCTCTTCTATAGAGTAACCTCTATAGCGAAGAATTCCCTTCTCACCATCTAAGAAGGTGATGCCACTTGTGGTTGAGCCGGTATTCTTAAAGCCAGGATCTATAGTTATACATCCACTTTGGCCTCTGAACTTACCAATGTCGATAGCCTTTTCATTTTCGGTTCCTTCCACAACCGGTAATTCGTAGCTTTGACCATCAATTTTTATTTCTGCAGTTTGAGACATTTGTGATACAATTTTCCGTTTAAAAATTTATGCTGTAAATGATAAGGTAACACTGAATAAAGCGCGGTAAAATTGCCAAAAATTGGCTTTTTTACCTAATTATTTCCCAAAATTAGGGGTAGACCAGTATCGCCGCTTCCCACGACTACCACTTTTGAGTTAGGCGATTTCGAAAGCTCCAAAGTAGCTTCGATTCCCCTCATTTTTAATAACTTATCTGTGAGGCTATTGTTCACAATGTTGTTGGCAATTGCCTCTCCCTCTGCAGCTATTTTTTTCCTCTCGGCCTCACTCTTTTCTTTTTCGAGTCTATATTGGTAAGCCAAAGCTTCCTGCTCTTGCTGTAACTTATTTTCAATGGCTGCTTTGATTTGCTCAGGGAGATTGATCGACCTTATCAAAATGTTTTTCATGTCAATGAAATTTGCTTCCAACGTCTTTAGTGTTTCTGCTTTAATAGAGCTTTCAACCTCCGAACGTTTGGTCGAGTAAATTTCTTCAGCTGTATAACGACCCATTACTTGCCTTACAGCTGAACGTACTTCGGGAATGACTAATTTTTCAATATAACCAGTACCAAAGTTTTCATGGAGGAAACCAATTTGACTATAGGTAGGGTTGTACCTTACCGTAATATCAACGTTAATTGAAAGTCCATTCTTATCTAGTACATCCATCTGCTCCTCGGCTTTGTTTTCTTTCACGTCATAAACATATAAGTCATTCCAAGGTGCTTTTACATGAAAACCCTGCTGAATGATATTTTCCTTATCCAAACCATCGCCGAATTTGTAGAAGATTACACCTCTTTCACCTGCGTGGATGGTATAAAAAATGCTTGATGAGAAAGCCAATATTGCCACTACGACGATGACAACAACTACTATAACAGGAAGAAATTTTCGATTGTCCATTATTGCTTGATTTAATTAAGTAAGTCAGTGATAATTCTTTGTCTAAGTTTTGACACTTTTGCCTAAAAATAGCACTGGATATTCAATTTTTGCTGTTTTAAGATAAAAATCCCGACTGATAATACGGGAAATCGACCTTTTGACCTTTTTGTAGAAATTTAAGGCCAAGTTCATGAAGGGTGATCAGTTTGACTTTCAGTTGATTTAAAAGTCATTAGACTAATTATTCTTGGGCGAGTGATGCGATATGTTGCTGGATAGAAAACGGTTTTATAAGCCGACTAGTATCTGGAAATGCAGATCATGACTCCACCGCGTTTAAGGTATTATTTCGAGTCAAAGATTGTAGGAGATAATCAGGAAGTAAGTTATACGAGTTTTAGACTGCTGATTTGATAACTAGAATGGAGCTCGAATAGTTTTAGGTTCTACCTAGTCGACATTAGTTTGATGATTTGTTAGGTAGAGATACTGTGAAATTAGAGCCTATTCCTACTGTTGAATCAACTTCTATGGTGCCATTTAATTTGGCTACTGATTCTTTTGCCACATACAGACCAAGTCCTACTCCAATGGAACGGTCTGACCCACGGTAGAACATATTAAAAACTTTGTCCAGCAGCGAATTATGGATGCCTATACCATTGTCTCTAAAGTGTAATACAATTTTTTCAGAAGTAACTTCGCCGGTCACCGATAAGTAACAATGATATTTTGAACGGTCTGCATACTGAAGTGCGTTGAGAATTAGGTTGTTGAATATGATCTCTAACCTTGTGATATCACAAAGAGCGGTGTACCGTTGGTCAATTTCTACTAAACTGCTTATGTGTTTATATTCATCGGTTGAGATATACTTTTCTAATATGCCTAAGATCATTCGCTGAATGTCTACTTCTTCTTTTTTGATCTCTAACCTTGAGTTTTTAGAAAAGCTTATAATATCATTAACACGTTGATCTAATTTGACTATGCTTTTCCTGATCATTTCAATGTGCCAATCAAGCTTGTCACATTCCTTTTCCATTTTGGTGAGGTTAATTAGGCCCATAAGAGTCGCTATGGGCCCTTTTAGATCATGATAGCAGCTATAGACGAAACCGTCCAATTGATCATTAACCTTTCTCAACTCCTCGTTTTTACGATGCAGTTCATCTGCATTGCTGGTAATATTTGTGAGTAAGTCTTTGTTCACGATATAGACGGTTGAGGTGGATTACCAATTTCCTAATAACAGTATAAGGTTGACGTCGGACAGATCTCTGCCATCCTGCGTAGAACCGAGTATTTCCGTAACACTACGGTTGTTCAAATCGACCAATAACTTAAAATTCAGGAGAGAGAAGGAAGATTCAGAACCACCAGTCAGAAAGAATGTCACCGTGACAAAATCAGTTCCCTGCTGATCCTCTTCTTGAAAAATTCGATATTCAAGCGTACCATCACCTCCGACTAATCTTTCAGATTCGTCCCAGATATTGATTTCACGCCCGTAGTAAAAAAGACTTAATGTCTCTATAAAAGGTCGTTCGTTTTCCAGGATTTGTAAGATAGGAGGAGAAGTTTCCTCAGAATTGCAACTGTTAAGGGTTGGTACTATGGCCAAAAACATCAACATACCGATACTTTTTACTACTCTTTTCATTTTGACTTATTTTAAATTTTTAAGATTCGCTTTTTGTGTGGTGTATTTTCATGCCTAAGCCATAACTGGCTTCTAATCATGAAAACAGGAATTCTAATCCAAGGAGATTATTTCATGCTTGAGTGCATACTTGACCAATTCGGCTGTATTTTTCACTCTCAACTTCTTCATGATGTGATTTCTGTGAGAGTCTACTGTACGTACGCTAATGAAAAGTTGATCTGCAGTTTCCCTGTTACTATGCCCTTCTGCGAGTAGCTTGAGTACTTCTTTCTCTCTTTCGCTGATGGCATTACCATCCGAGTTAATCAGTCTGTTACTATTGTTTAGCGATTGACTGTAAAAGTTTTCAAAGACAATCTCGGAAATTTTGCTGTTGAAATATTTTCCGCCCTTGTGTATGCTATGAATTGCTTCTATCAGTACCGATTTTCTAGCGTCTTTAGTAAGGTATCCATTAGCGCCTGCACTTATTCCTTTCGAAACAAGTTCGGCATTTACCTCCATCGACAGTAAGAGTATCTTGATATCAGGGTATTTTTCCTTGATTAGCTTTGTGGCTTCAATGCCACTCATTCCTGGCATGATGATATCCATTATGATGACATCAGCCTCCTCCAGGCTTTCGCTATTCACAATTTGTTCACACCTCCAGCTCTCGGCTATTACGCTCATATCGCTTTGTGTGCTGAGCATAGCTTTGATAGCATCTCTTACTAAAGAGTGATCGTCAACTAATACTATTTTGATCTGTTCCATACACTATTCACATTAAATTTCACATAACTAAATGATTGATTATCAATGGATAAAATCATTAGTGTATATCAAATCTAGGATTGTGTATGTCTCGATTCAATAGAGTATTTGAGTAAAAAATAGATTAAGGCATTGGGTTATTTATAATGTTGTTTCTTATCAAATTCCCCTTAACCGTTTTATCAATTGGTAAAAAATATTAAAGCATTTTAAGCTGTTTTCCTTTTCGAAATCGTAAAAGTCATTGTGATCTGTGGGTTAATCAATATCTACTAATCCACTTCTAATAGCATATTTAACCAGTTCTGCTGTGCTTTTCAGTTCTAATTTTTGCATGATGTGATTTCTGTGTGCATCGACTGTTCTTACGCTTATGAACAATTTATCAGCAATCTGGCTATTGGTAAAACCGTTAGCAATAAGCTCGAGTACTTCAGTCTCCCTATTGCTGATTTTCTTACCACCATTCGCAACCGGTCTACTCCCTTTAATAGACTTCTGAAAGAAACGATCAAAGACAATATCTGAAACCGAGCGGCTGAAGTACGTACCACCTTCATACACTTTCTTAATCGCATCCAAAAGAGAAGACTTTTTAGAATCTTTTGGTAGGTAACCTGAGGCTCCAGTCTTAATTGAATCGCTGATGTACTCTTCAGTAATTTCCATCGAAAGCATAATTACTTTTACATCCGGTCTTTTTTCTTTGATAACCTTTAAAGCGCCAATGCCGTCAAGCTTTGGCATCATTATGTCCATTAGAATTACGTCAGGTTCTAGGTTTACTACTTTATCAATGGCCTCTTCGCCATTGGTAGCCTCGCCGATTATTCGAATTTCATCCTCATGCCTGAGCATGGCTGCAATGCCATCTCTTATCAGCGCATGATCATCTACTAGTAGCACTCTTATCGGTTCCATATTATTGATAGTTTAAGTGATGAAAAATCATTATTGGTAATGCATCGTAGTCATTAAAATGTGGTTAACTAAACAGGTATCTAAACAGGTATGGTTATTTTTACTTTGGTTCCACTTTCAGTTCCGGGACTTATTTCAAATTTGCCTCCTGAAATCCTAGCCCTTTCACGCATGTTCCGCAATCCGTTTCCATTAGCTCTTTTGGTAGAAGTCAAAAGAACTGGATCTAAGCCTTTCCCGTCATCGCTGATGGCAAGAATCATGTTATTCTTATCTTGATAGAGGTCAATCTTAACTTCTGAAGCTTCCGCATGCTTGACTACGTTGTTGATGGCTTCCTGTACGATGCGGAAAAGAGAATGAAGCTTTTCATTCTCTACAGTTTTCACGTTTACATCAATAGAATAATTGATCACTAGGTGGGTCAATTGACTGGTTTGCTCTATCAGACTTTGCATAGCAATTTTGAAGCCCTCAATGTCGAAATCTGAGGATGACAGATTTTTAGATATTCTACGCGCCTCACCTATCGTTGCTTGAAGAAGCCCTTCTAAAGTCTCAAAGCGATCGAAATACTTTTTGCCGATGGTTTCGGCCAGATTAGAAACGTCATATTTGATGGCGATTAACATCTGGCCAATGCTATCATGAATTTCACGGGCTATTCGCTTCCGCTCCATCAATTGTCCTTCCATCCTGGCAATTTCATTATGTTTCCTTTCTGTAATATCCAGAATAGTACCATAAACCCTTAGGGGTTTTCCCGATGAATCAAATGCCAATACTTTACCTCTCTCATATATCCATTTCCAGGTACCGTCTTTCACTTTCACGCGATGTTCGCTTTGGTAAAGTGATGTTCTTGTCGACAGATGATCCTGCATTGCCGATTCTGCCTCAGTTCTATCCTCTGGATGAATTAGCTTTCTTAGTTTATTATAGTCTTCTACAATTTCGTCGGTAGAATAACCGGTCATTTCCGACCACCTTTCGTTAAGAATCACTTTCCCTGTGGATAAATTCCAGTCCCAAGAGACCAAGTCAGCACCCTTAATAGTTAGCTCAATTCTTTCTTTACTTTCTTTAAGTTTTTGCTCAGCAATCTTGCGTTCAGTCACATCTTCCAGGAAAGCCACTATCTTCTCAAGATTACCCAAAGGATGCCTTACCGGTACCAGACTAGAATGGAGAATTATCGACTCCTGCTTTGTTGATTCGAGAGTGAACTCGAATTTGCATAGTTTGCCTGCCAAGGTTTCTTTCATTATTGTTTCCGCACGCTGTGTATCCTGGGCAGATACAATAGACAAGAAGTCACGGCCAATAATATCTTGCTCACTGGTCAAACCAAGAATGGCGAGTCCCGTTTTGTTCATCGAGATAACCTTTCCGTTTGTATCCATCTCATAGATGCATATGGGAGAGTTTTGGACAATGGTTCTATAACGGTACTCACTTTTCATCAGCGCCATTTCAGCATATTTCCTTTCACGACGCTCCTGTGCTTCCTTCAAAGCCCTGGATACTGCTTGAGGAAGTCGTGAAAGCCTTTGCTTCAGCACATAATCAGTAGCTCCACTTTTGAGTGCTTCTATGGCTTGCTCTTCTCCCAATATACCAGATACCAATATGAAGGGTAATTGAGGGCGTTTAGTTTGGGTGATTTGTAAAGCTGACAAACCATCAAATGAAGGTAGATTAAAATCCGATAATACCAGATCGGGTTCGAAATCGAAAAGCGCTTCAGAAAACTCTTCCTCGTTGGTGACTTGCTTATATTTGAAATTTAAGCCGGCATTTTTCAACTCACGCTTCATCAGTTCCACATCTTCCTGGAAGTCTTCTAGAATAAGAATATGCAACTTGCCCAAGTGAGATGGCGCTTGAATAGTTTCTTCTAAAGTATGGTTACTATCGATATGGTCAGATGGAGTTTTCATTACTTACGAGCCAATAAAGCCCTATTTCTTTTACGGCCTGTTTAAAGTTTTCATATTCAACTGGTTTGACTACGTAGCTGTTGGCACCCAAGTCATAACTTTGGATCACATCTCGATCTTCACGAGAAGACGTGAGCATAACTACTGGAATTCTACGCGTTTGACTGTTTGATTTAATGAGTTTAAGAATTTCAAAACCATTGATTTTAGGCAGCTTAATATCAAGCAAAATCAATTTTGGTAAGCATTCATCAGGAACGCTGTCATATGACCCCTCGCGATTCAGAAAGTCAACGGCTTCTTCGCCATCTTTGATCCAGAATAGCTTGTCAGTAAGGTTATTCTTTTTCAAAGATCTAATGGTGATTTCGGCATCGCTTTCACTATCCTCTATCAAGAGGATGTCTATTTCACTAGTTTGTTGGTTATAGATCATTAGCTGGCATTTTTGGCAGAGAAAAATAGAACGTAGCTCCTTGGCCGAGCTGGCTGCTGGCCCATACTTTTCCGTCGTGTCTTCGGATGATGCGATTGACAAGGGCAAGGCCGACACCGGTTCCTTCGAATTCTTCATCACTATGCAGGCGTTGAAAAACGCCGAACAGCTTGTGACTATACTTATCATTAAAACCAACGCCGTTATCTTTTACATAGAATATGTTTTTTTGATTCTCTAAATAGTGATTTACCGTTATAGCGGGTTTAGGTTGCGTAGCAGTGAATTTGATCGCATTTCCCAAAAGGTTTGTGATAACCAGCCTCATCATATTCTTGTCAGCCGTTATATCCGGCATATCTCCAATCTCGAATGCATGATTGATAGCTCCTTTTTGGAACTTAAGCTCATTGAACACATCTTGAAATAGACCTCCTATATTAAACTTGGAGTTGTATTTTTCTTGTCGGCTCATCCTCGAAAAAGACAGTAGGTCGTCTATCAGGGCACCCATTTTTTGAGAGTTCTTGCTTAATATCTTTAAAAGTCGTTTACCTTCTTCATCAACTTTTTCGGCATAGTCTTCTAGTAAAATTTTGGAAAAACCGTCTATTGCCCTAAGCGGCGCTCTTAGGTCATGGGATACAGAATAGCTGAAGGATTCCAGCTCATTGTTAATAGATTGAAGCTGATTTATTTTTTGCTTTAGTTGTTTATTGAGATTACGGATTTTGGCATCAGATACTTTTCTTTCCGTCACATCTCGAGATACCACCATTCCGGCAAAAACCTTATCATTGTCATTCTTAATAGGTAAGAAGAAAGTCTCATATGACTTACCCTTATGATGTATAGAAAGCTTTTGTTCATTTCCGTCTAGAGCGGACTGATAATACTTGGCTAGTCTATTAGCACTTTTAGTGGGTAGCACATCGAAAATTGTCTTGCCGATCATTTCAGAACCATCGAAACCTTGTTCTTGCAAAGCTTGACCTACAGCGAGTAAGTATTTTAAGTCTTTGTCGAACAGGAATACAGCTGAGCTTGGTATGTTTTGAGCCAACGTGAGATAAAGGTTACGGCTATCTTTAAGTTCTTTCTCAGCGACTTTCCGTTTTTCCTCTTCTAGGTGAGTGGCAATAGCATTACCTATGTTTTTCGCCATCATCTCGATAATTTCCAACTCATACTGCTGGAACGACCACCCTTTTGAATCTTTTGAAATAAAACCAAGCGAACCAAAAACAGAGTCATTAACTCGAATCGGTGTTCCCAGATAGGAGGCAATACTATACTCTTGATGTGCCGGTAATTGTTTTACTTCTGGATGCTGTGCTATATCTGTGTAAAAAACGGTTGCTTCTTCAATGATTGCATTTTTGCACAAGGCCATGTCTACATCTATGACAGTGCCGGACTCGAAAGTTGGTGAATTAGCGGAGATAACCTTTTTAAACTTGAGCTGATCATCTACTAATTCTGTTATCAAACCTTCCTGCATGCCAAGAATTTTACATCCGTATCTCAGGTAAGAAGAGAATAACTCATCTATATCGGCATATTTTTGCGTGTTTATCTTATGCAAAAACTTAAGAGCGGTACTGAAGTTTTCCAGCGCTATGGATTTGTTGATTAGTGCTTTAGTCCTTTCTTCGACTTTTATTTCTAGTGTTTCGTTGGCTATCTTCAGAGCCAGTTCGGCCTTTTTTCTTTCTGTGATATCCTGTAAGTAGCCTATCACTTCTATTTCTCCACCTTGTGGATCTAGGATAACCTTGACTTTGTCTTGAAGCCATAAGTATTGGCCATTCTTATTTTTAAACCTGAACTCCAAGGTTTCTTGCTTCTTACCATGCAGTTTGCCAAGTTCTTTTTTGACCCTAGAAGCATCTTGAAAATGAATATTATCTACTAGGAAACCTGGCACATTGACACAATCCTCTACCTCATACCCTAATACTTGCTTTACATTTTCTGTGATTGACTTAAGGCAGTTGCTGCCGATATAAGTAGAGTAAATGATGGTATGAGATTCTTTGACCAAAAATTGCAATCTCTCCTTGGTTTTCCTGACTTCTTCTTCGGCGTTTTTACTTTCGGTTATATCGCGGTTGTAACAGACAAAATTGATCAGTTCCCCTTTATCTAAAACAGGAGCTATTCGCATACTATTCCAGAAAGTATCACCATTCTTTTTGTAACAGATCAATTCAGTTTTCAAACTGTGTACTTCTTCAACAGCTGATCTGATTTTTTTCACTATCTCCGGGTCACTCAGCTCTCCAAATAGGAGGTTGAAGTTTTTGCCTATCACCTCATGCTTATCGTATCCTGTTACCTGCTTGAAAGTATCATTTACGAAAATGATTGGATTGTTAGTCAAAGTCGGATCGTGGAGGGCAATGGCGGAATCGGACACCTGGATAGCTCTATTTTGAATGAGTAGGCGTTTTTCACTGGTTTTTTGGTCGGTTATATCACGAATGAATGCTATGACCTCGGTGTCGTGTTGTTTGATTAATCTCGCTTCGTATTGCCTATTTCTATCGAATCGATCGGTTTTCTCATACTCCACAGAAGTCATCTTCCCTGAAAACAGAGCCGTTTTGACTGCTTTTACCAATCCTTCACCAACTTCTTCTGGCCATACCGATTCTAATACATCATAACCATGTACATTATTTTTGGCATTCGATGACAGAAAACCTTGAAACTTACCCAGTTCATTGACAACTATTACTGAGTCGGGTATAGCGTCGAATAAGGCCCTATAGTCACGCTTGATGGTCAAATTAGGATATTCAATTTGATGTGGAGTAGGTGTGGCAAATGCTCTAAATGATTCCCCAACCGCCGTTGGGGGATTATTGAGGTTTTTTTCAGTACGCCCGAACTCATTTTGGAAATCGCCTAGGAGCATTTGTAAGGTTTACTTTTAAATAATCTTCCGAAAAAATAAAATTAATCTACGTTGATTATCCGATGATTATATCGAAAGGTAGCTTATTTTTAACCTCAATGATCTAGTGCATTCCGCTAACTATTACTTTAAGAGAATTACCTATAGAATGTAGGTAGATTACTTAAAAAAATTATATTAATTCATTAATAGTCATTTTTATTTCTTGACAATAAGCATAAAATATTAAAAAATTAGTTAATTGTAAACTGTGTGGTGGGAAATGTTGCAGATTTTTTCAGAAACTTATGTTTCCAGTTTAATGGCTTCGGTAGAACTGTAGGTTTATTGTGCTAATGGGCTACTTAATACGCTCTCATCGGCATATTTTGCAAGCACTTTCCACAGTTCCTCAGGTCGAAAGGGCTTTGAAACAAAATCCTGCATGCCGGCTTCAAAAGCCTTTTGCCTTTCATGTTTCATAACAGAAGCAGAGAGTGCTACTATAGGAAGATTGCCTATGGGATTAGCCATTTTACGAACCTCGACTGTCGCCTGAAATCCATCCATCTCGGGCATCTGTAAATCCATTAATATCAAATCGAAACGATTTTGTGATGAATTTCGGAGTTTATTCAACACTTCAATGCCATTTGAGGCTATTTCATACTTAATACCCCATTGTTTGAGAAAGCCAGATGCCACTCTTTGGTTTATTTGATTGTCTTCTGCAATTAGGACATTGAGACCTTTCAGATCAGAACTACCCTGTTTGAGAGTCTTGAGTGGAGCGGATTGATTATTGTTTAATCCTTTTTGATACTCGATTGCAAAGAAGAAGTCGCTTCCTTTATTTTGTTCACTGCGAATATCAATATACCCGTTCTGAAGTTCAATTAGCTTTTTAGAGATAGCGAGGCCTAAACCAGAACCACCAAACTTTCGAGTAGTGTCGGAATTGGCCTGCATAAAAACTTCGAAAATCTGCAATTGCTTTTCTTTTGCGATACCAATACCCGTGTCTCTAACTGAAAACTTAACTCTTGCTTTGTCTGATGTGCTTGATACAACAGATACATTTACTGTTACTGATCCTTCACGCGTAAATTTGAGAGCATTTGATATTAGGTTGTTTAGAATCTGGGTTAGCCGATAAGGGTCACCGATTAAATCTGATGGGACATCCTTCTCTCGTATAATTACAAACTGAATGCCTTTTTCCTGAGCCCTAAGCATAAATGTATTCTTGACATTCATAAGTAGCTCTGGAAGATTGAACGGTACACTTTCAAATTCTATTTTGCCATCTTCAATCTTGTTGAAATCAAGTACATCATTGATCAAAGTGAGTAAGCTTTCTCCGGAAAACTTTAGCGTTTGTAAGTTTGAATTTTGAGCTCCGGTTAGAGAACCCTCTTCGAGCATGAGATTGGTAATGCCAATTACGGCATTCATAGGAGTCCTCAACTCATGGCTCATATTGGATAAAAATATTGATTTAGCAGAACTTGCTGCTTCTGCTTTTTCTTTAGCTTTTATGAGCTTCTTTTCAGCCTCCTCCTTTCTTCTAATTTCTTGTTTGAGCTTCTCATTAGTAGCAAGAAGCTCTTCAATCATCCGATACTGTATTTGGGTGTTTATGATATTTTTTTGCTCACCCGACATGTACAATATCCGTTAAACTCAATAGTTCGTGCGAGGTGATGACATTGGCATACAAAGGAAATACGGATTCGCAATAAAAGTCCTGCTCAAATGTGGTTCTGCCTGAAGTGCAATCGGATAGAATATTCACCTTATAGCCCTTTTCAAAAGCTGACCGACCCGTGGAATCAATGCAGATTGAGCAAACCACTCCGGCCAATACTACATTCACTATTTCATGTTGCTTTAGAATAGATTCCAGCTCGGTTAGATGAAATGCGTTTAGACCAACCTTTCCAGGTACTTCCAATACCCTGTCACCCAATGCCTTAATCTCTTCTATGGTTTCTGAGCCTTTATTACCGTTTTTAAATGCTCCTATCTCTTTGATCGTTTCTAATATACCGACCGGAGCTTCCAGCTCTTTGTAGCCATCAGTGAAAATGATCGGCGTGGATATGATTAAAGCTTCATCATCCAAGTGTTCAATTAAATGTAAAGTGTTTTCAAGAAGTTGTACATCCTTAAGCGACTGTTTCACGATATCGTGAAGGAGCCCATCAGATGCAAAATAATCGTTCTGATACCCGATCAGAATCAATGCCGTTTTTTTAGGTTGCATAATCAAGATTTATGTTCAAGAAAAAATGTGTATAGTTATATTAATATATTAAGTATTAATTTCATAACTATTTTCTAATTTACGAGACACGCTGCCCTGCTTCAATAGAGCAAATCTTTAATTTTAGAAATAAGGATAATGCCTACTTTTGGCCTACTGGTGGAACAAGGGCATCCCTGATATCATTCGGAATACCCCTTTTTTGGTAAAATAGTGTTACTGTCTGAGGTATGAACTAAGACATGTTGGAGTCGTTTTGGTTTCTAATTCTTCGATACTGCCGTTAGCGTCAGGACCCGTTTGCTTTGACATCATCCATACCTTATTTTGTTCAACCATCTGTGCTCGACTTTCTCCTACTAGTGACAATTTAACAATGCCTTTGTGAATCAAATCATATATCCAGTGATTGGTTGTGCTGTTGAAATCATAAAGAAATGGTTTGTTAGTCGAAATGAATTTCAGCCCTTCAAATATCTCTTTGCTAACTTCATATATGGTAAAATAAGGGTCAGTGTCGGACAATATTTTGTGCTTTAATGCGCCATTGGTGCTAGTGTCGCATCTGAAGGTAATATCACGTGCGATGTTAAGGCGAAACTCTGATTTAGCACGTGTCGAGAGCATTTCTCGAGTTTCGAAGTACTCTTCAACGTCGTGATAAATGTCCTTATTAGGGTTATGGATGGTTTTGATGTAATATGAGCTCTTTTCACTTTTGGATTTAAATTGAACTAATATATAACCAAAGTTCACTGAGCTAAGTCCTGCCTTTCTGAAATTAGTTATCCATCGATCCACTTCTTGGTTGTAATCTTCGAAGGATTGTCCAAAAGGGGCATGACTATGCGGAACTGTGAATAATATTTCGTTTCTATCAGCCGTCTTAAGAATTAGTGCATCTACCGATACACCCTTTAACCAACTTGTTATTTTATCCTCATAAGCGTTAACATCTACTAAATCACTTACTATATACAGTTTGCCTTTAGGGTTAAGATGCTTAGGCGCTTGTTTGATGATCGCTTTTAGGATTTTCTCACCGTTTGCACCCCCATCCCTGAACCTCAAACTTTCCTCTGGGCTTGGGACAAAAGGTGGGTTGGCAAGAACGATATCGAATTTTTTCGATGCCACGGCGTCGTAAAGATTGCCTAGTTTAAAGCGAGCGTTGAAAACACCATTTAGCTGAGCATTGAATCTCGCAAATCGAATGGCCCGAGGGTTTATGTCGACTCCAGTGACTTCTTCGGCATATCTTGATGCCACGATGGCCTGGATTCCTGAACCACTACAAAGGTCTAAAACTGAGTTTTGTTTCGACCTTGGCGCAGTATGGGCTAAACCTTTACTATCCATTCCGATATACATAACCGGGCTTTCATTCATTCTATCATCCTTCTTGATCAGAAAGCGGTGGTCGGTTGTGATAAAGAGGTCGCTTACACAATACACATCGACTGAAGATTGCCACAAGCCTTCGTCTTCAGAAATCACCCCGATTAAATGCAATGCTTCCATTACATGGTCTGAAAAGAGGTTAGACATTGCTTCTTGGTCCACCTTTCCGCGCAGTAAGAATAGTCTAATTAGATTATCAAGCGGTTGGTTCTCAAGCTTATATTGGTTATAATAATGAAGGTAAGTAGGTTGGATTTGTTGTAATGAATCGATCGTTAGCTTTTGGCAAATCGACTCCTCGTTATACTTATGGGTTTTTAAAGTGAACCTGAATTCTTGCAATACCTGAACAATACTAAAGTCTTCGTCTACGAAAGGCTCGAATAGCTTGCTTGCCTTTGTAGAAATTATTGAATCTGTTATTTCATTTGCGAGGAGTTGATCGATCTTTATCTCTGTACAATGTGCAATATCTGTTGCCATGCCGAAGGCCGATAATTCCTTACAGGCCCAGTCTATTTTCCTTTTCATTTCTGAATCGGTGAGATTGGCAAATGCTTTTATTTTGGCATAATTAGTCTCACCGTTTTTCACGGCCAGTAGAACCAATACTTCTGAATAGGTATATTGCCCCTGTACCTTTCCGGTTCCAATATCTACAAGCTTGGACATACCCAAGGGGTCTAGCATTAAGAGTAGGTCATCTTTCAGTCGCCCATCAAACTCTTTACCCAAAAGATCTTCTTTAAATCTCCTTGAGGATTCTTTGAAAATAGCTATTCTTGAAGAGATAGCTTTTAGCTCTTCGATATTCCACGGCGTATCATATACTTTATGGTTGAATAGCGCATTATCTAGCGCTTTCATTTCTTCTAGAACTGATGGTTGATTTGGTGGTAGCCCTACCGGTAGTTCATCATTAGCGACTTTTTTGAGGTGTTCGTTATAATTGAGAACGGGCACATCGTTTTTTGATATCCAATAATCACCAAGCGATAGGTAATCGATATCGGTTCTAAGAAAAGTTTCTATCGCGTCTTCTGCTGTTTCGACAATAGGTTGACCAGCCACATTGAAGCTTGTATTTAGAATTACTGCCGGACCATATCTCAAATCGGTTATCGTATGGCAAAGGTTATAAAAGAAGGTGTTGTCCTTAGCGTTGACAGTTTGCACCCTGCCCGTTCCATCGACGTGGGTGACTGATGGGATGAGATCATGAAATTCCTTTCTAATGTTAGCTACCATGAGCATAAAGGGGGAGGAGGTATCTTGATCGAAAATTTCATCCACCATGTCCTCAGGGACCACAGGCGCAAAAGGCCTAAAGCTTTCCCGAAACTTAACGCGGGCATTGATGATGTCCCTCATCTTGGCAAATGTTGGGTCAGCCAATATGGATCTGTTACCGAGTGCCCTGGGACCATATTCTGTACCACCTTCGAATCGGGCGACAATATTACCAAGGCTGAGCGCCGAGCCACACCGTTTGATCATTTCATCTTTGGTTAGCTTTTCCCAACTTATGTCGTTATTGAATTGCTCAAGGCCTTTTTCAACGTGCTTGTCAGAATAGGCGGTACCAAGTGATGCGCTGGTAATCTTCTTTCTTTTCGGTTCGGCTTCAGACTTTGCGTACGCCCAAAGTGCGCATCCAGCAGCTATGCCATCATCACCTGATGCTGGGAAAATAAATATATCGTCAAGAGCAAGTTGTTTGAATAGTTTATAGTTGGCAACTGAATTAAGAGCCACACCACCGGCTAGACATATTTTATTCATACCAGTCTCTTTCAAAGCCAACTTTGAGATATGAAGTAATGCCTTTTCCAATTCGTTTTGAACCTTATTAGCCAAGTCGACCAAATAACTGCGCATATAGGGCTTGCCTTGTTCATTGTCATATCGCTTGACCAATGCCTCTATTTCCAATACGATATCATAGGCAGAAAAGTCAAGGCTGAAATCATCATCATGTGTTTCTATCCAAGAGAGCCAGTTTTTCTGATGGTTACCATAAGGTGCTAGCCCCATTAATTTACCTGCTTCTGGCACTTCAATTTGATTACTCACTTTAGAAGTGAACCCAGCTTTCTTGGTGATGTATTCATATAAGAAACCAAGTGTAGATATGGGTGCTAGATATGATCTGACCTTTTCGCCATGTAGTAAGTCGATTTGTGTTCCACTGCCTTTATAAATACTGTAGGACTCAGTCATAAACTTACTGTCTGTAGTACCTGAAGCATCTGCTATTAGTATAACCGACTCGTCAAACCCAGACGGCCAAAAAGCACTATAGGCATGCGCCAGATGATGGCTTGGTATCTCCAATATTTTCCTTGAAAACTTGGCGGGGTAGTTCTTTCCTATTATCTCTTTGGAGTAATCGACCCCAGGCATATTCCCGGTAATTGAGCTTAGATCTTCTGTTGTGATATCCAGGTGATTAAGGCAATAAGCAATGGCCTGATGAGGGATTTGTACTTTTCTTGGATTGCCTACAGAGTCATGCAAGAAGCCAACACTATGCTTTACTTTGTCTAAGCGTTCTTCATTAATTGCTACTACTATTTTCCCGTCTTTGACGATTGCTGCAGACCTGTTATGTCCAAGGTTTATTCCCAAATGATATGAACTCATGTTTGTATACTTTAGAATTAGATTTAATAATAGCCACAGCACTACGCTGAGCGTGATACTTAAAACCTTTTCAATTGACAAACTCGAGTTTACAAAGGAGGAGTTGTTGTTAAAGCTTTTTCTAATGCGGAAGCCGCTTAAAACTTTCTACTAAGTTATTTTAAGCATAATCCGTGTTCAATAAGGTAAACCACTAAATGGTTTATTAAGCGTTTTTCCTAACCGCAGGTCATTTTTACACTTAAAATAAAATATTTTATATTTTAGATATGGCTTTTCAGATATTTGTAATCATAACGACTTCATTGTAAATCGCTATCAATGATATGTCTATATAAGTGATATTCGCCATAAGTTGGGCTAGGGGCGTATTATATTATTTCCCGGAGATGACTTAAGGTAAAGTACTTACAGTTAAGGGTGTATGTTCAAAGAAGGTAAAACCTAAATAGATATATCAATAAATTATCGCAGAAATAGGATAAATAAGTGCTATTAGGGATTAAAATTGTCGGTATTTCGCCTGACTTATGGAGATTGTTAGCTGGCCAAGAGCTGCCGATAATAGGTGAGAGTATTAATAATCGTATTCATTTTCTTAAAGGCTATTTCGTCTTTAACGACTATATCAAAGACATTTAAGCTGAGATATTGAATAGCTTCATCAAAATTTTGCTTTTCTGTCAATAATACTGTCTTGGTTTCAGGGCTTAAGTCTTGTATCATGTTGACCAACTCTTGATTGTCCCTAGCCGTCGCTTCAAAATCCATTATTACTAACTGTGGTTCCGCATATAGATTTGACAATAGATCTTTGTCATTTAAAAATACTTCTACATCAGTATGGCCGTTCAACTCAAAGGTGAATTTTAGATTGGCGTTATAAGCTTCACTCTCTCCCAAAACAAAAATAGCCTGATTCATAACTGTTCGTTTAAATTGTTCTACTGATGAATTGGAATACGCTACATCTGTGCCATCTTCATGTTTCGGTTTAACTATTTGGTTTTTAGGTATTTATATTGATTTTTAGTTCCCAAGCCATCTTGTAATAAGATACTTTTCTCAAAGTGGGACAAAAAAAGACGGTCAGCGTAGGAGTGCTTAACGCCGACCGTCTTATCAATCTATAGGTCTAAAACCTGTTAATATCGTGCGTAGAACCTATTCACAGCCTCGGTAAGCTGAGAATAAATAGGCCGCGTAAATTCAATAAACAAATCCTGATGCTGAGGCGGTGGTACCTCTTTCTGATTGACTATTTTCTTCTGAGCATCACTCAAGGCCCTTTCGTCACCATTAAATGAGCCCCACTCACAGAACCAAACATACTTACCATTAAACTTTTTGTGAGTCAGAACTGCGTCTGAGTTAGCATCAAACACCTGCATGCTGAGTAAGCCTTCAGAAATTACTTCTTTATGAAAGGTAGTTAACTTGGCTGTCACAGTATTAAAAGCATCTACCTTCTTACCATCAGCAAGAACAACTTGCCCCACCTTAACACTGTCTTCGCTAGTAACTGTAATTTCTTTTTGAGTGGTGTGTGTATTACCCACTACAAAGTCATCGAAAGCAATTTTTATGATCTGATCGGCACGCTCTACATTATTATTTCGAGCCTCTACGGGCGTATAGAAACGTACAAATTCCCTTCTATTTGATTGATTGTGCAAATACTCTTCCACCTTATCCTGAAAGAACCCACCACTGAGTGTGTATCTGGTTGGTACAGGTATTTGCTCTATAATCACTTTTAAAGTGGCCTTATCCTTAGCCTCCCTTAAGAAGTCATTTACATCCTTATAACCAGGAGAATACTTGTTGGCGGTTTGAAAGTGACGATAGGCCCGTTTGGCATCCTCTCGTGAATCCTTCAATAAAGCAGCTACGCCAGCATCATAACTTTCTTTAGCAGCACTCTCTTTGGCTTCTGCTAACTCTGTAAAATAGCTTTTGGGATTGCTGATGACTCTTTTTGCACCGGGAGAGCGTAGGATTTCTTCATACATACGATTGATTTTCTCATATGCCTGAACAGTTTCTCTCCACTTAAATGGGGCATCAGAAGCCATGCTGTTCTTAGCATCAGTCTCTAACCATTCTACCGCTAGGGGATAGCCTTCACGTAGAGTCTCGACAGACTTCTTATGACCAGGGTTTTGTCTTAGCCTATTTACGGCCTTAAGCACTGCTTCATAGTAATTGCCTCTTTCAAACGACTTCTTACCCGAAGTACATGCGCCAAGGATTGTTAAGGCAGACAATAAAAAAATAATAGTAAACTTTTTCATGCTCAAAAAATCTAATGTATGTCTAAATTAAAATAAAGCCTGTTAAAAGGCCAATCTAGAACCTAGTTCTAATTCAGTTTTCCGTAACCCAACTACTATACCAAAAAATACTCTCCTTGAATTAGAATTAATCTCTTTGAAGGTTCTTAATGGATTCATATGTATTTTCTATCGTTTTAATGGCTTACGAATAAAACTGTATCGTATGGTCAAACCATCCTTTGACAGGTTTTTCTTATTACCCACATCTTGAGGAAATAATGTCCAATTATCATTTTTTCACCTTTTTGCGCAACCTTTTTACCCTTCAGACGTCTTGTATAGTATTACTATTAAGTATAAAAGTTAAATAAATAAATCATTTTGTTTACTATCTAAAAATGATAGCATAAAATCAAAAATGAAAGTATTGCTTTCATTGTTACAAGCCTGAGTTTCTAACAATACTTCTTATCGTATCCTAGGTTTGTCAATTATATACTACTGAGAACTTAACGTCTTCCTTGTGGAAGCTATCTATAAACTAAACAATTGTAATTATGAAGAAGCAGTTAATTTTTGCAGTAGTATTAATGTTAATAATGTCAAGTTGCGCAGTAGTGAGGCAAGGAGAGGTAGGCGTGAAAAGAAAAATGGGTAAGCTTGATGATAAAGTCTATAATCCGGGAGCAGTAGGGTTTAATCCTTTCACAGCCACTGTGATAAAAGTGCCAGTCCGTACCATGAACATGGAGATATCCTCCAATTTGCCTTCCAAAGAAGGGTTGAATGTAGCCGCTGTCATTTCCATCCTTTATAGAATAAAACCTGAAAAGGCTCCCAGTATTGTCGAAAATATCGGATTGAACTACGAGCAAGTTGTTATCAATAGTGTTTTCAGGTCAGCATCTGCTGATGTTTGTTCCCAATTCTTTGCTAAGGATATGCACACAGCTCAACGCTCAGTGATCGAAAAAGAGATTACAGACAGAATGGCCTCTGTACTAGGTGATAGAGGTTTTGAAATAGAAGCAGTACTACTTAAAACTATACAACTCCCTGCAGGCCTAGCAAGAGCGGTAGAAGAAAAGCTTGAAGCAGAGCAAGATGCCCAACGCATGAAGTTTTTGTTAGATAGAGAAAAGTTAGAAGCCGAGCGCAAGTTAGTAGAAGCTCGAGGTATTAGTGATGCTCAGAAAATAATTGCTGAAGGGTTAAGCCCAGCCATATTGAAATGGAAAAGTATCGAAGCTTTTAAAGAGCTATCGAAATCCCCTAATTCCAAAGTAATAATTACTGACGGTAAGGCTCCGATGCTCATCGATGGAGTGCAAGGGAACTAAAGAATTGCATTGGGTAAGACAGAACTTAGAAAAGCAGCAGCCGAAAGGTGTGCTGCTTTTTTGTTTAAACGGGGCTAACCAAAGAACATCTTATCGAATTTTTGGCCGTGTAAGACGTAAACGACGCACATTTTTAACCAGTAGTACTAGAAATGAAAAAAGACACCGGGTAAGGTGTCTTATGTTTTATAGCGAGGGGCGGACTTGAACTGCCGTCTGTCGGTTGACGGATAGGAATCCGATGCTCTACGGTTTATTGGAAAGGGTTTTATGTCTAATGAAATGCCTTCCTCTGGACGATTTAAGCTGCTTTTCTCTTATCAAAGCTTCTTTTTTGGTAGGATGCTCTTCGGTATAAACGGCTAGCCAAGGCCTAAATCCAATAGTCCAACCTTTCGCAGCTAACTCATTATGAGATCGGATTCTTTCTTCTAAATTGGAGGTATAGCCTACATGAATTTTATCGAATTCTTCAGAGTGTAGGATATAAACGACATACATGTCTTAAATCATAAGATCCTAGAAATGAAAAAAGACACCAAATGATAAGGTGTCTTAAGTCTTGTAGCGAGGGGGGGACTTGAACCCCCGTCCGTCCGCTGACGGATAGGAATCCGATGCCCTACGGTTTATTGGAAAGGATTTTATTTCTGATAAAATGCCTCCCTCTGGATGACTTAAGTTGCTTTTCTCTTATTAAAGCTTCTTTTTTGGTAGGATATTCTTCGGTATAAACGACAAGCCAAGGTCTAAATCTAATAGTCCAACCTTTCGTGGCTAACTCATTATGAGATCGAATTCTTTCTTCTAAATTGGAGGTATAGCCTACATAGATTTTATCGAATTCTTGAGAGTATAGGATATAAACGAAATACATGTCTTAAATTAAATATCCCATAAATGAAAAAAGACACCAGATAAGGTGTCTTAAGTCTTGTAGCGAGGGGGGGACTTGAACCCCCGACCTCCGGGTTATGAATCCGACGCTCTAACCAGCTGAGCTACCTCGCCGTCAAATAGGGCTGCAAATTTATAAATATTGATTTCTAAATACCAATGGTTTTGGGTGAATTTACTTTGTCTCTATCGAAAAAATAACATATATTCAAACACCTTAAAATAAACTACTTCATTGTATGGCGAAAAACCTTTTTGTTACCGAATTCGAAATTAACGCCTCTAAAAAAATGCTATATCCCTATTTGAATACCGCTTCAGGGTTAGCCCAATGGTTCGCAGATGACGTCAACATTAATGAAGATAAGGTTTTCAATTTCATTTGGGATAATGAAGATCACCGGGCCAAAATGGCCAGCTACAGAACTAATTCTTTCGTAAAGTTTGAATTCGTATCTCAGGACGAAGGCGAAGAAATAGACCCAGCCTATTTCGAGCTGCGGCTTGATTTCAACGAACTGACCCAAACTGTCTTTTTGAGGATTACTGATTATTCAGAAATGGATGATAGTGAAGAACTTCAGGACTTATGGGCAGGTCTGGTAGATGGCTTGAAAGAAACAGTGGGAGGCTGACAAGCGAAGGATAAATTTTATTTTATCCAACCAATGAAATCAAAAACCGATAATTTGCTAATTTTGGCGTTCTTTTTGCTGCAATCACTTAGGTGAACTGAGGTCATTAGAATGAAAAGAATAGACAAACTTATCATCACATCCTTCATAGGTCCATTTATCCTGACCTTTCTTGTGGTTGTGTTTATTTTGCTAACGCAACACATGTTGAAGTATTTTGATGATATAGTCGGCAAAGATTTAGGTTGGGATGTACTGGGTAGGCTTCTTTTCTATTTCAGTATTTTTATGACCCCGATAGCTATGCCACTGGCCATATTGCTATCATCCCTGATGACTTTCGGGAATTTAGGAGAACATTTTGAACTGACTGCCATCAAGAGTGCCGGAATATCTCTGTTGAGAGCACTTCTTCCAATCTTTGTTTTTGTTCTATTCCTAACCGTCGCAGCATTTTATTCTAACAACTACTTTGTGCCTAAAGCCGCTTTGGAGGCGTACAGTTTGCTATATGATATCAAGCAAAAGAAA
>JBCBSS010000060.1:0-41269 GCA_039819065.1 Bacteroidota bacterium
ATTTTACATTACTGGTGCTGTCTGACAGGTCGCAACTGTCGCAGTGTCCTCCTTTCCCGGAGAATTCTTTTCTCAACTGTTTGAAGAGATAGATCGAGGCTATGACTACGATCAATATGACAATTATACCTTGTATCATTTTAACACCTGGTAAGTAATGAGTGCGGCCAAATAGGCCAGTGCAGTCATGTAGGTAAACTGTATAAACGGCCATTTCCAGCTTTTAGTTTCCCGCTTTACCACAGCCAGTGTGCTCATGCATTGCATGGCAAAGGCGTAGAAAACCATCAATGAGAAACCAGTGGCCAAGTTATAAGATAGCTTACCTGTCTTAGGGTTGGTATCATTTTTTAGCCGTTCTATCATGGTATCACTTTTCTCCTCGAAGTCTTCACCGATGCTATAGATGGTGGCCATGGAACTTACAAATACTTCTCTTGCAGCAAAAGAGGTGATCAAGGCAATACCCATTTGCCAGTTGTAGCCCAGGGGTTCTATGGTGGGCTCAATAGTCTTGCCCATGATGCCTATCCATGAATTCTCCAGTCGGATGGCCGCTTCCTCTTCTGTACTCAAGTTTGCCGCAAGCGAGGCTTTCTGCACAGCTTCGTCCATTCTACCGGGAGGGCCATAGGAGGCCAAAGCCCATAGAATGACCGCAATAGCCATGATGACCTTACCAGCTTCCCAAACAAATATTTTGGTTTTCTCCAGCAACAGTAGACCAATATTGCTAAGACGAGGTACTTTATAGGTGGGCATTTCCATGATCAGGAAGCTCTGCTGCTTGGCTTTTACCAAGAATTTTAAAATCAACGCGACCAGTAGAGCAGCAGCAAAACCTAGTAAGTACATGCTCAATAGCGCCAATCCTTGATAGTTAATCAGTCCCCACATTTTGTCATTGGGAACAACCAAAGCGATCAAAAGTGTGTAGACTGGCAACCTGGCAGAACAACTGGTAAGTGGCACCACCAGAATGGTGACCAATCGATCTTTCCACTGGTCTATAGAACGTGTAGCCATAATAGCTGGAATAGCACAAGCTACCCCTGACATGAGAGGCACAACACTCTTACCGGTCAATCCGAAAGGCCTCATGAGTCTATCCATAATGAAGACTACTCTTGACATATAACCCGATTCTTCCAAGAGCGCCAGAAAGGCAAAAAGAAGCACAATCTGTGGTATGAAAATAACGACCCCCCCGATACCTGGGACAATACCCTCCGCGATGAGGTCGGTTAATACGCCTTCTGGTAAGTTGGTGCCTATCCATTGGCTGGCCACCAGAAAAACTTCATCAATGAGATCCATCGGTATACTGGCCAGTTCATAGATGGCTTGAAAGATGATAAAGAGTATGGACAAGAATATGGCATAACCCCAAATAGGATGCGTCACTACTTTATCAATGCGCTGGCTGAGTAAGCGCCGTGATTTGCTGTTTTCTTTTTTAGTCAGGCAAAACCTGAGTATTTGATTGATTTGCCTGAAACGTGAGTTGGTATCTTCGATTTGCTGTGCTTCCGGCAAATCCAGAACGGCTCCGTTACGGATGGGAGAAGCTTCGGCAAATGGGATGAGATCACTTTTCTGGTAAGTTTCTATTTGCTGCTTGAGGTTGTTTATGCCCGAGCCTTTTCTAGAATCGAGCGCTACAACTGGTATATTTCCCAGCATTTCACTTAGTTTTTGCTGGTCGATTTCGAGCCCTTCTTTCTGAAGCAAATCAATCATATTCAGCCCTAGAATAACTGGTACGCCCAAATCCTTGATTTGTGTGAACAGTAATAGGTTGCGTTCCAGATTGGTAGCATCGATTACCACGACCACCAGATCGGGGTGATCAGTATGGTTACTATCAACCAATATTTCAGAAGCCACGGCTTCATCTCGGGATTTTGGGAAGAGACTATAGGTGCCAGGCAGGTCAACTACTTCTATTTTATGGCCCTGGCTATCTTTAAAAGAACCTAAATGCTTATCTACGGTAACTCCGGGGTAATTGCCAACGTGCTGGTTAAGCCCAGTGAGCCTATTGAAAAGGGAACTCTTACCTGAATTTGGATTACCTACTAATGCGATCTTTTTCAACGATGTGCTTCTCCTTCAAGTTTTACTGTAATCTTTGCTGCTTCCTTTTTGCGCAGCGATAATACGTAATCACCCACTTCCATCGCAATAGGATCTCCAAGAGGTGCTTTATATAATACTTTGACCAATTGATCTGGCCCAATGCCCATATCAGCCAGTTTGGCGCGAAAGGGGCTGTCATCTACGGAGATGATCGTGGCTACGGATTGAGCCTTGACTTGATCTAATGTTAACAAACTGTTATCAAATTGTGTGTGCGTGAAATTAGCCTATCCATTTGTATTGGTCAATTACTAGTACTGGTTATAACTGGCCAATAATGATGGGTGGTTTTACCATTTCGTTTATCATGGGGCAGAAGTGATGTTTATATGATATCACACTGTGTTCATCTTAATCAACTCTTGCTTTAATGAGACTGTCTTCAACATTGGTCCTGTGGGTAATTTCTCTCAGTCAGCTTACTGATACCTATGCAAGCCAGACTTTTCCCCTCCTTAATTTTAGGGAGGGGTTGGGGTGGGTAAGACAAAAGAATTGCTGACAGCGTACTTAACAAATAACACGTCGTGCACACTTTCATGTCATTTCACTTCGCACGATCCAAATTGTTAGGTTTCGCAATGATGACTGGCTTTTTAGATAGCCTCAGAATACTTTACTACCCACAGGAATTTGGAATTAGGGCTTTCTAATTGATTGGATATTAGAATGGGGTGGTTAGCGTTGTTTGATCAGCAACTTCTGGGATAAATAGCCCTTACCACCGTCATAAGCTTCTACCCAGCCATTCTTTTTAAGGTATTTCACCAGAAAGTGGTTCAGCAAACCGTGGGATACCAATAGCGTCTTTCCCTCGGCCATAGCTTGTTCTTCTAGAAACTTAGTGCCTTCCCTGGCTCTATCCTTGGCCTTAGAAAATCGCTCAATACCGCGTTTGTTCAGCCCCATAAACCAAAACACTCTGCTTCCGGCCAGCCACCATTTCAAAGGAAGTTTAATGTTGGGGAAAGCAAATATTTTCCTTTCGAATTCTCTGAACATAGGGGTCGGGCGGTAGTCATATCCATCGCCAAAAACATAGTTGGCTGTAGATTTAGAGCGGTTGATGCTGCTGGTATTTATGACGGTCAATTCGTTTTCATTCAATTCTACCGGAATGAACGCGGGAGGGTAAATGCCGACTGAATCATAATCTTTGATGAATTGAATGGCCTCCTTGCGTTTTCTACCTCCTTTTTTATTGAGTGCTGGCTCTCCATGCCTTAAGAGAATTATTTGGGCGAACTGGACATTATCGTCTAAAAGACTGTCCGGAATAAAACCAATGGTCACTTGCTCATTTTTGGCCTTTTTTTCTAAAGCCTCATAGTATTGCAAGACCTTTTCCGATTGTGCGTATACCACCGAATTGGTGGCCACGAATAGCATAATGGTTGTGATTAGGAGCCTGATAACGCTACTTTTTTTGATCCATTACTAAGGTAAGCGAAATTTTTCAGCCCACCTTGGTACCTGTCGACTTCTTATGCTTCCGGCCGAACTACAACCGCACTGCGGATTTTTCTACAGCGTTTATTGATCAAAAAAGTACTGCTATGAAGTAAACTTTATGGCCAGAAACTAATTAAGAATACAGGTGATGATAATTTGGATTTAAACAATATTAGTAAATGATCTTCATTACCTTCCCGCTTTGTTTCGGCAGTTGTTAAATCAATACCAAAGCTTAGTCAGGTCAAACTCGAATCATGAAGGACGATAGAAGGCAATTTATTCTCAGCGAGCCGCTGACCAAGATCATGTGGAGGCTTTCCCTTCCTGCCATAGCCGCGATGGTTTTGTTTGGGCTAAATACCTTTATGGATACGGTGTATATAGGCCAATTGATGGACGAAACGGCATTGGCCGGTGTAGCATTAGCTTACCCTCTAACGTCAATTATGATGGGACTGGGTTCATGGGCTGGCACCGGGGCTGCCAATTTACTCAGCATTGCGCTGGGAGATGAGGATTTGAACACACAAGCCCATATCCTGCCAAACGCTACCATATTTGCCATAATCAGTACGATCATCTTTGCTCTTCCAGCCTATGTTTTTGCCGAGTCTCTTATCCAAATGATGGGAGGGAAGGGGCAGGTATTGGCTGAAGGCGTGACCTATCTAAAGGTGAGCCTATTTGGTGCCCCGGCCTGGGTTTACGGGCTTTCACTGAATATGATTATCAGGGGAGAAGGCAAGATGAAGAACGCCGCAGTCATGATGATCTATGGACTGGGAGTGAACTTGATTTTGACACCTGTATTCATTGGTGTGTTGGGTATGGGAGTAGAAGGCGCGGCATGGGCTACTAACATAGGCATGGCGATCTATTCTATCGTTGGTTTTGTCTATTTCAAAAAGGGTAGAGCCTCTTTCCATGCCGATATACGCTCTCTTACTTTTGATCGGGAGGTTTTCCGGTCTATCATGAGATTGGGCTTTCCTGGATTTATTATGACCATTATGGGGCTTGTTCAGGCCTTTGTGGTGTTGAATGCCATAGTAGATATTGGCGATGATTCAGACCTGGCCTTTTTCGCCGCTGCCAACCGTATCATTCTTTTTCTGATGACACCGCTTTTTGGATTGATGCGTGCCTTGCAACCGGTAATCGGAATCAACTTCGGGGCCAAACAGTATGACCGTGTGAAAGAAAGTTTTGTACTCTTCACGAAAACCGGATTCTACATTGTAGCTCCCTTTTGGGTGATGCTTACCGCCTTTCCTGAAGTGAGTATGGGCTTGGTGCTGCCTGATGTGACATTTACTGCTCAGGATTTATTGAACGTCCGTGTTTACATGCTGGTACTGCCCATTTTACCTTTGGTATTTATGGCACTGACCTTCTTTCCTGCCATTAATGAAGCCAAGTATGGTAGTATAATCGGTTTGGCCAGGCAGTTGGTATTCTACGTACCTGCCATGCTATTATTGCCCAAATACTTTGGCTTGAATTGGGTTTATTATAGTACTACCGTTATTGATTTTGTAGTAACATTTTGGATGCTGATCGTAGTTTGGAAGTTATTCAAAAAGCTTGATCAGTCTAAGGAGTTGCACATGAGTGGTAGTTTGGCAAGTGTATCTTGACCTTGCTCCGAAAAGCCAAAAGAGGCATGTACTACGGTCTTATGACTTTATCTTAGCATCTGATCAGTGACTTTATTCGCTTAGCCCCGGCCAGTAGTGAGATTTCAGTTTCCTCCTGAGGTATGGGCACTCCGTATTTTTGAAGAACTTAAGTAAGATCCTATATTTCTGATGAGGGTTATGTTTGATTGCATCATCTATCTCGATCAACATAAGATCAAATTCTCTAATCGATTCCATAGCCTTAAGTGTAAATAATTTGAAACACTTCAAACAGTGACAGTGATTCACCGATAGATAAGGCAAGCTCTTTTGCCTCTGTTTGAGAAAGGCAAAAGCCAATCTTTTCGGCCGGACTCTTAACTACCACCTTGGGTTGGTCATTGTCATTGTACTCAAAATCACAATCGGTTAGGCTTTCCAGGGTTTCACAAAACCCTTGCAACTCTTTAAGCGAGAACGAGCCGCAACAGCATTTAAATGTAAGTGAGAAATTTCGGCAAGCTTTGCAGTATGTAATTTGACAATCTTCCGTTTTCGTGAGTGAGTTGAACTGATCCTTGGAACACATAAATTAAAAAATGAAATGTTTGAATTGTGCCTCTTGAAGCTGTGCTAATGGCTGCAGCACAGCTTCTGAGGGCTTTTACTAGTTGGGTCAATTCCCATTAAAAATTAACCGTGATTTACAACATCATTTCTCATTCCAAATACCTAAATTATTTAGAACGATTCCAGATAATGCTAAATTCATTTATTCTGAACGCATTTACAATTACTAGAAATAGTGAAATTGAGTAGCTAGTTGATACTCCAGTGAATGGCTAATAGTAGTTAGGCCTTACAAGGGTTTGTCACAATTCGGTATGAGAAGCCCCTAAGAACTACATTCAAAAAGTATCTACCAATTTGGCATTATGTTCAGGTTTGGTGCAAGGGATTAATAGTTATCCCGGCAGTACCGCGATGTTAGGTTTTCTGTCTTGTCCTGTGTTGTTACATAGCCAATAAGATTCTTTCAGAATGACTGTGGTGCTTGCTGAGAGAGTAAACGTACTCAAAGATCATAGGTCGCACCTACGGCGCTTTTTTGTGTGTGTAGATTTGTTAGCTATCGACAGGCCGCCCCTCTGGGGCTGACTAGATTAGTGCTAATCCTACCGTTCTTTCTAGAATGTAACATGTTGCCTACTGCTAATTGTTAACTGCTATTCCATCTGCCCAATTCCAGGTCTTAGGACTGACTACTTGCTACTAACTATTACCTACCTGTCCTTCTGAAAGAATCTTATTGGTGGATGTCTGTAACCGTTATTGGTGGATGTCTGTAACCGTTCGATACTTAATAGCTTGCTGAATAGCACTGCTGCTACCTTCGATTTTCTATTAAGTTCTGCTTTATTGCATAGCCAATAAGATTCATTCTGAATGACTGTTTATGTTCAATTCGTCTCAGACTGTGTTGTATTGCATCAATTGATCAAATCATTATCACATCAAACCATCAAATTTGCCTGCTGCCAATTGTCAACTGCTATTCCATTTGCCCAATTCCAAGTCTTAGAACTGACTACTCGCTACCAACTACTGCTATATGTCCTTCTGAAAGAATCTTATTGGCAGATAACGGCGACCGTTCTGGATTTGATAGTTAGCCGAATAGCACTACGGCTATCTTCGAGTTTCTATCATGCCCTGTCTTATTTCATAGCCAATAAGATTCTTTCAGAATGACTGAAAATGGTCAATTTGTCAAAGATGGTATAGAGTTCTATTAATTGATCGAACCATCATACCATCACCAAATCGAACCATCAAAATTGCTTAATGCCAATTGTTGACTGCCTACTCCCTAACTAACGACTAACTACCAGCTACTACCATTACTCAACAATAGGTTGTACATTTTCCAAACTATCTACCAGTGGCTTAACACCCATATCATACATGGCTAGCATCATTTGGTATACATTAGATTTGGTTTTCTCGGGGCTGCCGCCGGGAATAGGAGGGGCTGGATCGTATTCCATATCTAGCATGACACCCTGTGTATAGTCTTCTCCCCAGATCTCGGCCATGATCGCTAATGACATATCCATACCAGCGGTAACACCAGCTGACGTCCAGTATTTGCCGTCATTCACAAAGCGCTCCTTTTGAAACGTGGCACCATACTTAGCCAGCTTTTCTTCAGCACGATACCAGTTAGTAGTGGCTTTTTTGCCTTCTAGCAAACCCGTAGCGCCTAATATCCAGCCACCGGTACAAACGGATGCTGTATAGGTCGTATTTTGATCTACCTTTCTGATCCAATCCAATAGCCGCTCGTCGTAAGCGCCTAATATGGTGCCTTTGAAACCACCGGGTATGACCAGGATATCCACTTGATCAACCGAATCGATGACGGTGTTAGGCACAATCTCAGTACCCATCACCGTGGTGATATTGCCCGGATTCAGCGCGATGAGCTGTGTTTTCACGCCCCAGAGTTGACCCAGTACATATCTTGGTCCCATCAGGTCAAGGTCGTTCACACCGTCGTAAACGAGTATGCCGAGCGTTTTGATGTCGTGCTTAGGTGTGCCTAACATTTGATCCATCAGCTCGTCGTGATTTTGAGCAGTGATTTCAGGTGATTCCTGTTGAGGGGTGCTCTCTGTTTGCTGTTGGTCCTTTTGAGGTTCGTTACAGGCAGTAATGATTGACAGAAAAACAATAAGGTAAAAAGGGAATTTTTTCATGCTAGTATAGTTTAGGCATCGTGCCAAGGGGTACAAAGAAAGGCTATATATTATCCATTCTAATACCCCTTGATACGGCTTAGTAGTTATTTTAAAAACGTGCACTGAATGTGACGCCATAGGTTCTTGGTGGTGACATCAACACCCTGAAATCAGCAGGGCTGAATGCATCAATAGTACTGGGAGAGCCAAAAGAAATGAACCGTTCGTCACCGATGTTATTCATCCAAAAGAACAGGTCAAATTTTTTGTATGCTACTCCAACGCGACCATTGAAGGTTTGATAGCTATCCACTCTTATATTGTTCTCCACATCAGTGAAGTGTTCACCGACTCCACGGTATTCCAAACGACCAATCAGATTGACATTTGCATTAATGGGCAAGGTGTACTGAGGAGCAATAAAAAGAGTTGATTTAGGTGTATTGGCCAGTGTATTTCCATCGAGGTTCAATGGCTCTGTAGCGAACCTGCCCTGCAATGCGAAATCCTGGTATTCTGAGTTGAAGTTGGTGCCATACGCGATATCAACATTCAGGTTCTTAACGGGAATGGCGGTTATCTCAATTTCCAAACCAGTTGTTGCAGCATCACCCAGGTTATCTCTGATATAGATACCGCCTGCCACCTGAGAGAAAAACTGTATAGCTGACCACTGAATGTGATACGCTGCTACGCTCAGACGCAACCGGTTATCCAGAAGTTCGCTTTTAAAACCCACTTCGTAGTTATCGGAGAACTCAGGATCGAAGGTGAGGTCGGCATTTTGTATCAATTGTGTATTGATACCTCCAGCCCGGAATCCCCTTGTATAACTGGCATAAAGGTTACTGCTGGGTGAAGTCTTGTAAGTAACGGCCAGCTTTGGTGAAAGGGCGTTGTACTCGCCTGTTACAGTCGTATCAGTACCCGCTGCTACTTGCTCACTACCTACAAAGGTAAGTCCTCCATCATTGAAGAAATTCTCGCGCCGTTCATAATCATACCTCAAACCGGCTATTACTTCCCACTGGTCTCCCAATCGGTAGGTTAATTGACCGAAAGCTGCCAGCCCTTCGTTAGTACCTTCATTGACACTGACAAATGTGGGACCTGCAAAGGGGCCTGAAAGAATCTCCGAGCCTAAATTAGTGGTAGGCTCAAAGGCATCTTGCCTAAAGCCGAACAGCCCGGCCGTATAATGTATAGGAGACTGTTCATTGGTAGAATTGATCTTAAACTCCTGGGTGAATACTTCCTGAGGTTCTCCTCGCACGCCAAACTGTCCATCTCGGTAAGAAGAATACAGACTGCCTGCACCACCGAAGAAATAGGGCCAGCTTACATTCTCGTAGGATAAACCGATAGCTTGGTAAGTACTGACAGAGCTCAGGTTAAAGCCAGGTAAAGCATAGTTGATGGCCAGAGAAGTATTGATAATATCACGACGGTGATCTCCCACATACCCTAAGCCTACGCGGTCGGGATTGTTAATGGCCCTGTCCAACTGTTGCGTGATGAAAAAGCCACTGGCATCAGATTGATCTATTTGGCCTTTTATGTTGAAAGTTAGATCCAGTTGGCCATTGACCAGCCACTTCAGGAATAGGTTGCCATAGAATGACTCTTCATCTCCAATGCGTGCCCCTTGTGCTTCAGCGGTGGGTGCTGGTGTATTGGTGGTATCAGCCGTCAGATAACCATTTCTGGATTGGTATTGGCCGGTAAACCCAAGAAAGAGCTTATCGGGTATCACAGGTAGTTTCGCACCGAATCCATGCCGCCGTAGTCCAAGGTTGCCCACGGAAGATTCTACAAAATAGGCGTGCTGGTTATTGGGTTGCCTGGTCACAATGTTGATTACGCCGCCCATGGCATTTCTACCGAAAAGCGTACCCTGGGGGCCACGTAATACTTCGATACGTTCTATATCGGTAAGCAAGAAACCATTAGCGAGGATATCCAGGTTATTTACCCCATCGATGTAGGTGGCAATGGCCGGATTCTCGCTAAACACTTGTATACCGCGGATGCCGTGAATTTGCTGAAAACCTATTCTAGCTTCCGAAGAGTAAAAGTTGGGGACGATACTGTTAAGGTTTTCCAATGTCCACACTTGCGCATTCTTTACTTTCTCTTCGGATATGGCCGTCACGGAAATTGGCACTTCCAGAATTTCCTGCTCTGTTTTTTGTGCCGTTACTGTTACCTGATCCAATGTTTCGGCCTTTTCGGCGAGCGTGAAATCAAACTGCTGATCGCTGCTCAAATCGACCTCTTCAATGGCAGTAGCGTATCCGATGGCCCGTATTTCTAATTGATAGGTGCCTGACGGCATGTTCAGATAGAAATTGCCATTGGCATCGGATACAGTTCCCTGGTTGGTGTTCAAGACAGTGATGGTGGCATAAGCGATGCCACTCCCGTCAGCCGCTTTGATTGTTCCTTCTAAACCTTGGGCAAATGATTGACCTATGAGAAGGTTAAAAGCTAATATCAGTATCAGTTTAAAGTTCATCTTTGTTAAGTAGTAGTTGGGCGTTTTCAATGGCTTGTTTCATTTTTCTCCTCAGGTTGACCATCTCTGTTTTCTGTTTGGTCAATAGTGCTTCCTCTTCATGGGTGGTTTTAGAAGGATGATGGTGTTCATCATGCGCCATGTTTTCATGACCAACATGGTGCCCGCCACCTTTCAAAGCTGCATCTGGAAATTGTTGGGAAAAATCCCTCATCCATACCATCATCTCTTCGTGTGATTCATCCAATGCGGCCATGGCCGACTGGTATTGTGACAATTGGGTAGAATCCAGCGATTCCTTTAATTCAAGCTTTAGGCTCATCACTGGTTCCATTTCTTCCATGGCCAGGTCATGAATTTGGATGACCTCACTCAAAAGACTTTGCTCTTTTTCTTGTTGTGCGGAACATGCACTGATCAGCGCTATTACGCTTATGATTAATGTTCTTTTCATTTTCAGATAGTAATTAACAGTTTGTTTTGAGGTGCGTCATTATACTACCGACGTCGTCAATAGTAAGTAGACCTCTTGGTTTGTGGAAGGCCTATATGCAACTCACAGTATGATTAAAATGATAGGGACTGTATTAAAAGCCCTTTCAAATGTCGTCCCGATCAATCGGGGTACTGTTAGCATTGGGGAGGGCGGAACACACCATCCAGAAACGGGTTGATCTGACCACCTTCAACAGTTAGTGTATGTCGTACTGAGGTAGCAAGGGGTGGGGGAGTGATTACTGGTGTAGTTATGGGTTGGTTGAAGAATGAAATCTCCAACTGACGGACATTGGTCGCGTTTTCCTGATCTTGTTTTTCAGAAGCTTCTTCGAGCTTCATATTCAAATAGCACTTGCCATCGCAAATGGTAATCGGTTCTTCCTTATTGATACAGAGTACATTGGCAATATAGTCCTGTCGTACTTCAAAATCCAGATACACCAGGTGTATGGATAACGTACTAAGGATGACATGTATCACCAGATAAATACTGATCAACTTATGCAGTATACGCATTGAATGGCTTTAACTCAGAAGGTTGTCACTTGGCTACTAATTGGTGCTAAGTGAGTATTTCGTATTTAACACAGCCTGTTTAAGGGCATGTGTTTGTACGTGTAAAATGATTTAGAAAACCCTGTATCAAATGAGAGGGCTTAAATGAAGAGCAATTATGCGCTTAATTGAGGAGGGTGAAATATGTCAACTGATCTTAATGTAGGCATTTCAAAGCTTACGTATCCCAGTTTTAGATCTGAGAGAGATGGTGATGGATTATCGAGGCTTATAGCCGAATGTTGTTCAAAGTAGAAAGAGATTTGAAATCTCTCGGTGTGCGGTGCGTTTTTTTCCTGGAAGTCTGCAACGAAGTCCAATCTTTCTGTCAGGTAGCACTTGCCACCGCAAATCGCGATGGGTTCGTCTTGATTGATGCAGAGCACTTTAGCAATGTACTCCCTTCTGACCTCAAAGTCGAGGTGGATCAATGGTACCAACAGCGTGCTGCCGATCGTACAAATGATCATCAGAGAAAGAATGATATTACGTATAGCCCTCACATCTCAAAGATCATGCATGGACGCCACATTTCAAGGTGTTTTTAAGAATTTAACACTTTGTATTCTATTATGATATTGAGGCTTACCAGTTCCCTAACTATTTTAGTCACAGATCAAACCCAAACAGCCGCTTCTTTATTAAATTTATTGCGGTATTCAACTGGGGTGAGGCCAGTGATTTTTTTAAAGACATTGCGAAAGGCTTTTGTATCCGCATACCCCACGTCGAACATCACTTCGTTCACACTTTTAGTAGTTTTTTCGAGGTCTTTTTTGGCGGCTTCAATTTTGACCCGTTGAATGTACTCCACGGTGGTATTGTGCGTAGCTTTCTTAAACCTCCTTTCCAGGCTTCTTCTGGCAATAGCAAACCGATCACAAAGGTCATCTACAGTAAGTTTCTGTTGATAGTTACGCTCAATGAATAATTGAATCGCCCTGATGTTCTCATCATCATGCTCGCTCTGTCCCTGAAACATGATGAAGGGTGACTGACTGTTTCTGTCTATTTCTATGGCAAAATACTTGGCCGCCAATACGGCCATTTCACGGTTCGTATATTTTTCGATGATGTAAAGCAGTAAGTTCCAAAGCGAGTTGGCACCACCACTGGAATAAATGCCGTTCTCATCGGTGATCACTTTGTCATCAACTAATTCTACCTCAGGAAACATTTCTCTGAATTGGTTGGCGAATACCCAATGGGTAGAACACTTCTTACCATTTAAAAGGCCGGTTGAAGCCAGAAAGAAAGCACCCGCGCACAAACTGGCTACCTCGGCACCTTGCTGGTGTTGCTTAACAATCCAGGGAACAAAATCCCGGTTGGCGGCCAGCACCTCTGGCATATTACCAATCAAGGCAGGCAGCAAGATCAAATCAGTAGAAGCTACTTCTTCCACAAGGTCATTGACATGGACAGTGTATGTGCCTTCATGCAGCTTCACTTCTTTGGTAAGTCCGACCAGGTGGACATCAAAGAGTGGCTCTTCTCCAGCATTTTGTAAGAATTGATTGACTGCCTGGAAGAGATACCTGGGATCTTCCAGGCTTGACATAACAGCGTATTCAGGTACGAGAATAGAGACATGTTTCATGTATTAAATGTAACACTTGAAAGTGGCGGAATCAACCATTAAGTAAGACGTGTTTACCTCTATCGCTGAGTTTGTGATTCTCCTAACTTTGTTTGAAACAAATAGCGAAAAATATCATGACGCAGAACTTATGGGTCAATCTTCCTGTCAAGAATCTCGATAAATCAAAAGCCTTTTTCAAACAAATTGGCTTCAAGTTCAATGAACAATTCGGTGGGAATAGTGCTGAATCGGCTTGCTTAGAAATTGGAAGCAAACCTGATATCGTGATGCTCTTTCTAGATACCACATTTCAGAACTTCTCCCGGAATGATATCGCGGACACCGGCCGAGGTACAGAAGTGTTGCTTTCATTTGACGCTGCCTCCAAAGAGCAAGTGGATCAGCTTGCTACCATGGTAAAAGCAGTAGGCGGTGATGTATTCGCCGCGCCTGAGGAAATTGACGGTTGGATGTACAGTTGCGGGTTTGCGGATTTGGACGGCCATCGCTGGAATGCGCTCTACATGGATATGGCCAATATGCCAAAGCAATAGCTATTTATGAAACCATCTTATAAAAGGCTATTTTGAACAGTGAATCCTGAAATCAAAAAGTATAACGACAGCCAAGCAGACGCCGAAATAGATATTTGCTATCAACTAGCATCAATAATTGATGAACTTATGCCAGAAGCAGAAAGTAAAATATGGCACAGGCATCCGGTCTGGTTTTTAGAAGGAAACCCTATTGTTGGTTACAACAAACTAAAGGCTGGCATTCGCCTCATGTTTTGGAGTGGTGCCTCATTTGTTGAAGAGCAACTCAAACTGGGAACAGACAAGTTCAAAGATGCATCAATGATATATAATAACCCAGAACAAATCATCCCTGAAGACATTGAAAGATGGATTGGAAAATCCAAAGAGATCCAATGGGATTATAAAAACATTTATAAACGCAAAGGAAAACTAGAGAGGTTAAAATAAACTACTATGTCAAGACAAATATTCGTAAACCTGCATGTAAAAGACCTTAACAAATCAAGGGATTTTTACACCAAGCTCGGATTTTCAATAAACGAGCAATTCTCTGATGACACAGCTGTCAGTGTGGTCATTTCAGACGCTATCTACATAATGTTGCTTACCCATGCTAAATTCAAAGAGTTTACCCCGAAGGACATTTCTGACGCAACCAAGACTACGGAAGTGCTTAATGCCCTATCAGCCGACAGTATTGAGGAAGTCAATAAAATTGTTGATGCCGCCATAGCTGCGGGCGGCACGGAGGCCCGACCTGCCCAAGAATATGGTTTCATGTACGGTAGATCGTTCAACGACCCTGACGGACACATTTGGGAAGTAGTTTGGATGGACATGAGCCAAATGCCTGAAGATTAAAAAACATAGACTACCAATAGCATGATCAGACTAAAACTACAAATGCAGCTGTCCTTAGATGGCTTTGTTGCCGGGTCAAATGGTGAAATGGACTGGATGGCCTGGGATTGGGATGACGGTTTAAAAGCCTTCGTATATGATCTTACCGAATCTGTTGACAGTATCATCTTAGGCAGAAAACTGGCAGAGGGCTTTATTCCACATTGGGAGGGAGTAGCAGCCGACCCTAGCAACCCAGAAGTGGCTTCTAGCAAGCAATTTACTGAAATGCCCAAACTCGTTTCTCTAAAACGTTGGAAGCATCACCCTGGTCTAATACGACTTTAGTATCAGGAGACCTTACTAAAGAAGTGAGTAGCCTCAAGAAGCAGATGGGGAAAGACATCATCGTTTACGGAGGAGGAGAATTTGTGTCTAGCTTGATCTCAGCCAACCTGATAGATGAGTATTACCTGTTCGTCAACCCAGTTGCTTTGGGAGGGGGGATGTCAATATTCAAACAACGAACGAATTTGCAATTAGCAGAGAGCATAGCTTTTGACTGTGGTATTACCCTTTTGAAATACTTGCCAAAATCTACTGAATAACCTTTTTCGACCAATCAACATCATACGAAATGACCAAGATAACCGTAAAACCAGATTGTGGGAATGCTCCCAGAAAAGCATTTTTAAGAGACTTTAACTCTGCTTTTGCCAAAGGTGATGCAGGCTTTATCATTGACCATGTCAGTGATGATATGCTATGGATAATTCATGGTGATAAAACCATCAAAGGAAAGGAAGCTTTCGCTAACGAAATCAATGTAATGAAAGACTATGTTGCCGATGAGTTGATTATCGAGCATATCATTACACATGGCAGGGAGGCATCCTGCAACGGGGTAATGAAAATGGGAAGTAAGACTTACAATTTTTGTGATGTCTACCGCTTTACCAATACTACTAGTCTCATCATCAAAGAAATGTATTCATACGTGATTGAAGGTGAAGTGTGACGTATGAAGTTTAGCTGGGTATTTCACCCTGTGTTCTGAATTCAAGATCGTTAGGTCGAAAGGCTTAACATCATCAATACAGGATCTTATACTGGCGAAAGTAACTATTGCGCCGCTGTAGCTTGAACTTAGTAATATAAAATGTAGGGTGTAAACACCCTGCTATGCCTTTTATCAATAGGTGAGACAGGCATAGTATAAAAATACAATAGCACTTACTGTCCTTCTGAGACCTAATATTTTAGTTTCAAATACACAAAATTGGATGACGCTGAATTAAGAGGCTTAGCAATTATGGTGTTCTGGGTACTTTCCCCCTAATGTTAGGGGGAATACAAGGGGGTAAGATTCAGTGCAACACAAAAATACGTCATAAGCAAAGAATCTTATTGGAAGTTAGGTACGACTTAAGCGGAAAGCAGTTAATCAACTAATTAAGGGAGAATAAATCAGGCACGAAAGTAACTTTCGCGCCAGGGAAAGTCATTGCTGTTATCATCATTCCACAGTTTTCGACGAAGGAGAAAAACTGGGGAATCTCGTAACTTCTATTGGTGATAAAGCGACTTTCAAGCTATACTTATAGAAGGCGACTATAACAGTTTAACACTTCTGTCTTTTACCCTTTCTGCCATTGCCCATCTTTTTTATAGTGTCTCAACAACTCGCTTACTCCCATAATAAATGTTGCGATAGAGAATCCTAACAGAAAACCTACAGCGGTGTCCTGTGGAATGTCAAATATGGATGCGTTATCCAGGGAGTTTAGATTGATTGCGGAAAGTGATATCATGAGTGCACTTGTGAGCATGGCGATAGCATTGTTTATCTTTTTCATATAATATGTTTTATAGTGAAGCACTGTCAAATGTTTCGATCCTTCTCTCGGTGTAAAAGTTACTCTCGTGCCAGGAATAGTTATTGCTATTATCGTCATTCCACGGTTTTCGGGACGGGAGAAAATCCGGGGAATCTCACAACCCTTAAAGTGTAGCCTAGTGTTTCCACTCGGCGTTTCTGAATTTCTCCTGACACAAAAGTGACTTTCATCATTCGAGACTTCTTTCTACTACACCTATAGCAGTTTAACTCTTGCGTCTTTGTCGCTCTGAACAGTTTTATTTTCTTTATGCACCTTTAGCCACTTGCTAAGACCAATGGCAAAAGTGATAATAGAAGCTCCTGCAAGAAAACCGACTACAGTACCCCGGGGGGCACCAAATATGTGTGGCTGACCTTCGGCTTCAACAATAAGTGCAGTTGATGACATGAGAATTGCACTGATAAGAATAATACTAGCAAAATTTACCTTTTTCATATGATTCGTTTTTATAGTTTCTGGCTTTGGATTCAAGTCTAAAGGAATCAGAATCGTAGCCGTTAATTCGGTACGAAAGTAGACCAGAAGGCAGCCCTGGACAATCGGGAAAAAGGATGATTTTAGGTATGAAGCCGTATCTCATACTTTTGTATGAGATGTCGTAAGAATCTGATTAATAAGGTCTTGCGCGAGTATTTGTCAAGAATGGATAAATTACCTTTTAAGAAGTTTTCTCAGACATTGATCAGGTTGATCAATTCGACTTTGTTATTCACACCTGTTTTTTTATAGATATTAGATACATGGGTTTTTACCGTGGGCATAGAAACAAATAATTGTTCAGCTATTTGCTTATAAGTAGCACCACTGCGAATCAATTCTGCTACCTCAATTTCCCTTGTGGTTAGGCCAAACTTAGAAAGGTCAGGTGCTTTCATTCTATCGGTTGACTTGAAGAATGAAAGCCGCTTTAAGTCAGCTCTGATTTTAACTAAGGAGAGAAATATAAACAAGACGGGCAGCGTTAGAGGTGTTTGTAAAGCCGAGAACCTAAAAAGGCTAGCTTGTAATACGAGCGTATCAACTGTGAGTAAGACTGGAATAGCCATTGCGGTGATTATGGCAAGCTTTCTTTGGGAGTTTTCAGGGAAAACGGAAACCTTGGTTTTACGGACAAAAACCATCACGATAACCATCAAGGCATAAATGATCAGTGATACGATGGCCTCGTAGATTTTGTGAAAGCTGTAATAAAACAATAAACCAAGTAATGGTATCACAACGGCCACAGCCAACATCAATCGCTTAATAGATTGATTGATCTTCACCTCACGCTCGGTAAACACATTATAAGACAGTGTAAAACCTAGAAATCCAGCGGAAAGTGCGACGGCAATTACGTTTACGGTCGAGCCAGCTCCGGTGACAAAATTGATGAGCTTGATTACGGTAACTGTAATGATCAAAGCAAGCAATGCCAGGGAAAGTAAAATAGACTCCAGGTATTCTATTTTCTTTTTATAAGCAATCGCTTGAACCAGAATCATGATGATGCCAACGGTGTAGGCAATGACCAATAATATCAATCCCAATGTTTCCATGCAAAGCGAGCCAATTTTAACGGTTCGCAAGTTAAATATCTCATGTTTGAATTTGTACCATTTTGGCGACATAAGTACTTGGTGGCTGTTGATACGAGATTACTGATGCGGAGGGTTGGCTGCGAGGACTCAAATGATGGCAGGTAGAGATTCCCATGTCTCCCCCGACCTTCCCTGGCGCGAAAGTTACTTTCGTGCCATTCGAGCTTGAACACCGTAGTATAAAACGCAGGCTGACAACACCCTACTGCACCTAAGTGATGGCTCGACGGAATGAAGAAACTTCACGCCCTAATTTGATTCTACAGTGCTGTTTAATTAACTAGCATGCTCATGGCAGAAAAGTATGGATCACTTATGGATAAAGCGAGGGTGGCGAACTGGGAGTTCGACAATATTCGCATTGGACATGCCATTTCATCATTTGATAATCTTGGTACACACGCCGCCAGTAATGACACGGAGTACGTTAGGTTGCACTTCGGCCTCAAGGGTGATTATGAATTCACCTACAAACAACTGAGCCAATCTTTTGATCTAGCCGGTGGACATCACAATATCATGTACTCGAAAGGGATTGATCTGGAGGTGTACAACAAAACACTGGAGATAGAGACGTTTGGTGTCGACTTTCCCAAAGAAAAGTTTATCCAGTTCACTCAAAATAGTGATCCATTGATCGATCGTTTTGCCGAACGCATAGTGCAGGGTGAAAGCGCCATTCTTTCTCCCAAATGGGGGACCGTCGATGCCAAGATCCAAAACGCCATTGATGATATACTACTGAACCCTTACGCTGGTCAGATCAGGAACGTGTTTTTATTAGCTAAAGGTTTAGAATTGTTAGTGTTGTGTGTGGAGAACTATAAGAAGCTCAATGAAACGACCTATACCTATGTCAAATCGCGGCAGGACAAGGAGAAAATAGTGGCAGCTCGAGATTTCATCAATGATCGCATTACTCAGCCACCGAATCTGACAGAAATTGCCAAGGAGGTGGGTTTAAATGAGTTCAAGCTGAAGAATGGCTTCAAAGAAGTATTCCATAGCACTGTCTTTGGCTACTTGACAGAACGCAGGCTTAACCGTGCCAGGCAAATGCTGCTGGATACGGAAATGAGCGCCGCAGAAGTTTCGGTACAACTTGGCTATTCCTCACCACAGCATTTCAATAAGCAGTTCCGATCCAAATTCGGTGCTACACCCAATTCTATTAGAAATAATCCCTGAGGTATAACCACGGGACTCTTCCATTCTCATATCATTGAAGTCAATTTTATCGACTAAATATGAAAAAGCTAATTATCGAAAACGAGGTTGTAATAGAAGCACCGATTGCCAAAGTTTGGCAGGTATTGACCGATCCAAAACTAACGCCTGAATATATGTATGGCTGTGCGGTAGAAAGCAGTTGGAAGATAGGAGATCCTGTGCTGTGGAGAGCTGTACAGAACAATGTAGTCTATGTAAAAGGCCATTTGGTAGAATGGGTGGAGGGAAGTGTTTTTGCCTTCACCACTTTTGATCCTACTTCATCCATTGAGGATATTCCGGAGAACTACCTCACCGCCAGGTACGAGCTCAATGATCAGGATGGGCAAACCACATTAAAAGTGACACATGGTGATTACAATGCGGTTGCTGAAGGTGAGAGTCGATATGCTGATACACAGGCACAAGGTGGTTGGGGTGCTGTTTTAGAGAGTATCAAGAAGATTGCTGAGCGGATGGGTTAAGGTATGTCTTGATATGATCGGGCGCGTTTGTAACGCGTTCGTTGAGCATGATCATGGAAGCAGTATGTGCAAGCCGGGTGTTTCCACCCGGCGATTTAAATTCAGTAGGCAAAACAAGCCCACAAAGCGTAATCAATTCTTACTTAAGCCTTCGGTATAGTGGCGACCGCCAGATGGAAACATCTGGCCACGCAGCTATGGGCGGAGCACGCAAGGGGGCAAAAGTACGATAGCCACTTACCTGTCCTTCTGAAAGAATCTTATTGGAAGTTAGTTAAGACTTAAGTGGAAAGCAGTCAATTAACTAATTATAAAAGAATAAATCAGGCACGAAAGTAACTTTCGCGCCAGGGAAGGTTGCGGGGTTCCCCGGATTTTCTCCTACGTCGAAAACCGTGGAATGACGATAACATTGATGACCACCAGATGGCAATATCTGGCTGCACGGTTTAGGGCTTGAAAAATAGCCTTGCTTTCTTGGCTAGCTATTTTGAATGGAGATGTCTGGGGCTTTCAGTACTTTATTTTCCAGTTCAAAAGCCATTGGCATCAGTACTTCGTCTTCAATTCTGGCGTGGATCCGTAAATCCAACTCGAATACACTCAATCGCGTTACCAGCATTCTGAAGGCAAAACTGTCCTGATATTGTTCTTCCATGGTTTTAAGCTTGGCCACCAAGTCTTTCAGGTCATTTTCAATATCGTGAGAATGATCCAATAGGAAATCCATCAGCTTTATCTTGCGTGGCAGGTCATAAGAAAGCTTGCGACTTCTTTCGGCCTTTATGAGTGCCTCAATATATGGGAAGAGGTTTATCTCCTCATCTTCCAGGTGTTTTTTCAAGTGATCATGCAACTGTAGATAATAAGTAGACATAGTAGCCTGCAACCATCGCAGATCCGGTCGGTGTTCAGCAATCAAACTGATAGCTAGTTCTATTTCCGGTAAGTTTTTAGTGATATAAAACTGGTGTGTATGCTTCAGGTACTTGATGATCAGATCCAGTGGATGGCGAAAGAACTTCTGTGCATCAAAGTCCTCTGGCTTGTGAAAGGCACAAAGCAAATCCATGTAGAAGTCTGTATCTGTGCTAAGTTCATTTTGACTGGAATTGGCAAGCTGAATGTCAAAACGCCTGTCTATCAGTCTTGTATAAAGTTGTTGTATGTCGTTAGTCATGTGCTGAAAAAATTAATTACGCTTTCTATGCTTTCTAAAATGGTTCTATATCTCAAAATGTACGCGCATTTTGACGCCTAAATACTATCTAACTCGTAGCTAAACATGAAATTAGTGAAAAGGTGCTCTTTATTTTAGCGAGGCAATCTACAATTCGATATGATTTTTGTCATGTTTTGAGCGTCCAGATGGTCTAAAAACCGATTATAGTAGGGTAGAATAGATAAAGAAAAACACCGTATGTGACTTGCATACGGTGTTTGAAGTAGTATCGCGATAAAAAGTTTCGCTATCTCGGTTTACCTACAATTCTAGAATTATTCCTCCATTGATGATACTGCCTTCCGTCGGTGCCCAGATATTCGGAAGACTTGGTTTGAAGTGGTCACTTATGTTGAAGTTTTCTAAATTATGTTGTCGAGTATCAATGAAGTTCTCAAAGTTGACGTAGAAACTGATCTTGCCAAATTTACGCATGGCCATGATACCAGTGATCCAGAAGTCTTCAGTTTGGCTGCGATCGCTACGGAACTGCTTTCCTGTATAATAGGCTTCCAATCCTATGCGCCACTTACCATGTACTTCGTACATCAGCACAGCACCGATGTTGTGCTTTGGAGTCAAGGGCTTTTGCTCATTCAGATTATCAAACTTGAGCAGCGTATTGATGAAAGCGTAATTGGCGAACAACTTGAAATCCTTGTAAGTCAACTTGATGTTAGTCTCAAAGCCCCTGCTATCGATCGGGCCATTGGCATTTTCGTAGAAGAACTGGCCTTCATCAGTTTCCCTAAAAACCAAAGCGTCGGTAAGCCTGGTATAAAAGAAAAGCTGATTAATGGAAAGTGTCCAGTCATTGCCAATACCCGTTTTATAATTGATATCGAAATTTCCTCCAATCGACCTTTCCGCTTCGGTGTTTTCAATATCAATGGGACGTATTCCCTCATAGGTCAGGTTTTCCGCTTCTTCAGTGAAAATGGTAGGCAGCTTATAACCCCATCCACCCCCAATTCTGGTAGACCATTTATTATCCAGTTTGACTAACAATGAGGCACGGGGTAAGGCGAATAATCCATAATCAAAATCATAGTCGAGCCGGAACCCACTTTCTAAAGTCAACCTTTGGTTGATTTCGGTAGTATTTTGTGCGAAGGCTCCTGCCGTCGTGTAGTCATAGTCGCGCTCAAGCGAATCAAAAGGCTGTTCATCAAATGAGTCGGTGTATAAATTCAATCCAGTGATCCAATTTGAGCTAGAAGCGCCAAAGCTGTAGGAGATTTCATTGAATGACGACCACTGTTCGCCCATGAAAGTGAAGTCTGGCTCTATGATCTCTCGGTTGAAGTAAGTGAGGCTGTGCTTAACACTGAGCTGCTTATGCTCAGCAATCTGGTTTTGATAAGAAAGCTGATAGGATGCACGATCCGACCTGTTTTCCTCGGTGAATTGATGGATGCCATTGGACTCCTCATCAATAACCGCCATATCTCCTCCAAGTCTGTTTTCAAAAGTGCCATTCAAAGTTAACCTGAGACTGGACTGATCATTTGGGTAGAAAAAGAATGAAGGATTTACAGTCAGGCTTCTGATTTCCGGAATATCACTGAAATCATCATTATTCGGATCATAAGCCTCTTGCCGATTGGCCGAGGTGTACAACGTAAGACCGAATTTATCGAATCGCTCGGCATAGAATGTATTGAAAGTAGTTCCTCCAGCCTGGGTTTGGTCGATCATGAATTTTAGCTTCCTTTCCTCTTCAGGTGTTATTGTGACAAGGTTGACCAAACCGGCTATGGCACCGCCGCCGAATAGGGTAGAATTACTGCCCTTGACCACTTCTACTTGTTTAAGGTCAAGTGGCGGTATTTGCATGATGCTCAAACCGCTCGCGAAACCTCCAAAAAGTGGAAAGCCATCTTTCAGGATTTGCGTATATCTACCATCCAAGCCTTGTATTCTAATGCTCTGATTGGCTGAACTGGCGGAAGTTTGCTGCATGAGGATACCTGTACTTTCGCGCAATACCATGGCGATGTTGTGTGACCTCATCATGGCTTTTTCTTCCAATTCTTCGGTACCCAATACTTCTATTCTGGTAGGTACATCGTCAATAGTTCTACTGGTTCTGGTGGTAGTTACAATGATCTCCTCAAGCTCGTGGCCATGTTCTAACGCAATGATCTGAACGTCTGCTAATGGTAGCACATAAGTGCCGTTGAAGCTTTCGTAGCCAACAAATGAGATAGTTACTTGAATGGTGTCAGTTTGAATATCAGAGATAGTGACCATTCCCTCATAATCAGTTACCGCACCCTTATCGGGGCCTATTTTAACGGTAGCTCCCAGTAGAGGCTCTTTGCTGTCTTTATCAATAATTTGAGCTTTAAATGTATGTTGGCTGTATGCTGTAGTACTGATAAGTACCAGCATACAAATGATGTATTTCATCTGTATAAGTGATTAAAAAGTTTGTGATAATTAAAGCGTGTTAGATACTTAAATCACAAACTGGGGAGGGTCTAGAATGGCGAGAATCACCTTTTCGTAGCGTTGGTAAGTATTGCTTGAAGTGTTAGCAGTGAAGGAGCTTACATCTTTAGTGTAGGATATATTGCCTTCAGTAACATGGGTTTGGCAACAATGACAAGTACAGAAAGGAGAGCAAAAATCTTCATGGTCACTATCATGATGTTGTTCGGTAGGATGGTGAGCTTCTTCTTGGCTCTCACAAGCGTGCCCATCCGCACATGGCATGCAGACCATGATTAGAATCAATCCCGACAATATGAATGACATGAATTTCACACTACAATGATACGAAATATATGACGTAACTCGATTGCACAAACGCATGGCAGCCTACAAGTGATGTTGTTGGAATACATAAGATGGGTGATAACCATGAGGAAAGATCAGGAACTTGGGCACCAAGACTTTTGGTACTATTACTTATCCTTTTCAGGCATCTTGATAAGTCAGATCAAAGCGCAATCCTGCTCAACCTATTGTTTGGGGCCTCATTAAATAACTGAATAATGGTCACAACAACAATTATGCATTTAATGTAAAATAATTCTAATTTGAGGCTGATTTATCAAAATAGCCTTTAATACCACTAAAGAGACCGAAAATGTTACAAAGAAAATTTGACAAAGTAGTAAAATCATATTTCCCAGATGCTAAAGATGCCAAGGATACATCGATACATTACCTCGGTAGAATGCAAATTGAGCATGAACTTGATATTTCCAGGGTATTGATGGCGACTTCGGTATGTTCTGATGACATTAACGTACCCTCTACTACCTTTTTCAATGTGTTGTTTGGCCCTTTCATTATGGGAGGCTTGGGAGGCTTGCCCTTTGCCGGTCAAACCGGTATGACGGCTTTTGCACACCATATTCCGGATGAAGGTAGCGCTTTCATTTTCTACGGTCCTCACATTGGCATAACGCTGGAAGGAGAATTAGGGAAAATGTATAGACCACGTCAGGAGCAAACTGGAAATTCTTGTGGCGCACTCATGTTGGCGCTGGATCGACTACAGGATGGTAAGTATAAGCCCGAAATGAACGATGATGATTATCAACAAATGAAATTGGAAGAAAGCTTATTGCCTTACAGAGATCAAATCCTGGAAAGTAATAATCAGGCCAAGGCCATTACTGAAGCTACTTATGATATCATCAACAAAAAGGTTCATGGTCATCTAGTGGCTTGCAAGGATGAGTTTCACGTTAATAAGGTAACTCTTTTAGGAGGTATCATCATTAACACGGACTATGGATTGGACGACTACTTTGATGCCAGGAACTTTGAAGTAGTTGACGTTAGAAGCCTGTAGTGATATTTTAGGTTTGCCACGCTATTGGTTGAGTTGAGTCATTTTTAATAGTGAACTACAGCGCAAAATTAACACCCTCATAGTGTGGCATACCTGCATCCAGGCTTGATCATTCTTCTTGCTACCAGAATTGAAAATAAGCCCTAAAGCAAGTTTCAGGGCCCTTATCGACTGATACAAGTGGCCACATCACTTAAGCTTAGCATTTAATTAATAATTAAGTAACATTCGGTAGCATTGGTGAAGTTAATTTTCCGGTCATTTCGTAACGCTTTAAAGTTGATATGTACCTGAATAAGAACATCATTAGTGTTTTTGCTCTTTTTCTGCTGCTGTGCAGTTGCCAATCTCCAACCAAAGAACCGCAAACCGAGCACCTCGACGCTGATAGCAACCCAAAGGCTAATACAGTTGAGGCAATTACCTCTTTTGATCAATGGCTTGAAGACCCTCAACCATTGATTAGTGCCCATCGAGGTGGCCCTTATCCCGGCTTTCCGGAAAATGCCATTGAAACATTTCAAAACATTGCTGAGCAGGTTCCCACCATCATTGAATGTGATATTTCCATGACTAAGGACAGCGTGTTGATTCTGATGCACGATAAAACACTGGATCGTACATCTACTGGTTCTGGTAATGTTTTGGATCAGGTGTATGATGAGGTAAAAGATCTTCTACTAGTAGATAATGAAGGAGATACTACTTCGTTTCATATCCCTACACTGGACGACGTTTTGTCATGGGGCGGGGGCAAGGTGCTTTTTACGCTTGATGTCAAAAGAGGGGTGCCTTTTGAAAAAGTAGTGGCTGCTGTGGAAAAGTTTGAAGCTGCTTCCTATGCTGCCATCATCACTTACAGCATCAAAGACGCGGTGTTGGTTCATGCCATGAATCCGAATATCATGATCTCCGTTTCTGCCGGTAATGATGGTGCTTTAGAGCAAATTGTTAAATCCGGAATTCCCGTTAAGAACCTTTTAGGTTTTGTAGGAATCAGGGAGCCCGATTCAGCGCACTACGCGAAACTTCAGGAACTGGGCATAAAAACCATTCTAGGTACTTTAGGAAACTTAGATAAAAGTGCGGCAGCAAAAGGTGATGACAGTGTTTACCTGACTTACATCAAAAACGGGGCACACATCATTGCTACTGATAGACCACTAGAAGTAGCCTCTGTGCTTCATTCGAACTGAGGAATGGAGTATATAATTGATTTATTGATTCTAATAGATAAACCATATAAATGTTAACTGAACCCAATATGTACGATCGTCGAAAATTCATTTCCTTCATAGGTAAAGCCGGTCTCGGAGCTACGATACTACCGCCTTTTTTAACGAGCTGTGGTAACACAACGACACCCTCCGAAACTTTCAAAAATACAGGTGAGGAAGTGCTTAAACGACTTAAAGACCTTGCCATAGAAGGTTTAGTACCCTCAGATAAAGATGACTTGTTGTTGGCTAATGGATTGAATTACCACACTGTGGTTAAATGGGGTGACCCCATATCAGATAACGATACCTTCGGGTTCAATAATGATTTTACTTGCTTCATTGCTCTGGATGAAAACAACCCAAAAGATGGACTACTTTGGGTCAATCATGAATATATCAACCCTCTCTTCGTATCTGACTTTAACCACAGGCAATACGATAATCCTAAAGCACATCGCACTGTAGAACAAGTAGACAAGGAGATGTATGATATCGGTGGCAGTATCGTACGGGTGAGAGAAGAAAATGGCAAGTGGCAAATGGTGAAAAATGACCCTTATAATAGGAGACTCACTGCTCAAACACCCATTGCTTTAAACTGGGACAGCCCAGTGGCAGGTGAAACTACTGCCATAGGTACCCATAGCAATTGCTCGGGAGGAATAACCCCTTGGAATACATTTCTAACCTGTGAAGAGAATTACCACAACTGTTTCGGGGAAACGGTATATGACGAAAATAATGTCCCTACCAAAGTGCCAAGTACGTACGGCTGGGAAGCGTTCTACGATTATCCACCGGAGCACTATGGATGGGTGGTTGAAATTGACCCCAAAGACGGATCAGCGCAAAAGCATGTGGCATTGGGCAGGTTTGCGCATGAGTGCTGTACCGTGTATGAACTAGAGGATAAGCGCGTTGTCGCTTACTCAGGCGATGACAAAAATGACGAGTGCTTGTACAAGTTTGTTTCTTCTACTCCCGGCTCACTCAAGGAGGGTACGCTTTATGTCGCGGATACGGTCAACGGAAAATGGCTCTCACTGGATTGGGAAAGCCAGCCTGTTCTACAGGAAAAATTCAAAGACCAAACCGAAGTATTGGTTAGGGTACGTGAAGCCGCGAAGCTATTAGGGGCAACAGAGCTCAACAGGCCGGAAGATATTGAAATTGATCCGATCACGGGAAATGTACTGGTAGCGCTCACAAACAACAAGAATAAAAATGATCACCACGGGTCTATACTGAAGATTGAAGAGGCAGATGGGAAATTCGATGCCTTGACCTTTAAGGCTTCTACCTATTTGGCTGGAGGAGAGGCTAACGGATTCTCATGCCCAGACAACCTTGCTTTCGACTTATCCGGCAATTTATGGATCACTTCTGATATGTCCGGAAGTGCCATGAACAAGCCAGGAGGTCCATATATGCCATTTAAAAACAACAGTTTGTTTGTGGTTCCCAGATATGGTAAGGATGAAGGTAAAGTGATCAGGGTAGCCTCGGCACCTCGTGATTCCGAACTTACCGGACCGTGGTTTTCACCAGATGGGAAAACACTATTCCTTAGTGTTCAACATCCCGGTGAACAAACTACCGATTTGAACAATCCGACCAGCAAATGGCCGTTTGATGAGGATAATATTCCCAAACCTGCGGTTGTCGCTATTACCGGTGATTTGATTGAAAAGATGAATCAATTGCGACAAATAGAAGCTTTGGAAAGCTAATTTCAGCTTCTTTGGGTGAGGGGATTACAATATCTGCGTTTGTTAACGCAGTTGCTTTGGACTTTTAAGGTTCCCTGGTGTTAGACTTAACGTATAGGGAGCCACTTTGATCTAAACCATGAATATGTATATCAGTCGAATTATTTCCGCCTGCATGCTCTTGTTGTCGTTGGGCGTACTGCTTACCAATTGTCAATCAGAAAAGGCTGAAAAACCTTTTTTGTTAGGACAGGGCATCGGTATCAACAGCGCTACTTTAATGGTGAATGATATTGAAACTGCCATCGACTATTACAAAGATACGTTAGGTTTCAGCGTTCGGGGCAGTGCTGACAAAGGGGTTTTTGAAGGATCTCTGTCCGCCTCTATTGCTTTGGGGGATATGACTGCGTTTGAATTGTTAGCCATAGATGACTCTGCGGCAGAAAACACTATACCTGGATTTATCAAAACGTTTCTAGCGTCTGATCAAGGTGTCCGCCTATTTTCCCTTTCTAGCTCCTCTGCCGATTCTACTTCTCTTGGACTGGTATCAAGTGGCTTTCAAGTAGATTCAATTCAGTCATATCGTACTACACAAAAAGAACCTGAGGGTTGGTCTTGGGATGACGGTGACCCAAAACGCATAAGTCTCGATTTCAATGCACTGGATCCGCCTGCTCATCTTCCTCGATTCATTGAGAAGATTGGATACGATTACCCACGGGTAAATAAGGAATGGAAAAGTTATTATATCTATAGCCGCATGTTCAAAGAACATGCAAATGGCGCGGTCGGAATGTCAGCCATTCGAATAGTGGTTAGCGATTTAAGCCAATCCAATAAGGAATTTCAAAAAATGGGATTCGATGTAATTGAGGCAAATGACACCATTGCGAGATATCGTCTTTTTAAACATCAAGAATTACAGTTAATAAGTGCACAGGATGATCAGCAACTCAATGATTTCCTGGCACAACGAGGGCAGGGTGTATTTGCACTGAGGTTTGATGTGAAGCACTTGGATTCTACCGCTCAATATCTTGAAAAAAGACTGCCACAGGCTGCTATCACCAAAACATCCGAGCGACTAACTATTTTGCCACAATATGCTTTTGGCGTGCAACTGGAGTTTGTGCAAGAGCCTGAAGAGCAAAGTCACATGGTCAAGATGCTCACCCCGGATGATAAGTTGGACAGTGCGGCTATTAATCATGCCAGTATGATGTATGCGAAATATTGTGCCTTATGCCACGGTGAGAATAGGGAAGGGTATGCTGCAGATAATGCGCCCTCTTTACGTTCCAAGTCGCTTCTGGCTAGCAGTAAGAACACTAATTTTCTGAGGTACACCATCCAATATGGAAGGGCCAACACGGCCATGGCGGGATACCTGGATACCCAGGGCGGGCCAATGGAGTATATTGAAATCGAAGTACTACTACAATGGTTGTATGAAACTGCCGGAGTAGAAGAACCAGTTGAGCTTTCCAGAGACCCGGTTTCTGGTGATGTAACGCTCGGTGCGGCCATTTATGCCGAGAACTGCGCAGTCTGCCATGGTAAAAACGGGGAAGGCGTCACTGCCCCCGCTTTAGGTAATCCTATGTTACTCGCTACAGCTACGGATCACTTTCTTCGGTATGCTATTGCAGAAGGACGGGATGGCACACCCATGATCGCCTTCAAAGACAGCTTAAGCATTGAAAAGATTGACGCATTGACGACATTTTTAAGAAGTCGGGCATCGGGATGGGATATTCCAAAGCCAGATACGATCACTATTCCTTCCCCGGAAGATTATGTGCTTAATCCAGAAGCCGATACTCCTGTTTTCAACTTGAGAGAGGGTAAATATGTATCTGCAGAACAGGTGAACCAAGCTTTTCAGGACAACCAACGGATGATTATCCTGGATGCACGATCGGAAGTAGCCTGGCGCCAAATGCATATTCCAGGTGCTATTCCGGTACCGTATTACGAGGAACCAGAAAACTTCATTGACAACATTCCAAATGATGGTACACAAATCATCATTTATTGTGCGTGCCCTCATGCTGCCTCAGAGCGTGTTATGAACACACTAAAACGCCACGGATTTGAAAACACAGCGATTATTGATGAGGGGATTTTGGTTTGGGCTCAAATGGGTTTCCCGGTTCGCAATGGGAATTAGTTTCAATGAGTTATCCTTATTAATTATTTTCCCCTAAGAAACCGCATTTAGCGTTTTATAAAGTTCCTCTATGGCATGTTAGGGTAGCCTTTAAACCCTCCAAATTTTCACTTTTACTTTGTTTTGAGGCTCCTCAGTTATGAAGACCTGTACTCTGTCAAATGAGATTTGGACATCTTGATGTTCAGATAGCCTTCATCCCGATAAATCGGGACTGCAAAGAAAAATCAAGCCAAAATTTAACCTTCAGCCCACATCCCTACGCCGGCCCGGAATTTTGGCGCCAGTCGCACTCGTACTAGCCAAATAATCTTTCGCAATCACATCTTGAAGCAACTATCAAGTACGACCTTAGTAGCTAGGCGCTCGTCTGCTAACAGGTATCCAGAAACCATACTTATCTTACCTAGACCCTAAGCAGTTTTGCACTGCCTTTATGGAACTTCGATGCTTTTCTATGCTATGTTTTTCAGTGGAATAGGATTGAAAGCGGTTACGCCTTTCCCTTTTGGTGTAAAGGATACATCTATTCTGCCCAGGTTAATCCCTGCCCAGCCGACTTGATTAATTGTGGTGGTAAAACCTTCTTGGTTAGTAAGTAGTAGTGGTTCTTCCATAAAAGTATGGGTATGGCCACCTAAGATGACATCAATTTCGCTTACTTCTTGCGCCAAGATCTTATCCGATGGTCTTGGTGATTGGCCATAGTCATAACCCATGTGTGAAAGGCAGATGATTAAATCACACTTTTGGGATTGAAGTTCCTGCACCATTTCTTTGGCCGTGGCGATTGGGTCTTGGTACACTGTATTACCATACATGACGGGATTTACCAGTCCTTCTAATTTAATACCTAACCCAAAGACACCGATTTTTATGCCTCCTTTTTGAAATGTTCTGTAAGGCTGGACTTGGCCTTTTATCAGGTTCTTTGAAAAATCATAGTTAGCGCTCAGGTAGGGAAAATTCGCGAATTGCATAGCATGGTTCAACCCGTCCAGCCCGTTGTCAAACTCATGGTTTCCGACAGTCGTAGCATCATAACCCATTTCGCTCATGAGCTTTAATTCTAATTCCCCACCGAACATATTGAAGTAAGGAGTACCCTGGAATACATCCCCAACGTCGAGCAGAAGTACGTTCTCCTCTTCTGACCTTACCTTTTTAATGGCTCCGGCGCGTGCTGCCATGCCACCCAATCCCTCGTACCGGCCTTCCTCGAACGGGTCTATGTGGGAGTGCATGTCGTTGGTATGTAGTATGGTGAGTTTTTTCCCATTCAAAGTAGGTTGGCAGCTACTCAAAATAAGTGGGGAAGCTGCCAAAGAAGCAGAAGCTGCCATTGATCTAATTAGAAATTGCCTTCTTTTCATTGGTCAGATACTGTTATCAGGTTTAACACTTCCATTTGTATAGAATCACCTTTAGCTGTTTGTTGTTTGATCTCCTGCACGATCATATCCCTTAGTTTAATGGGTCGCACATCTAATCTCTTCAACGGCTTCAACATTTTAAAACTCCCGCCACCATTGGCCAGATAGTCGCTTATCGCCAATGTGTAATGCTTGTTTGGATCGATCTCTTGCCCATCCACTTGAATGTTCTCTACTCCTGATGCAGTTATATGAAAACTTGCTGGCCAGATCATGCTTCTACCGGATTGACTAATGAACTCTATCACCTTGGTCAAACTATCACCAGGGATATCTAGCAGTACCATTTCGTTTTCAAATGGCATGACTTCAAATACTTCGCCTAAGGTAATAGGCCCTTTATTGATGGGTGCTCTGAGCCCACCATGGTGATTCATAATGGCCACATCTACTTGTTTTTCATAGAAAGAAGCAGATTGATCTCTCAACAGCTTGGTTACAAAGGTGCCTAGCGTAGATTCATATTCCCCTTGAGTGGTCAAATCATGCGATGCGTATCCAATTACCTCCTCCATGGTCGAATCCAGTCTATCACGATAAGGCGCTATAATGGCTTCAATATGCTCTGAGCCCTCTACATCTGAATTGATTTCCACAGGAGACCATGCATACGATATGTCATAATCTTTGGGGCTTGCGCAAGAAAGTAAAAAGATCAGTGGGTAGGCCAGCCAAATTGCCGTACGAACATATGATAATATCAGCTTCATATATTGCACTTAGGTTTTTTTTATTCAATCAAGATAATTGCAAATGTAGGTTCGTCATAGCTTTTTACCTTCATATCGCAAAACTTCACGTTTGGTTAATGTTTGTGATTTAAGCAACCCCACCTTTAGTGTCTTTGTTTGAGACAGCTCCAATGAATTTTGAATCCACTCGCTATAAATTGCCGCAGACAACTCCGACAAGGGTAATGGCTTTGCATCACTAATGCTAACATTGACTACCAGAACTTGTTTTCCAACATTGACATTAGCGATAAACCGGCAGCAGCTCCTGAAATGAAAAGATTCCATTCACGGTGCTTGACTTTAATGACGTTAAGGAATAGAAAGGCAATGCCGACAATAACGAAGACCACCAAAAGTTGCCCCAGTTCTATCCCAATGTTAAAGCCCAGCAATGGTGTCACAATAGAAGAATCCCTCATTAATAGCGCTCTGAAGTAGTTAGAAAAGTCCATACCGTGAATCAACCCAAAGAACAACGCCATGGCATAGTTCCTTCCCATTTTTGACGACCTTTCTGTCGATTGATGGCTGATTACATTGTGGATAGCAGTAAGGAATATGGTCGTGGGAATAAGAAACTTGATAATATGGGTGGGGAGGGTCAGATCACTAAACGAAGCAAGGACCAAAGTAACACTGTGACCTATGGTGAATGCAGTTACTAGAATGAGGATCTTTTTCCATTGCTCGATTCTGTAAACGGCACATAGCGCGATTAGAAACAGTATATGATCATAACCGGCCAGGTTAGAGATATGCTGAAAACCTAACTGTAAATAAAAGGGGAATGGGTGCATATCAGAAAGTTAACTTGTGGGCCGGTGTTTTTTTATTGAGCATCAAGCTTTTATTTTCTTTATTGACATAGATATATATGATGTTATTTTGGTCAAAGAACAGGTCGGTGAACACAGTATTCTTAACTTCCAGTGAGGTCAATGGTGATGGTTGCCGATATTCAAAGTATACTCCTAAGGCCGTGTTGTCTCCTTCACCACTCAGTCGCTTGCTCTTAATCTTGAGATCTACCTGCTTACCATTGGCTTTTACATAGAAAAACTCATTCAAGTACTCTAGTAGTAACTGATCAGCCTTGGCCGACTCATTGGGTTGGCAGAATGCAAGTTCCTTGCTGTTCGGATCAAAAACCAATGCTTCATTCACGTCCGTTAGAAAGAGCTTAAGATTGATGGTCAGTAATTGTTTACTGGAAGTGTACTCAATCTCGCATATGGACAATCTAAGCGGATGCGAAGCAGCTTGAACAGACTGTCCCAATAGGATTAATACGAAGAACAGTCTGTACATCATCTTGGGATTGAGCACCTACGATCCTTCTTCAGATTGTATTTGCTGGGCTACAGCCTGTACTTCTTTGAAGACACGAATCAAATTGCCACCCCAGATTTTTTGGATTTGCTCTTCTGTATAGCCACGTCTAACAAGTTCTATCGTAATGTTCATCACTTCGCTGGCGTCGAAAACCCCTTCGATTCCACCACCACCGTCGAAATCGCATCCAATGCCCACATGATCTATTCCTGCTACGTTAACGATGTGATCAATATGATCTACTACTTGCTTAACAGTGGCAGGAGGAACAGGGTATTTCTCATCTACCTCTCTGAAGGCTTGTCGCAGTGCTTTTCTTTCTTCCTGAGTGGCTTCTCCGGCTGGTTTCCTACTGGCTCGCAGCGCCGCAATGATTGAATCCCGCTCTGGATTAACTGGTGCTTCCCTGAGGTAGTTGGCTAACATAGTAAGTTGGACTACACCTCCATTTTCTGCCATCAACTTCAGCATTTCATCTGACATGTTGCGCTGATGGTTTGTTACCGCACGAGCATTAGAATGGCTGGCAATGATTGGCGCTTTAGAGAGTGCAATAGCATCATAAAACACGCTGTCGTTGCCATGTGAAACATCTACCATGATACCCAACCGGTTCATCTCTCGCACCACGTCCGCTCCGAAATCGCTAATGCCACCATGTTCCGTTCCATCAGGATCTGTAGCCGAATCTGCCAGGTCATTGTTAGACGAATGTACTAAAGTGATGTAACGTACCCCTTTCTCAAAGTAGAGGGCTACATTAGAAAGATCACCCCCAATCGGATAGCCATTTTCAATCCCAATATAAATCGCACGTTTGCCTTCCTTTTCTAAAGCATAGGCATCATCAGGATTGAGTGCTAGTCCAACTACATCGGCATTTCTTTCTGTAGATGTTCTAATTGAATCTATCATTTGAAGACATAATGCTTTAGCGCGCGTATGACCGTCGTCATCACGGATATCTTGCGCCACAAACGCCGCAAAAAAGATGGCGTCCAAGCCTCCTTCTTTCATGCGAGGATAGTCGACCTTTGAGCCTGTCTCATTCGGGTCGTGTTTCTCAGCCATGTCAAAGCCGGGCTCAATCATACGCAATGGAGTATCCGCGTGTGTATCAACTGTGAGCACTCGATTATGGATCTCAAGGGCTCTCGCAACAAGTTCTTCTTCTGTTTCCTTCTCCTCAGTGGTAGGTTTTGTACCACAAGCACTTACTAGCAGTATAATCAGGCAAAGTATAGGAAGCTCAATTCGTGATGAATAAATCATGGTTATTTAGGCTTGGTTAATAAATAATGACCGAATTTACATTAGTTCAACAAAAGAATAAAACCGTTCAAAACATTGTAGCAAGAATCTTTTTTTGTAGTAGGCCAACTGAACCATACATATACATCTTGATTCAATCACATGATGATAAGATAATCAGCTGGTAGTCAGTCGGCAAAGGCATTCATGAAGTACTTCTTTGGTGATTTCTGCGAATCATGTTTCTTCGTTATTACATTTCCTGGTGACTCTTCCACTACTCACCAGACTTAGAAAGATATAGACTGCCGTTTTTTTACCTTTCATGGAATAAGACATTGAAATCCAACGGCTTTGTGAGAATTTTATATAAGGATAAAATTAATTAAAAAGACATGAAAAAACTTACAATTTTAGCAATAGCGCTATTGTTTACTGTGGGCAATATCTCCGCACAAGATGTTACGGTGGATGATATTATTGATGGTTACTTGGAGAATACGGGAGGTAAGGACAATTGGAGAGCACTGAAGGGAACAAAAATGACTGCCAAGGTAAATCAAGGAGGGTTGGAAATTCCTGTGGAAATAGTCGTGATGGCTGATGGTAGGACCTATACCAAAATCAGTATTCAAGGTAATGAGATCTATCAAGGTGTTTTTGATGGAGAAAACCTATGGAGTACCAATTTCCAAAGCATGAAGCCCGAAAAATCGGATCAGGAAACAACCGATAACTTCAAGCTTAATCTAAATGACTTTCCTGATAGCTTTCTGGACTATAAAGATAAAGGGTACACTGTAGAATTGATGGGTACCGAAACGATTGATGGTACTGAAACTTATAAAGTGAAGCTGGTCAAAGAACCTATCAAGGTGAACGGCGAAGAAAAAGAAGATGTCACATTCTACTATTTTGATACGGAGTCTTTTGTGCCGATTGCTCAGGATACTGAAATCAAGCAAGGGCCTCAGGCAGGGGTTATACAAAGGATTACCCAAAGTGATTACGATGAAGTAGAAGGTTTATACTTTCCTTTTTCAATCTCTCAAGGCATTAAGGACGGGCCGTCAGCTCCTATAAAAATGGAAACTATAGAGGTCAACCCTGAAGTTGATGAAAGTGTCTTCAAATACCCAGGTGAATAAACTTGAGCCTTAAAGTAATGGCAATGAGAAAATACATTTTATTAGGCCTAACACTTATCACCTCTCTGTCATTTGCGCAGGATAAAGAGATTGTCCTGAAAGGCAAAGAACTCTTCGGTGATATGACAGCACGCCAGATTGGCCCTGCCTTAATGTCTGGTAGAATAATTGACTTGGAACAACACCCCACCAATGATAAAGTGATCTATGTTGGTTCAGCTGGTGGTGGCGTTTGGAAATCAACTAACGGTGGCGCGGCTTTCCAACCCATCTTTGATGATCATGTACAGTCAATTGGTAAAGTAAAACTTGATCCAAAAGATCCTGATAACATTATCTGGGTAGGAACTGGCGAAATTTGGACTAGAAATAGTGTGTCCATCGGTGATGGGCTCTATAAGTCCATTGACGGAGGTATAAATTGGAATAAGGTCGGATTCGAGAATTCTGAAAGAATATCAAGCATTGAAATCCATCCTGAAAACACTAACGTCATGTATGTCGGTGTGCTTGGCGCACTTTGGAGTGACAGCGAAGAAAGGGGCGTTTTCAAATCAGAAGACGGTGGTAAGACCTGGGAAAAAGTGCTTTACATCGATCAAACTACCGGATGTAGTGATGTGGTAATGGATCCAAAAGATCCCAATACGCTTTATGCCTCTATGTGGGAATTCAGAAGATCAGGTTGGTCTTTCAATTCTGGAGGTGAAAAAAGTGCATTATATAAATCTACTGACGGTGGAAAGACTTGGAACAAAATCCACAATGGATTTCCTTCCGGTAAATTAGGAAGAATTGCCTTTGCAGTGGCGCCATCTGATAATCAAATACTCTATTCAGTGGTAGAATCTGAGGTAAAAGAAAAGAGTGGACTCTATAAGTCTACTGATGCGGGTAAAACCTGGGAGTTTAAAAATGGGGATTTCGGATTGGTTGTAAGGCCATTCTACTTCTCTCGTATAACAATTGACCCTAAGGATCCTGACGTCGTAGTTAAAGCAGGCCTGTTTGGTTCAATAAGTAGAGATGGAGGAGCGACCTTCAAAGGGATGGGTAACATGCACGCTGACATCCACGATATACTGTTTGATATCAAGAATTCTGACAGAATGTATGTAGGAACCGATGGCGGTCTTTACCGAACATGGGACGGTGGGGTTACGATGGAAATTGTAGCTAACCTACCACTTTCTCAGTTCTATCAAATTTCTGTTGATAATGAGGAACCTTATAATATTTACGGAGGGCTTCAAGATAACGGCTCCTGGTATGGACCTTCTCGTTCTCCAGGAGGTATAGAAGCACGTGATTGGAACGTAGTTGGATTTGGTGATGGATTCAGGGTATTAAGACACCCTTCTAAGAAAATCCTTTACTCCGAAATGCAGGGCGCTGAAAATGTATGGCGATATGATATGGAAAGAATGTCAACCAAGACCATACAACCACTTCAGGTAAAGGGATATGATGATCTGAGGTTTAACTGGAATGCCCCAATGGCTGTAAGCGAGTCACAGCCAGATAGATTCTACATGGGTAGCCAGTACTTACACAAATCTGAAGATATGGGGAATACCTGGGAAATCATCTCTCCTGACTTGACTACCAACGATAAATCCAAGCAACAGCAGGAAAACTCCGGAGGTATCTCAAGGGATAATTCTGGCGCTGAAAACCACTGTACGATTTTCACTATTGTTGAGTCGCCATTGAACCAAAACGTGATCTGGGTAGGAACAGACGACGGTAATATTCAGGTGACAAAAGATGGTGGTAAAACCTGGAGCAATACTACTGCAAACATCCCGGCTGAAGTACCGGATAACACATGGGTATACCACATAGAGGCTAGTGTACATGGTGAGGGAACTGCTTATGCCGTTCTAGAAGGACACACTACCGGAGATTTCAATACCTATGCTTACAAAACAACTGATTACGGTGCCACTTGGACTTCAATCGTCTCGGATGACATCTACGGTTTTGCGAGGAGCATTCAGGAAGACTATGTGAATGAAGATCTTCTTTTCCTTGGCACTGAATTTGGCCTGTACATTACTATCAATGGTGGTAAGAACTGGAGCCAATTCACTAATAATATGCCTCCGGTAGCTGTACACTTCATCGAGCTACAAAAGAAGACCAACGATTTGGTGATGGGTACGCACGGCCGCGGCGTTATCATTTTGGATGACATAAGCCCTTTGAGAAGTTTGAATCAGGAAGTGCTGGCTAAAAATGTCCATTTCTTTGAAAGCACACCAGCCGTTATGGAAGAGGCTAGCCCTTTTGGAGGTACGGCGACAGAGCGGGAATTTGTGGGCCCGAATAGTAACAACAATGTCAAGATCACCTACTATCTGAAAAAGAAACACATCTTCGGAAAGATGTTAATGGAGATTCAGGATCTCAACGGCAACAAACTCATTGAGCTTGTTCCTGGCAAATCCAAAGGGATTAATGTTGTTACCTGGAATGGCTTGATCAGACAACCAAAGATGGCTAAAGGAAAGAGTATAGCCCGTGGTGGTTTCACATCGCCTAGAGTACCAGCAGGTACCTACAATGTGGTAATGACCAAAGGTAAGGAAACCTATAAGTCTCAAGTTACTTATATCAATGACCCTAAATCCTTATTGACGGATGCCGAGCGAACAGCCAATCATGAGGCAACTGTCAAGCTCTATGACATGAGCCAAGAGTTAGCGTATATGGTCTATCAAATAGATGAGATTCTAAACAAAGCGGAAGAAGCGAAAAAAAGCGGTACATCTAAAAACGTAGATGTAGTGATCAAGGATCTCAATGATTTGAAAAAGACATTGGTGACCACCACTGGGGATAACTATGTAGACACGGAAGAAGCCAAGCTGAGAGGAAACATCGCTGACCTTTACAGTAAGATCGCTTCCGGGTTTCAGGCGCCAACCGCTTCAGAATTAGAAAACTTGAAGTTGCTGGAAGAGCGTTTTACGGATGCAAAGCAAAAATTGAATTTGATCATCCAAAAGCGTGTGCCTAAGCTAGAGCGATACATGGAAGGCAAAGGTGTTCCAGAGCTCAACTATAAAAGTTATGATGAGTTTATTCAGGAATAAGCTCGGATAAGATATCATTTAAAAAGCCGCCAGTATTACTGAGCGGCTTTTTGATTTCTACTGGTTGCTGTCCTGTTAGAGCGCGTTTGCAACGCGTTCTTTGTATGAACCGGCTGTTTCTTTTGCTCTGGCAGAAACGTATTAGTAATGCGTTCCAATTTAGACATATGACAATTATAGCACGCGTTGCAAACGCGCGCTAGCGTGAATAAAGATGACGATGGCTTAAATGGTTTAGCAGCTCTGTTGTTCTGGAGAGTTTCCCCCTAATGTTAGGGGGAATAAATGGGGGTAAGAAAAGAAAAGGTTTTCCACTCAATTTCGTGCAAGCCGGGTGTTTCCACCCGGCTCTTGATACAAAAGAACTTAAACCGTCGGGTCGAAAGACCTGACTGCACCTTTAATGATTTTTAAGGTTCATGAATTATATTCAAATCAACATGAAAAAAGCAGTCCTATTATTCCTTATGTTAGCTATTGCGCATATTGGCTACAGCCAAAAAAGTAATCAACAGCCAAACAGTTCAGTAAAATATACAGACGTCACCAAGACGCATTTGCCTTATGCGGATTTGCAACAACTATCTATGGACGCGGTAATTGCCGATTTGGATCAAGATGGGGATATGGACATCCTTATCGCCAATGAACACCGACCCAATATTCTGTTGATCAATGATGGAAGTGGTAAATTCACCAACGAAAGTAGCTCGAGGATTCCACAGGTTAATCATGATAGTGAAGATATCAGCATTGCCGACTTTGATCTGGACGGTGATCCTGACATCATCATTGTCAGTGAAGATGACCAAATCAACGAATTGTATTTGAACAACGGCGATGGTACTTTTTCGGATGGTGGTGATAGAATTCCGGTAAAGGGCACTTCCAACTCGGTGGTAGTATTTGACATCAATAAAGATGGTGCCCCAGATATTTTTATTGGCAACAACGGCCAGAACAACTTACTCATCAACGATGGGAGAGGGCATTTTAAAGACGAGACCAAGCAGCGATTGGGAGAATTTATTGATGTGACCCAGGATCTTACTCTGGCAGATGTTGATAACGACGGAGATCAGGATCTATTGATTGGAAATGAAGATGCCAATCGCATATTGATCAATAATGGTAAAGGTTTTTTCGAAGATCAATCTGCTATGAGATTGCCGTACCGAGAAGCACCAGAAGAAACGAGAGAGGTAGATGTGGCTGATATTGACCAAGATGGTGATCTTGACTTGCTATTCGGTAATGTACAGGCATTCGTCCAAAATGCTTCCAGGCAAAATCGGCTGCTCCTCAATGACGGGAAGGGCCATTTTTCAGACATTACTGAAACCCACTTGCCCAGTGATGATAATCGCTGTTTTGGCGTAGCTTTTTTAGACATCGACAATGACGGCGATGCGGATATCATGACCGGTAACACCAATGGGCCGAGGTTTGATGGCATGACACCTTTTAGCGTTTATTTAAACGATGGTAAAGGAAAATTTACCGAAGCACCGGCCAGTATTCTTCCTGAAGGTATTCTCGGACGAGGTTTTGATATCGATTTTGTAGACCTAAACGGGGATCATATAAACGACTTGTTTCTGAGTAATCGTGGATCTCAGGATTTTTTGCTTTTTGGGACAGAAAGATGATGATTCGAGTTGAGATTATTGGCATGCAATATTTATAACAGAAACTGTCTCAAAAGCGAGTCATTTCGAATTCAATGAGAAATCTGTCTCTTTAAAACCGGTGCCTTAATTCGAGAAAGATCTCTCACTACGTTCGAGATGACAATTAACACAAGTCATGTAAGCCGGAATGACAGCTTTTCATATAATCTCTTTTACTACTACCTATTTGTACAAGCCGGGTGTTTCCACCCGGCTCTTGATGCCGAAGAGCTTAAGCTGTCAGGTCGAAAGACCTGACTACACCTGATGATGACTTATCAGTTAAATGACGGCTGATTACATCATGGAATACCGTAATGAACATTACTTCCTTAAAAGTTTATCCATTAGTTTAGAAAATGCAGGAGACGAAGGAGGTGGAGCGTTATCATCATAAAGTTTACCTTTATGGTATACCACATACCTCGGAAGAGATGTAACTTTGAGCTTTTTCCTTATTGGTGACCTATATCCAATCCGAAGATGAATTTCTTGATCTGAATCTCTGAATTTTAAAGCTTGCTCCCAAAGCTTTTGACTCGAATCTATAGATATATGCAGGAACTTAACACCCTTTATCTTATATTCTTCGGCTATATGTCCAGCGTTCTGAAACTCTCTAATACAAGCGTTGCACCTAGATCCCCAAAATTCGATGTAAATAATATCGTTTTTGTATTCCTCCAGATATTGCTTATACCTTTCATTAGAAGTCTTAACTACCTGCAATGAGTACCTTTCCTCTACTTGTTTCTCAGAAAACTGTTGTTCGAAGGGAACTTCACTTACCAGGTCACTTATAATTTTCTC
>JBCBSS010000061.1:0-41244 GCA_039819065.1 Bacteroidota bacterium
CTTCATAATATTGAAGCGCCGCCTCATACTTTACCCTCCAGTCCGGACTCTTCTCTACTTTGCGGCCTTATGAGGGAAAGGATTATCATATCATTATCAATATTGATCTTCTTCGGAGCAGCATCTTGCAGTAATTTCCGCAAGGTAGAGAAGAGTCCGGACTGGAGGGTAAAGTATGAGGCGGCGCTTCAATATTATGAAGAGGAAGATTATTATCGAGCCTTAGTTCTTTTTGAGCAGATCCTTCCTATCATACGCGGTTTACCTGAAGGCGAAAAGGTTTCTTTCTATAAAGCGTATTGCCATTTCTATCGAGGAGAGTTTTTGTTGAGCTCCCACAGCTTCAAAATATTTCATGAAACCTATACGAGGAGCCAGTTTGCAGAAGAAGCACAGTTCATGTACGCCTACTCTCTATACTTGGATTCTCCCGTGTACAACCTTGATCAGAGCAGCAGTTATGAAGCTATAGGTGCTATTCAAACATTCATTAACCGCTATCCTTCCAGCAAATTCCGTGAGCAAGCCTCGGAAATTATCAACGAGATGCAGGTAAAGCTGGAAAAAAAGGGATACGAAAATGCGAAGCAATATCTTAAGATTGGCTACTTTAAATCAGCCATAGTCGCTTTCGACGCCTTCAAAAAGGATTTTCCGGACTCAAACTACAATGAGGAGATTGCTTTCTTGAAAATAAAGGCGGAATACAGCCTGGCTCAGCAAAGTGTATTCGGCAAGCAGTTGGAACGCTTCAGGCAAACGAGGGATCATTATGAAGAATTCATTGACGATTATCCCAATAGCGACTACTTAAAAGAAGCGGAGAAATTCTACACCGTCAGCCTTCAAAAGATCAGCGAGCTGGCAAAAATATCTAGATAACTATTTAAAAATCATACATACAATGGGTACTTCAAACTCATCTATCATTACGAGAGATTTAAGTGAAATAGCAAGCCACACCGGTAATATTTACAAGAGTGTTTCTGTCATTGGCAAAAGGTCAAGACAAATAGCTGCTGCTATCAAAGAGGAGCTTAACAACAAATTGGCAGAATTTGCTTCTACCGTAGATAACTTAGAGGAGATTTTCGAGAACCGCGAGCAAATTGAAATCTCTAAATTCTACGAAAGAATGCCTAAAGCAACAATCACTGCCACTGAAGAATTCTTAGATGGTAAAATCACCTTCCGTGACAGAAATGAAGATACTTTAGACCTACCACGCTTATAATCCATTGTAGCAATGCTACAAGGCAAAAAGATACTATTAGGAGTTTCTGGTAGCATAGCCGCATATAAAGCTGCTATGCTTACCCGTTTACTCATCAAGGCGGGTGCTGAAGTCAAAGTGGTCATGACGCAAACAGCCACTGAATTCATTACACCGTTAACACTCTCTACACTTTCAAAAAACCCTGTTCTCACAGACTTTGTCAAGGACAAAACCGGCCAATGGAATAACCATGTAGAGCTAGGCTTATGGGCTGATGTCATGCTGATCGCACCCATTACAGCCAACACACTTGGTAAAATGGCAAACGGATTGTGCGACAACCTACTGTTGGCGACATACTTATCAGCAAGATGTCCAGTGTTTGTAGCACCAGCAATGGATCTTGATATGTATGCTCACCCCAGCACACGTGAAAACTTGCAGAAAATCACTGGCTATGGGAACAAGGTGATAGAAGTTTCTTTTGGCGAACTGGCCAGCGGTCTGATAGGTAATGGTAGAATGGCAGAGCCTGAGTTTATAGTCAATTACCTGTCCAATCATTTTAGGGGAGAGCAAAAACTGGCTGGGAAAAGGGCATTGATTACAGCCGGACCTACTTACGAGGCCATTGATCCCGTTCGGTTCATTGGTAATCATTCAAGTGGGAAAATGGGATATGCGCTCGCGCAAGAATTGGCCAGCCAGGGAGCAGAGGTTGACTTGGTAAGTGGCCCATCTAATCAAACCATAGAGGTATCTGGTGTTAAAGTCACCAAGGTCACTTCAGCGGAGGAAATGTACGAAGCTTGTTCTCAAATTTTTCCTGCCAGCGATATCAATATCCTGGCGGCAGCGGTAGCCGATTACCGCCCTCAAGTCAAATTCGAGCAGAAGTTCAAAAAGAAGAGTGAAGAGTTTGACTTAAAGCTAACCAAGACGAAAGATATCGCTTACGAATTAGGCAAGCTCAAAAAAGACAATCAGTTCACTGTTGGCTTTGCCTTGGAGACCGAAAATGAAGTCGAACACGCTCAAAAGAAGCTACAGTCCAAGAACTTCGACATGATTGTGCTGAATTCGCTGCAGGACAAAGGCGCTGGCTTCGGTCACAATACCAATAAGGTTACTTTGATAGATCGTGACAATAACATTGAAAAATTCGAGTTAAAGACTAAAAAAGAGGTAGCTCAGGATATCGTTACCGCAATCATCTCGAAGATCAAAAAGAATGATGAATAAGATTATAGTTGTAGCTTGTCTTATTTTCACTTCGCTACAAGTTGCCGCTCAAGAACTTAATTGTAAGGTAGTAGTCAACGCCGAACAGGTGCAAACCACAGACCGCCGCGTTTTTAAGGACATGGAAATTGCTTTTGCGCAATTCATGAATACGAGAAGGTGGACTGAAGATGAATTTCAGCCTGAGGAAAAAATAGACTGCAATCTTATCGTAACTATTGAAAGGATGCCGTCAATTGGTAATTTCCAAGCTACAGTTCAAATCCAATCAGCGCGTCCTATTTTCAACACAAATTATGAATCTGTACTGCTGAATTTTGCGGATCGGCAATGGACTTTCGAGTATATAGAATCGCAGCCGCTGGAATACAACGATAACTCTTTCATCACTAACCTGACCTCGATGCTGGCTTTCTACGCCTACACCGTTTTAGGATTGGATTACGATTCGTTTAGCGACCTTGGCGGTGAAGATTATTTCCAAAAAGCACTTACAGTGGTTAATAATGCTCAGCAATCAAATAGACCGGGCTGGGATCCACTTCAAGGTAATAGAAACAGGTATTGGTTGTCTGAAAATCTTACCAATAGACAAATGTATTCTATTAGGCGGGGGCTATATACATATCATAGGTTGGCACTAGACACCTATGACAAAGACCCTGACAACAGTAGAAAGCTTATTCTGAACGTATTGAAGGATATACAAAGGATAAGAAAGAGCTTCCCAAGCTCTATTTTGATCATTTCATTCATGGATGCCAAGACCGATGAGCTTATCAATATTTTTTCCGAGGGAAACATCCAGGTCAGACGAGAGGCCTTCGATGTCCTGAGTGAAATCGACCCTACCAATGCTACCAAATACGATAAGATAGTAAAAAACTAAAGCCTACTTTTTGATTACTTTTGTCGAGCAGATTGTATTTCATTGCTCGTGAGTAAAAAGCAAATCAGATATAGTAATACAGAGGATATCAGAAGTAACGTATCTTCATTGGTGGGAGAAACCATTAACTTAATTGCCAAAGACAAGTCAGTTTACCGGCTCAAGGTTCTTAAGTACGAAGATGATTTTTTACTAACCAAAGATTTCCGATCACAGAAACATAGGTTTGCTATTTCCTCCATTACAGAAATCATAACTGAAGTAAAGCGATAAATAATAATGTTGGTTCACCTGTCGATTAAAAACTATGCCTTAATTCAGCACCTTGAACTAAGCCCGTCTAAAAACCTAAGTATCGTAACGGGTGAAACAGGCGCGGGTAAATCTATCATGCTAGGTGCTATTGGGCTATTGCTAGGGAACAGAGCCGATACGAAAACACTTCACAATGAATCAGAAAAGTGCATTATCGAAGGGGAGTTTGATGTAAGCCGATATGCGCTAAAAGACTTTTTTGAAGCCGAGGATCTCGATTACGAAAAACAATCAATAATTAGGCGTGAGATTGCACCAAGTGGTAAATCCAGAGCATTCATCAATGACACACCCACCACATTGGATGTCCTTAAAAGATTGGGTTTGTATCTCATGGATATTCATTCCCAACATGATACTTTACTCCTTGGATCCAATAATTACCAACTAAAGCTAATAGACGATCTGGCGGGTCATCATGATTTACTAAAGCAATATCAGCAAGGTTTCAAGCGCTTTACGGCCGTAAAAAAAGAGCTTTCGTCATTAGAGGCCGAAGCAGCCCAGCTTAGAAAAGAGTCAGACTACAATCAGTTCCTATTTGATGAGCTAAGTAAGGCCGATCTTTCGGAAAATGAGCAACAGGAATTGGAAGAACAGCTAAAAGTGTTGGAGCATGCTGAAGAGATCAAGACCAACCTTACTGAAGCTTTTAACCTTATCTCAGACGGCGAGTATTCTTCCTTGAATAGCCTGAACGATGCTAATCGGTCGCTCAAGCAGATCTCGAATCTTTCCGAAAAATACAAAGAACTTCAGGATAGACTGGAAAGCAGCTTGATCGAGCTTGGTGATATTGCTCAGGAATTGGAACGGGATAACGAAAGTGTGGAGTATGATCCCGTAAAAACTGAGGAAACTAAGGAAAGATTAGGCCTAATTTACCAGCTCCAACAAAAGCACCAAGTAGATGATATCAAGTCACTCTTGGCCATACAGCAGGAATTAGAGGGTAAGGTAAGCAAGGTTTTGAATCTTGACGAAGACCTTGAAGCGTTGAGGGCTCAATTGTCTGAATCAGAAGATAATTTGCTCAAGCATGGAAAACAATTGAGCAAATCAAGACAAGCTATATTCCCAAAGGTGAAGAAAAGCATTGAAAAACTGCTGAGTACTTTGGGTATGCCTGATGCCTCGATTGAAATAATCAATAAGGAAATAGCACCTCATACGCTGGGGATAGATGAGGTGAGTTTACTCTTCAGTGCCAATAAGGGAGTAAAACCACAACCCCTTAAAAATGTGGCTTCTGGTGGAGAGTTTTCGAGATTAATGTTCTGCGTTAAGTACGTCCTGGCTGACAAGACTTCCCTACCTACTATTATATTCGATGAAATCGATACAGGTGTATCAGGAGAAATAGCCCTTAAATTAGGAGCTTTAATGAAGAAAATGGCCGATAACCATCAAGTGATAGCGATCAGCCACCTTCCTCAAGTTGCAGCCAAAGGAGATGTCCACTACTTTGTGTACAAGGACAACTCTTCAAATAAGGCTATCAGTAGGGTACGCCCTCTGGAAGCTCAGGAAAGGGTAACGGAAATTGCCAAAATGATTGGGGGTGATAAACCATCCCAAAGCGCCTACGACAGCGCCAAAGAGCTTATGGCCTAGTGCTATCTGGGCTCATTGGCTAAGTACTTGCTCAAAGCCTTCGTCTACATTGATTTTGGTTGCATTAGCCAAAAGACCGTAGAAAACAGCCATCCCAGACATAGCGATCAGTTCCATTATTTCCTCTTCGCTGTAGCCATGTCCTTTCAGTTCTTCATAATCTTTGTCTTGCAGGCAGTTCGAATCTTTGGCAATCCTGACTGTAAAATCTAACGCCGCTTTTTCTTGTGGACTACTAGGTGATGAAAGGCTCTGCTTGATCTCAGCAATTTCTTCATTCGTAACCCCAAGCATCTTCAGTATTGCTGAATGTGCCGATACGCAATAATTAGATTCTCCGTAAGTAGAAACAGCTACTAATATGGTTTCTTTGAGTTTTCTAGGGAGTTTACCGCTCATCAATACATTCTTCATTACCTGCCAAATACCTGCTAATGATTCAGGTGCGTTACCCCATACGCGAAAGAAATTTGGAGTAAAAGGTGCGTTCATAGTGGTTTTAATTTCCTCCAGTACGCTTTCTGTTTCAGAGGAAAATTTTTCTTGGGTGAAAATGGGGCTAATGGTGGCCATACCTATTTGATTTAAGTTGAAAAAATAATTTGATTTTGTAGTGGTGATGCTATCAAAAAAACGACCTATTATCACAATTGTTTAAGAGCCTGTGCCAAAAAAATGTAGTTTTTAGTTAAGTTGAAGTTGCAAGATATAGGTCAATAGACAGTTTATAATGATATCAATTTTGGTTTACATATGTAAAAAAGCATTTAGTTTTTGGGACATTATTGCATGAAATGTGGTAACTACCAAAACATTTGCCCTAGCTGACTTTATTCATTGAAATCGACTCCAAATACCTTAAAGCTCATTGGCCTTATACTGGGGCCGCTTCTATTCCTGATAATTATTTATAGTTACCCCGAAGAGAGCGCATTAGCTCCTAAAGCATGGAGGGTAATTGGACTAGCATCATGGATGATCGTATGGTGGATAACAGAGGCGGTGCCAATACCTGTTACGGCTTTATTGCCCATGTTTATATTTCCGCTCACCGGTGTATTTACAATCAATGAGTCCACAGCGCCTTACTCCTCACATATTATTTATCTCTTTATGGGCGGTTTCATTATAGCATTGGCTATGGAGAAACACAATTTGCACAAGCGCATCGCCCTTAATCTTATCAAACTCACCGGAACAAAAGCCAACGGCATTATCCTGGGTTTCATGATATCCACTGCCTTTCTTAGCATGTGGATCAGTAATACGGCTACAGCTGTAATGATGTTGCCAATCGCACTTTCTGTAACGGAATTATTGAGTGGTAAGCCCGCTACCAGCGATCAACAAAAGCCCTTCAAGTTATTTGCTCTGGCCTTATTTCTAAGCATTGCCTATGCGGCCAATATCGGTGGTACTGCTACCATTATCGGTACACCGCCCAATGTGGTTCTGTCTGGTATCATCAGCCAACAATATGGCATCGACCTTGATTTTAACAAATGGTTAATCATAGGCATACCCACTGCTACCATTCTTCTCGCATGCACCTATTTGCTACTGACCCGAGTACTTTTTAAAAGTAACCTGGGTAGGATTTCAGGTGCCAGTGACTTGATCAAAGAGCAGTTAAAAGAATTAGGGCCTTTTAGTAAATCGGAAGTGCTGGTGACTTTAGTCTTCGGGCTTACTGCTTCGGGCTGGATCTTGAAGAATGAAATCAATAGCTGGATTGGGGAAAAGCTTCTTACAGATACAATCACGGCTATGGTAGGCGGATGCTTAATGTTCGTGGTACCAGTCGATATTAAGAAAGGCGAATTTCTATTGGATTGGGCTACCATGAAGAAGCTGCCTTGGGGAATATTGATTCTATTTGGTGGTGGTTTGTGTTTGGCTAAGGGAATGGAATCCGCCAATATCATTCAACTCATCGGTGATTCAATAGCAAATAATGGTCAATTCAGTGTATGGATTCTCATTCTGGTGCTGACTGGCGTTATGCTATTTATGACAGAATTGATGAGTAACGTTGCTTTGACTAACATCTTTGTACCGGTTGTGGCTGGCATAGCTGATGGATTAAATCTCAGCCCTTTGTTGTTAACTATCCCAGTGACTATGGCTGCTAGTTGTGCTTTTATGATGCCCATCTCTACACCTCCCAACGCTATCGTATTTGCTAGTGGTTATATCCGGATGAAAGATATGATCAGGGCAGGCTTTTTACTGAATATCATTTCCATCTTGTTATTACTGGGTGCCGCGGTCACCCTTGTGAATTGGGTATACTTGTCTTAGACAACTATACCTTATCCTTCATTTTTTTCTCCTCAATGATGTAAGCAATTCCAAGACCTAGGCCTCCAAATATGAGTAGCATAGAGAAATAAGCCACTTCTTCCATGTAGAAATAGTGATCCAGAAAATAGCCAAATAAAAGACCTATACCCGCTCCTACCAGCAAAAGTGCAAACCTTAGTGTGACAGATGCATCGTGGTTTTTAGCTCTTATCTCCTCAAGACTGATCCCTTTTTCAATAGCGGCCAGCCGTTCTATATTCGCATATTTTCTCAAATAAACTACCATTACAAAGGCTCCTAGCGAGATTATTATGGGTAGTAAGACTCCTAATATTGCAACGCTCATTTTCTTTAACTTTAAATGATTTGAATAATTTTATCGCTTGGACGCACCTATCAAAAGAGAGGTTACAGCCAATCGAAAAATAATTCTCATCGAATGGGGTGATTATCGTTTCTACCATCCACAAGATAAAATGACCTTTCTATAAAACTGTGCCTCTTACTCGTTTAAGGTTCTACTGCATCAAAGTTTAAAAATAATTTATGGAAATGCTGTAACTTGACTGAATTAGTATGCGTCCAAGCACCGTGAATGATCAAGAGTCAGACCTTCAAATAATCTCCGAAGTAATAGGCGGTGATAAATCGGCTTATGCTGATTTGGTGGACAAGTATAAAAGCTATGCCTATTCACTGGCTTATCGCATTCTGAATAATCAAGAGGATGCTGAAGAAGCGGCTCAGGATGCTTTTATAAAAGCTTACCACGCGCTGCCTAAATTCGGAGGTCAATCAAAATTTTCAACCTGGCTCTATCGTATTGTGTTCAATACAGCCATTAGTTATAAAAGGAAACAAAAACATTATCACGATGACATAGAGGTTGTTCACTCAAAGTTTGCTGGCGAATTGGATTCGTCAGCCGAAAAAAATGATCGCGATCATTTCATCCATCTGGCCTTGGGTAAATTATTGCCGACAGACGCAGCGATTATTACATTGTTCTACCTTAAGGAACATTCGCTGGAAGAGATAAGCGAGATCATGGGTACTAAGACGAATACGGTCAAAGTAAAGCTATTCAGGGCCCGAAAACGGTTGGCCGAAGAATTGAAAAGAATATTAAAGCATGAAGCGGTAACTTTATAGTCATGAAGCGGAACAAGAAAATAACTAAAGAACTGGTGCTGGATTATATTGACGGTTTGCTTTCTGTTGAAGAACGAAACGAGGTGGAACAGGCATTAATTGATTCACCAGAACTAAAGGCATTTTTCGATGAGCAGCAGTCGATCCATAAAGGGTTAAAAAACCTTAGATTGATGAGGCCTCGTCCTCATTTTGTGGATAACGTAATGGAGGGTTTGGATAAGATACCTCAAAAGGAGCTTGTGCTCAAAGCTATCTTTAAGAACCGGGGCTTTCTACTTCTGATGGGCGCGGCACTAACATTATTAGCTACCATTTATTTGATCAAAGTGGGCATGGTAGATCTCACAGGATTAAAAGATTTTAATACGCAGGAAGTCTATCAGGACCTAGACACCGATGTCATACAACAGTTTTTCCAAGGCACAGACTTCAACACGTTCCTCAAAGGATTCTTGTTCTTCGACTTGTTCCTGGTCTTCCTTTTGTTCGATAAGATAGTGTTAAAACCTATCTTCAGAAAACGGGCTCAAATGCACTATTAGAGCCTACCAGATATTCTCCAGATCTTCTTTGGTATAGGTATGATTCCGTTCTACAAAAACGCTATCTGAATCGTTTTTAAGCTGTAATGGGTTTTTGGAAAACCGCCTTGACAGCCAGGCTAAAGGAAACAGAAACAAAAAGAAAACCAGCGATAGCAAAACCTTAGAAGGTATGTAGCCCAATATTTCCGCTAATTTGAACCACAGCTTCACTAACAAATCTCCAAAGCTGGTTATAAGCAGGCTCAATACGCCTAAAGCAATACTTACATAAAGAAAATAAACGGCATATTGGTAATCCTTATACCTATAATCCAGTACCGCATAAAGTATGGCAAAGCCAAGTACTATTACTAAAATTGACTTGAACTTGTGCTCTCCGCTCTGCTTCATGATCTAAAATAATGTATAAATAAATGGAGCTATAGCCGAGCTTCCACCGACAACGATCAATACACCTAATAGCAACAACACCAATATCATTGGTACAAGCCAGAATTTCTTGCGTTGCATGACAAACTTGAAAAGATCTTTTAGCATGATTTTGTATTTATTGCTTTACTAAGTTTTTCTCTCTCAAATGACCTACCACTAATTCGGCCATCCAACGATTTCCGTGCGTGTCATAGTGCCGGTCGCAGGTATGGAAAAAATAGGGAAAAGTCATTTCATTCGTTTTAATATAATCAGCCGTTTGTGGGTACATATCGAAGTATGCTACTCCTAAGGAATCACAAATGGCTTTAACTCGTGTGTTGGGATAATCAGGTTGAAGGGTTTTATCAATTTTACCAGCTGAAAGATCCAACCAGTTAACATCTATTTGGAAAGGATCGGCTATTTGTACCAAAAGGAGTTGAGCACTATCAGCCTCTACCTGCTTTTTCAACTCGGTTAAGGATTTTTCGAAAATGTTGTAACCCTTTCTAATGTCATCACTTTCATCCGGGTCGTACATTTTGGCAATTGCCGTGCGGAAATCAAATAGTTTTACATTGGCTGCTGTTTGAAAATAAGCACCTAAGGAGCTAAACCCTCGGCGGGCTAGTTTGAATGTATAAAGTCCTCCTTTACTGTATTGGACTTCTGGGGGAGTGCCTTTATCGGCGATAAATGTCTTTATCTCCTCAAAATCATTCGCTTTAGGGTAAGTAAACTCCAAATCCTCGTTTATAAAGCCTTCAGAAATTGCATTAATGTTATCGTACAGGTCATTATAGTTGAGGAAAAATAGGATAACTAGTTCTGCATCAAAGTGACTCGCAAAATTGTCGTAAAGCGCCAATTGGTGTACAGTTCCAATGCCACCCGAAGTGCCGAAATTAAGTACTTCGTATTGCTGCTCTAACAGACTATCCATGAAGTGGGATACCGACTGGTTATTATTTTTACCATGACCCTCTACATAGGAATCTCCGAGCAAAGTAATCTTAGGCAAGGAAAAGTTGACTGGCCCGTCTTTCATACCATACTCATTAGTAGAGTAGTCGGCCTCAAAGCAATCCCTCGTGTGAGTAGTTTTGCTATCCGCATAGTGCCAGACCTTCCAGTATTTATTAGGTACTAAGAATTGATTCGTTTGATAGTCTTTGTGCAGCAACTTCTGGTCAGAAGCCATAAAAATGCGCAGAAATATTTCTAGAATAGCAATGGTGAAAGCAATGCTAAAACCCATCAATACTAAGTTTCTCCAATCGAATTTTTTCTTTTTCTTTTCTTTACTCAAAGCGATCAAGGTTTAGTCGAGGACAAACTCTTCTTTCCAATCATCTATTTCTTTCCATTCCGGTTGCTCGGATTTAGAAAACAGGTAGTCACCTATCACCAGGTAGTCCATCTCAGTGCGCATAAAGCACCTGTAAGCATCTTCAGGGGTACAAACGATAGGTTCGCCGCGCACATTAAAACTGGTGTTCACAATCACTCCATAGCCAGTTTGCTTCTTAAACGCTTCGATGAGACCATAGTACCTGGGATTGGTTTCCTTATGTACAGTCTGAATTCTAGCAGAGAAGTCGATGTGGGTTATGGCTGGCAGCTCCGATCGTTGATAATATAATTTGTCTTTCAGATTCAGGGAGTGGTAATTCTCCGGTAGGTCTTTCCTCAGTTTCTCGCTCACCGGTTGCACAATAAGCATGTAAGGGGAAATACCTTCTTGTTGAAAGTAAGTGCTACAATCTTCAGCCAGTACCGAAGGAGCAAAAGGCCTAAATGATTCTCTATATTTGATCTTAAGGTTTAATTTCTTCTGCATCTCAGGATTACGGGCGTCTCCCAGAATACTTCTTCCACCTAAAGCGCGTGGCCCAAACTCCATTCTACCCTGCATCCATCCTATGGCATTGCCTTCAGCAATTTTGTCTGCCACAGTTTCCGCCAAATCCTCAAAATCAGCAAACTTCTTAGAAGCAGCATTGTATTTACGTATGACCTTTTCTATTTCAAGGTCTGAATATTCAGGCCCAAGATATGAACCTTGCATATTGTCTATTTTATGCTCCTCTATTGCTAGATCTTGACCGAAGTGAATATGATAAGCCGCTAAAGCAGCTCCGAGTGCTCCACCCGCATCTCCAGCCGCGGGTTGAATGAAAACATCCTTAAACACGCCTTCATTCATGAGTTTGCCATTAGCCACACAATTGAGGGCTACCCCTCCAGCCAAACACAAATAATCTGCACCACTCAATTTTTTAGCCTCTTTCGCCATCTTAATCACCACCTCTTCTGTAACTGCTTGAATAGCAAGGCCTAAATCACAATGATGCTGTTCTAGTTCCGATTCGGCTTCACGACGTGGGAACCCAAACATTTCTGCCCATTTATCATCTTTCGCCATCCTTAAACCAGTGGCATAGTTAAAGTAAGCTTGGTTCAGCCAAACAGAGCCATCTTCCTTGATATCAATCAACTGATCCTTAATCAAGTTGATATATTTATTCACAGCCTCCGATTTTGGGTTTCCATAGGGTGCTAATCCCATAAGCTTATATTCACCCGAATTCACTTTGAAGCCCAAATAATAGGTGAAGGCGGAATACAGTAAACCCAAGGAGTGTGGGAATTTTAGTTCTTTCAGGATCGTGATGTCTTTGCCCTGTGCCGAGCAAATTGAAGCTGTTGCCCATTCTCCTACACCATCAAGGGTAAGAATGGCTGCTTTATCGAATCCAGAAGGGTAATAGGCACTTGCTGCATGTGAAAGGTGATGCTCGGGAAAAAGCAGCTTTAGTTTCTTCTTATTATAACTGCCTATTTCTTTCAACTCATCATAAATGAGCTTTTTGAGAAACATCTTCTCTTTGAGCCAAACTGGCATAGACATAATAAAGGACCTAACTCCCTTTGGGGCGAATGCATAATAAGTTTCAAGTAGCCTTTCAAATTTGAGCAGTGGCTTGTCATAGAATGCTATAGCATCAAGGTCGTCAATGCTAACCCCAGCATGATCAAGGCAGTACTTTACAGCATGGGTTGGAAAGGAAGGGTCGTGTTTCTTCCTGGTAAATCGCTCTTCTTGAGCAGCGGCAAGTATCTTACCATTGTCGATAATACAAGCGGCAGAGTCATGATAGAGAGCCGAAATACCTAGTATCCTCATCACACAAAAGTATAAAAATAAGACATAAAACATCCGGCCTAAAATCCACTATTCTTCGCTCATTTATTCTTTATGCGAATTCCCTGGTTAGCCCAATGAGATACAAAAAAAGGTTGAATGTTTTCACACTCAACCTTTTGTAATGAGATATACTTAATGATTAATATCTGTAGTATTCTGGCTTGAAAGGGCCTTCTACAGTCACACCGATGTATTCGGCCTGATCTTGTGAAAGTTCGTCCAATTCAACACCGATTTTCGCCAAGTGAAGCTTGGCTACTTTCTCATCCAGATGCTTAGGCAAAGTATAAACTTTGTTATCATAGTTGTCTGTATTAAGCCAAAGTTCTATTTGAGCCAAAGTCTGGTTAGTGAAAGAGTTAGACATTACAAACGAAGGGTGACCAGTTGCACAACCTAAATTAACCAGTCTACCTTCAGCTAAAAGGATGATGTCTTTTCCTTCTAAGTTATACAGGTCAACCTGAGGCTTAATGTTGGTCTTTTCAGCGTTGTCGTTCAACCAAGCCACATCAATTTCATTGTCAAAGTGACCGATATTACAAACGATAGTCTTGTCTTTCAGCTTCTTGAAGTGACTACCTACAATAATGTCCTTATTACCTGTAGCTGTTACAACGATATCAGCTTCAGCTACCGCATCATCCATTTTCTTCACTTCGAAACCGTCCATGGCTGCTTGCAAAGCACAGATAGGATCAATTTCGGTTACAATCACTCTTGCACCAGCGCCTCTAAGTGAAGCGGCAGAGCCTTTACCAACATCTCCGTATCCACCTACGACTGCTACTTTACCGGCAATCATAACGTCTGTGGCTCTGCGAATTGCATCTACCAAAGACTCTTTACAACCGTATTTGTTATCAAATTTGGATTTAGTAACGGAGTCGTTAACGTTAATGGCAGGTAGGGCAAGCGTACCGTTTTTCTCCCTTTCAATCAATCTGTGTACACCAGTAGTCGTCTCTTCAGAAAGACCTCTGATACCAGATACAAGCTCTGGGTATTTATCAAAAACCATGTTAGTCAAATCACCACCATCATCCAGGATCATATTAAGTGGTTTTCCGTCAGGGAAAATCAAAGTTTGCTCTATGCACCAGTCAAACTCTTCATCGTTCATACCTTTCCATGCATATACTGGAACACCAGCAGCAGCGATTGCGGCGGCAGCATGATCTTGGGTTGAGAATATGTTACAAGAAGACCAGGTCACTTCAGCACCTAGTTCTACTAGTGTCTCAATCAAAACCGCGGTCTGAATAGTCATGTGCAGACAGCCTGCTACGCGAGCTCCTTTCAAAGGCTTCTCAGCACCATACTCTTCTCTCAAGGCCATTAAACCAGGCATTTCAGCCTCAGCCAATTCAATTTCCTTTCTACCCCAAGCGGCTAGTGAAATGTCTTTTACTTTGTAGTTTTCTTTTTTCTCTTCAATCATTTTTAAAAAATTTTTCCTGAGTGAGGTGCAAAAGTACCATTAAACTCCTTAAGGACAAAACATTATGACAATAGCAGCAGGTAAGCCTTGAATAATTAATGTTGACTTAACCTTAGAGAAGGTACACGAAACTTACATTAGTCTATCGGGCTTCGTAGGTTTCCCTTATATCGAAGATAAAGTTATAGTCGACCACTAACCGTGTTGCAGTCAATTCAACTATGGTATAATCAATCGCTAAAAGTCCTCCAATAGTAAGTGTATATGCTGTCATATCACTGTTGAATTCGTAAGTACCGTTGATGAGCTGGACATCATCAGGATCACATTTGATAGTGGCATCATCTTGAGTGTAATTCCCGTTTCTGAAAAAAGTAAATATATCATCTCCTGTACAGGGGTCTGGTGCTCCGCTGCCGGCACCCGTAATGGCCACATTAGTAAGTGTCCATTGCTTGGATGTTGTTCCTGCTAGAAGATCGGCATTGGTAACGCTCATCTCAGATTCATCATCACCGCAACCAGACAGGACAAATATTCCGGAAATGATTAGGGCGGTCAGAAAAAAATAAATTCGTTTCATGGTTGTTTGTGTTAGTAGATTTTAGATAGGGAAATTGATGTCGACAATATAATCTACATTTTAACCATAACCCAGCTATATTGTTATTTAACGACCACATAGCCAAGCTTTACGGTATTGCTCGAATGTGCATCTTGAGGAAGGCAAAAAGAAAAGGTGGAAGTTGCCTTCCACCTTCGAGAGAAAAAAATATGCGTATGAATTATGGGATTATAAATACTACTTCCAAAACGACTCGCCTTGTTGCAAGCCGTTACCTGTATAAATAAATGGGCCTGTACCTGATATAACTTCATTAAGCGTCCAGATGCCCTTGGTGTTGGCTACACCCTGGCGCCCAGAACCACTAGCACCATACTGCATAAAGTCTTCTAAAGCAGCGGCAGAGCCAAAAGCGTTAGTATTGTAGAAGCTGACATCTGAAGTGGCATCGTTCAAACCATCTGCGTCCTGCAATGTGACAGTAGCCCCAGAAGCGAGATCAAGACTTCCTTCTATTAGCGTAAATGATGTCACCTGATCATAGTCAAATAGTGAGCAGAACCAATAAGTTGATATATCCTGAGCGTCGTTACCAAAGTTTTTCAATACCACACGGTCAGTCGCAGGATCTACCATTATTACTCTGATAATAGCAGTATTGGCGGCTGTTCCATCCCAGAAAGATTCGCCATTTTCATCGCCATTTCCATCGTAGAAAAATGGGCCATCAGCATCTACAAATTCTCCTGTACCCCATATGCCTTTGGTCACAGCCTGTGATTCCCTGCCATTATTGGCACTACCAAATTGCATGAAATCCACCATAGCGTTCGGATCGTCAAAACCACCAGCTGATTCATACAGGGCAAAGTCTGCACCTCCTGTCTCTGCAATATCAAACCCTGAAAGTGTCACTGTTTCACCTGGCGCAAGGTTAAGAGAACCCATTTCAATAGTAAGAGAAGTCAAGTTGCTGGTATAAGTGAATTCTGAACAGAGTCTATACCCTGAAATATCGACTGTCTCACTATCGAAGTTTTTGATAATATATTGGTCTGTTACCGGGTCGACCATCACAAACCTGATATTGGATTGAGGATCAGTGCCTTCCCAGAAGTTTAGACCGTTGTCGTCGCCATTACCTGTGTAATTGAATGGTGCTCCACCTTCTACAAAATCACCAGCAGTCCATATGCCCGCCGTATTGGCAACGCCCTCACGTCCGTTACCGGCACTGCCGTATTGAATGAAGTCAACCATCATAGAAGCCTGGCCGAAGTCAGCGTTAGATGACCCTGGTAGGAATATACCAAAATCAGCACTCGCATTGTCAATATCAAATCCAGATAGCGTGACAGAAGCGTCTGGATCAACATTAAGTGATCCTGATTCTAATGTTAGCGAAGTGAGGTCAGAAGTATATGTGAATTTCGAACAAAGCCTGTAATCAGAGATGTCCACAGCAAGGTCGCCGAAGTTCCTAAAAGTAAATTCGTTATTGACAGGGTCTACAGATACAATCCTTAGATTCGATGTTTGTGTTGATGCCTGTGCATCCCAAAAAGTCAGTCCGTTTTGAGTTCCATTTCCGGTATATTCAAACGGCGCTCCTCCATCTATGAAATCACCAGCAGTCCAGATTCCTTTAGTATTAGCAACTGATTCTCGGCCATTGCCAGCACTTCCGTATTGCATAAAATCGACCATCATATCTGGGTTACCGAAGTCGGCATTAGTCGTACCAGCTGTAAACAGGCCTAAATCGGCAGAAACATCATCTATCGTCCAGCCTGAGATTGTCACTTCTGCATCGGGTGCCAAGGTCAATGAACCTGACTCAATAGTAAGTGAAGAAAGATCTGGTGTGTAATCAAACTTAGAACATAATCGAAAATCAGAAATATCAATTGTAGCATCACCAAAGTTTTTGAAGGTAAACTCATCTGCAATAGGATCAACCTCTAATATTCTCACGTTGGCAGTTCCTCCAGCTGATACGTCACCCTCCCAAAAATTGACTCCGTTCTGATTACCATCGCCTATATAAGAAAAGGGACTGTCGCCGTCAACAAAATCACCTGCCGTCCAAATTCCCTTTTGAACAGCGACAGATTCCCTTCCGTTTCCTGCACTTCCGTACTGCATGAAATCAACCAACGCTGTCGGGTCTCCAAAGTCTCCACTAGCCAGGTATAGCCCGAAATCAGCATCGGTATCATTGATAGGCCAACCAGACAGCGTAACAGATGCGCCCGGTTGTAAATCGAGTGAGCCACTCACTACCGTGATCGAGGAGAGGCTATTTAAATATGTGAATCTTGAGCATAGTCTATAATTGCTTATGTCTATTGCCGCGTCGCCGAAGTTGGTCAGAGTATACTGATCTATATCTGGAGATACTTCGACAATCCTAACATTGGCATTGCCATTAGGGCCAAAATCATCATCATTATTATTACATCCGTAGAATGTGGCTAGTGTAATAATACAAGCTATTTGAACAAGCCTAAGTACTGGGGTTTTCAATTTTTTGCTCTTCATTTTCAGTTATTTATGAAATAGAATGTCTTGGAATTTCTGAATGACAAACCCATCACGGCGTCCTATTATAAATGGTTGCCACGTATGTGAATAAATTTTCAAAACCGCTTAAAATAGGTTGTTAAGGCCATAAAAAAAGGTTGCACTTGAAGTGCAACCTTTTCATTAAAGTATATGTAAACCGTTTGTCCTAAATATGAATAGGCCTGTTTTCAGTGGCTGCCAAGCAGGCTTCTTTCACCGCTTCCATATAGGTAGGGTGTGCATGTGACATTCTAGCCACATCTTCCGCACTGGCACGATACTCCATGGCTGTCACCCCGGTTGCTATCATGTCGGCGGCTCTGGCACCGATGATGTGCATACCTAGGATTTCATCCGTGGATTCGTCGGCCAAGACTTTGACTAATCCATCAATATCCATACTTGCACGAGCTCTACCCAGTGCTCTAAATGGGAACGAACCGGTCTTGTAGGCTCTCCCGGATTCTTTCAATTGCTCTTCTGTATAGCCAACGCTAGCCACTTCTGGCCATGTATATACTACACCTGGTATGAGCAGGTAATTAACGTGGGGTTTCTGACCTGCCAATTGTTCAGCAACAAAGACACCTTCCTCTTCCGCTTTGTGAGCGAGCATCGCGCCTTTGATTACATCACCAATGGCATAGATATTATCAACATAGGTTCTGAGATGATCATCTACTTCTATTCGGCCTGCTTTATCTGTAGGTATACCTACGTTCTCAAGGCCTAAACCATCGGTGTAAGCTCGGCGGCCAATTGAGACAAGGCAATAGTCTCCGGTGATTTCAACATTCTCGCCTTTTTTGTTCTCAGCCGTAACCTTGACTTCATCTCCTGAAGCTTCTACTGCGGTTACTTTATGGCTTAGGTAGTATTCAAACCCAAGTTTTTTAAGCGCCTTTTTGATCTCTTTACCCATGGTACTATCCATAGAAGGAATCAAGCGGTCCAGATATTCTACCACCGAAATCTTCGAACCTAGTCTGGCATAAACCGAACCCAATTCTAAACCAATCACTCCACCGCCAATGATTACCATGTGCTTCGGCACCTCCTTCAGTTCAAGTGCCTCAGTGCTGGTTATAACTCTCTGCTTATCAATGTTTATGAAGGGTAAAGATGCCGGCTTTGAGCCAGTAGCTATGATCACCTTATCAGTTTTGATTTCATTGGCATTGCCTTCAGCATCAGTGATTTTGATGGTGTTTTTATCAACAAATGACCCCATGCCATGGTGCACATCTATCTTATTTTTCTTCATTAGAAAATCGACACCATCGCAGGTTTGCTTAACCACTTCAGACTTTCTTTTGATCATCTGCGTAAGGTCTACTTTCGGAGGTTCTATGTCGATGCCGTGGCTTTTGAAGGTGTGTTCCGCGTTATGGAAATGCTCTGAAGAATCAAGCATAGCCTTCGAAGGTATACAACCCACGTTCAGACAGGTACCTCCCAGCGTGCTGTACTTTTCTATGATAGCCGTCTTAAAGCCAAGTTGAGCACAGCGGATTGCTGCTACGTAGCCGCCGGGGCCCGAGCCTATTACTGTTACATCGTATTGCATAATTGCTTATTGATTTTCGAAGTTTGATAAAGGGAAGTATAGCATTAAACACCTAATAATAGCCTTGAAGGATCTTCAAGAAGCTCTTTCACACGATACAAGAAACTCACAGACTCTCTTCCGTCTATAATTCTATGATCATAAGAAAGGGCAACGTACATGATTGGCCTTACGACCACTTCTCCGTTAACAACAACTGGTCGTTGAACGATATTGTGCATGCCCAAAATGGCTGATTGTGGCGCATTGATAATCGGTGTTGATAGCATAGAACCAAAAACACCTCCATTAGTGATGGTGAAAGTACCACCTGACATTTCATCAATGGAAAGTTTGTTTTCCCTGGCCCTTGTTGCTAATCTCATGACTTCTGCTTCGATTTGGTCAAAACTCATCGACTCCGCATTTCGGATAACCGGTACTACCAATCCACGCGGCGAAGAAACGGCAATAGAAACATCACAATAATCATGGAAGATCATTTCTCCACCATCAATCGAAGCATTTACAGCAGGCCATTCTTGAAGTGCCATACAGCAAGCTTTCGTGAAGAATGACATGAAGCCCAAGCCCACACCATGCTTTTCTTTGAATTGCTCTTTGTATTTCTTCCTCATGTCCATGATTGGCTTCATATCCACCTCATTGAAGGTAGTCAGCATAGCCGTTTCATTCTTGACACTTACCAATCTTCTGGCGATCGTCTTTCTAAGTGTTGATAGTTTTTCGCGGCGCTCAATTCTTTCGCCTCCAAAACTAGCGACCGGTGCTTTTGCTTCAGGTTCAGCCTTAGGTGTTTCCTTAGGAGCAGATTGTGTCTGTTCTGCCTTCAATGCATCCTCTTTGTTTATTCTACCATCTACTCCAGTACCTTTAACAGTGGCAGGGTCTATTCCTTTCTCAGATAGAATTTTAGCAGCCGCTGGTGAAGCATGACCGGCTGCATAAGAATCGCTACCAGATGAAGGGGACGTTGGTGCCGATGTTTGCTGAGCACCGCTATCTGCAGAAGGTGCGCTAGAAGGAGCACCACCTTCAACTACTTCTATTTTACAGATCAAGGCACCTATTTCTAACACATCTCCATCACTGGCTACATGTCTTAGAATACCACTTGCTTCAGCAGGTAATTCTTGCGTCGCTTTATCTGTTTCAATTTCGGCGATGAATTCATCTTGTTCTACAAAATCGCCATCCTTCTTGATCCATTCAGCTAACGTTACCTCAGTGATCGATTCTCCCAAAGGAATGACTTTCATTTCTATAACTTCACCAGTTGCTTTCCCATTTCCTCCTTGGCCTTCACTACTAGCAGGTTCAGCTGGTGCACTTTCGCTTTGGTCGGAAGAACCGTTTGCTTTGGCATCGGTATCTATTTCAGCGATGATGGTTCCTACTCCCACGGATTCTCCTTCTGATACTTTGATGGAGAGTACTCCAGCCGCTTCAGCTGGCAGCTCCTGGGTAGCTTTATCGGTTTCAACTTCTGCAATAGCCTCGTCCAGTTCTACGTAATCTCCATCTTTCTTGAGCCAGACAGCAATTGTTACCTCGGTGATTGATTCTCCTAATTCGGGGATTTTTATTTCGAAGCTCATTCTTTTAATGCTTTATTCGTTTTGGGTTAAATGTCTTTAGATTTCAAAGGCTCTTTGGATGATCGCTTTTTGCTCTTCGCCATGTACTTTGGCATAGCCAGTGGCGGGCGAAGAGCTGGCTTTCCTAGCTGCGACTTCTATGTCCTTGGCGCGCTCAGCATAAGCCCTTGACAAATAGGTCCAAGCGCCCATGTTGAGAGGCTCCTCCTGTGCCCAGACCAATTTCGGGTTCTTGTATTGGCCTATTATGTCTTCTATCTGTCCCTTAGGGAATGGGTGTAGTTGTTCTACCCTGACGACCGCCACATCATCTCGATTGTTCTTCTGCTGCTCTTCTAACAGGTCGTAATAGAATTTACCAGAGCATAGAATTACTTTCCCCACTTTTGATTTATAAGCGTAATCGTCTTGATAAACCTCTTTGAAAGTACCTGAAGTAAACTCAGCAATTGGAGAGATCACTTGAGGATGCCTCAACAGTGATTTGGGTGACATGATGACCAAAGGTTTTCTAAATGGCCATATCATTTGTCTTCTCAACACATGGAATATGTTGGCAGGAGTAGTGAGGTTCGCTACAATAATATTGTCCTCAGCTGCCAGCTGTAGAAAGCGCTCCAGTCTGGCACTGGAGTGTTCAGGGCCCTGACCTTCATAACCATGGGGCAATAGCAGTACCATGCCGTTCATTCGCTGCCATTTCGATTCTGACGGCGTAACAAACTGATCTATCATTACTTGTGCACCATTAGCAAAATCACCAAACTGTGCCTCCCATATGACCAGTGCATTGGGGTTGGCCATAGCATAGCCAAACTCAAAGCCCATAACAGCAAATTCAGAAAGTAATGAATTATAAATGTGGAAGTTCTCCTGGCCTTCCTGGATATTGTTAAGGCTATTATAAGGTAAGTTCGAAGAAGCGTCTCTTATTACAGAATGCCTGTGAGAAAAAGTACCTCGCTGCACGTCCTGACCGGTAAATCGAACCATTTTGCCCTCCAATAACAACGATCCGTAAGCCAGCAATTCCCCGGCCGCCCAGTTAAGCGCCTTATCTTTAAAGAACATGTCTTTACGCTGCTTCATTTGCCTCTCTATTTGCTTGATCGGCTTGAAGCCGGAAGGCAATGTGGTTAGCGCATCGGCTACTTTGTCAATAGCCTCTTCAGATATTGAGGTGTCAGGCGACTTATCGAAGTCTTTAGGCTCAGCACGGCGTAACTCTCTCCACTCCTTCTCCATTTGTTGATACTGGTAAGGCAAAGGTTGTTGCTTCACCATGTTCAAACGATCCTGAAGTTCCTTGCGAAACTCCTTATCCATACCACGCGCCAACTCCGCATCTACATCCCCTCTTTCAATCAATTTCTTATTATAAATCTCCCTGGGGTTAGGGTGCTTAGATATCTTATTATATAGTGAAGGTTGTGTAAACTTAGGTTCGTCACTTTCATTGTGACCATGTCTACGATAGCATACCATATCAACAAAAATGTCACGGTTGAATTTTTGGCGAAACTCTACCGCCAGCTTGGTACAGAAAACCACGGCTTCAGGGTTGTCTCCATTGACGTGTAGTACTGGAGCATCTATGATCTTCGCCACATCCGTACAATAAATACTAGATCTTGCGTCATCAAAGTCGGTGGTGAAACCAACCTGGTTATTGATCACGAAGTGTATGGTGCCACCGGTGTGAAAACCATCCAGTTTAGCCATTTGCACGACTTCATATACGATACCCTGGCCAGCCACAGCGGCGTCACCGTGTATCAAGACAGGTACTACTTTATCAAAGTCCGCGTCATATCCCTTATCCACTTTGGCCCGTACAAAACCTTCCACCACTGGGTTGACCGCTTCAAGGTGTGATGGGTTAGGAGCAAGCTTTAAGTTGATTGTTTTTCCTGATGGTGTTTGTACCTGAGAAGAATAACCCATGTGATACTTAACATCCCCATCACCCATGGTAAGATCCGGCTCATAACCTCCCTCAAACTCATTAAAAACTTGCTCATAGGTCTTACCCATGATGTTAACCAGCACATTCAACCTTCCACGGTGAGCCATACCTATGACCAACTCTTCCGCTCCAAGCTCTGCACTCTTATTGATGATGGCGTCTAATGCCGGAATGGTCGTTTCTCCACCTTCCAACGAGAATCTTTTTTGCCCAAGGTACTTGGTGTGCAGAAAGTTTTCGAAAACAACTGCCTCATTTAACTTGGCTAAAATCCTCTTCTTTTCGTCAGAGGAAGGATTAAAGGCCAAGGCTTCTTTTTCTGACTTCCGTTTGAACCATTCAAGAATGTCAGGCTCTCGAATATACATGTATTCAAAGCCCACTGTTCCTACATATATTTCTTTGAGGGCGCCCAAAATTTTACGTAAAGTGGTTCTACCTAACCCAATTTCTTCGCCAGCATCAAACTCTGACTCCATGTCCTCTTCGGACAAGCCAAAGTAAGACAGTTCCAGAATAGCCTTTCGATCTCGCCTCTCTCTTACCGGGTTAGTCTTAGATTCTAAATGCCCACGCGAGCGATAAGCATGAATCAGATTACGTACGCCGATTTCTTTTGGAGAAACGCCAGCACCAGCAGCGGAGGGCTGGGCTCCATTATCTCCATATTTTTGAAGTGAAAAATCAAAACCTTCAAAAAACTTCTGCCATGACTCATCGACTGAAGAAGGGTCTTGTTTGTAAGCCTTATACAGATCATCAATGTAATTAACATCTGCATTGGCTATATAAGAGTATTTATCCATGGGTAGTTAGTTGAGTGATGTCTTGCAAATTTAGTTACAATTGAAAATATAATAAAACTGCTTAAACGGTTATACAAATATTTAATAATTAGGATTCTTTCTGCCATCAAAAACCAGCTACACTACAGGAATCCTAAGAATCTAACTGAAAATCAACCATATTGTTAAAGGCCGAAGTAATCGTTTAATCACACACCATACGGTAACTTTGAAGACATCTACACCCTTGGCAATGAAATTCTTTATTTGCCATAAAAATTAAAGTGTGCTTTTATTGCCTTTCATCAATCTCTCCGGCATCTGATCAAGAGGGACGTCAAGTATTTCCGCCTAATGTTTCCCTGAATGGCTTTTATTGCTTAATTTTGCAGCCATTTTATTTGTGGACGGGATCCACAGTTATTTGAAACAAAATTACTTTATGGTAAAAATTAGATTAGCGCGTCGAGGACGCAAAAAACTGGCACTTTACGACGTGGTCGTAGCCGACGCCAGATCGCCACGTGATGGCCGATTCATCGAAAAAATCGGAAGATACAATCCGAACACTGACCCCGCCACGGTTGAAATTAATACAGATCGTGCGTTCTATTGGGTTATGAATGGTGCGCAACCTACTGATACTGTAAGAGCTATGCTTTCTTATAAAGGTATTATGCTCAGAAAACACTTACAAGTAGGAGTTAACAAAGGCGCCATAACTCAAGAAGAAGCTGACAAAAGGTTGGCTGACTGGTTAGAGCAGAAAACAGCACAGATTAAATCTAAAGAAGACAAACTTTCTCAAGAGCAACAAGACGCTAAGAAGGCTCGTCTGGCGGCTGAAAGCAAAGTGAAAGAGGCTAGAGCAGAGGCTATCAAGAAGAGAGAAGAGGAAGCTCAGGCTGCTGAGCAAGAAGCCACCGCGGAAAGCTCTGAAGAAGGCGAAAGCCAGGAAGTTGCGGAAGAGGCTACTGAAGAAGCGGCTGCAGAAACCGAAGGCACGGAAGAAGCTGAGGAGACCAAAGAGTAAGTCTTTTTAAAGCCATGAACGTTGATTCCTGTTACCAACTCGGTTACGTAATCAAAACACATGGCTTAAAGGGAGAGATCACTATTTTTTTAGATGTAGACTTTCCCGAAGAATATCAAAATATGGAATCAGTTTTTGTTGAAATCCAACAAAGGCTGATTCCCTTTTTTATTCAACACATTGCCATTCAAGGGCAGAAAGCTATTGTCAAGTTTGATGGGGTTGACGACATAGAATCCGCATCTGAGTTGAAATCGCACAAGCTTTTCCTCCCTTTAGAAAATCTCCCTTCATTGGACGAACACCAATTCTACTACCACGAGGTAATAGGGTTTGAAATGTTAGATAAGGCCAAAGATTTCCGAGGAACAGTGAAGGAGGTGTTGGATATGCCCAATCAAGATTTGTTTGTGGTTGCATATCAATCCAAGGAAGTACTGGTGCCAATTAATGATGAGATCATCGAGAAGGTAGATAAAGGTGCCGGTTTGATCACAGTGAATCTTCCCGAGGGCCTTATTGATGTTTACATGGAAGAATAGGTTACGGCTATGCAAATCGACATCATAACATGCTTACCTAAATTACTTGAAGGCCCGTTCAACGACTCCATTTTATTAAGGGCTCAGAAGAAAGGTCTGGTTACACTCAACGTTCATGACCTGCGAGAATACGGTATTGGGAAGCAAAAGCAGATTGACGATTATGCTTATGGCGGCGGTGCAGGGATGGTTCTAATGATTGAGCCAATCGCTAATTGCATCGAAAACCTTAAGAAATCACGCGATTATGACGAAGTGATTTACATGAGCCCCGATGGAGAACGATTCAATCAGCGTGTAGCAAACGAATTATCATTAAAGAAGAATCTCATCATTCTATGCGGGCATTATAAAGGTGTTGATGAGCGAGTAAGAAAACATTTAATCACAAGGGAAATCAGTATTGGCGACTATGTACTTTCCGGTGGAGAATTAGCCGCAGCGGTAGTTTGTGATGCATTGATCAGGCTAATCCCAGGTGTACTGTCCAATGAGACCTCCGCTTTGACAGATTCATTTCAAGATGATCTCTTGGCACCTCCGGTATATACTAGGCCATCAGCCTATAATGATTGGGCTGTCCCCGATATACTATTGTCTGGTAATGAGGCTGCTGTTGAGAAATGGCGTTTCGATCAATCTGTAGCCCGAACTAAAGCCAGAAGACCTGATTTAATTGACTAATTATTTTCAACCAGCTGCAACAAAGTATAAATTAATTCCTATATTTGCAGTCCATTTTTCCGAGCGCTGAAATTTACTACGGATATGAACGATATAATCAGATTCATCGAAGAAGAATATAAAGAGAAAAGAGAGAACACTCCCTCTTTCAAAGCTGGAGACACAGTTAACGTACACGTTAAAATCAAGGAAGGAAACAAGGAGAGAATCCAGCAATTCCAAGGTACTGTAATCCAAAGAAGACACCCCAACACCAATGGTGAGACATTTACAGTAAGAAAAATATCGAACGGTATTGGTGTAGAAAGAATTTTTCCTGTCGTCTCTCCCAACATCGAGAAAATCGAGGTAATCAGAAGAGGTAAAGTCAGAAGAGCTAGACTTTATTACTTAAGAGGAAGACAAGGTAAAGCAGCTAGAATCAAAGAAAGAAGATAGCAGACGCTTTCGAAAAGATAGCAAGCCAGTTAATCAAAATAACTGGCTTTTTTTATTGCTTTGCGTTTGTTTTGTTATTCTGACAATGCACTATTAATTACCACCTAAGATTGCTATCTTTCCCAATCATAAAGCAGAATAAGCTTCAATATTCTTCCACTTAGAAATTAATAGAAGATGGCTTGGTTTACGAGAAAAGATAAGGGAATTCAAACCCCTACTGAAGCGAAAAAAGAAGCCCCTGATGGCATTTGGTATAAGACTCCTAGCGGTAAAATAGTCAGAACCAGAGAGTTAAAAAACAACTGCTATGTTTGCCCCGAGGATAATTACCACGTCAGGATAGGTTCTAAAGAATACTTCGAAATCGTTTTTGATAATAACAAATTCACTGAACTCGACGAAAACATGACTTCGTCCGACCCATTGAATTTTGTAGACAGCAAACCTTACCCTGCCAGAATAAAGGCATCACAGGCCAAATCAGGCCTTAAAGATGCGGTGAGAACTGCATATGGCAAGATGGGGGGAAAAGACATTACCGTAGCTTGTATGGACTTTTCTTTCATTGGAGGGTCTATGGGATCTGTGGTAGGTGAAAAAATAGCACGAGCAATTGATTATTCACTCAAGCATAAGATACCTTTTCTTATGATCTCCAAATCAGGAGGTGCTCGAATGATGGAAGCCGGTCTTTCTTTAATGCAGTTGGCGAAGACATCGGCAAAGCTAGCCTTACTCAGTGAAGCAAACGTGCCATTTATTTCTTTACTCACAGACCCTACCACAGGAGGTGTAACGGCTTCTTATGCGATGTTGGGTGATTTCAATATTGCCGAACCAGGTGCTTTAATTGGTTTTGCAGGCCCCAGGGTAATCAGGGAAACTATCGGTAAAGATTTGCCTAAAGGTTTCCAAAGCTCTGAATTCGTATTAGATCACGGTTTCCTTGATTTTATTGTTGACCGCCGAGATCTCAAAAAGGAATTAACAATGCTATTGGACATGCTTCAGAACTAAATTAAAAAGTGCGGATAAAGCATATACGCAGCAGGCCTTATCCGTATTTTAGTTTCTGATATGCGTCTGATCAACCATCCCATCCTGTGCAACTACTATGTCACTTATAGGTGTAATGCCAAATGCAGCTTCTGTGACATTTGGGAAAAGCCGTCTCCCTATGTAACCCTTGAGGATGTAAAAAGCAATCTCAATGATCTAAAGAAGCTCGGTGTCAAAGTGATCGATTTCACCGGTGGGGAACCCCTACTGCACAGGCAATTATCCCAATTCCTGAAAATCGCCAAAGAATTAGGCTTCATTACTACAGTTACTACCAATGGTTTACTCTACCCTAAGCATGCCGAATCATTGAGGGGGTTGATTGATATGCTACACTTTTCATTGGATTCTGCAGATAAAGAAAAACACGATGAATCCCGCGGTGTAGCCTGTTATGATTTTGTCATGCAATCCATCAAAACGGCTAAAGAACTAGGAGAGGTTCCAGACATTATTTTTACTGTATTTGAAGATAATATAGACGAGATAAGTAAGGTCTATCATGAAATAGCTTTGCCCAATGACCTACTCCTAATCTTAAATCCGGTTTTTGGTTACAACGATGTAGATGCGGGTGAGACATTGTCGTCGAGTACATTGGACAGTCTTTCGGCGTGGGGTAAAAAGAAAAACGTCTACCTCAATCAAGGCTTCATCCAGTTGAGACGTGATGGTGGTAACCATATCGATAATCCCGTCTGTAAAGCCGGGAGTTCGACGGTGGTTATATCCCCAAACAACGAGCTGGTGCTCCCCTGTTATCATTTAGGAGAAGAAAAAATTCCAATAGAAGGAAAACTGTATCAACTGTATAATCTACCAAAAACTAAAGAGTTAATTGCACTTGAAGGCAAGCATCCCAAATGTGAAGGTTGCACCATCAATTGCTACATGCAGCCCTCTTTTGCCGTCGAAATGAACAAATACTGGTGGAAGGCACTCCCAAGCACCATAAAATACAACCGCATCAAGGGTACGTGGAAGACTCTGCTCAAAAAATCCCCTACCATAAAGACTTAACTTTCAACTGCTCTGCATGCAGACTATTAAATTAGTTGGTGTTTTTGGAATCTTAATCATCCATTCTTACGTTTGCATCGACAAGTCGATTCATCAATTAGATCGATTTATAAAGAAGTGCGGAGAGACAGGCTCGATGAAGCACTAGCAACCTAGAATCCTAAGGTGCTAATTCCTGATCCTAGAATGTCTGCCGGTGGGTAGACAGGGAGCATATAAATTGATAACAATGTCAAATTCAATTATTCGCAATTCTCACGTTCCATCTCGGAGCACACTTTTCCAAGTTAGTTTTACTTGCCACCATTACAATTCTTCCTGCTGTTGTTGCAACTGTGAGCTTTAGCGAGACACGAGCACAAGACTCATGTTGCTAATTATCAACAAAGCGGAAATCTCCGTGTTTGAATTAATACCCTAACTCATAATCATATAACATAATGTCAGACTACAAATTCGAAACTTTACAGTTACACGCTGGCCAAGAAGTAGATGAAACTACTCGTTCAAGGGCAGTACCCATTCACCAAACCACTTCTTTCACATTCAAGGACAGTGAACATGGCGCTAATCTTTTTGCACTCAAAGAGTTTGGTAATATCTATACGCGAATTATGAACCCCACCACAGATGTGTTTGAAAAACGCATCGCGGCTTTGGAGGGTGGAGTAGCCGCCTTGGCCGTAGGTTCAGGACAAGCTGCTCAATTCATAGCACTGAACAATATTCTACAGCATGGAGATAATTTCGTTTCTACATCATTTCTCTATGGAGGCACTTACAATCAGTTCAAAGTAGCTTTCAAAAGGCTTGGTATAGATGTTCGGTTTGCCGAAAGCGATAGTCCTGAAGATTTCGAGAAGTTAATTGACGAGAATACCAAAGTGCTTTACCTGGAAACTATAGGCAATCCTGGGTTCAATATTCCTGACTTTGAAAGCATTGCAGCCGTAGCACAAAAGCACGACATTCCTCTTATTGTCGATAATACCTTTGGTGCAGGTGGTTATCTTTTCCGTCCGATTGAGCACGGCGCCTCAGTAGTAGTTGCATCTGCTACAAAATGGATTGGTGGCCATGGTACTTCCATCGGTGGCGTAATCATAGATTCGGGTAAATTCAATTGGGGTAATGGTAAATTTCCACAGTTTACAGAGCCATCGGAAGGATATCATGGCATGAAATTCTGGGAGATATTTGGTGACGGTGGCCCATTTGGCAATATTGCTTTTATCATTCGAGCAAGGGTAGAAGGCCTAAGGGACTTTGGCCCTGCGCTAAGTCCGTTCAATTCTTTCCTTTATCTACAAGGCTTGGAAACGCTTTCATTGAGAGTACAACGCACGGTCGATAATGCTTTGGCTTTGGCAGAATGGCTCGAAAGCCATCCTCAAGTGGAGCATGTAAATTATCCGGGGCTAACCAGTAGTAAATATCACTCTCTGGCTAAGAAATATCTTAGAAACGGTTTTGGTGGCGTCTTATCTTTTACCATAAAGGGCAGCCAGGAAAATGCTACGAAATTTGTTGATAGTCTGGAGCTGATCAGCCATTTGGCCAACGTAGGTGATGCGAAGACCCTGATCATTCAGCCATCAGCAACGACTCACCAACAATTATCAGCTGAAGAGCAATTAGCCGCAGGTGTGCTTCCTAATCAACTTCGTATTTCTGCCGGTATCGAGCACATAGATGATATCAAGGCTGATTTGGAGCAAGCATTTAATAAGGTAGCTGGATAAGCGACGTTAAAATGATCGAATACGATTATCAAGTATATAAGCATTCTCAACCTTTTGAGATGGAATGCGGCGAGGTATTACCAGAGGTTGAGATTGCTTATTGCACATTCGGTGAACTCAATGAAAAAAAGGATAATGTGGTATGGATATGCCATGCCCTTACCGCCAACGCTGATCCGGTGGATTGGTGGCCAGGCTTGGTAGGCGATGGTTTTCTAATTGATCCGAAAAAGTACTTTATAGTTTGTGCCAATATGCTAGGGTCATGTTATGGTTCTACCGGCCCAACCTCTATAAACCCGAAAACCAGGCATCCTTATAAATCCACTTTCCCTTTGGTCACAATCAGGGACATTGTGAAATCCTTGGGTCTGTTACAAACAACATTGGGAATCAATCAAATACACTTGGCCATAGGTGGTTCGATGGGTGGTCAGCAAGTTGTAGAATGGGCTATAGCGGATAGTGGTCTCTTTAAAAACATCTGCATATTGGCTTCTAACGCTTACCATTCTGCTTGGGGCATCGCTTTTAATGAAACACAAAGAATGGCGATACGGGCAGATCAAACATTCTTAAGTGATGATCCGAAAGCCGGAGAGCAGGGTCTAGAAGCAGCCAGGGCGATTGCTATGCTTTCCTATCGCAATTATGGCACTTATGTCAGTACTCAGACTAATGAGGAGGCTGTGAATGATAATTTTAAATCTTCTTCTTATCAGAATTATCAGGGGCAAAAACTCCGAAAACGTTTCGATGTCCATTCTTACTATACACTTAGCAAGGCTATGGACAGTCATAATGTATCGTGGGGCCGTAATTCGCTAGAAGAAGCATTGAGTAGTATTAAGGCAAATGCAATGATCATTGGCATCATGTCAGACATATTATTTCCAATTCAAGAACAACGTTTCCTTGCGGAACATATCCCAGGTGCGGTTTTAGAGGAGATCGATTCTCTTTACGGCCATGATGGTTTTCTAATCGAAACCAAAATATTAACTGAAAAAATTAACAAGCTTATAAATTACGATTAGTCACATGAATATTTCTCGAATAGGTCTTTTTGGTTTTGGTTGCGTAGGTCAAGGACTTTACGATGTGCTACATAAAACAAAAGGTATTAAGGCTGAAATAGCCAAGATTTGCGTAAAGAATCCCAATAAGGAAAGGTCTATACCTCAGCACTTTTTTACATATGACAAGGATGAAATTCTTAACGATCCGGACATAGACGTCATAGTAGAATTAATTGACGACGCAGATGCCGCCCTGGACATTGTTTCAACGGCCTTGAAGAATTGCAAAGCAGTGGTATCAGCGAACAAAAAAATGATTGCTGAGAACATGGAGTATCTGTTCAATCTACAGCAAGAATGTGGCAAGCCTTTGTTGTACGAAGGTGCAGTGTGTGGAAGTATTCCCATTATCAGAAACATCGAGGAGTACTATGACAATGAATTTGTTGATTCTGTAGAAGGGATATTTAATGGTTCTACCAACTATATTCTTACCAAAATATTTGACGAGAATAAAAGTTTTGAGGATGCATTAAAAGAAGCGCAGGACAATGGATTTGCAGAATCAGACCCCACGCTAGATATTGGGGGTTTTGATCCAAAATTCAAACTGAGCATCTTGCTCACCCACACCTACGGCGTTTTTGTTAACCCCAAGGATGTGTTGAACTTCGGTATTGATCACATTTCTGATTTCGACATTCAATACGCTCGTGAAAAAGGGTATCGCATAAAACTGTTGGCCAAAAGCAAAAAAGTAGGCAATGAGGTTTTTGCCATCGTTGCACCTCAATTTGTGGACAAAAGCAGCCCACTTAGAAATATTGAAAATGAGTATAACGCGGTAATTGTCAAAGGATTATTCTCCGAGTATCAAATCTTCGTAGGCAAAGGTGCGGGTAGCTTACCAACAGGTTCAGCAGTATTGTCAGACATCTCTACACTTATACATGATTATAAATATGAGTATAAGAAGTTCATGCAATCACTAGAATTGGAGTATTCCCAAGAAGCGCTACTGGAGGTTTATGTAAGTTTCAAGAACAAAGATTTGATCAATCAAGAAGACTTTGAATCGATTAACGAAAGCTTCATATCGAATGGCAACAACTATATCATAGGCCAAATACGCTTTGAAAAGCTCAGGGAATCAAATTGGCTAAGGCATGAAGATGTGAATGTCATTTTAACGCCCGACAGTGATTTTCAAAAATCACCCTTACCACAAAAGGAAGCTGTTTTTCAGAATTAAATGGCCAACTTTTCGCGGCCGTCGCTGTTGTAATAAATGCAAGATAATTCCAGATGATAATCTCTATGCAATTGACGATTAATGGAATATATTTGTAGCGTTTTAAGCGATAAATCGACTTTTTGAAAATTAATATATAATGACTTCTGTAATAATAACTTCAATAGCTGCTTTTACGCTTGTAATTGTGTTATTAGTATTTATTCTGTTGTACGCACAATCCAAGCTAGTTCAATCAGGTGATGTTAAAATCATCATTAACGGCGACGAAGCCAACCCGGTAATAGCATCGGCTGGTTCAACTTTATTATCGACGCTGTCGGCTCAGAAACTCTTCCTACCATCTGCTTGTGGTGGTGGTGGCACATGCGCCATGTGCAAATGTGTCGTTGAAAGCGGTGGTGGTGAAGTACTTCCGACTGAGGTTGGTCACTTAAGCCGAACCGAGCAGAAAGAAAATGTGCGCCTTTCATGTCAGGTGAAAGTAAAACAGGACATGGACATCAGGATACCCGAAGAAATTTTCGGTATCAAAAAGTGGGATTGTGAAGTTGTATCCAATTACAACGTATCTACTTTCATTAAAGAGTTCGTGATGAAGCTTCCTGAAGGGGAAACCATGGACTTCGAAGCGGGTGGATATATTCAGATTGATGTACCGCCAATTGAAGTGAAGTTCAGTGACATGGATATTACACCAAAACCTGAGCTTAATCACCCTGATGATGTATTCCAATCAGACTGGGATAACTTCAAGCTTTGGGATCTTGTGATGAAAAATGATGAGCCAATCTTCAGAGCTTACTCGATGGCTAATCACCCTGCGGAAGGAAATATTGTAATGCTTAATATTCGTATCGCTACTCCACCTTGGGATAGAGATGCAGGTAAGTGGATGGATGTTAATCCTGGTATATGCTCTTCTTATGTATTCTCAAGAAAGCCAGGTGATAAAGTAACAATTTCAGGCCCTTACGGAGAATTTGCTATCAATTACACTGATAGAGAAATGGTTTACATCGGTGGTGGTGCTGGTATGGCTCCCCTACGTGCTCAAATATTCCATTTGTTCCACACACTAAAGACTGATAGGAAAGTGTCTTACTGGTACGGTGGACGGTCTAAGAAAGAGCTATTCTACTTAAATCACTTTGATAAGATTGAGAAGGAGTTCCCTAACTTCAAGTTCTACATTGCGCTATCTGAGCCATTGGAAGGAGATAACTGGACTGAGAAGAAAAGCTTGGATGACAGTGAGTCTGACGGATATTTAGGCTTTATACACCAGGCATTATTTGATAATTATTTGAAAGATCACCCTGAACCAGACGAAGTAGAGTACTATCTATGCGGCCCTCCTTTGATGAATGCTGCTGTACTCAAAATGTTGGATGACATGGGTATTCCGCAAGAGAATATTAGATTCGATGATTTCGGTGGCTAACACATAAGTCTAGCTTTAATAAAAAGGGAGAAAACTTAAATTTTCTCCCTTTTTTTATGCCAAAACTCTATTTTCGTTTTATGGATCTAAAGATATTCTTCAACCCTATAGACGCTGACGAGTTTTCAGATATCAACTCTCTCAGTGCTTTTTATAAAAGTATCAGCGTCTATGGCGAAAAGATGCCAGACTACCAGGATGTAGATATTGCTTTGATCGGGCTAGAAGAAAATAGAGGAACCGATTCAGATCCAGGTGTACAATATGCAGCTTCTGAAATAAGGAAGAAATTATTCAATCTGAAAAAAGGGTATGGTACTTATAAGGTCATTGATCTTGGGAATCTTAGGAATGGTGTCACCTTGGAAGAGACTTACTCACGCATAAGAGAAGTATGCCAAATTCTCATTGAAAGCAATGTACTTCCTGTACTGTTCGGAGGTTCGCACGACTTAGACTATGGACAGTATCAAGCTTATGACGGCCTAGATAAACTGATTAGCCTGATCAATGTCGATGCCTTTTTGGACATGGAAGATGGTTTGACGGATGTTGCCAATAAAGAGCATATACACAAAATATTGCTCCACGATCCGAATTATCTATTCAACTATAGCCATTTGGCTTTTCAAAGCTATCTAATTGATTCCGGGTCTATCAACACACTTGAGAAACTTTACTTTGAAGCTTATCGCCTAGGCCATATCAGGTCTAATATTAATGACATGGAACCGGTAATACGCAACGCCGATATGATGTCCTTCGATATCACTTCAATCAAATCAAGTGATGCTCCTGGTAATAGCAATGCCCAGCCATTTGGTTTGACTGGCGAGGAAGCTTGCCAAATTTGTTGGTACGCTGGTCTTAACGAGAAATTGAGTTCCATCGGATTCTATGAATACAATCCTGAAATGGATGATCAGGCTAAAAAGACCGCTTCAGTAATTGCCACCATGATTTGGTATTTCATTGAGGGCTTTTACCACCGCAAGAATGAGCAGGATTTCAAGGCCAATGACTACCTGAAGTATGTTGTTTCCATGCCTTCTGATCCGGAGACCCTTATTTTCTACAAAAGCAAGCTGAGTGAAAAATGGTGGATGGAAGTACCACACCCAAGAAGCGGAGATCCTTATCAGAGAAATTGTATAGTTCCGTGTAGCTACACCGACTATGAATCAGCAACAAAGGGTGAACTGCCTGAGCGGTACATTAACACCCATTCGAAACTGACTTAGCAATACATACACGGCAATTTGAATATCAACTAATACCTTATTGCGTTTTACATAATTAAATGGCGTTAGTCAAACAGCTGACTAACTTTTTGTAGTTGTCATCGTTCTAGGTTAGAAATCAAATAGCATATTGCGAGCCATGAAACCCTTTAAAAACTTCCCCAACAACCCACTCATTTGGGTTTTATCATTTTTTGTACTTGCCGCCGGTTGCACCCAACCCAGCAACGAAACAGACACTTCCAATACGGAAGTAGAGCAACCCCAGAAAAAAGAACTTACCAAGGCCGAGCAAATCGTCAATCAAGTGATTGAAACCGCAGGTGGGGAAAAGTATTTGAATTCTTCAATTTCTTTTGACTTCCGTAAAATGAATTACAAATCTGAGCGCAATGGTGGTAAGTTCACTTATTACAGGGAGTTCAAGGATTCGATACACACCGTCCATGACGTATTGAGCAATGATGGCTATTCCCGAGAGATTGACGGCCAGCAGGTACAGGTAATTGACTCAATGATCTCAAAATACTCAGCATCAGTGAATTCGGTAATCTATTTCGCTTTATTACCTTATGGACTCAATGACGCTGCGGTCAACAAAAAATACCTGGGGGAGACAACTATAAAAGGACAGCCGTATCATGAGATTGAAGTTACGTTTAACCAAAATGGTGGTGGACAGGACTTCGACGATGTGTTCACCTACTGGATACACAAAGACAATAACACCATAGACTATCTCGCCTATTTATATCATACCGATGAGGGCGGCTTACGCTTTAGAGAAGCTTATAATGTTAGAAACGTGAACGGGGTCAGGTTTGTAGATTATGTAAATTACAAACCAAAAGATGAAAGTATCCCTGTAAACGACCTTGATGAAGTTTTTTCTAATGGCGAGCTGATAGAACTTTCAAGAATTGAGCTTGAGAATATCCAGGTTGAGCTACCATAGTGTTTTTTAGTCGCTTTGTTTAGTAAAGATACGGGTAGCAACCCATATGCTTATGGCCAGCGCAACAGTGCCTGAATAATATAAACCGTTGATCCCGGCTGTCATTCCAACGATGGCCGAACCAGCTTTATACAGGTTATTCAAACCCAAAACCAAGCTCACGAATAGAATCAACAACAGAAAGATGTTCAGGAAAATAGAATTCCTGAACTCTATGGGGATGAGGTTGCGGTCGTTGATGGTGAGAATTAAGAAAATGGCCACCACCGGTAAAAGCAGGCCATTAACTGCTTGTGCCATTATGATCACGGGAAAGATATCGACTTGGGCAAGTCCGACAATAAGCCCGAAACCCAATACAAGCATCCATACCCTTTTATAGTATTTAGATCCTTCTGACCAGTTTTGATTATTATGTCCGAGCAAACTCTTGGCAGTGATAGCAGAAGCTAGTGGCGCAGTAATAGAAGAAGTTATTCCAGCCGCAAAAAGCCCTAATGCCAAAAGTATTTTAGCCTGAGGCCCGAAACTATCGCCTAAGGTCTGTGCCAAAACATCAAAAGTCATTTTTTGATTGACCTGAGTACCTACGATTAGAATAGCAATAGAAATCAAGCCGCCCAAAGCTATGGCTATGATGATTCCGAAGCGCATTTCAGATACTTTCTGTCCTTGGCTCACTCCTGAAGCCAGAAAGAGGTTATAAGGCACTATTGTGGTTCCTATTAGGCCTACCACGATCAGTTCAGCATTGGCTGGTATGTTGGGGACAAAAGCTCCTTTCACCAAAGCACTCGCATCCAATGGGTTCTGGAATACAACCAAAAAGAAAAGAATGCCCATCAATGCTACGACCATTCCTAGCATATTAGCAATGGATTTATAAGTACCGAACCATAATAGTGCACCAACTAATAATCCCACTCCCGAAATAAGTATTTTGGGATCAACATCAATCAACAAGTCCAAACCCGCTAGTGCTCCTAAAATATTACCGGCTTGATAAGCGGCACAGCCAAAAACAACACTACCTGCCAAGCCCCACCTGATTATATTTCCTTGTTTCCCTAGGAATTTTTTTGCTACCGCTTCGCCAAAGCTGTACCCCGAAGCAATCATGATTCTCGCTGCACATTCCTGAAGCAGGATACATGCCACTGAGGCGAAAACCAGTGCCCAAACCAAGTCAAACTTAAAAAGTGCTCCCGCGCTGCTGGCCGTGGCCAACGTACCTGGCCCAATAAATGCCGCTGAAATAACAGACCAGAAGAGAATGCTGAGAAAGCGTTTTTTCAGTTGCATCTAGCTGAAAATATGAGTGTTAGAGAAAGGATAGGCTTTAGGTATCTTTAAAAAAATCAGTATCTTTATTTGGGCAAATATGCTCGGCTTTAATCAATCCGCAATAAAATTAATAAAAATGGCATTTCTTAATTATAAGGGAAAATTAAGGGGATGGCTAATAGCTTTAATATGCTGTTATTCTTTCTCTGTGATGGCTCAAAGAGGCGTTCCGAAAATTGTCATTAACCCTAAAGGCCATGCCGGCAAAATCTACAATATACATTTTACAGCACGGGGAGAGCAGATTATTTCTGTATCCGAGGATAAGACCATCAGGGTGTGGGATTCGAACTCAGGGGAACTGCTTAATAAGTTTGAATCGCAAATTGGTGATGGCTATGAGGGTGTATTCTATGCATCAGCAGTTTCCTCGGATGGCCGATACCTGGCGGCTAGTGGCTACCCGGTAAGTTCTGAAGACACAAACTATATTATCCTAATCGACCTTAAGGAAGGCAAGCAAATAGCCACTGCTATTGGTCATACCAATGTGATCAACAGTCTGGATTTTACAGGCAATGGCAGATTTTTGGCGAGCGGAAGTGATGATGGGTTGGTCATGGTTTGGGAGTATACTGGCCAAAAGTTATTGCAACTGACTACCACTATCAATGTTGGCAATAGGGTTTCCAGTCTTTCATTCAATTCTAAGAACAATAACCTGGCTGTAGCGGCAGAGGGCAAGGAAGTGATAGTCTATAACCTAAGGGGCCTTGATCAAGGCATGAAGAAGTTTCCTTCTAAGTCTTTGCGTAAGCACAAGTCTCCAGTGAAAAGTGTCAAGTATTCACCGGATGGGCAATACCTTGCTTCCAGTAGCATTGGCACAGACGTTGTGCTGTGGAGCGAGGAAGGTGATTTCGTAAAACTATTCGATAAGTTTAATGAGCCTATCAGCGCAATGACCTTCTCTTACGATTCCAGAATTCTAGTAGCCATGGATAGCAGAGGACATGGCGCCAGTTATTCTATCCCTAGCGGCAACAAATTCGCCGACTTCAAAGCACATGATAATACTGTCTTTGCTGCTGATTTTTCACCTAATTCCGCTAGCGGCAGTTACATAGTGGCATCGGCAGGTGGGAGCAACAACGAAATCTACATTTGGAATCCTATCAATGGTCAAACGCAAAGAAGAATCAAAGGGAAAGGTAGAACAATCTGGAACTTGGAATTCGGAGTAGGATTAGAGCTATTCGTATCGCATAAGTTCGCTGCTACTGACAAAGACGGCTACGAATACAGTTTTGATTTCAGCTCCTTAACTGTCAAAAACAAACCTGAGAAATTAAGGAAAAGAGATACAGAAAGGGGACTGGTTCAAACCAGTATTTATGAGTTAGAACTCCCAAGTGGAAAGACTCTTCGGAATGATGAGCTGGAAGATGGGAGAATCCTGGACTTTACGGCTACTCAGGATGGCCAGGTTATCATTGCCAGTGACTTTTCTTTGAAAATGTACAATGGCAGCGGTACGCTGCTTAAAGAGTTTCTGGGACACACTGGCGGTGTTAGAAGCGTTTCGATCAGTCGGGACGGCCGTTATCTGGCTTCAGGAAGTGAAGATCAAACGATCAGACTTTGGAAAATCAATGAAACAGGATATGCTCCAAGCCTGAGGGAAGTTTTCGACGGCGAAGATTGGGAGCAATTCTTTTCCAGCCTTGAGGTAGATAGTCTCACTTATGAAGCATCTTCTGCCGCCTGGAAACAGGTGATTAGCTATTTGAAAAGTGGAGGAAACAAAATATATCGCGATATTCAGGAGGTATATGATAACCTCGGTGAAAGCGTAATTCCATTTGCGAGTGTATTCATATCTGAAGAAGGGGAATGGATATGCTGGGCACCAACCGGATACTTCTCATGCTCTTCAGCCGGTGGTGATTACTTTGGCTGGCATGTCAATATGGGTATTCATGAATTGGCCGATTTCTTTACTGCTGACCAATACTTTGACATTCTTTACAGACCGGAAACGGTTAATAAGAGTATCATACAAGGGCGAAGGGTAAAAGAAATCCTCAAAGAAAAAGGCGAGCGAATCTTCGACCTGTCGAAGCTCAGCAGGCCATCAGCTGGATTCTTCCATACCACCGCACTCACATTGGGCAAAGACAAGCGCCTCGACTACGAAGGCGGCAAGTATTTTACACAGAGTCAAGCACTGCCTTTAGAAGTAGAAGTATACGATGGCGGCGGCGGGGTCAAAGAAGTCAATATCTATCAGAATGAAAAGTTGATCTTCAGCGATAAAGAAATCAAGTCTATTGGCGAAGGACAAAAAAGAACCAAGACATACAACGTAGATCTCATCAATGGAAGGAATGACTTTAAGGTGGTGGTTTTGAATTATCAGAATGTAGAATCGAGACCTGATTACCTCAATATTGAATACAATGGAGAGCTAATAGCCACTTCAGACTTGTACATCGTCTCTGTGGGCATTAACGAGTATAAGAACAGTGCTTATAATCTCAATTATGCCAAACCTGATGCTAAATCATTCACACAAAAGCTCATTGAAAATGGCAGTAGAATTTTCAGAAACGTTCGTAAGGTAGAGATATATGATGGTGAAGCAACAAAAGCGAATATCATCAAAGGCTTCGAATCAGTGATTTCCCAGTCCAAGCCTCAAGATGTATTCGTATTCTACTATGCTGGTCACGGTACACTTGATGAAGACAATGATGACCAGTACTATCTCGTACCCACTGATATTACCAAGCTGTATGGAGACCCCGCACAATTGCAGGACAAAGGTATTTCGGCTACAGACCTTAAGGGATTATTGGCTCAAGTCAAGTCGCAGAAGCAGCTTATTCTCATGGATGCATGCCACTCGGGAGGAGCCATTAAAACGATAGGTGTAAGAGCTGCGGCGTCAGAGGAAAAAGCCATTGTTCAACTGGCCAGAAGTTCAGGAGTAGTAATGATCGCTTCCAGCGGCACTCAACAATATGCCTCCGAATTTGAGGTGCTAGAACACGGTGTTTTCACCTATGCGCTACTAGAAGCACTGGATGGTCGCGCCGATAATGGCGATAATAAGATCACCGTGAATGAGCTTAAGTTCTTCATGGAAGAAAGAGTGCCGGAATTGACCGAAGAGCACGGAGGCAAGGCACAATACCCAACCGGATTCATTCATGGTAACGATTTTCCGATCAGTATTATTCGAGGAGATGACGATGATACTTCTGAAGAAGGACAGGATTAGAATTAGCCACTAGATATTAACAGAGGATGACACAATAGTAGCCCTAGGTCGTCATCTCGAACGCAGTGAGAGATCTTTCTCAATTCAGGAGTTCAATCTGTTAGAGATAGATCTCTCACTGCGTTCGAAATGACAGCTAAGAACGAATTTTTTTAAGATACCATATTTTTTATCAGTATTTAATCATTCTGATATACCAGCAAGATCAAGTAGAAATGCATATTCAAAGGAAGTCTCCTTATGCTGTTTGAACCTTCCAGTCGTTCCGCTGTGACCACTTTCCATGTCAGTCTTTAATATTAATCTGTTATCATCAGTCTTGACATCTCTAAGCTTGGCCACCCATTTCGCAGGCTCCCAGTATTGCACTTGAGAATCATGAAATCCGGTCATCACTAGCATATTAGGATAATTCTGAGCTTTCACCTGATCATAAGGTGAGTAAGAAAGCATGTATTCGTAGGACTCAAGCTCATTCGGATTCCCCCATTCATCGTACTCTCCTGTGGTCAGTGGAATTGACTCATCAAGCATAGTAGTCATCACATCTACGAAAGGAACAGAAGCAATAACACCTTTGAAAAGGTCAGGTCTCATATTAACTACGGCACCCATCAAAAGCCCTCCAGCACTACCGCCCATGGCAAAGAGGTTATCCTCGTTCGTATATTTTTCGTCTATCAGAAATTCCGCACAATCAATGAAATCATTAAAAGTATTGATCTTCTTGAACATCTTACCATCTTCATACCATTTACGGCCATTGATCCGACTTTTAGCTCGGTCAGATTGAGCCTATTAGACAGAGGATTTGTTTATGTTATTGCACACATCAGAGGAGGGCAGATCAAAGGCC
>JBCBSS010000062.1:0-41003 GCA_039819065.1 Bacteroidota bacterium
CAAACCAGGTCTTTAGGCCTGGTTTGTATCTGTGTTGAAGTTGATTTAACATAGTGAGTGGTATTCTCTTTTTCTTTAAGTCAAATCCACTTCTCTATTATTCTCCTTGACCTAGAGAGAATCCTCTCTTGCCATCAAATTCATACAAATTCTCAGTCTTGATCACATCTATACCAGAAGCATACAAAGATGATAGCAGAGCTACTACTTGCTCGTAGTTGATCTCCTTATAAACTACTTTGCCAGCTTCTGTAGGTGCATCCTGACATACAAACCTGCACCTCCAGTGGTCTGTACAGAATGTTTCAGGGAGACCGTTAGGATAAACTTTCACCCCACGGTTGGTGATCATTTTAAGCCTGAGCTTGTGGAGATTAAGCGACTCTAACAACTCACCTAGTTGGTTAGGGTTTTCCCCTGCCCAATCCACAAAGATGTCACAGCCAACGAGCACTTTCTCAGCAGTCTTTCTCTCAAATTTCTGCATTTTGATAGTACCGGTACCGTTAGCTAATGCACTGATCTTCAAATTCTCCGGCGTATTGCCAAGCCTGGCTATCACTTCATCAGCAAAATCAGCGGTAGAAACTTTCTTGGCACTTCTACCCTGAGCATATATATCTGGTGTGTGAAGTCCATCTTCAATCGCAGCTAACCAAGCATTCTTGATCTTATCAGCTATTTGTGGCTGACCGATATGAGCAAGCATCATGATAGCGGCATTCAGCAACCCTGAAGGATTGGCAATGTTCAACCCAGCGATATCCGGCGCTGAACCGTGGATAGCTTCGAACATGGCTACATCGGTTCCGATATTAGCAGAACCTGCCATACCAACAGAACCGGCTATTTCAGCAGCTACATCAGAAATGATATCTCCATATAGGTTAGATGTTACAATGACATCATAATCTTCAGGTCTTGCTGCCAGGCGGGCTGTAGCGATATCAATGATTTGAACTTCTTTCTTGATTTGTGGATATTCTTCCCCAATCTCTTTGAATACCTGGTGAAAGAGTCCATCAGTCAATTTCATGATATTATCTTTGACCATACAAGTCACCTTCTTACGACCGTAGGCTTTTGCATATTCAAATGCGTAACGTACAATCCTCTCGCAACCTGGTCGAGTGATTAACTTTAGGCATTGTACTACATCTTGTGTTTGCTGGTGTTCTATACCTGCATAGAGATCTTCCTCATTCTCTCTTATTACCACGACGTCCATTTCAGGAAAATGAGTGCGCACATAAGGTGAGAGGGACATAACCGGTCTTACATTAGAGAAAAGACCTAGTGACTTACGCAAAGTCACATTCAAGCTTTTATAACCCTTACCTTGTGGGGTAGTGATGGGGCTCTTGAGGATCACTTTGTTGGTACGTATCACGTCCCAAGCCTCATTGGCTATACCGGAAGTGTTACCTGATAAGTAAACAGATTCTCCGATGTCTATGAACTCCGGGGCTATGCGTGCACCGGCCGCTTTAAGGATCCTAAGGGTGGCATCCATTATTTCAGGGCCGATACCATCGCCCTTGGCCACGGCAATCTTCACTTCCTGGTCTTCATTGACCTCAAATTTCTTTTCTTCAATCGATAGGCTTCTCATAATGCTTTACACGAGTTTATGATAGTTTTACTATCATTCAGAACGGAAAGGAAAAAATAAAGTTCATAAACTATCGTTTAATTCCTTTAATCAATAGCATAAACAATGTTTATAGGTTGTAGCTTAGAAATTGAGAGTGAATGGGTTAGGCTATGGCTTCAAATGGATTTGGAGGTGCGCGTTAGGTTTCAAGGGAAGTCTCTGCATATGACAGGCATCCAATTAATATATAATCAACAGACTTATATATATCTAAAAGCTAATTAGACAACTTATTCTTCGATATCAGTGATGAAAGCTGCTTGCTCAGGTTCTTCATTACCAATGTCTATATCTCTTATCTGGAAGCTAACGTTATACCATTTCTCCTTCACTTCTTCTCTTATGATATATTGAGGCATCACACTTTCTATAGTGGTATCGGCTACAAAATAAGGATTGTCACCCATATCGAAGTCTTTTATATCTATCCCTGAAAAACTCACAGTTTGGCCTTCTTCGTCTTTCATGGTCATGTAGAAATCCCCGGAAACGGTGCCGACGTAAGTAAATTGCAACCTGGATACCAAAGTCTTTTCAGCCTCGGTTTCTAGTTGCCTTAGATAGTCTTCGTTGATATATGTTGTTCTATCTCTAGCTCTAGCACACTGCTCATAGTAGGTGATGTGTACTCTGGCATCGGTAATTACAAATTCGTAACAAGCAATAACATCATTTTCAGCATTAGCTATTTCGGCGAAATAATTTCCGGATTCCTCATCCGGAATATCAAAGTCATTAAAATAAGCGCCTTCATAAGGTGATAGACCTCGCACACGATAGAAGCCATTATCATCTTTAAAGACCGAAAAGTCGCCCCCCTCCGAATTCTCTTCAAGTATCCAATTATCTACATAGGTCAATTTATTTAAGGCATCGACCATATCTTGTTTGAAAACCGGAGCTTTGACTTCGTCTTCTGGTATCTCTTCTTCATATTCTTCAGAGATATCCACTACAGTTTCCGCTTCTTTCTCTTCAGTAGCATTTTCTGATTGCCCGCCGCCGCAGGCAGTAATTAGAAAACCCGTAGAAACCAATAGCAGTAGCAGTTTAAAATGCTTGAAAAATTGAGAACCCATAGTCCAAAAAATTGATCGAATCAGAAGATAAAAAATTATTCAACCTGAAGAAACAGAAAGCACCGAAAAATGCCCAAGGTTGGGTATTGACCCTGAATTGTACTTTGGTTTTGCTTATCTAGATTGAATTGTCAATACGCTTACTTTTAATTAAAAACACCCCTTTCGGGGTGCTTCTTCTCAAACAAGTGTGGATTAATTGATACTCAACGTCTTTGAGTATGGGCGTCTTGTATGATTGTTTTTTAGTGTACATTTTTCACCAGGTATACACTTAATGACTTACTGTCGATTAAGTAAACTGCTTTAACTGTTCCTTCTTTACTTTCCATCACTGTTGAGGTTCGTCAGGTATGATCAATTGATTATATTTCGCACTTAAATGAATGATGGCATGGCCGCTGCCATGCCTTAGCAGAATAGGATAGTTACTAATGAATCAACTCACTACTTACCACTTATCAAACCAAAACGGCATGAGCGCCGATATTCTGAATTTAGGAGGCATCATTACCAAGTTGATCGTTCCTAATGTCACGAGAGAGCCCACTAATGTGGTATTGTGCTATGAAGATCCTGAGCAATACCTTTCGGATTCGTTCTATCTTGGAGGTATTATTGGGAGGTTTGCCAATCGCATCAAGATCGGTCAGTTTGAGTTAGAAGGTGAGACTTATCAATTGGCTACTAATAATGGGGGACACCACCTTCATGGAGGGAACAAGGGATTCAACAAGGTTTTCTGGGAGGTAAAAGATAAAACGCAAAGTAGCATTACACTTTTCTATCGATCCGAACATATGGAAGAGGGATACCCTGGTAATCTGGATGTCACTGTGAAATACACTTTGACTGATACCAATCAGTTGGTCATAGATTATCACGCTACCACTGACCAAACGACCATTATCAATCTCACTAATCACTCTTATTTCAATCTATCTGGTGATCCTGATCATAAGGTTTTAGACCACCAATTGAAAATATACGCTGATAGTGTAATAGAGGTAGACCAATTGATTCCGACCGGGCAGCTATTGAGTACCAAAGACACTGCCCTGGACTTTCACAAGCCCAAAGCTTTAGGCGCCTCCGTTTATGCGCCAGAGCTCAAAGACGCCTTCGGCTATGATAATTGCTACGTCTTTCAAGGAGAAGGATTAAAAACCATGGCTGAGCTGACATGCCCCTCTTCTGGTATCACATTAACCGCTTCTTCAACAGAGCCAAGTATGCAGTTGTACACAGCTAACTATCTCACAGAGCCATTTCAAAATCATGCTGGTGTATGCTTGGAAACCCAACACTTCCCTGATTCACCCAACCATGTCCACTTTCCCAGTACGATTTTGACTCCTGATCAGGCTTTCGAAAGCCAGACTATTTATGCATTTGGTGTGGTGAATTAAAGTAACTTTATTCAAGTTCATTAATGGCCATATGTGGGTGATCGTATCTTTGAGTTTCAATTCTCAAATGAACTGAAATTGCTATTTTAGCAGCGTTAAACCTAAACGCATTTATTAAAAATTTAAGCTATGATTAACAGATTCGTATTTGCTGTCATCGCATTAGTGATCTTTTCTTGCTCTGGTGGCCAGGACACTACACCAGCCACTCCGGTGGAGGGTATACCGGCAGGCGCTATTCAAGAGGCCTATCCCGGGAATCCTGATTTAGTGAAAGTAACCATCAACGATGCTATCGGTGCCATATCACAACAAGGTGATTATGAGAATGGCCTAAAACAGGGAAGTTGGACCGAATATCATGCCAACGGCCTGATCAAATCAGTTACTAGTTATGTCAATGGTCTAAAGCAAGGATCAGCTATCCAAATCGATGATCGTGGTCAATTGCAGGAAAGAGCGTACTACTATAACGATCAGCTTCATGGCGATTTTATCGTCTACAACCGCACCAGGGTAAAGGAGGAGCGCCATTATCTCAATGGTAAACTGGAAGGCACTTTTAAGCGGTTCTATGACAACGGCACACTTCAGGAAGAAAGCCCTTACAAGGGGGGCAAACTCGATGGTATTGCCAGATGGTATGACCAGGAGGGTAATGTATCCATAGAATACGAATACAATGAAGGCGAACTGGTCAAGAAAGATTGAGCGTAAAAGATAAAATATCGATCGTTCGAGGTGACATTACCAAAGTCAGTGTTGATGCCATTGTCAACGCTGCCAACTCTTCTTTGCTGGGTGGCGGAGGTGTGGATGGTGCCATACACAGAGCTGGAGGGCCTGCCATACTCGAAGCATGTCAACAAATAAGAGCCAAGCAGGGTGGGTGCCCTACTGGCGAAGCGGTTATCACTACGGCTGGTAACTTACCCGCTAAATACGTCATCCATACGGTTGGCCCGGTTTGGAATGGCGGTACTAAAGGCGAAGAGGAGTTGCTCAGTAACGCGTATAAAAACAGTCTTACCCTGGCTTCAAAACATGATGTAGTCACCATTGCCTTTCCTAATATTAGTACCGGTATATACGGCTACCCAAAACAACCTGCCGCTGAGGTGGCTATCCTTACAACCTTAAGCTTTCTATCTGGTCAAGATATAATTCAAAACGTCATCTTTGTCTGCTACGACCAGGAAAACTTCTCCTTGTATCAGACGATTCTAGAAGCCACTAATGTTTAATTAAACTACTTCCAAATTCATTGGAGTTGATCAATGTCCTTGACAGATACTCAATAGGGTTCTACCTTATGAGTATGGATACTAATGAGTCAGTAGTAAATGCTCAAAAGCCTCTTTTAAGCCGTATTCAGCATTATCTGGGAGAATTTGTCTATGGTGGTATAGATGGCAGTGTCACCACTTTTGCCGTGGTAGCAGGTTCTGCGGGTGCCAACCTGGAAAGTGCAGTAGTGATTATACTTGGCTTTGCCAACCTGATAGCCGATGGCTTTGCCATGTCGATAGGCAGCTACCTCTCTTCTAAATCTCAAATCCAGAACTACAATAAACACAAGCAGAGCGAGTACTGGGAGATCGAACACCTTACTGAAACCGAGGTAGAAGAAGTGAGGGAGATTTATCGTTCCAAAGGATTTGAAGGAGAATTACTGGAACAAGTGGTAGCTAAAATCACTGAAAACAAAGACCGCTGGGTCGACACCATGATGAAAGAAGAACTGGAAATGATACCAGACAACAAACCACCAGTCATGATCGGAGCCGTCACTTTCATCTCTTTCTTGATACTTGGTTTTATTCCTTTGACGGTGTATGTCTGGGATTACGTGGCTTCCGGCAGTGACAAAAACAACCTATTCTTTGCCTCATCAGTACTCACTTTTTTAGCCTTTGCCGTGATAGGATACCTCAAATCCTATGTGACCGAAACCAACAAGCTTAAAGCCGTCCTGGAGACCATTCTTTTGGGTGGAGTGGCTGCAGCGCTTTCTTACATTGTAGGAGATTGGCTTGAGAAAATTTTGTAACATTGGGCTAAACTATTGACCGTCACAAGACACAATTCTGTATTATTCCACCCTATATTAGTCCGTAACCTCGAACACTATGGAAATCTTTCTGCAACCTGAAAGCTGGATTGCCCTACTTACCCTTACCTTTCTTGAGGTGGTGTTGGGTATAGACAATATCATCTTCATTTCTATTGTATCCAACAAGCTCCCTGAAAAGGAGCAGCCCAAGGCGAGAAACATAGGGCTACTGCTTGCACTCGGCTTCAGGGTCGGTCTACTGGTAGGTATCAAATGGGTGATGAGCTTCACCAAGCCCTTATTCGAGATCATGGAAACACAAATCAGTGGTAGAGATATAATACTCTTGGCTGGTGGGCTTTTCTTGATTGCCAAAAGTACCAATGAAATATTCCATAAGATGGAAGTAGAACCTGAGGAGCATAAAAGCGGCAAGGCTATTTCCCTGAGTTCCGTTATCGTTCAAATCGTCTTACTGGATATTATCTTCTCCTTTGATTCTATATTAACCGCAGTAGGTCTTACTGATCAGCTTATTTTGATGGTCATCGCGGTAGTGATCGCCCTGATTATTATGATGGCCTTTTCAGGTAGAATCAGTGCTTTCATTGCCAAACACCCTTCATTGGAAATACTGGCCTTATCCTTTTTGATTCTGATAGGATTCATGCTTACGCTAGAAGGCCTCCATAAACATGTAGAAAAGGGGTATATCTATTTCGCGGTGTTCTTCTCACTCATTGTAGAAATACTGAATATGAGAAGACGTAAAAAGCGACGCAACCCGATCGCACTTAAGAAACGGATCAATAAATAGTTATTTGATTTCCTTACTGCTTCTGGCATTGACAAAGAGTACGTTGCCGGTTGAGTCGTAGCCCTCAAAAAGTGTTTCTGATAACTGCTTGATGGCCTCAGCCCTAAAGCCAATCACTGTCAGGTCGGCATCTTTTGATTTTTTGTTGATGATGTCTTTGATATTGACATCTGTTTTAAGTGTGATCGTCTCTATGTTGTTAGGAGAAATCGGTAGCCTTCCTTCTTTGATCAGCTTTTGAATATTCACCTGCTGATCAGCCAATTCTGATTCAGGAAAAATAGTAAATATCTTGATATAGGCGTTTTTCCAATCTGGGTGTCCCATGATGATATAGCCCATTAAAATCATCAGGTTACCATTGTGGAAGTCATTAGGAGTTATCCAGATGTGGATGCTTTTCATAAAGCCAAACTCCTTGGGGCACGTTCCTAGAATACAAATATCAAGATCAGCGGAGCGCACCAACTCGAAATTATCCAGAATGGGAAGCAGCTCTTCATTGTTACCCTTATTGTATTCAAAAAGGATCATATTGACGTCCTTACCAGATACACTCGGCATTTGTATGGCCTGCGCGATCGCACTGGTGAAAGAGGGCGAGATCATAGTATCCAGGTAAACCTTGCTCCTACTAGCCCCTGATACTTTGATTAACCTATTCAGTTCTGCCAGGGCTTGGTGATGTGAGTCCCTAGAATAATACCCATTGATATAATGCAGGTAAGTACCGAATCCATAGCGGTGTGAAACCCATCTCATCAGGTTAAAAGCGGAAGGACGAGAAAAGAAGTTGGATGAAATACAAATGACTGAGGGTCTCCAACTGGCCTCGTCTTTCTCGGCTGTCTGTAGAAAAACCTGCATTTGTCTGCTCAACTGAAAGATTACCCCTTGGAATATCTTGGCTATACCTTCATTGGTCTTCTTCGTTTTGGTGATCACCACATAGATGATGGACATCAGTATGATGGCTATGAATGCATACTGCCCATTCATCTGGAACATCAAGTAGATACATAAAACAGCACCCACCAAAGAAATGTACCATTTCGATTTGAACGACGGTCGATAAGAGGGATCAGCTGCAAAGTGCTGTAGGAAAGATATTAGACAGATGGATCCATAGGTGATCATAAAGAACATGGAAATGATCTGCGCCACAGCATCTACATCACCAAGCGCTACAAAGAATATGGCGATGATACTGGTGACAATAGTGGCGTTGAACGGCTCACTGGCTTTTCCCTTACCCTTTGCCAATAGCGTATTGATGGTTCTAAACGGAAATATTTTGTCAGCGGCGAGTGCCTGCAGTGTACGTGGTGCTACTAAAATACTACCCAGAGCAGATGAAACCGTGGCACACGCTAAACCAATAGGAATGATAGGACCCCAAACGGCAATCTTACCCATAATCAATGGGTCACTGGCCAAATCATCGGGGCTGGCAGCTATTGAAAGCTTGTAGGTAACGAACATATAAATGACCATGCCACTTATGGTCGCCGCCAAAGTACCGAATGGGATAGATTTCTTAGGGTCTCTGAGGTCACCTGAGAGACCGACCCCAGCAGTCATTCCGGTGAAAGCGGGAAACACAATGGCAAAAACAAAAAAGAAGTCTTTATTATTAGTCACATGATTCGTAACGTCAAAACTGGTAAGCGTGCTTTGATATTCAGGCTTCCCAATGAAAAACATGATCAGTGATACGAATAGTACGGCTACTACCACATAGAGGGCTTTCATGCCAAGGTCGGCTCCTTTCCTTATGATCACTAATGCCAGAATAATCATAGCCGGTACACTCACCAGGCGCTTATCCGCTATGTTCAACTCAAAGGTCTGGTTGACGTAGGCGAAAACCGGGTCAAAAGCTTCGGCAAAGGCAATGACATAAAATGCTACACTAATGGCTTGGGATAAGTAGAGTGCTGTACCGATAGCAGCGCCTATATTGATACCGAATGAGCGTGAAATGATGTAATACTCTCCTCCTCCTTCTACTTTTTGGTTGGTGGCAATTTCTGCTATCGCCATGGCGGTCGGGATGGTGACCAGGTGTCCGAAGACAATGATCCCTATCGTACCCAAAAAGCCCAGGTTACCCACGGCATAACCAAATCTAAGAAACATGATGGCTCCAAGGATGGTAGATATAGCCGTAAAAAATACCGGAGCTGTTCCGAAATTGGCCTTAGCTTTTGCTACTGACATGATATATACTTTGTATAAAGTCTGAAGATAATCCGTTGTGACTAAAATCAGAAACGAACGAGCAACAGATACCGTTATATGCTATCAAGAAAAAGTAAAACAGGATAGTATTTGAATGATGCTGGCCATACTCGATGCCAGCCAATGATTTCGAAATCTCTTAGTAAACTAGCTCTTTCTTATTGGTGAGCAGTATTTCCCTGACATTGGCCTTGATCTTCTTGGTCAATTCATCCGTTGGCAGGTCATTGATATCCGTTCCAAATGGCTCTTCGATCTCTTCAGCAATCAGTTCTATACTCACCAAAATGTAGAATATCATTACCACAATGGGGGCAGTCCAATAGCCAAATTGGCTTACAAAGGCGAAAGGTAAAGTCAACGTGAAAGTGAAAATGAATTTCTTGATATACATACTGTAGGAATACGGGATGGGCGTATTCTTGATCCTTTCACAAGCGCCGACTATATCAGAAAACGCTTTGATCTCCTTATCTAGCACAAAAAACTGGTCTCCGGTGAATGTGCCCTTTCGATAAAGCTCATTCACTTTATCATAAATCATCAGGGACAGCATGTTCGGATAATGTTCAACCCCTTTGAAATTGGATACAAAATGCTCATCCACTACATCGAGGTCTTGAAGCTCGACCCCTTTTCTCAAATGCTCCCTAAGCGCTGTTACCACGTTGGGAATCATCTGGGCGAAAAAAGCGCGCGACTGACCATCTTCTGCAGGTAGAAATGCGCTGGTTTTCAAAGCGAGGTTCCGGGTATTATTGACCAGACTGCCCCAGAGTTTACGCCCTTCCCACCAACGGTCATAGGCAGAATTAGTCCTGAAAACCAAAAATAAACCCAATACGATACCCAAGAGCGAGTGAACCGCAGTTGTACTTTGGAAAGAAATGTCAAAATGTTCGAAAGTATATGCCAAAGCCAGTGTGTAGGCGGTCATGCCAAACAGTCCCGGAAATAAGGACTTGATCACGTGCCGACTATAGGCATGGAAGATCAGGGAGAACCAGGTCTTCGGATTGTACTTGATCATTACGGTCTTAAGGTTTTCTAGTGTTTGATTGAGTAAAATAACTTGACTAGCCTTAAAAACAAAATGGGTATAACCTTTTCAGGAATTACACGTTCAATTATATTGATTATAAAATGATATCATTTTAATATCATATAAAAACAAAATCATGAATAACGAAAAGTCATACAATCCATCCTCCGGCTACGTTATGGTAGCTGTCGTTCTCATTCTACTGGGAATAGCCTTATTCAGTCTCACAGCCACCAGAAACCCGCTTTTTTCTATAATCCTAATGGTGGATCTATTTTTGGCAGCTGGATTCATCATAGTCAATCCAAATGCTTCTAAGGTGCTTACACTTTTCGGAAAGTATGTTGGTACAGTGAAGAAGAATGGTTTCTTCTGGGTCAACCCACTTTATGTCAAGAAGAAAATCTCTCTCAGGGCCAGAAACTTCGACAGCGAGCGGGTGAAGGTAAATGACAAGGTAGGTAATCCTATTCTGATCAGTGCCATATTGGTCTGGCAGGTCGAAGACACATTTAAAGCGGCTTTCGAGGTGGATAACTATGAAAACTTTGTACGCGTTCAGAGTGACGCCGCTGTAAGGAATCTGGCAGGGACTTACCCTTACGACAATTTTGAAGATACCCAGGATGAGATCACCCTACGTTCAGGCATGAATGAGGTGAACGAGGCACTGGAAGATCAATTGAGCAAAAGACTAGAGATCGCTGGTATTAAAGTGATCGAAGCTAGAATTGGTTATTTGGCCTATGCATCCGAAATAGCGGGCGCCATGCTACGCAGGCAACAAGCTACGGCCATCGTATCGGCAAGGCACAAGATTGTAGAAGGCGCAGTAAGTATGGTAGAAATGGCACTGGCCGACCTTTCTAAAAGAGACATCATAGATTTGGATGAAGAAAGAAAAGCCGCTATGGTTAGTAATCTGATGGTGGTACTTTGTGCGGACAAAGACGTAACACCAGTGGTCAATTCCGGCACACTCAATCACTAATCGTCATGAAGACGGCCTATTTCTACGAAAAACAAAAATTCTCCCAATGGTGGCTTTGGCTAATCGTTATTGCCACTACTTTGAGCGTAGTGATCACTTTTTCATACGGTTTCTACCAACAGCTACTGATGGGAGAGCCATGGGGCACTGAACCTATTTCGGATAGTGGTCTGATCGCTATTGGGCTAGGTTGCATAGGAACGGTCATCCTTTTTGATTGGTTTTTTATCACCTCTGCACTAGAAATAAAAATCGAGAAGCGTTCATTAAGCTATAAGTATTGGCCGTTTGTTCATCGTTGGAAAACGATATACAAAGAAGGTATCATCAAAATGTCCCTCAAAAAAAATAGTGCTATCAAAGAATACGGCGGCTATGGCTACAGAATAGGTTTTGGTAAAGGCAAAGCATTAATTGTCAAGGGTGATAAAGGGCTTCAGTTGGAGTTAGGTAGTGGTAAAGTGATACTTTTGGGGACGCAACGCCCGGATGCACTAAGAGGTGCGCTTTCCAAGGCTTTTGAAAAACACAATATTGAATGAAGCATGGCTAAGAAGAAGCCTTTTGCATTAAGAATAGATCCTGACCTGCTAGACGCGGTAGAAAAATGGGCGGCTGATGAGTTTCGTAGTACCAATGGACAAATAGAATGGATCGTAAATCAGGCACTCAAAGAAGCTGGCAGGTTGAAGAAAAATAAGCCATAAGGCAAGGTCAGAAATTGATCTGTGCTTTCTATCCCGCATTATTTATCAGAATTAAATATTTGGTAATCAGTTCATTACCTTAAAAATTCAATTTTTCTTCAGTTGATTTGTAAGAAATGGGAAGTTCGTGCTATTAACTTGGTAAAACTTCTGATTATGAATCATCACATGATAATGAATTCACCAAAACGGGCTGCCCTAGAGAGTCCAAACCAATCAAAAAAGTACCATGCAAAAATCACCAGACCTTGGTTGAATAAGCCTAGCTTAGTTTGATATGTCTTCAGAATTCTACGACGAATATATCAATAGCAACAAGGCCATTATCTATAAGATATGCAAGGCCTACGCCAGGGATGAAGAGGAATTTCAGGATTACTTCCAGGAAGTGTGTCTCCAGCTATGGAAATCGCGCGACCGATTCAACCACAATTCCAAGCTTTCTACCTGGATATACCGTGTAGCGCTCAACGTTTGCCTTACACTGGTACGTAATGAACAAGCTAAAGGGGCTAAGGTAGAGGTGACAGAAACGCACTTGAAAGACCATAGGCAAGAAGATAATGAGCAGAGCCGATTAGAAGCGCTGTATGCCTCCATCCGAAAGTTGAAAGAAGTTGACCGAGGTTTAATATTGCTCTATTTGGATGGAAAGAGCTATAAGGAGATTGCAGAAATAACCGGAATCACGGTGAGCAACGTGGGAGCAAAAGTAAATCGAATTAAAACCCAATTAAAAAAAGAAGCAAATGAAATCTATGAACATTGAAGAGATATGGAACGATGGTTTTCTCAACGAGCCTAAAGGGTTATCAGCGTTAGAATGGCCGGTAAAAAAGCTTAACAGGAAATCAAAGCAATTGATCGAACGTATCATGCAAACGGCCAGAAATGAGCACCGTATTTTCCTGATAGCCTCGGCCATAGCATTACCTCTACTATTCATACTGGGGTATATTGGGTCTGGTATGGCCTATGCCCTATTTGTTGGTCTCATGATATGGAAGTATGAGGTAGAAATGAAGATGATGAAATCCATCAAATTTCAGGAAAGCACGGTGGTCTATTTAAAGGATGTACGCCGCCTGCTGAATAAGTTTATGCGTAATTATAGAATTGGTGCTTCTATCCTTATGCCTGTTACTATTGCTTTGGGGATCATTATTTCTGATCAAATGAAAGGTCATGATCTCTTGTACACACTTTCTCAAACTATCTTTTGGGTATTGCTGGCTTTCGGAGGTATTGCCTCTGCAGTCGTCTCGATAGCCTGGATCAAATTATGGGTAAATACCTTCTATGGCAAGAAAATCAAGGAACTCGACCAAATGATCTCTGATCTTGAATAGGCCTCAAGCAGTGTCACATTGACCAAAATCATTGACGGAAATGACCGTCCTTTGTTGACAGGCATCGACGCTTCAAGTAAATTATCACCGAGATAGCTAGAGCAGACTATGAGCTTAGATACGTTTCACTGGAGTGATTCCTGGACTTACCTATTCAATATATTCTACATCATCTCCGTCTTTTTCACCATTCTGGTCATCATTTTTGAAGATCAGAATGCGATTAAGACGGTTTCATGGGTTTTAGTGGTCTTGCTATTGCCGGTACTGGGCATCATCATTTACCTTCACTTTGGTCGTAACTTCCGAAAGGAAAAGCTCTTTTCCCGAAAAGGTCTGGTTGACTTCATGAAACTTGAAAAGTTGAGCAAAAACCAGATCAAAAGTCTTTCGCTCAACCAGGAGTTCGAGGAAAGCGAAGCAAAGGACAAAGCCAACATCGTCAAGTTACTGATCAATAACAGTAAAGCCCTATTAACTAACCGCAATCATGTCCGTGTCCTCAACAATGGTAAGACCACCTTCGACGCCATCATTGCTGCCCTGGAATCTGCTAAGCACCATATTCACCTTGAGTATTATATCTACGACATGGACAAAATCGGCACGCGCATAGCGGATATCCTGAAAAGAAAGGCCAAAGAAGGTGTAGAGGTGAGATTCATCTATGACGCGGTTGGTAGTTGGCACCTCAAGAGAAAAGACATCAGGGATTTAGAGAGCGCCGGTGTTCAAACGCAATGCTTCATGAAGGTGAAACTCCCCCACCTCACGCACCGCATCAACTACCGTAATCACCGTAAAATAGTGGTGGTAGATGGGCAAACCGGATTTGTAGGTGGGATCAATGTAGCGGACAAGTATATTGAAGGAGACCCCGAACTTGGCTTCTGGCGAGATACACACCTGGAAATCCAGGGCGACTCTGTACAAAGCTTACAGGCGGTATTTCTCACAGACTGGTTCTTCTTAAGCAATGAGATCGTTCAGGATGCCAGCTACTTTCCCAAACATCATATTGAAGAAAAGAAATGGCTTCAAATTACGGCTAGCGGACCTGATTCTGATTGGTCCAGCATCATGCAAGCCTATTTTACCGCTATCACCAGTGCGAAACATTCGATCTACATCTCGACTCCTTATTTCGTACCCAATGAAAGCATATTAACTGCTTTGCGTACCGCCGCTCTAAGCGGTGTAGAGGTGATACTATTGATTCCCGGCAAGTCAGATGTATCTATCCAATTGTGGAGTACTTATTCTTTCCTTTCCAGCCTCATGTATGCGGGTGTAAAAGTCTATATCTATGAAAAGGGGATTAACCACGGCAAGATCATGATGGTCGATGGCAATTTTTCTTCGGTAGGTACGGCCAACATGGATGTCAGGAGCTTTGATAAAAACTTTGAAGTCAACGCGCTTATTTATGATCGCGAAACGACACAAGATCTTGAAGAGAGTTTCATGCAGGATCTTGAAGGAAGCACTTTATTAGACCTAGAGAGTTTCAAGGAAAGGCCTTTCATGGTAAAAATGAGAGAACAAATGGCAAGGTTGCTGAGTCCGTTGTTCTAGCGGTGCTTACCGTCTTCATTTGTTTTTCAATCCGTTCGTGAGGCGCAAACGGAGGGTGTTGGACATTGTACTCATTATTTTACCTTAATGGTTAGCCCCAGAGGGGCGATCTGTTTATAGCGCATTACATATCTCAATCCAATAAGCGCCGTAGGTGCGACCCCAAACTTTCTGGTCGCACCTACGGCGCTCATATTGGTAGGCAGGGCCTGATATGCTATAACAGTACGCCCTTACAGGGCTTTTTCAGCATAACATTGGTAAGGCTTGTTGCTCCTAATAGAATACCTGTTTACACCACATCATCATAATAGTTTGCCTTCAGGGTGGCTAGGCACCTGTTTAAATGGGCAAAAGCAATCCGTTCGTCTCTCACGAATGGGGCTAAGAAGCCTAGAACAATTCCAACATACTTCGTCATTCCACGATTCTCGAAGTACGAGAGAATTCGGGTAATCTCTCGGTCTAACATCTTTTGTCTTTCTTCTTATGTCTCTTTACGTCCACCCCCTACCCCCGCCGGCGGGGGACAGCCAGAATTCCTATAAGCTGTTCACTTCTACTTGTTTTACCAGTGGATTGAAATCATAACTATCACTTCGAACCCAAATTATGAGTGAATTATCGGAAAAGCTTTTTAGGGAAAAAATAGATCTCATCAATTGATTATATCGATTATAATCATTTGTGGATATGATCAGCAATTAACTAAAGTATCGTCATTCCACGGTTTTCGACGCAGGAGAAAATCCGGGGAATCTCTTCTATTCATTCATAGAAACACACACAGTGGCGAAGAAGCCCAGAACAACTCCAATATACTTCGTCATTCCACGATTCTCGAGGTACGAGAGAATTCGGGGAATCTCTTTAATTCATCTGGAAAACACGAAAGGAAGCAGAAAGTCAGTCTGTTCTTAAAAACACTAACTCAGGGGTAAGACTATAAACGGATACTGCAATTATTTAAGAAACTCTTCGGTCGTGCTGATTACCAACTGAAACCTTCATTTCTTCGGTGGGCTTACCCTTTTTGAACTGTACTACGAACATGGCGCCGTTGCCGGGCTCGCTTTCGCACCAAATCTTGCCTTGCATGATATCGACAAACTTCTTTACGATAGAAAGCCCCAAACCCATGGACTGTTCACCACCTGTGGGTCGTGCTGTCAGCTTCTGGAATTTACCGAAGAGCTTTTTCTTGTCTTCATCATTGATACCCGGGCCTTCATCGATTACTTGTATCTGGATGCAGGACCTGAGTTCTTCAAGTCGAACTTTGATACATTTACCTTTAGGTGAGAACTTGATGGCATTGGAGAGTAAGTTTTCGAATACCTGGGTTGAATATCCCTTATCTACTACCGCGTATACGTCATAGACTTCTACAGATATTTCAATCTGTTTCTTGAGCGCACTTTGGGTATAGTTATTTACAACATTGTTCAGCAGATGGGAAAGATTGACACTTTCCAAATTGATGTTGATATCCTGTGATTCTATCAGCCTAAGATCAAGGATGCGGCTGATCATATCTTTCATTCTGTGCAGTGCTTGCTCGATCATGGCGATGTACTCGTCACTCATCTCTTTCGAGAGGCTATCTTCCTGCAGCTTCATCAGGTTAATTATACCCAAAACGCTAGCCAGCGGGCTTCTCAAGTCATGCGCTACGATGCCTATCAGGTGGTTCTTCTCATTGTCCAATTGTACTAGCGCATCATTTTGTTCCTCGATTTGCTTGTTCTGCTCGGTGATATTCTCATTGGCTGATTTAAGGTGCTTCGTCTTGATCTGTATCTCCTCGTAAGCTCGGGCATTTTGAAGCGCTATGCCAGTATAGATGGATAGGTTCCTGAGGATATTCAAGTGGTAATCGGTAAAGGCGTGCTTCTCGTTGCTCTGCACAGTGATTACCCCCATTACTTCGCTATTCATCATAAGCGGAAAATAGATCACCGAAGCTGCCTGACGGCCGAAGCCCACATGTTTAAAGTCCTGCAGGTATATTTGGTGCTCCTTGTGAAAGTCATCGATAAATATCTCTTTTCTATTCTTGAAGCAATTGGCAGCTAGATAACTCCCTTCTATCAAATCGATCTCAAACGCAGGAACGGGCTTGCCGCTTTCCATCGCCCCATTAAAGCTCAAAGTCTTGGTCTTCTTGTTATATAGCCCGAGGCCAAAAACATCAGCCCCGATCAACGCATCTATGTTATGATAGACAATACCAATAATCTTCTCGACTGACAGGTTAGATGTGATATCCTTGCCAGCTTCACTAAGTAGTTCTAAATCGCGATAAGACCGCCTTAATGATTTTGCCTTTGAGGCGATTTCCTCATTCTTCTTGGCTAGTTGTTTGTTAATTACTCGCTTGTTCAGATAGAAGTAAACCAACGCACCCACTACGATAAGTGCTAAAACTATTCCTGCGATGAGCAAGTTGGTGAACATTTTGGTACGACCCAGCTCAAGTTCTTTTTGCTTGAGCATCAGGTCTTGTATCTCCCCTTCCGCGGTAAGCAATTGAATTTCATTACCAAGGTGAACCTTGTAATCTACTTTGGTAGTATCGTTAGTTACCTCATGCAGCAAAGCAGAAGTAGTGGCGCCTAAATATTTCAGGGTAAGTGAATCTACCAAGGGCTGGAATTTATCACTAGTGAAGAAGGCATTTACCGGTGTATCCCAGTCACTTTTCAACGGCATGACCATGGCTAATCCTGGGTTTTCAACCATAAAAAAGCGTTGGCGCTTTACGTTGAGTTCTTCTTCTAGTGCTGTACCGTAGTTGGTTATTTGAACGTAGGCATAGAGGTCATCATTACTGGCAACTGTATCCAATATGCCAGCCAGGTTAGGGGAATAAGCGTATTTGAGATGAGGGAAATAATTCTTCTGGATGTATTTGAAATTCTCTTCAAAAGTGGATTCTTCCAATGTTACGGCTTGCTTTTGACTTACCATATCACTGAACTCTGCCATAGAACTGGCGACAGGTATATTACCGCTGGAAATGATTACCTCAATATCCGGAATATAAGGAGGGGAGAATTTCACCTCACTTTTACGCGTTTTGGTAATCGACACCGAAGAGACTCCTAATGCCCCGCTCTTCTGATATTTGATATGATTATAAAAGGCCTGGAAAGTAGGTTCTTCGTGCCACTCAACATCCAACTCCACTTCGTATTTTTCTTCCAGGAACTTGATCAGTTGGACTACCAACTCATATTCTATACCCTCAAGGTCACCATTCGGTTTGTAGTATATAAATGGAACGTTGTGGGTGTAGGCGATCTTAACTTTACCTCCGCCGTTGGCCATGATGTCTTGCCAACTATCACCTCCATTACCAGCCTGACCAGACGCTGAGGCGTCCTCAGTACTCTCCGTAGACGGTGATTGCGAAAAACACACTGCGCTGATCGAAACCCCTATCCAGATTAAAAAAATAGCCGCTCTTATTGACTTGATCTGGTTCATAAGTTTTTTAGAAAACCACCAGCCTCAAAATTAAGCTTGACCGGCTCTTTCAGTAATTCCAATTTAACATTATTCACTTCCAATTTCAACTGAACACAGCGTCCTAAAAAACACTACGCAACTGGATATTAGAATAACTTAGAAAAGCCTGACCTGTTATCTATTTTTTCAATATTATCTTCCCTATGTAATATATTCTACCAAGAAAAAATTTTCATTTACCGATGATGTAGTATAAGGAAAGTGTTGATTATCAGGCTGTTTTACTTAAACAAGCGGGTTTACTCATCACGGAGCGTCTCAGCGGGGTTCACGATGGCCGCCTTAAGTGACTTGTAGCTGACAGTCAACCCGGAAAAGGCAAGTAATAAAAAGCCCGCTATTGCGAATGTTTCAAACCCTAAGTTGATTTTATAAGCGAAACTCTCCAGCCATTGGCTAGCCAGATACCATGAGATGGGCACAAATATGATAAAGGCAACAATAACGAGTTTTGTGAAATCTTTTGATAACAGCATAATCACATTGCTTACCGTAGCTCCCATCACCTTTCTGATACCAATTTCTTTTCTGCGTTGTTGCGTCATGTAAGCGGTGAGCCCGAGTAACCCCAGGCATGCTACTACGATCGCCAATATGGAGAAGGAAGTAAACAGAATACTGGTGTTCTCCTCAGCTTTGTACAGCTCATCGAAGCTACTATCCAAAAATTCGTATTCGAATGGATGATCCGGTGCCAGTTTCTTCCATTCGGATTCAACTATGGCTAGTTTTTTGGAAATATTGCCAGGGGTAAACCTGATCGCTCCTTTCCAGACGCTATTAGGCTCGTACCACAATACCAACGGCTCTACTTCTGTATGCAATGACTTGTAATGAAAGTCTTTGACCACCCCCACAATTTGGCCTAGTTCGTGTCGTCCGTCTCTCACCCTGAAAGGAGTGCCTACTGGGTTGGATAGCATATATTCTTTTGCCGCCGCCTCGTTGATGAGATAGGCTTCAGCAGTATCTGTTCTATACTCAGCTGAAAGTAATCGCCCTTCTATCAACTCCAATCCCAACACTTCCGGATAATCAAAGTCCATGATTAACGTGTTGATATTAGCTGTCTTACCGCCATCAAGATCAGGAAACTCATAATTCCAATGCGAATTCATCTGTCCGGGTATGCCATTAGAAATGGTGACCGACTTGATGTCACTGTACCTGAGCAGGTTTTGCTTGAAAACATGGTAACTGCTGTCTATTCCTGTAGGAGGATCAAAGTGAATGACATGTTCTTTGTCAAAACCCAATTGTGAGTTTTTCATGAACTCCATTTGTCGATAAACGGTGATGGTACCGACGATGAGGAAAGTAGCAATGCCGAATTGTAATACAATCAGTAGCCTGCGCAAAGTAGAACGATTGGACCTTAAGCTTTCATTCTTAAGCACCCTGGCCGGCTTGAATGCGGAAAGGTAAAAAGCCGGATAACTTCCTGCCAAAACACCGGTAAACACGCCAATGCCTACCATAGCCAGAATAAATACTACATTTTCACCAGACCAAATGGTGAGTTCGAAACCCATGATGAAATTAAACAGCGGTAACAACAGCTCCAGCAAAAGGAAGCTCATGGCTGTGGCAATGATACAAAGCAGAATAGTTTCCCCTAAAAACTGATAGATTAACTGCCTTCTTACAGCCCCAAGTACTTTACGCATACCCACTTCCTTAGCCCGCTGTACGGCCTTTGCGGTAGCCAGGTTCATAAAGTTGAAACAGGCAATAAGCAGTATGAATACGGCTATAGAAATGAACATGTAGACATAGCTCAGATTACCGGTTGGGACATCGGCCTTGATGCCCTTGGTAAAGTGTATCTCACCTAAAGGCTGCAACCAATCATCAATAGCATTCGGGCCTGGCCTTCGCTCCATTTTTTCGTCAATGGCCATGGTCATTCGATGTTGTAAATCTTCAATATTCCGGGTATTCGGGATATATAGGTAACAGGCATAATTCCAGGCATCGAAGTTTTCTAGTATTTCTTCTGGTGATCTTCCAAACATTTGAGCATAAAGCCCGAGTGTATGAAATGGAATCAGGTAGTCGAATTGCAGATGGGAGTTAACTGGCACGTCTTTGAATACACCAGTTACTTCAAAATCGAATTGGTTATCGTATTGGATGGTTTTACCAATGGGATCTTCATCGCCGAAAGTGGCATTGGCCACACTCTCTGAGATAATGATAGAGCCAACATCTTTCAATGCCGTTTCAGGGTTCCCTTTTACCATATCAAATGAAAAAATGGTCAAGAAGGCGCTATCCGCAAGAGAAAGCGGAGATCGCTTCAATACCTTATCCTCGTACTTGAGTAGAGGGCTTTCATCCCATTCTGTAAAACGAGATACTTTTTCCACCTCCTCAAACTTCTCAAGGAAGAAATGCGCAAAGCCAGACGGTGTCCAGTATTGCATTCTAAGTTCACCATCAACGTTTGCCCTGGGTATAAAACGATATATTTTATCTTTCTTTTCGTGAAAGCCCTCATAGCTCAACTCGAACTGTACAAAAGCAGCAATCACAAAGCAACAGGCCAAGCCTATAGCCAATCCTGAAATGTTGATCGCCGTGTAGCCAAAGTCTTTTCCAAGGTTACGAAGAGCGATCTTCAAGTAATTCTTTAGTAGGTCAATTCGGTTGGTCATGGTGTATGTTGATTTTCTGAGTAAATAAGGCCTAATTGATCTGACGACCGTCCACCAGTAATTACGACGGGCATATCTTAAGCCCTTTTTGTCAATATCATCCTGGAAGTTTTCATGAAGGTCACCTTCCACCACTTCCAGCAGCAGCGGGTTACAAAACCATCTGAGCAACTTCGTCGCAAGTATCGGAGGTCGTCTCATATTCACTTGATGTCAAATACAATTTTGGGTATGGCTTTCCACAGGTCATTCCTGATGCTTCTGGAGGTCTCCAGGGTTTTCAAACCAAAAGCGGTAATAGTAAAGTACTTTTTGCGTTTACCTCCCCTGCGCTTGGTGGCTTCTCCCATTTCAGCATGGAGGAACCCCTTTTCCTCCAGGCGATACAAAGCGGCATGAATGGCACTGAGGTTAACGGTCCGGTCCAATCGTTTTTCTACCTCTTGCTTCACAGCGTTACCGTAAGCTGCTTCATGCAGTACCGCTACGGTGAGCAGTACTATTTCTTCAAATTCTCCTAGATATGTTCCTTTCATTGTTAATCTGCCTTCGCAGCTGCTATGGCAGACGAGAAGGTTGTGGTTTAATTCCTCGGGGCTTTGCCCAGGAAGCTCGAATACCAGGTTCTTCCCTGGGTTTAATACCATTTAGTTACAGAATCCGTCGGAAGATATAGAATAGAAGCGGCATCCAAAATATATTTTCTATAAATGTAAATTTTATAAAAGACACTGGAATAGTGGTAGAGGTTGCACGTGATTACAAAAAATCTTAGGCGAAGATTTTTGACGGAGATATCGGGAAACCGCGGAGGAACTGGTTGGAGACAACTCCAACCAAGGCACCGAATCGCACCGATAGCGCGAAAGTTACTTTCGTGCTCTTAGCTCTTGTTTGTGCCCGCCTAGGGCAAGCGTGTCCCACAAACAATAAAGTCAATCTGATGAACATGGCTGTGTGACACAAACAGGGATATCTTGAAAAAGAGATAGATTTCTCTCCCGATAGCCATCGGGAGAGAAATGACTTGTGGAATGGAAATTTGAGCCATCATTTGTGAGACACAAACTATGGTATCAAGAACCGGTTGGAGATAACTCCAACCAAGGCTACACCCCTAGCGCGAAAGTTACTTTCGTGCTTTTAGCCATCATTCGTGCCTGCGTAGAGCAAGTGGATCTTAGACACCGAGGCTACAGAGAAACTAGCCATAATTAAAAAGCCCGCGTTAAAAACACGGGCTTTCTTAATGGTTTTGGGCCTTGCAGCCAGCAGTAAGTTATAGCTTTTTGCCGTCGTTGGAGTTGTCTCCAACGACTTATTGGCTTGTTCGAGACCAATTAGAGTGGCTCTAATAAGGACATCGAAAGGGAAACGTGTTGCTAATGCGCTCCATCATAAGAAGCGGCCGACAAACCAGTTGGAGATAACTCCAACCGAGGCTACTGTGGTTGCTAAATGTTTAACCCTGAAAAGCTGAATACATCCAAATCAGCTTTTCTTGCTCTCTGATGTAATCGCTCATCAAAGCATTGGTACCTTCATCATCTGCTTCACCTGATAGGTCAAGCAGCTTTCTTTCCTTACTGACCAATACCTTTAGTCCGCTCAGCACGCCTTCAACCGTAACATTGGCGTCAGACGCATTAGAGATTTCTTTAATCTCTGACTTTTGCACATAATTGGAAAAAGTGTGATCGGGTGTATAACCCAACGTGAGTATGCGTTCAGCTACTTCGTCGACCTTGATCAATAAGTCGTTGTAAAGCTCTTCGAATTTGGCGTGTAGTTCGAAAAACTTCTCTCCCTTGATGTTCCAATGAAAACCGCGGGTATTTTGATAGAATAGTTGAAGGTTGGCCAGAAGATCGTTAAGTCCTTCCGCTAATTCCTGGGATTTTTGTTGATCCAATCCAATTCTACTTGTTTCGCTCATGGCTGATTTACCGTTTTATTAGTTAGTTGAATGTACTTACTCAATAACACAGCTTTATCGCTTCGGTTCTGTATTATCAATGCTCTGCTAGAATAAAAAGCCAAACCTGAGATACACACCATTCTCACCTGTATTAGAGCGGGTGTAATCAAATGAGATGACGGCCGCATTCAGTGGTGCAATCCATATTCCTCCGCCATAGCCTTGTTGAATTTGGCTGGAGTTCTCTCCAGGAAACCATACCCTTCCAAAATCATGAATGGCTAGAACACCGAAAGCTCCACCGAAAAGCCTTGACCTGAAGTCAGTCAATTTGAAACGCAATTCACTATTCTGGTAGATGCTGTACCTTCCTGAAAACCGCATTCTACGAAACCCTCTGAGGTTATTAAGACCGCCCAATGTGTTACTTTGGTAGAATTCAAAATCATCAGTAGTATTGAGTGCTCCTCCTAGCCTCAATGCCAAAACCGTTTTGATACCACGGCCGAAACCCAAGAACCAGGACACATCACTTTTGATCTGTTGATAGCCCACTTCGAATGACTCTTGATCAATATCCCGAACGGCATTGGCTGAAACGTTGAATACCAAGCCCCTGGTGGGTATAGCCCTACTATCTCTCGAATCAAAAGTGTAGTTAGCATAGAACCCTGTGTAAAACCGCATGACATCAAAAGCACTGGTGCCTTCATTTACTGACCGTAGTGAATCGAAGTCATTGATGAACCTAGGCTCATCCATATCCTTAGTCGACAATTCTACCGACCAGAGCCTTGCTCCCAAACTCAATGTGTGCCTGTCATCATTCCATCGCCTTCTAATCCCGGGTTGGAGATCAATCTGTCGTAGGCGTGTGCGGTAGAATCCTCTGTCCAGTTCACGTTTAGTTTCGTCAATGATGGTTTCATTGCCAAAACCGTAGAAGAAATCAGTAAAGCTCGGAATACGTAAATCAGCGTCCAGCAACAAATCCCATTTGCCTAGTGCTTCAGTAAACTCCCCATTATAAATGATGTTATACGAACTGGTGCCGGGCGCAATATTTGCAACAATCCTGTGCCGCTGTTTAAATGGCGTCTTTCTAAAACCGTGTGTGGTAATGATTGTACCTCCTCCAAGAAATAAACCATCATCCGGATTAAACCCAAAGAAAAAAGCCGGAGCTGTAATATCGTATTGAAAGTCTGACCTGTTGTAGGCGTTTATGCTTTTATCATCAGATAACTTTAGCGCTGTTTCGTTAGCTGCACTAATATCTGTTTTCTTCTTTTTATCATAGATGATAGACTTTTTACGCCACCCTTTTACAGCCGATGAGTCTACAAAATCGTCTTTCCCCTTTCCTCCTATCATACGCACCAGTATGCCATTACTCACACTTCCCGATACCTCAAAGTCATCTTTACCATCCCTGCCATAAAGCCGGATTTCTTTAGTTTCCCCAGTTTTGAAAACCCGATCATACATTTTACGATCTTTACCCTTTCGCTTCCGGTAAACTCGCACCCTCGTCTCTTGGTCGTTGAGTCTTTGTACCCTAAACCGATCATTTTCTTCGGTTCCGACTACCGTTACGGTTTTGGCCAGAAAGAGGTAATACTCGCGGGCATACTTTAGCAATTTCCCCCTTCTAGCTTTGAGCTTGGTTATAATCGTTTCTCCTGATGAAGCATATATCTCAGGGGGCAGGTCTTTGACGGCCGACTCGATTATCTCGTCCTTAAGGCTATTCTGCAGTTCTTTGGCAATGGATAGCCAAGCGTCCATGGTAGGCTCATTCATAAAGGTTCTATCAAAGAAGCGGGCATTGAAGTTGAGCCCGGCCACATCCCTTATATCTTCATGAAAACCCTGAAACTTGGGAATACCCCATTTGTGCGATCCCAGTTTCATCAGAGAACCATCAGAATAGAAAAAGGCCTGGTCCCGGTCTCTGGGTATGGGTTGATAGCGATTATAATCGTCTTTGTCTTTAAACCTGGCCCAACGCCACTGGTCTTCATGCCGGTCCCAGTCACCTATCCAAATGTCGAACAAACGTGACCTGACCACTTGCTCCTGATCTACATAATGTTTGTCATTGTCTTCCAGCTTATCTAGTAGATCGAATGTGCTGATGATCTTCTTAGAACGACCAAAACTGGCCACATCATCGCGATTCTTGGCTGGTCTTTCTTCGTATAAATAAATGCTCCCACCAAAGTCTGATCGGTATTGTCCGAGCCGTGGGTCGTCGGGTAGGTAAACCAATTCTGGATTGGTGTGCCATACTTTAGCCGCATCTGCCAATTTGGGTATAGCGAGGGCACCATAAGGGTGCGAAGAAGAAATCTCATCTGCCACTACATCGGCGGCAATGGTACCTCTCAAGGCCTCTGGGGTAGCTTTCTCAGGAAACTTCTCTATCGACCTCAACACATATTGTTTCCCGTTCTTGTCTTCTAACCTCAGTGATTTGGTTTGCTGACCTCCTCCCCTTTTGACGATGCGCATCCCTCCTTTCTCTTTATCCAGGTCAAAATACCTGATGTCTTCCAACGCATGTCCCCACTCTGTTCTATAGTTCTGACCCAGTACTTTGAGTCGGAATTGCTTGTCTGTATTGAAAAAGTCAGAGGCGGCGGCAGTAGCCGTTTTATCTGTATAGTCCAGGGTTGAAAAAATCGAATCCTCCTTTTGCGGGGTCATCGCTGGTTGGGCAAGTACCTTAGTTCGGTAAGCCACGTTACTGCCTAGTGTTTTGGTCATTCCGGCTACTACAAACTCCAACCACACTTCTCCATTTTTGTAGAAATTGAGCCTAGCCAGTCCTTCTTTACCGAAAGCATAGGCCGCTTTGGCCTTTCGATCAATTCTATCGGTACCAGAAAAAGAGCCACTTACCACCTGCCGAATGCCATTACGCTCGTGGTATTCTAGCGTGCGGTCATGAGCTGATAAATAAACGATCTGTTGATGTTGTTTGAATACAGATTCTAACCCGTTGATGAGCTGCTTGTAACGCTGATTAACCAGGTCTTGGGGGTTGCCTATCCACTTTCTATAACCATAGTAAAGGGAACCCAAGACGGGAGGCAACAAGTGAGTTCCTGCTCCCATCGCGCCACCATGAGGGCCGCTACTGTACATGGGATGGAAACCGGCTACCAGTATCTTTTTATCATGGTTGCGCTGAATGGCATCATGAAGCTGAATAAAAAAATCACTTTCCTCGACTAACTCGCAGCCTCCTTCAATGGGTTTATTCCATTGATGCAACCACCACTGCGTATCGATGATTAATAATACTAAATCATCACTGAGCGGGATCTCTTCTGGCCCGGGGCAACCTTGTTTGGGAAAGAAAACCAAGTCACTTTCAAATATCTTTTCGAGCCGTTGCTGGTTTTCCAGGATCTGCTCATGCCCTTTACTGTTTCCATTCCCCCAATCTCTCAGCCCCGGAGTGATATACAGGCTATTCTTGATCGACCTCAAAAAACCCATCTTATGGTCCGTTTCTGCATTTATAACCGTATCCTCTTCATCATCCGCTGGTAGATCAGCACCAAGAACGATGACCGTACTTTTGTTGCTTTGGGCTTCGAGGTTGGCCTTGAGATAGCTTTCTAATTCTTTTGATCGGCTAGGCTGACCGAGTGACATGTTACCCACTACGAATACCGTATGGTCCACCTCGCCTTGGGGCTGTACCTCGCCATTGGGGTATTGATGGTCATTGTTAACCAACGGCTGTTGCGTTGTACAGGAAATCAAAACACCAATTAATCCGAAAAAAATGACAGCCTTGACCGAGTGGCATAAGGCGTACTCTCTTAGCAAATTTGCTCGCATCGAATGTTCTATCTTACGCAAGTGAAATTAGCGACACTAATACTTGTAAACAAATAGGCCTAAGTCCAAGTATTGATAAATAATGCTCAATGTTATTCATATCCAAAGAAGCATCTGTTAGATAAAAGACAATAAATCACTTTTGTTTTAACGTTAGCCGTCCCAAATTGAATGTTAAACCTCGATGCCCTCTTGATTATAGCAGTTATTATTGCCAATCAATGAGCCGTAAGGTGGGCATTATTCGATGATTCAAGATTTTATTAACACTATGTTGGCACTATTCAAAACATTATTCGAAAGGGACCTGAACCGCATGAAGGAGGAGTTAATGCAATACAAAGAGCATATGCTTCTCTGGAGTACAGATGGTGAAATCAATAATTCCGCTGGAAATATTTGCCTTCATGTGTGTGGGAACCTGCTGCACTACATTGGTACCATTATCGGGAAAACGGGCTTTAAAAGGGACAGGGAAAGTGAATTTACCATTAAGAATTTGCCTTTGAGTGATTTGGTAGAGAGAATTGACCAAACTATCGAAGCGGTGAATACTACACTTGATGCCATGGAAGAAGCTGATTTGGAAAAACCTTATCCCTTGCATTTTTTGGGAACGCAAACCACACAATTCTATTTCATGCACCTTTATGGTCATTTGAGCTATCATCGTGGTCAGATCAATTATCACCGACGGCTGATCAGTTAACTCTACATTCAATGCCGTTTAGATTTGGGTTGTACGGTTTAATTGAGGTCGTCTCATAAGCTGTCTTTTCGACCAACGGGAGAAATCTTACTCGATTCAAAGTACTGATTGTCAAGGGAGTAAGATTTCTCATTTCATTCGAAATGACATTTGAAAAGGCTTATGAGACGGCCTCATCTGGGTAGTATCTTTCCGACGGCTTTTAGCCGTTCAATATAAAATTGGCTTTTCCCGTTGAAATAAATTCTTTCACCCAACCTCCTCGATTTCTGGCTTAGAGGTTCTAATATTAAAACCCTTAGCCAGACGTTAACGTTGCTTCAGCATTGATTTCGGGCTAAAGCCCGGCTGGTTATACCTTACCTAGACTATGGCCTAAAGGCCATAGCAAGTCAATATACTAGTCAAAGGCAATGCGCATGGTTAAACGGCACTGAGTCCACATTTAGCAATAGAACTTTTTACATATTCAAATCTGTCAGGTTTGGTTAATAAGAAGTTTGGTTCAAATAACAACTTTTATCTTTTTATTACAGCACATACAGTAAAATCCAGGTGCATTGGCCTTTCGCTATTTTCTAGGTAATTTTGCGCTTTATGAAAAGAGTGGCATTTTATACGTTGGGGTGTAAGCTCAACTTCTCTGAGACATCTTCTATCTCAAGAATGTTTGAGCAGAAAGGATATCAAAAGGTGGCCTTTAATGAATCACCTGACATTTTCATTATTAATACCTGTTCGGTGACCGAAAATGCAGACAGGAAGTGTAAGAAGGTAGTTCGCGAAGCCAGAAAGATATCACCTCAGGCCTATGTAGCCATTATCGGCTGTTATGCCCAACTCAAGCCAAAAGAGATCTCGGAAATTCCAGGTGTAGATGCCGTATTAGGTGCTGCAGAAAAATTCAGATTGGTAGACCTGCTGGGCGACTTCGTTAGAAAAGATGAGGTAGAAGTTCATGCTTCTGAAATCGAAAAAGCCAACTCTTTCAATACTGCTTATTCCATTAATGATAGAACGCGTACTTTTCTCAAGGTACAAGACGGGTGCGATTACTCCTGTACATTCTGTACCATCCCGCTAGCGCGTGGCAACAGCCGAAGTGACAGCATCGAGAATGTGGTCAAATCAGCACGAGAAATAGCAGGCAACGGCATTAAGGAAATCGTACTTACTGGCGTCAATACCGGTGATTTCGGTATACAAAATGGTGAGCGTGTTGAACGGTTTGTTGATTTGGTAAAAGCCCTCGATCAGATCAAGGAAATTGAGCGTATCAGGATATCATCCATAGAACCCAACTTACTGAGTGATGAGATCATCGAATATGTCGCTGATTCAGAGCGATTTGTTCCTCACTTTCATATTCCATTGCAATCGGGATCAAACAAGATCTTAAAGATGATGCGCAGGCGTTATTTGAGCGAATTGTATGTTGATAGAGTAACCAAGATCAAATCACTCATGTCCAATTGCTGTATTGGCGTAGACGTCATTGTCGGTTTCCCGGGTGAGACCAAAGAAGATTTTCTAGAAACCTACAATTTCCTCAACGAGTTGGATGTGTCCTATCTACACGTTTTCACTTACTCGGAGAGGGCTAATACCAAAGCGGCAGAAATGCCGGATACCGTTCCTATGAAAGAGCGTCAGGAAAGGTCTAAAATGCTGCGTATCCTGTCAGAGAAAAAGCGCAGGAAATTCTACGAAGAAAACCTCGGCGTAGTATCTACAGTACTCTTTGAGGAAGATATAGAAAACGGGCAGATGCATGGGTTCACTGAAAACTATGTGCGCGTAGCGGCCAAATACGACCCTTTACTCATCAATGAGACAAAAAGGGTAAAACTCACTTCCATCAATGATGCCGGGCATGTCGAGGTTGAAGAGATTGAGGTAGAGGTACTCACGCATTAAGGTTGTTCATTTCAAAAACTTAAGAATCGTAAAACGAACATTCCTGTTCGTTTGAATAAGCGAACAAGAATGTTCGCTTTACCTCTCTCATCCATTTGCTTGATTGGCAGAAAACTTCGCATATTGGGCCTCAATTCAAATGAAGCCTGAAAATCAACCATGAAATACCTGCCCATTCTAGCTATATTACTCGCGCTGTCTTGCTCATCAAAAGAACAATCTCAAGAAGTCGCTGACGCACCAGTTTCAGAACCAACACCTCAAGCTACATCCTTATTGGGTAAGCCACTTTATGCAGGAGATCCTTCTCAAGCGGCTATTGATAAGTACGAGCAGCGCAAAGCTACTTACCTTGAGGATACCTCTAACATCGATAATCTCATTTGGTATGGTCGCTTTGCTGCTTACAAAGGTGATTACCTGGAAGCCATTGACATCTACTCAAATGGCATCAAGCGTTTTCAGGAGGACGCGAGATTATACAGACATAGAGGGCATCGCTACATCTCTATCAGGGAGTTTGATAAAGCCATAGCTGATCTTGAGCACGCATCCAAACTGATTGAGGGCAAAGAGAACAAGGTAGAACCAGACGGTATTCCCAATGCGCGGAACACACCGATCAGCACATTGCATGGCAACATCTGGTATCACCTGGGGCTGGCGTATTACTTGAAGAATGATATGCCCAATGCACTACGAGCTTATCAAAACTGCCGTGCTTCCACTCAAAATGATGATAACATCGTTTCCTCTACCCATTGGCTGTACATGATACTGAGGAGAATGGATAGCCAGGAAGAAGCTAATCAATACCTGGAGGCGGTTACGGATAGCATGGACATCGTCGAGAATATGGCATATCACAATGCTTGCTTATTCTACAAAGGCTCAATTGCAGAAGAGGGACTTTATCAGGAAGGAGAAGATAGCCCTGGGAATGATGCATTGCAATACGCTTTGGCCAACTGGCATGCTTACAATGGTAATGACGAAAAAGCCAGATCTTCTATAGAAAAGATATTGGCACAACCAGCATGGAATTCATTTGGTTATATCGCGGCTGAGGCTGATTACGCCAGACTTAATGAATAACTTTTTTCATCTGGGTGGATGTCATCAAGCTTAGTACGACGAAAGCGGTAAAAAGGTAAAAGCCAGCCTGCAAGCTCGAGTGATTGGTAGTTAGCATATCTGAACCTCCTAGCTCTGATATTTGTGTTAATTGCTCGTTCAGAACGCCTCTAAAACCAATGAAGGCCATGAAAATGGCTACTACCATGACATCAGCCATAGACCACTTCCCGGTTTGAAAAACGAGGAAGCGAACGATCCTGTTTCGCTTGGCAGTGGCACTATACAGGTAGCTGACTGACGCTATTAATTTGGATAATGGAAAAATCACGCTGAACAACAGTATCAATAAGCCCACTATGATTACGTCAAGCTTTCGTTGTGCAAACATCAGCATCACTACTTCCAGGATACTCTTGCTTCGGTAATATAACACCTGATCGTAAAAGGCTATTTCCGTACCGATGAAGCTGATTTTTGCCTGATCAATTCTGGCATCAATATCGATCATTGGTAGTAGAATACCACTCATCAACAATAGAAGACTAATCAATATCGTGATGGTAATTTCACTCTTGCGGATGGCCTTAGCGTATAATAAATAAACGCATATCAGTAGAACGGATACCAGTATTCCCCAGCGATAATACTGGCTGGTCGTATTGATAGTCGATAACTCGCTTTTGAGATATACCCGTGTTTCACGATCGTCTTTATTGCCATACTTGTTGAGCACTTGAAGTTTGCCGGTGTAATCGACCGTACCAAATGTCTCTGCCAAGTATTGATCGAACTTACCTAATATCAGCCGCTTGAGCCCCGAATCACCTTGTGATTGCTCCAGGGTAGCAATAATTTGATCAGCAAAGATGGGAATGTCGCGTTTGATCTTACCGAAAGCACCCGTTGTTGCAGCTAGCAGGCTTTGGAACACACCACCAAAGCTTCGCATCTTTTCGTCATAATACCGCTCTTCAAAGCCCTCGGCTGCTGTAGTCAGGAAAGCAATAAGCTCTTCCCTTAACAATGCTTTCTCATCGTCGTTGAGTTGAAAGTCACTGATCTTTTGCGTAACGGCCTCAGCCAATACTTCCTTCCATTCATTTACATCCAGGATACCATATTTGGCTTTTGACAGTTCTATTAGATCAGATTTAAGTACTCGCTTTTGACTTTCCAGTCTGAAGAGCTGTACCGAAAGTATCAGTACGATAATGAGTAGGATAAAAGTGGTTTTGTTATAAATCCGATTCAACGCCGCGATTGCAGTTCAGTGTAGGTACCAAATTGCAAAATATAATCAACAACCCTTATGGTGTTAGCTGGAAAATCTGTTCAGGTCTTTCAAAATCAACACTTTGAATCGAGAAGATTTCTCTCCCGACTAGTGATCGGGAGAGAAAAGGCAGCATTGGCGACCTCTGTACCTAAAAGTGATAGTGATTCAATCAGAGCCAGAAGTCCGACAAGCCGAATACCCAATAATAAAGATTAGCTCCTATTGAGTTTCTTCAATACGCTGGTCACAAATTGTTTTTTAGGGCGAGGTGGGGCTATTTCATCACAGCATTGATAAATAGCTGATCTGATCAATCTTGCACTTATATCATGGTAGAGTTCATTTATTTTACTTTCCAGATAATCGACTTCCCATTCTTCCATAGATGAGAAACTTTCTATATCCTGTCTCTTGAAATTGCTGCCGTCTTTCAACGGCCAATCGTCCAGTATTACTTGCCAATTCATGTTCATCAGATTTAGACCAAGCGGAATTTGTCTGAACTCTTGCAGGTTTGAAAATATATTTTCCCAATGGTGGGTTTTACTTTGCAAAAGGGTCTCTGATTATCTCTCAGCCAATCCTACGAAAGTCCATTGATCACCGGATTTTTCGAAAACGTAGGTCTCTTGTGGCAACATGCCAAGGATATCCCTGTTTCTAATTTTCTTCCAGTCGGTTTCAGATGAATAGTTCAACCTTACCGAGAAGTAACGTATGTTGTTCTCATACCTGACACGCACGAAACATTGGTATTCATTGGTAAACTCTTTTTTGATGATCTCATATCTGACTGGTTTGGTATTCAGTAAGATGTAATTGGCGTCAATGGACTCGGGACTTGGGCTTTTATCTACGATATAGATTTCAGGTTGATCCATGCCATAGAAGTTAAAGGGGGTCAGTGCATCAAATTCTACATTGAGTAATGGTTCTACATTTTTTTTGGCAGTAATGGATAAGAATTGATTATCAAAAGAATGGTAGTTACGATACCTTGATGATGTCTCAGTGAAACGCACAAAAAGCGCTTTTACTTTTTCAATAGAACCGAGTTTACCTCCTGAAGTGATCATATCAGTTTTATGCTCTCCTTCTATCCTGTAGTGCATATCTTCGATTCTTTGCTGTATAGTACTTTCAATGACTTCCTTTTCGGGCCCTTCAAAACCATAATTATTGAAGAAACTATAAGCAGCGAAAACCAGTGAACAAAAAACAAAGGTCAGAACGATCTTAAGCACATTTCTGGCGAGCATACCTTTACGGATTTCCCTGGCCAATTTCTCTGCTACATAGTCAAGTCCCATTTCCGTTTTGAGCCCGAATCTGTCAGACAAGACCGCGTCCTTTTTTCTAATCTCAGCCTCGGTAATATTATACCAAACCGGTAGAATGACTTTTCTACTATAGTGTTCTTTTTGCCAAAGCGCATAAAGCTCCTTCTTGGTCCAGTGCTTTTCCAGGTATCTGTGGCTTAAAATCACTATGCCATATCTACACGAATTGAGACCCTTCTTTATAGAATCGTCTATGCTGTCTCCTACACTTAGCTCCATCCCAGCATACCAAACATTGATCTTGGCTTTGGTCAATCTTTCATACAGACCTTTGGCAATAGTATTTTTGTCTTCTATGGCATAGGATATGAATACATCGCACCGTCTCTTAAAATTATTTGCAAACATCCGCTTTCATCGTGGTGAACAAACCCCGATCGGGTTTGAATATCTTTGATGAATTAAAAAGCTTGTTTTCTGCTAATCGTCAAAAACAGATTTCCGAATGATATATTCAGGTTTGCCAACCTACCTAATGAAGTTCCAATGACTCATGAAAGCGTCACGATAGGAATTGGTCATGACCACTGACTGGTCACCTAATTTGATCGTATTGCCATCCAACTCGGTCACCTTTTTCATGTTAACCACATAAGATCGATTAACGCGTAAGAAATCTTCAGTAGCGATCCTTTCGTAAATGCCCTTCATATTCTTGGATATGGTGAATTTTCCGCGGTCGGTGATGATATCACAATAAGATCGGACAGCTTTGAGGAAAATAATCTCGTCTAATGAGAGCTTAATGAATTTTTGATTGTCAGTTCTCAGCATGATATGTTTGACAGGAGAGGTTTGATCATTGCTGCCTCTTTCCATGCGCGCCTTTTCCGCATTAGCTATTGCAATCTCAATGGCCCTGATCAATTCACTTTCCTGAAAAGGTTTAGATAAATAGTTGGCCGGAAAAGTCTGCTTAGCTCGTTCTACAAACTTGGCATCTGTGTACTCGCTTAGGTAAATAATGGGGATCTGCTTGTGTAATCTATTGATCATACTGGCTGTACCAATCCCATCTAACGCTCCTGCCAGCTCAATATCCATGATAATAATATCTGGGGTAGTTTTATCTAAAGCCTCCAACACTTGTTCTCCGCTGGTATAGGTATCCATAATTTCAAGGCCATATGCTTGCAAACGGTTCGCCATATCTGCCGCTACCAGCACACTATCCTCCACTATGATTACTTTAATAGCATCTTTCATCAAAGCTGGGGGAAAGTGATAGAATAAGCCGTTCCTTTTTTACTGTTGAAATTAGACTTGCCTCGTAATTCTCCTACCAGCATTTTGACCATTTTTAAACCAAAGGACCCTGCTTTGTTGGTGGCATGCTCTTCGTTAAGACCTGGGCCATTATCAGCTACTACTAGGTTTAAGTGGGTTTCGTCTTGCTGCTCCAATTTGATGGCCAACTTGGGTTGGGAAGTTTCCGGAAATGCATACTTGAAAGCATTGCTGACTAATTCATTAATGATCAGGCCTAAAGGAATAGCCCGGTCAACGTCTATTTTGAGCGACGCTACATCAATATCAAGGTCGATTGATTTCCCTGCTTCGATATAGCTATAAGTCAATGACTCAACCAGTTCGTTAATGTATTCTTTAATATCGATCTCTCTTTGCGCACCTTCCAGGAAGAGTTTTTTATGAATAATAGCCATGGCATTGACACGTGACTCACCGCTTTTTACTGCTGCCTTGGCATCTTTATCGGATAGTTGTTGGGATTGAAGGCTCAAAACGCTGGATAGAATTTGTAGGTTATTTTTCATCCGATGGCGCAACTCCTCCAGCAGGAGTTCTATCCTGCGTTCGTTACTCTTTGTTGACCTGTATCGGTTAAACAATAAAAGTGCGATGACGAATACCAAGAAAATAATAATGCTCAGACCAGCGATCATTTGCCATCTTTTTTCCAGTGTGACCTCATGAAGTGCTACCTCATTTCTCAGTTCTGATATCTGCTTGTTTTTTTCACTATTATCGAAGGCTCTTTCCAAGCGCCCTATCTTATTTAAGGTATTTTTATTTAATATTTCATCGTTTACCTCAATCAATTCCATAGCGAACTCATGGGCTTCCTTGAAATTATTTTTTAGCCCGGCAAGCTCTATTTGGTTGTATAAGATCCGTTTTCTTAAATCCAGTGATTCCGTTTCTATGGCCAATTCACTTGCTTCATTGATCCAAGGTTCAGCCTGATCAATTCTCCCCTGCATGATGTAGAGTTCTGCAATTACATATAAGGTCTGAGCGATACCCTTTTTGTCTTCTAATGTTCTTTTGATGGCTAAAGACTTGTTGAGCAATTGCCTGGCCAACCTCAACTTACCGGTTTCTTTGTGCACTACGCCCTGATTGTGGTAGATAATAGCAATACCACGTTCATCGCCCAACTTTCTTTTGACCTCCAGAGATCTCTCTAAATAGTCCAAGGCTTCATCGTAACGTTGAAGATCAATATACAGATTAGCAATGTTGTTGTATACCCTGGCTTGTTTGGCTTCTTGGCCATAGGGCATTTTCTCAATAATATCGAGTAAAGAGAAATTGTAATCCAGCGCCACATCGAATGCTTCCGTTTTGCGATAAATCGTAGCCAGCGTTAATGTGCTGCTGTAAAGAAGCAGATGATCAGTCTGATTATAAGGTTTACTTAAAAGTGTTTGTGCTTTTACCAAGTCGTCCATCCCATTTAAATACCGACCGAGGTCGCGGTATACCTTGGCTCTATTGATCAATACCAATGCCGCATATGTAGAATCACCATGAGACAAAAAGCAGTCAAAAGCGCTTTGGTAATGATGGATGGCACTATCATATCGTGCCTTGTTATCATATTGTGCGGCTAGGTTGTTAAAGGAGGTACAAGTTGGATCAGGTTGTTTTTTTTGCCCATTGACATGGTTGTTGGTAATCGATATCAACAATGATATAAGTACAAGCCTCATTATAAATAGATGAGATGTTTTGCGATCAAAATAAGAAAAAAATACTTAATTGTGGCACGCAAAAAGCAGAAGGGGCTCACTGGCCCCTTCCATTAAAATATGATGAATTATTTAGCATAGTCATTCGACCTCATTTCGATTTCTACCGTTCGATTGGCCTTGCTTCCTAGTGTATCACCTATGACGATTGGCGGGTCGTCGTCCTCGCCATCCCCACCGCCTCCAGTTCCTAGCGGAGTAACAAATTCATCGCTACAACTCATAGCGAAACAACCCACTACCAAAAGAGCCAATGCGAAAGTGTTCTTCAAAAACTTCATTTTAACTCGGTTTTTAAGTTGGACATTGGCCTCGGCGGGAGCTGAGGAAAGGGCATACCTTTCCCATCTTGAAAAATCACTAGATCCTCAAGTAGCTGGATTACAGAGCTTTACAGCTCCACTGACCGAAACCTTTAAGATTGGTGTGGGGAGAGGCTTCTCCGCAGCGCGCTTTCCTGCCCATATCCCCACAGGACAGGCAGGCCAGCGTCTGAGGATCAACCGAAGTAGGGTCAGGCTCGCGAAGCCATCCCCAAGGGTTGGATATCCTATTCAATTACCGGCAATCGAATAGCTTAAAGTTGATAGAAAAATGAAAGAAGACTAAACCGAAGTTGGTCCCCGTTTACACTTTTGAGCACCTTGTTTACACGAGTTACAGCCATTACATTATGCTATGTTTGAAATACCCATTAACTATATTGATATCATTTTTGAAATGTTGTCAGAAAAGACGGGCCAGCCATTGGATGGTGCGGGTTTTGAGAAGATCAGTGAAGCCATTAACCCACGGGTAGCGGGAGACTTGGGCAAGAGAGAGATAGATAAGCGTTACTTACAAGAGAAGATGTTCAAACGCTCCCTTAAGGCCAAAGAGAAAGGGGTCTCTTTTATCAGAATACAAGCCAATAAAATAGATCCCATAGTCCAATTCCTGGGGTTCAATAATTACTTAAGTTTTCAAAATGCTCAAGAGCGACCGGCAGATAGGCAATTGAAAAGTCTTATTGGCACTTACTTTTCGTATTTGAGAATGAACCAAAAGGAAGGGGCTATTTTCCGGTCGCCGGTGGAAATATATGAGATGGGGACAAAAGTGATGCTGAAATTGGTAGGGCCAGAAAGAATCTATAAGGGAGAGTTATCAATTGAGAATGGATGTCTTTTCTTCGTTATAAAAGGTGACGGAGGTAAGCAGTTTCATCATGTATATAGAATAGGTATTGCCGACCGACCTAAAGTAATGCAAGGTGTGTTTTCAGGGGTATCCTCTTCTTTTGAGCCCATAGGTGGTAGAGTAGTACTAATAAGGGATGATAGGGAGTTGAAATACATGCAGAACCTGAAAATATCTTTAACCGAGCCCAGTGAGGAATTCAATGATCTGATTCATTATTTCAAGGATTACAGCAAGAATAACCTTCGCATCAATAGGGTCATTACATTAGATGTGGAAGATTTGAGAGAATAAAAAAAGCAGCCCGACTTGAGCTGCTTTGTATAATCTATGATCGAAATCTCTATTCTATCCTAAGTACTGGGCCAATAGCCTTGAGTTAGGATTCCTGGAAAGTCTGGCTACGGCCCTCTCCTTAATCTGTCTAACCCGTTCTCTCGATATGCCCAAAGACTCGCCAATATCGTCGAGTGAGAAGTTGTATTCGTAGCCAATACCAAAGAACATCTTTAATACGGTGCTTTCCTTAGTCGTAAGGGCAGAAAGCACTTCTTCTACATCGTTTTTCAAAGATGTCTCGGCGATCCACTTATCTTCAACCGTATTCGCCTCTTTGTTCTCAATGACGTCGAGCAATGTACTCGATTCACCATCTTCAAAAGGCTTATCAACAGAAATAGGCTTAGTAGCCGCATGTACTGCATTTCTGATCTCTTCTTCAGTCATGTGCAGTATTTCTGCCAGTTCCTCTTCAGTCGGTTCGCGCTCAAACTCTTGTTGGTGGCTCGAAGTGGCCTTGTCTATTTTAGAAAGCGCCGATAGTTTATTGGCTGGTATCCTAATCAACCTGGCGTAACTAGATAATGCTTGTATGATCGACTGTCTAATCCACCAAACTGCGTATGATATAAACTTAAACCCTCGCGTTTCATCAAAGCGTAAAGCTGCCTTGACCAGCCCGAAATTACCTTCGTTGATCAAATCGTTCAAAGGTATTTTAGTGTGCTGGTATTGCTTAGCGACCGATACTACGAATCTGAGATTAGCCCTGACCAGTTTTTCTAATGCCTTGCCATCCCCTTCACGCGAACGGCGGGCTAAATCCACCTCTTCTTCTGCCGTTAGCAGGTCCTCTTTAGAAATGTCATTGAAATATTTCTCCAGCGTTTTGCTGTCTCTGTTCGTTATGTTTTGTGTGATCTTGAGTTGTCTCATGTTTTCAGTCCTCCTTCCATTAAGTCTTACAAGTTAAATTTTGCTAATCCCTCCTTTGCAGGCCTATTCTCACTGTACCTGTCATGTGCTGCCATTATAACTAACAAAGGGAAGGTCGTCCGGTCTCTTGCTTTATAGCTATTGCCCGTTTCTAAAATCGAGCTTTGTGACATAGTGCTCCTTTCGGTCTATAAGGTTCTACATAGCAGATTAATACGCGCACTACGTAAAGAATAATCGTATTTTGAGCTAAAAAGTTTCGTTTTCGGGCAAAAGCTCGTGTCTAATCAATTGATGTTTAAACACTTAATACCCTCGGTTATCTTAACGTGCTCATATACATCTTGTTATTAAGATGTAATAATTATCCTGATTTCACATTTTTGTTAATTGATATTCAGGATAATATGATTTAATAAAAAATAGTCAATCAGATTAAAGGCTGATTGTTGTTCAACCTTTCTATCATACTTTCCACGATTTCTTCCTCTCTTTTACCTAGAATTGTTTCCTTCACCACATACTTAATCAGATCATCAACGATTCTGGGTAAAAGATCAAAACGAGCTGCTACAGTACGACATATCATATGTTCCTGAGGATGTATGCTATCATCAGCCATGGTCATCTTAACCAGATCAAAAAGCTGTAATGCCTTTTCTTCCTGATTCTTAGGGACCACAAACTCAAAATTGTGCTGGCTACTTTTTATTCGATCCAGTTCTTCAGATGAGATGTTCAGGCTTTTAGCACGCTCCAGTAGAAGTGTTTCTTCTGCTTCGCCAAGCACACCATCAGCCAGAGCGATGAGCACCAGGTTTCTCAAGTGGCTAACTCTCTGACTTTTGTTATTAAGTAAATCGAAGGCCATATGATCTAAGTTTAAATATTAATGGTTGTCGATTTTGGAATGTAACCCCTAAACACTGTCGGAAGGGTAATTACAACTCTTCAATTGGACAATTAGTATATCTTTCTATAATGAAAAGCGTTTGGCCATTCTGCTCAAACCCAACCTAACACTTGCTATGCTTTACTTACCTAATTTTCAGGTAGGTCTAAATATTACTTCTACCCCCAAAATCTTCGCCTGTTCTTTCCTTGAACGGTGGGCATGCACTCCAAGTTTTTTGCTATTCGTAATCACTCCACGAAGCCTCTCAAACAGTCAACGGCAGATCAATGATTAATCTTGTGCTGAACAAGAAATACCTTATACATACGTAAACTTTAAGAAGCGTTAGAGTTTGACGAGGCTTGGGTTGTGATCTGAGCGGTAGCATACATATTCCAATGACTTGGGTTTCTCACTTATATATAAGAACATTGCGAAAAACTGATTATGTCGTATTTCCTCATTATAGCGGTACAAGTATTCTGTATTATCCATATCCTGAGAAACAAGAATAGCTTTTGGTGGATATGGCTCATCATTTTCCTACCGGTGATAGGTGGTTTGGTGTACATCTATATGGAAATTATCAGCAAAAAGGACCTAAGATCATTTCAAGCCGATATGGCTAACACCATTAACCCCACAGGACGTATCCGTGATTTGGAGAAGCGATTAGAATTCTCTGATAATTTTGAGAATCGGGTAGCCCTGGCCGACGCCTACTTAGCAGCCAAAAGGTCAGAAGAAGCGCTCGAATTATATGAGGACTGTGCCGATGGCATCTTTGGAGATAATCCTCACTTACTTAAGCAATTGGTAGTCACCTATTTTGAGGTAGAACAATTTGAGAAAGCGGTTGAAACAGCAGAAAAGCTCAAGAGTGGTAAAGAATATAAAGGTTCAAGGCCACATTTGCTTTATATACTCTCCTTGGAGCAATTGGGAAGAGATACTGAAGCAGAAAAAGAGTTTTCTGATTTAAACCTGGAGTACTCTTACTTTGAAGCGAGGGTCAATTATGGTCAATTCCTATTGAGAAAAGGGCGCAATGAAGAAGCCACTCAGATCTTCGAAGCTATTCTAAAAGAATCAAGGCAAATGAATAGCAAAGAAAGAAGGGTGCAACAAAACTGGATCAATCAGGCGAGAACGGAGCTTAGTGCCTTATCAAAATAGCTTTCAACCTCCGTGGTAATGAATCTCAAAAAATCAACTACCAAATTGATCATCACCGTTGCAATAATCATCATTGGCCTAATAGCTGTGTATGTCTATTTATTAGTTGATGAGAAATTCAAATTCATTGATCAAGCCTACGAAGAATCAAATCAGCAACATAGGCCTGTTTAAAAGCCAGAAGATTCTACACGCGTTGATTCTATCAGTATTGACCAACCGTAACAAGCGGCTAGGTTTTGTAAAAGCAGCTAGACTTACCCCCTTGTAGGGGCTGTCTCAAAAGCCCGTTTTAATGTCATTTCGAATGAAATGAGAAATCTTACTCCCTTGATAATCAATACTTTG
>JBCBSS010000063.1:0-40704 GCA_039819065.1 Bacteroidota bacterium
TAAAGCAGGATACTTTTCATCATCTGATATCATGGAAAGTATATAATCTTCATAGTGATAGATCTTATCTTTTCGCTTCTTACCATCACTTATGAAACTCATATCAAACGCCATTCTATTATTATTTTTCCTCTGTAAAATAACCCAAAATGTCTACGAAGAAATATTTCTATTCCCATAGAATCTTAATATCTTACTAAGAAATACTAAATCTAACCAAAATCATGTTTAACGTAAACCATAACGTACTGGAAAAGCTATGCGAAATCAATAGCTTTCCTATACCCAGCGATCAATTGATCTTTTTTGGCCTTAGAGGCGCTTCCCCAGTCGACGAAGACAACAACACCTTTCAAGCCGAAGCAACGCTCGCACTAAGCAATATCGACTACACTCATCTCAATTGTACACTGTTGCAGTGGAATATTGGTGATAGAACGGTAGCTGCCTTTCCAGCCAGCACTGTCCCTCACAAGAGGCACGTTGAAAAGTCTTTGTTGAAGAACGGCGTGGGTACCAATCAATTGATGACAGGTGTACATAAGAACTACAAGAAAGGACACCACAAAGCAGGCAAGCCAACCGGCCATGAAGCCTTCAGAATGGATGGGAAGCTACCGGTAAGAAGAACCGGTGACGATATGGATTACGATGAGGAAGATAGGGTAGAATTCACCAGGCCTTTTGATAACATTCATGCATCCTGGTGCCCTAGTCAAGACCATCCAAGATATGCCAGTGCCGGATGTCAGGTGATCATGGGTTTTCCTAAGTGTGCCAAGCGAGGTGCTAATTCTGACCACACCGGCCCATGGAAGGTGTTTCATAACCAGGCCTATGCTATCCCACAATCCACTTTCACCTATATTCTACTCAATGGAAGAGATGCCAGAAAAGTATCCGCCAACCCTAACGGTAATTTTGGTATCCGTCTAAGATACGGTTCTAAAGGAAATGGCGTTAATGATCTACAAAAGGCCCTGGCTTCTCGCAATTATTACGAAGGTGGAATTGATGGAGACTTTGGATCACGTACCCTGTTCGCCCTGCTTGATTTTCAAACTGATGAGTTCGGTATGGACGGAGACGACGGTATTGTGGGCCCAATGACGGCCGGAGCTTTAGGTATTGGCTAATCCAGTATGAGTTTCTTCCAAAAAGTAAAAACCAAATTAGGCGATGTGCTTGATGACGTGACCACTATCGAGCATGTCGGCATATTGGAAGACGGTGAGAGCCAAAAGGCCATACTCTACCAGAGACAAGAGATAGAAGGGGATAGCGTCTATTTTATAGCAGAAGAGCAGGTGTCTCAAGAACAGATTATGCTTTTCAATAGCATGGCCAATGGTAGTATGAAGGCGAGAACTGATTTAGTGAGTTTTATAATCGATTGTATCAAATAAAAATTCAAACTTAAAATAATGAGCTTAGAAAATTTAAAAACCAAGATCGAAGGAGTGGTTGAGGATTTGGCTACTTTGGAGGTGGCATCTTTCTCTGGAAAAGACATTGATGTATCAGCTGCAACTGATGGTGATGGCAACCTCAGTTCTAGCCAAGTATTCGGTAAGATAAGAACAGCGATGCTGACCGCAGAACTGGTAGGGTATTCCAGATTTGAACTGGAGGGTGATACCATCAACTATATCAATAGTGATCTTGGCGAAGACAAGACATACCTTGTTGAGGGACATAATGCTTTGGTAGAAGGTGCACAGACATCACGAAAGGATTTCTTTGATTTTGTGCGCAAGGTCTTGCGATCGTAATTCATGCGTATATTATTCTACAAGTTTGCTCCTCAGCAACAAGTACCGGAAACTATGAATGCATTTAAGCCCTGGTTCGAGCAAGAACTAGGGCTTAATGCTAATCTGGAGCCTGACGACTTGATTGAAATTACTACCGGTGGTCTTGTTGGTGGTAAACCAGAAAACCTGCTTTTGGCTCAAAAAACCGTGTCTTACTTCGAATGGATTAAACCCTATTGGCACAGATTGAAGGCGCAACTATAATGGATATTCTGGAAGATGTTCCCGAGGAAAAGCGCCAGGATTTAGATCAGGCCTTCGAAAAGCAGGATCATATCGAATCTCTGCAAATACTAGGTGATCTGCAATACCTGCCTCTGAAAGCCTTTGAGGATCAATCCATTTCGAAAGAAGAGCTGAAGTCTGCTCTTGCTAAATTCCGGTTAGACTGTTCAGAGGCACTAGCCGATAAAGAAGCCAGTAACTTCCATGCCATTTATCAGGAATCTATGGCTTTCGATGGGACAGATGATGACAGCGCCACACTTTCAGAAAGAGATACCTTTTTACTGGAAAACCTGGTAGGACTAGAAAAGGAACTTCTCATACATGTCATTCCCGAAAACAGGACCTCTCTGCTCTCAAGGGTATTGATTTACCGCTACAGAGTTTATGACCTCATACGTTTATCTGCCAATGCCAAAATGAATGCCCAGAATATCCAGACCATTGCTACGGTGGTTGAAGATATGAAGTATGAAGGAGACTGGATTGCTTTCTCTAATGTCCTGGCTGATCAAGCTGCACTCTCAGAATTTTGCATTGATTCTGCCAGACTCAATAGCCTTCTGTACGATACTACTATCTTTTTTTCGATCAAGAAGAAGACGGGGAAACACTTCTGGAAAGAGTATAAGTCCAGTATTAAGAATATCAACGCTTTTCTCAATGGTATCGCTAACGGCAGCGCCAGAACTACCATTGAGAAGCTGCTTACCTTCCCGGATAAATCGGAGGTAAAAGCGGATATAGCCTTAAAAATTGGCGTAGCGGAAAATCAATTTTTACTTCGCGTACTACAAGTAAAACTTTGGATATTAGGCCTTTATGATGGGAAACTGGATCATGATTTTGGACCAGTGACCTTTAAGGCACTAGATGAGTATATCGATCTCATTGAAGAACAACATGGAGACCCAGAAGCACGAAGTAAGATCATCTACCTGATTAATCGAGAACAGTGCGCTTTGAACTTCGAACATATTTTGAAGTATTACATCCATCCTTTAGAAGTAGCAAATACGGAAGAAGAGTCTTCGGTATCTCAAGTCTATGAGTACGTGCTGAAAGAAGATCAGGATTATGGCGTCACTGACCTATCATCCAACGACCGGCAGCTGATTGCCAAAAGGCAAACCGAACTCAATCAAAGCCTGGAAGATGAGCTGGCTAATCACTCTAAAGACATTGTGGCAGGGAAGGAACAAAAACGAAGATATCAAGGCAGGAAGGGCATTCTGCGTATATTCTCTAAGCTGGTAAAGTGGGCTAAAAACGCAGTTAAATCTATCGTCAAGCTGTTCAAGAAGCTTATCGGTATTATTAAGAAAGCGGTTAAAGTCCTTTTCAACGAAATCAAAGAAGGTGTCAAAACCTTCAGGAGAGGCTTCAGCTTTCTTTTCGGTAAGAGAGTTATTAATACTGAAAATCAGGTAATTACCGATTTTGACTTCGACTTTGATGGTCACACTATTTTTAAAAGAGATGCTACTAATGAAGCAATTACTTTGCATCAAGAAACGGTACAATCGTATGTAGCTTCTATATCGCCTACCCTAAAATTCACCAAGATGGTCATTCAATGGGGCATCCGCTTGGGAACTGGCCCAGTAGGATGGGTTAAGATCTTGATTGGTGTAGCCAAACTATTGAAAGAATACCTGATCGAAAAGCTGAAGGAGAAAAAAGCTCAGTTGACTTGATTTTAATTGTTACGGCCTGATAGGTGCCACTCTCTGAGCGTTCTGCACTAGACACGATATTTAAATACATTCGGATAGAGTAATCTTTACTCTCCCCAAGCCTGACCCATCAGACTTTTCCCCTCCCTAATTTTAGGGAGGGGTGGGGGTGGGTAAAAAAAGCAAAGAATTACCTACCTCGCCATCTACGTGTTATATGTCATTTCACTACGCATGATACGCATGTTGAGCCTTGTGATGACAGACTTAGATGTAAAAAAATGTAAACCGTCATCACCTCAAGTCAGCAGATTTTGGAAATAAGCAAGGGAAGACCTACTATTGCAATACTACAATGTAGTATTGATAATGAAAAACTATATAGGCGAATTTGAAGAAGTCGTACTGCTTACGGTAGCCATTCTACATGGCAATGCGTACGGCGTAAACATCAAAGATGATATCGAAAACAGGCTAGGAAGAGAGGTGAGCATTGGCGCGCTGCAAGTCACGCTTCGGCGCTTGGAGCAAAAGGGATTACTGGAAAGTACTTTGGGTGAGGGCGATGCGATTCGGGGAGGTAGGCCCAAACGTTACTTTACAATAACCGCCTATGGCAAAAAGGCATTACATGTTACCCGCGATATGCGGAATACATTGTGGAATGCGGTTCCTGATTTTGTACTAGACCTCAGCCGCTCATGAATAAGTTCGAAGACCCACCCAGGTACCTATTAAGGTTACTCAAGTTATTTTGTAAGTCATCTTATTTTCCTGATATCGAAGGTGACCTTATTGAGACATATAATATGCGTCTCGTTGACCAAACTAAAAGAAAAGCCAATTGGCTGCTATTCAGGGATGTAGTGAGACTGTTCAGACCGGGTTTAATTAAATCACTCCATTTTACCACCAATGACAACCCATTTATGATACAACATCTTCTCACAACCGCTTTACGTCAACTCCGAAAAAATCCAATGCTCACAGCCATTAATGGCTTGGGCCTCACGCTGGCCATTACTTGCACCTTCTTTATTTATTTGTGGGTGAAGAGTGAGATTTCAATGGACTCCTTCCACGAGAAAGACGAACGCATAGTTCAAATTATGCTCAATGAAAACTCACCTAATGGCATCATTACTGAGGCTTACACGCCTTCTCCATTAGCTCCAGCCTTGTCTAACGAATTCACTGAAGTAGAACGCGCCGTCAGTGTAGTACCCTATGAGTGGTTTGAAGGAGAGCGGTTTCTCATGTCAAATACTGAGGGCAAGGTATTGCCTACACGTAACCAATTCGCCAGTGCTGACTACTTTCAGATTTTTTCTTTCGACTTTAAGAGTGGTAATCCGGATAAGGCATTGAGTACATTGGATGCCGTTGTTGTTTCTGAGAAGTTGGCTAAGAGAATGTTCGGTTCTACCGAAGTACTGGGTAGGAGTATAGAATGGCTCCACGATGATTTCGGTGGCGTTTATAAGATCACCGGCGTTTACGAGGATATAAAACCTAATTCTACCCTACAATTCGACGCGGTATTTAACTTTGAGGTATTCCGGGAAAGTGAAGAAGACTCACCCAAATGGACAGATAGCGACCCTAGTACTTATGCATTGCTGAGCCCACATGCCAATGTGGATCAACTCAATGCCAAACTCAAAGGATACCTTGAAGGTAAAACCCAGGATACCAATCAATCACTTTATGCACAGTTGTTTTCAGACCGTTATTTGTACAACCGTTATGAGAATGGTCTACCAGTGGGGGGTAGGATCACCTACGTGAGGCTTTTCATCGCTGTTGCCGTTCTGGTGCTCATTATTGCTTACATCAATTTCATCAATTTAACCATAGCCCAGACCATTACCAGATCAAAAGCTGCAGGTATAAAGAAAGTGCTCGGGGTAAAAAGATGGAACCTCGGCTTTGGCCTCTTTGTAGAATCAGGTTTGATTTCTACACTAGCCGTTGTGCTATCCGTGGTATTGGTTTCATTATTACAACCCTATTTCAATGCCATAATTGGCAAACCGATATCCCTGGAATGGAACACGGAAATGGTGATATTACCAATGCTATTGATTGTTATTACCACCCTGATCGTAGGTGGGTATCCGGCCATTCACATGTCGGGTGTTAAGATCACCTCTGCGCTCAAAGGAAAAGCATACAGCAATACGAGCAATCAATTTCAGCGGAAAAGCCTAATGTTGGCGCAACTGTGTATTTCCGCTTTCCTCATCACCGGCATGTTGGGGGTTTACAAACAGATGCAATTTATTCAGTCAAGAGACCTTGGTTTCACCAAAGATGATGTGATTTGGTTCACCATGGATAATGTCAGCGCACAAGATGGCGCGGGAGAGTTGAATGAAGCCCGCATAGAGGGTTTCTTACAGCAATTGAAAACAATACCCGGCGTAATTGAATCCTCAAATTTCGCACATAACCTGTTCGGTGAATACGGTACAACCACCGGTGTCAATTGGGAAGGGAAAGGTGATGAAAGAGCTTTGTTTGCCGGTATCTCGGGAGGATATGACTTCCTCAGCACCATGGACGTGCAGCTCAAAGAAGGGCGTTACTTTTCACGTTCCTTTCAATCTGACAAAGAAGCAATCATTTTTAATCAACAGGCTGTGGATAGAATGGGGCTGGAGAATCCTATCGGACAAACCATAGAACTTTGGGGCCAGAAGCGCACCATAGTGGGTATAGCGGAAGATTTTCATTTTGCCAGCTTACACGAAAAAATACAACCTCTATTTATCAAATTAGATCTTGATGATTTTGCACCGCACATTGCCGTCAGGTTATCTAAGAGCGACCAAAAACGTACCATTCGGCAGATAGAAGCACTACACCAATCGCTATTTCAAGGGCTACCTTTTGAGTTTAACCACATGGATGATAACTACACGAATATGTATGCCTCTGAGATCAAAATGTCGCGTCTATCTACCATAGCCGCTATACTGGCCATCCTCATTTCAAGCTTGGGTCTCTATGGCTTAACTACTTTCATTTTGAAAACCAGAACCAAAGAATTGGCAGTAAGGAAAGTACTGGGTGCCCACCTCTTGTCATTGATGAGTTTACTGACCAGGCCATTCGTGTTGCTAGGAATACTGGCACTGGGTATCACACTGCCTATCGGCCATATGGTCATTCGCAACTGGCTCAATGGCTTTGCCTATAGCGTTACGCTGCATTGGTCTTACTTCTTGGTGGTCATCGGAGCCATCATTGCAGCAATTGTGATAACAATTAGTCTGCAAGTACTACGAACAACCAGAATCAATCCTGTGGAAAACTTGAGGAATGATTGATTCAGGTCAGATTAGACTCACACTTTGCCTGAAACTATTAAGTATTAAAGCGTTTGGCATGAATCCAAGCTATGAATAAATGAGCGCCAGATGATAGATATGCCTATCGTGACTTGCTAGCACTTCTTTGCTGTTGCCATCCCAGCCATCGAAAGCCAGCAAATGCATACTTGCGATATCCTGCTGAAATACTTCAGACCAGAAGCTTGATGGGTTGATATTCAGTTCAATATCAATGAATAAGCCCATTAACCCTTCTGGTGTAAGGTCAGTCTGATGTAGCTCGGCAGGTAATTGTGATTGAAGCTCTTCAAGTGCCGGGGTTATCTCTGATAGCTGGGTGCCAATAAAATCTGATATGTATGATTGCTTAAATACTTCGTCATCAAGGGTTTCAACCTCTGCGTCAAGTTGCTCCTTCTCAGGAAGGCGATCCTGATCTTGAGATAGAATGGACATTAACACCGCACCAATATCGGAAGTTGAATATCGGTGCAGATAGAATGCACTATCTCCTGAAAAGGCTATGTCCTTCACGTGTGTCCGTAAATCTTTCGGGAAAATTAAGGAATTGCCTGACTCGCAACTCATCATCAATTCTGACTTTGGTAAAGTGGGTAATTGGACATTGCTTTCAATAAGCTGCCAGGTTAAATACGCAATCGATTTAATCATATAACTCTTTTGCCAAAGTATAAATGAAGTTAGCCTATCCTGTTAGTAGATAGGTGTTTTGAATCACTTCTTTTCATGAAATCCCAAAAAAACCTCCCCAATGATTTGCCAAATAATGCCTTCATTTGATAATTTATATGATCAGAATTTTTTGCCATGAAATATATCAAACTGGTCTGGTTAGCTTTAACCATTAGCGTGGCCCAGGCGCAACAGCAAGATCCCGAAACGATTCTAGCGCTTAAGAAGCAGATCCCTACTTCAACGGATTCAGCGCGGGTGCATGTTTATTCGGATCTCTGCTATAATTATCTGTCAATATCCAATGACTCTTCTTTGGCCTACGGACACAAGGCTATTGCACTAGCCAAAAGCATTAAGTATGCTAAGGGTGAAGCCCGAGCATTAACAGACATCGGTTATGCTTATTACTTTAAAAGTGACTATGATTCTACTATTCTGAACTGGTCAAACGCATTGGCTAAATGGCGTGAGTTGAATGATTCTAGCAATATCGGCTCACTCTATATCAAACTTGGCGCCGTGTACTTTCAACTTGGAGAGTTTGATGAATCACTGGCTTACCAGTTGGATGCACTTAGAATTGCTGAAGGACGCGGTGATACAGCGGCCATTGGAAGTGCCCTTAACAACATTGCTAGTGTCCACGAAAATACCGGGGAATATGATAAGGCAACAGAATACTACCGACTTTCTATAGCATGGCGAGAGTTGACCAAAAACTATCACAGTATGGCTGCCTCTCAATTGAATATAGCCAATATTCTATTTCGGAAAGGACTAACATCACAAGCGGTAGAAGAGGTGCAGCAGGTCATTGAAATGCTTAATGTACATGATTTGGGGCAAACACAGAACATGGCTATTGCCCTTAACAACCTGGCCGACTATCAACGCGAACAGGGATCATACCAACAAGCATTGATCACTTCGGAAAAAGCACTAAGCATAAGAAGAAAAATAGAAGATCAACAAGGTATTATTTCTAGTTTGACCTCCATTGCCTCTATCAATATGCAACTAGGGTATTATGCCAGGGCCGAATCCGCCATGCTCGAAAACTATGCACTGGCCGAGCAAAAGGGCTTGACATTAGAGGTGGTCAAGGCACTGAAGAACCTCTCGGAACTCTATAAACAGACTAAAGACTTTGAAAAATCTTTAAACTTCACCGAGCTGTATTACGCCACCCAAGATTCATTAGATAACGTTGAACGAGTGGAGAGAATAGCCGCTTTGCAAACCCAGTTTGAAACTGAGAAGAAGGAGCAAAGAATCTTACTACAACAAGCGCAATTGGAGGAAAGCAATGCTAAGCTAGTGACCAACAGGGTCTTACTTTTTTCTGCCGTTTTGATCATTCTAGCCCTGGCTTTGATTGCCATTCTCAACCGAAACAGGATCAAAAAGAAGCAGCAATTATTATTACAACAGGAGCGGTTAAATGCACGGGAAGCTGAGATCAAAGCCGCCATATCTTCACAGGAAAAGGAACGGGCCCGTTATGCCCGAGACCTGCACGATGGTTTTGGTCAGATGATATCAGTGCTGAACATGAATATCAAAAAGCTTGACCAACCCGAAAGCCAGGATGGAAGGCATGAGATATTTGAGGCCTCGGAGAAGGTCGTCAATGAAATGTATGATGAGCTAAAGAGCATTTGTTTCGATCTGATGCCGCAAACTCTTGTAAACCAAGGGATAGAATCGGCTTTATTTGAGTTTGTAGAACGCATTAATGGCGCCAATAAAGGATTGATTGAACTCAACCTTTTCGGGTTAGATGGGCGCCTCAAGGAGGTACAGGAAATATCGCTGTACCGCATCACACAAGAATGGGTGAATAACATCATTAAGTATTCTGATGCTCAAAAAATACTAATCCAAATTACTAAAGACGAGGACGAAATCACCTTGTTGATCGAAGATGATGGTACTGGCTTTGATCGGGAAAAGCTGGAACACGGTAGCGGACATGGTTGGAAAAACATACAAGCCAGAACAGCTTTAATGAGTGGAGAGGTATTCATAGAGAATCAGGTCGGTGTAAAAGGTAATTCCCTCATTCTAAATGCACCTGCTGAAATGTCCTTAAAGCATGAGGAACCTCTTACAGTGTCTGCTTGACAAAAACTGATTTGAATTTACGCTTTCGGACGGACGAATTGGCTATCTTTCTAGCCTGAGTATCCAATGCCTATGAAAATCTTTTTGACCGATGATCATGCTATGTTTCTGGATGGGTTAATTCGCATCATCAATAGCCAGGATGATCTTGAAGTTATTGGGCATGCCGGTAGTGCTGCGGAAACATTCGATAAACTCGCTCAGCAAATGCCCGATTTGCTGGTAACAGATTATAACCTTCCCGACGATGACGGGCTTGCCATCGTGCGTAGAACTAAGAAGAAATACCCTGAGATTAAAATCATCGTACTGAGTATGCATGATGAAGCGCACCTGGTAAAGGAGATTTTGAAAGAAGGTGTCGATGGCTATGTTTTAAAACGCGATACACAAGATGAGCTTGTTTCCGCCATTCGATCAGTCAAAAACGATAAAGTGTACCTGAGTTCAGATATCAACCGCCTCTTGATACAAAACCTGAACGGACAAGAACAACAGCAACTACTCACCGAAAGAGAGCGTGAAATCCTCAAACTCATTGCTGAAGAGCATACCAATAAAGCCATCGCTGAAAAGCTTTTTATCAGTGAGCGTACGGTAGAAACCCACCGTAAGAATATATTTCGAAAGACGAAGACCAATAACTTGGTTGGACTGATCAAATATGCCTATCAGAATAACCTGATTTAGCAGGTTTGCTTGGATAGCTGCCTTATAACTGGGCTTGTTTTACAAGATGACCATAAAACCTTAAACACTGGTCTAGTCATTACTTCATCGAATCTAATTCCAATACTGTTAGGTTAGGCACATTCTCTTCAATTGGAATGCTTTGGCTTGCTATGGCCTTTAGGCCATAGGTAGAATAAGCAGTAACGGGTTGGGCTTTAGCCCTTAATGCTGATGCTTAAGTTACTGAAAACCAGAAACTGAGAATGTAGAGTCAAATACTGATCAGGTCGTATCCAGACGATACGCCTTAAAACATGTTAATGATCAGTTTAATGTCACCATCTGGGAATGGAAGAAAATCCCTCGGCTATAGGCAGCATCAAACCTACCGGCCTTCAGCCGGTTTGTTATTTAATTTGGATCAATGCTTAACCAACCTACATAGCATTCCGGTGGAAACACGGTAGTGCCTCTACGGGTATCACGGTATGTCAAAATGCCTTTCCCACGGGATTTACTTAAGCGTTAATGACTGCGAACTTTGGGTTATCAACAAAAAATGATTTCACCATGAGAAAAGTACTTATCATCGCACTGGCCGTGATGCTATCGGGGCCGTTATGCGCCCAAAGAAAGCTGGATGTGGAAGGGTCAAGGTCTACAGAGTATGGCAAATTGATTACAGACCTCAATGTAAAAAAAGACATCTATTCCAGGGTCAAGATTCTAAAAAAAGAAAAGACCTATGGGCTTATCAAAGGCTCAGTACATTTTAAGACCATCGATATCGGTGGAGCACTTTTGGGCAAAGGGCAGGGTAGGACCAATGTAGTCTCTTACGCCATTCTTGATGGTTTGAGCGATGAAGACTTTCAGGAGATTGCTGATCAATTCCATGCTTCTTTTAGCGAAAAACTGTCAAAGCTAGGGCTGACGGAATTGGATTGGGCCAAGATTCAATCATCGAAGAAGTTTCCAAAGCTCTTGGAAAAACAGCAGGAAAAAGAAGAATCAAGTAAATCGGTTGGCTCTTACAAAGTGGTTACGGTCGGTGACCACCCTCACTTCAAAGTTCCCATGGGCAACCTCAGTGTATTTAACAATATGAAAGCCATTAGCAAGGAGGTAGGCGCCCCGCTAATGAGTTATGATGTCATCATTGATTTTGCTCGTTTTGATGTGGAAGCCAGTCGGTGGCGCACCGAAGATTATGGCTATGGTTATGACGTCATTACTACCAACACAAGTGCCAATATCTTGCCGCAAATTGGTATTGAGCATATACTACAGGATAAAGGAACAACCATGCCCATCGTCTATTTTTCAGGTGTAAATGTACTCGATCAAGCAGGTAGATATGATGATATCAGGCTACTAAAGAGTCTCTATTACCGTGAGAACTATGCTGTCGATATTGATACCTACAAAGGTGAGATACCAAAGGCCATGAAAAAAATGATCACTGTTAATACGGATAATCTAGGGACATTTGTGGTAAAAGCTGATCCCGAGAAGTATAAGCGCATCGCTTTGCAAGCATTGGATGCTTTTGCTGATTATATGATAAACGCTATAAAATCAGAATTCAAATAAGCCGGATTGAATTCCCAACAAGATACAGGTCATGGTACCCATGATTTGTTGATATGGCTCCTGGGCTTAGCCTGGGGGCTTTTTCAATATATGGTAAGTGAGTTAGAAAAGTAAAGCGTTTACGCGTATGGCAAGCCAACGGTCAGCTTATGGTTACTATCCAGGGTTAGCCAATCAAAATTCTTCAGCCTCCAATGCTTCCAGAATATCAGCTAATTCATCATAGTCCTTGAAACCAGGCCTGATTTCATCTCCGCCGTTAAGCGATATACCGCTTACGCCAACCTCGTCGATAAGCGCTTCCACATTATCTTCTGCAAAACCAAAGCCGAGTAAAACAGGCACCTCTTTGTTGGCTGCTGATATCACATCCTTTTGAGTTTCACTCACGCGGTCTTCCTGGCTCTCTAGCAATAAATAGCTTATGTCCTCTTTACACTGTATGATTCTAGGTAGCAAATCTTCCAGTGATCGAATGTCTATGTTCAGAATGAGGCCTCTTTCTGTATCCCTCAGATCAGGAACCATACTGATATCCGTAATCTGGATATAATCAGGCTCATATGCCTCAATAGCTTCTTCGATTTCGTCGATACTACTAGTCTCGAACTCACCCACGTACTTGATGCCAGACAACCACTCTTTGATACCCGCGTACTTGGTGATATCTACATAATTCTCATCGTCTTTGTCAAGGTTAAAACCGATCAGGTCTACATTCATGCCCGCACAATAGCGAGCGTCGCTCAAATTGTTGACTCTGCCAACTTTTACAAATGTTTTTAATGCCATGATCGAACTTTTGGGTTAAAGTGTGTTTATATTACTTAGATTTTATCGATCGGGATATCTACATTTTCGATCTCCGTTGATGGTAAATGTAGTTCAATTTCACGTTTTTTGTAGTACAGTAGGAAATCATAATTTCAAAGTAATGGCAGTAGTAGAATTAACAGATCAGGATTTTAAAAACCATGTCACTGACCATGGTAAAACCATTGTAAAATACCACGCGGGATGGTGCGGAAGCTGCAGGTTGTTTGCCCCGAAGTTCAAGAGACTTTCTAATGATGAAAGATTCGATGGTATTTCGTTTGTAGATGTGAATGCAGAGCACAATCCTGAAACCAGAAAGCTGGCGGGGGTGACCAATCTACCTTACTTTGCTATTTTCAAAGATGGCGAGTTGATAGACGGTGTGGCAACTAACAAAGAAGATGCAGTGGTCGACCTCATAGGTCGGTTGAATTAGTCCTACTTCGTCATAAGGTTAGAGCTCCACTGTGTGTTGTCACCCAGCGGGTAATTCACTAAAGTTGATAATCACCAGCCTGTGGTAATCACAGTGACTCAAACGGCTTAACGCATTGATTTGACGACGCAGAACTAAGCAAATCACAATATTTCAAGAAGTATTTGTATCAAAAGAACGGTTAAGCCGTTCTTTTTTTGTGTCTTATGATTAGTATTGTATATAGGAGAATATGCGAAGACTAACTCTCATATCGTTGACTGTGTTGATATTAGGAGCTTGTGGCGAGACAGTAGCACCTGACACAGTTCGTGTGGGTTTCGATTTCTTTCCACTAGAAACGGGACAATTTAGAGAGTATGATGTGGAAGAAATCACCTTCGACATATTTGGCAATATCGATACAGCCCGCTTTGACCTCCGCGAGCAAGTAGTGGATTCCTTCGTTAATCAGGCCGGTGACCTGACCTATATACTGCATCGTTCTACACGATTAAACGAAATGGAGGACTTTGAATTGCAGACCGTATGGTCGGCGCGACGCAATGCCAACCAAGCGGTACAAATAGAAGAGAATATTCCCTTTATCAAAATATCATTCCCAATAGACAATGAATTGAGTTGGGATGGGAATGCACTGAATACCCTGGATGAAGATCAATACGAAATGGATAGTATCTTCAGCCGTTATATCACTTTAAATAATGATACTATTGATAATACCCTTACGGTCATTCAGAATGACAATCAGGATTTTATTATCATGCAGGATAGGCGGGTGGAGATATACGGACTGAACATCGGATTAGTGTCACGCCAATCAACGTTGTTGAATTACTGTGATGACCCTGATTGTATTGGTCAACAAATCATAGAGACAGGCAGTATCATTACACAAACCATTACAGCTTATGGCAAAGAGTAGGTTATTCATATTGTTGGCATTATTTCTGGCAACGAGCACGTTTGCTCAAACGAACCGTTATATGGTGCATTTGACCGATAAGAATAGCTCACCATACAGTGTCGATGCGCCGCTCCAGTTTTTGAGTCAGAAAGCGGTAGACCGAAGAGGTGGAGCTATTACAGAAGAAGATTTGCCTGTCAATCCGCAATACATCAATACCATTAACGCCATCAATGCCAGCACTACCGTTTTTCATCAATCCAGGTGGTTTAATGCAGTTTTGGTCGAAGCTGATGCCAGCGATGTTTCTACTATAGAGGCATTGCCTTTTGTTGACGAAGTAGAGTTTGTAGCGCCTGGCGGGAAGCTGGTTCCTTCGGGACGAACAAAGCGGCTAGAAGAAGATGAGATTGGCATAAACGACCAGAATTTTGAACAGAACAATCTGTTAGGCATCAACGATATGCACGCTGACGGCTTTAAAGGCGAAGGTATCCTCATAGTCGTATTAGATGGTGGTTTTACCGGGGTGGATATTCAGACACCGTTTGCCCATGTTTTTGATGAGGGTAGAATGAAATTTGTTTGGAACTTCGTTGAGAATTCGGATGATGTTTTCAAAAATAGCAGCCATGGTACCGAGGTGTATTCTACCATTGCCGCATTTATAGATGGCACTTACCGCGGCGTTGCCTTCAAAGCTGACTTCATGCTTTTCACTACGGAAGATGTAGATAGCGAATATAGAATTGAAGAGTATAACTGGCTCTTTGCTGCTGAAGTGGCCGACAGTGCCGGTGCAGATATCATTACCGCTTCAGTAGGTTACAACGAGTTCGATGACCCCTCTATGAATTACGAAATAACCGACCTTGATGGGAATACGGCAGTAGTGACCAGGGCAGCAAGTATTGCTGCCAGCAAAGGCATGCTGATGGTCAGTAGTGCGGGTAATGAAGCCGCAGGAGCATGGCAGCTTGTAACCCCTCCTTCGGATGCTGAGAATATGTTAGCCGTGGGATCAGCCAACAACGCTGGCTTTCGTAACTTTTTTAGCTCCATTGGCCCAACGGCGGATGATCGCAGAAAGCCCGACCTGGCGGCTATCGGATCAGGTACGGTTGTGATTAATCCTGCTGGTAATTTGAGCATTGCTTCGGGTACCTCTTTTTCGGCACCACAAGTGGCAGGATTAGCGGCTGGCCTTTGGCAGGCCAATCCGGAACTGACCAATATTGAGCTAATGGACCTTATGCGTATGTCAGCTAGTAATTCGGCTACTCCTGATAATGAAATTGGTTTTGGTTTTCCTAATTACAATGCGGTTCAGAACTTCCTGTCTTCATCGGAGCAAGACAATGATTATGATATTTTTCCGAATCCGGTTATCGGTGCTAAGATCAACCTGAGGGTGAAAGACCCAACCGAGCAACCTGAAGTGCGCATGACCTTAATTAACACCACAGGGCAGGTTATTCTGGACGATACAGCAGAATTTACGTGGCTCAATAACACCTTTGAATTGAATACCGAGAGCCTCACTTCAGGATTGTATATCATGAAAGTATCTTCAGCCGCCGGCACAGAGGAGTTTAGAATAGTCAGACCATAACGAAACCATTGGTCAAGCCAACATGATGCGTTTATAATTAGGCCGGAGCTCAGCCTGATTACTCACACATTTTCCTATCTTTGAAGGATGAATAAACCGATTATTGCCCCCTCTATTTTGGCGGCCGACTTCGCCAACTTGCAGAAGGAAGTGGAGATGCTCAATGAAAGCGATGCAGACTGGATTCACGTTGACATTATGGATGGCATCTTCGTTCCTAACATCTCTTTTGGCATACCTGTAACAGACGCCATCAACAGACATGCGAGAAAACCTCTGGATGTCCATTTGATGATCGAAAAGCCAGAAAACTATGTGGAAGCCTTTAAAAACGCCGGTGCGGAAATCATTTCTGTTCACTACGAAGCTTGTCCACACCTCCATCGCAATTTGCAGCAAATCAAAGCACTAGGTTGCAAAGCAGGGGTAGCTATTAATCCGCATACTTCAGTTGATCTGCTTGAGGATACAATTGGTGATATTGATCTGGTATGCGTGATGTCAGTCAATCCGGGCTTTGGTGGTCAGAAGTTCATCCCGCAAACCTATAGAAAAGTGGAGCGACTCAAGGAACTAATAACAAGGGCAGGTGCCAATACACTTATCGAGATCGATGGCGGGGTAAATGCCCAAAACGCCTCCTCTCTGCTTGAGGCGGGTGCCGATGCCTTGGTGGCAGGAAGTTTTGTTTTTAAGTCAGATCAACCTAAGGATACTATAGCCGGGCTTAAGGGCGTTCTAGCCTCGTAACCAGCACATCAAACGCATGTTTAAAAACCTCCGGTTCATACTTCTTGGTCTTGTCATCGCGATTAGCCATATAACGCAGGCGCAAAATGCTTTGGTAAAAGGTAAGATAACCGATGAGAAGGATGCAGGCATAGAAGCAGTGAGCATTTCTATAGAAGGCAAGAACCTGGGCACTGTATCTGATAAAGAAGGAAAATATAACCTGAGTGTACCTACTAACGAAGCGCTTAAGCTGGTGGTACGCCATATAGGCTACGAGACGACGACGCGTGACATACAGCTCAACCCAGGACAGGAGTTTATCTTAAACATAACCCTGAAACGTTCTACACAAATTCTAGAAGGGGTTGAAGTAGAAGGGCAAACCCTCGATGAAATAAGGCAGCAGGTCAGTGTGGTCACGATAGACCCAAAGTCGGCTGAAGCACTCCCAAGTCCTTTCGGTGATTTCAACAAGATCCTCAGTACATTGCCTGGGGTGGTAAGTAACAATGAGCTTTCATCAACCTATTCAGTACGTGGAGGAAGCTTCGAGGAGAACCTGGTTTATGTAAATGATATTCCCATCTATCGCCCTTTCTTGGTCACCGCCGGTAGGCAAGAAGGGTTAAGTTTTGTCAATCCCACCCTGGTAGAAAGCGTTGAGTTCTCCGCCGGAGGTTGGCAGCCCAAATATGGTGACAAGCTGTCTTCTACCCTTAACGTACAGTATAAAGAGCCGACCAGCTTCGCCGCTTCTGCCAATCTTGGTTTGCTAGGAGGTGGAGCGCATGTAGAAGGAGCGTTGGCATCAGGTAAAGTCTCTTATGTTGTAGGTGTCCGCCACAAGCAAGCCCAGTATCTGCTGAACTCCCTGGAGACGGAAGGTCAATACTTTCCTAAGTTTACCGATGTACAGTCTTATGTCAATATCAAGCTGGGTGAGAATAAAACCAAAGGCTCTGAAACCTCTCTGGGCATATTGACGTCCTTTGCTAGAAACCGATACCTCGTAGTACCAGAGTCGAGAGAGACTGAATTCGGTACTTTCAACGCTTCTTTCCGCTTATTTGTAGCTTTCGATGGCCGCGAAATCCTGGAATATGACACTTACCAGAACGGTATCAAATTCAGCCATCGTTTTAACGATAAATTCAAAACCGACTTTATTGCGTCCGGGGTTATTGCGAGGGAAAGAGAATTTACCGATGTGGAAGGCGGTTATCGACTTTGCGATGTCGACAATAATATAGGTTCTCAGACCTTCAACGAATGCGTTTTCACCAGGGGCATAGGTACCCTTTATGATTATGGTAGAAACACCCTGGAAGCAGAGATATATAACTTAGAATCCAGGAACCAAATAGAACTAGACGAATACAATCACCTCGAATTTGGTTTTGGCTATTCCCGACAGAATATAGATGATGTGCTCAGCGAATTCGACTTTATCGATTCTGCTGATTTTGTAACCAACATCCAAAGCCTTGATGCAGACAACTCATTCAACTCCAACCAATATACTGCTTACGTACAGAATACTACTTCCATCAATTACAACCAGACCTTAACCTACGGTGTCCGCTTTAACTATTGGGACTTTAACGAGCAGTTTCTGGTCAGCCCTAGATTACAGTATGCCATACGACCGGCCTGGAGGAGGGATGTCGTTTTCAAAGCAGCAGTAGGTTATTACCAGCAACCGCCATTCTATCGGGAGCTGCGAGACTTTTCGGGCAACGTTAATGACTCACTCAGGGCGCAGTCGTCCATACACTTTATCGCCGGTATAGATCACAATGTAAAACTGTGGGGTAGGGACTTCAAGTTTCTAGGTGAAGCCTACTATAAGTTACTGAGAGACGTGGTGCCCTATGATGTAGATAACGTCCGCTTGCGATATTATGCTAATAACGATGCCAAGGCATTCGCCACTGGGGTTGATCTGAGGTTTAGCGGAGAGTTTATACCCGGTACTGAGTCCTGGTTTAGTTTAGGTATTCTATCTACCCGAGAGGACGTAGAAGGAGATGATAATGGTTTTATCAGAAGACCATCCGATCAGAGAATTAACCTCGGTATTTTCTTTCAGGATCACTTACCGGGTAACCCATCGGTACGTGTAAGTGTTAATGTATTAGTGGGAACGGGACTACCATTTGGACCTCCTGGTGACTTTGACAACAGAGCAGTGTTTAACGGTGATAGCTTTAGAAGGGTAGACATGGGCTTTTCAAAGGTATTTGATTTGAATAGGGGTAGGGACGCTACGAAAACGAGAAGTTTGAGCATCAATGCAGAGGTACTTAATTTGCTCGGTGCAGCTAATGCCGTTTCATATATTTGGATCACTGATGTAAATAATCAACAATTTGCTATCCCCAATTCATTATCGGCAAGGTTTTTGAATTTGAGATTAGCAGTTAGGATTTAATACATTTAGTCAATAAACTCATCTAATATTGTCCAATATGAAAGTATTTGCGAAGAGTTCATTCATGTTCATATTGCTCGCACTAATAGGTCTGGCATGTAGTCGAAGTGTCACACGGGTTAGCCCTGACGAACAAATCGACTTGAGTGGAAGATGGAACGACACTGACTCTAAGTTAGTAGCCAATAAAATGGTGCAGGAGTTTCTAACCAGTTCCAGGTACCGTGAGTATGCCGAGAAGAAAGGAAGCCGCCCGGCCATCGCCGTAGGGTTTATTCAGAACAAAACCAGCGAGCACATTGAAGCCGATAACTATCTCAGAAAGTTTGAAGTTGAAATATTCAACTCTGGATTAGCAGACTTGGTTGAGTCTGGCGAATTCAGAGAAAAGCTAAGACAAGAGCGAGCGGAACAGCAGGATTTTGCCTCACCCGAAACTACCGCTGACTGGGGTAAGGAAATAGGAGCCGACCTGATGCTTTTCGGTACCATGACCTCTGAAGTAGATACTTACAAAAAGAAGAAGGTAGTTAACTATATCACTACACTACAACTTACCGATGTTGAAACAGCCAAACTGGTCTGGTTTGGGCAAGAAGAAATCAAGAAGTTTATAGAAAACTAGGCTCGCTAACTACGTGAACTACATGTTGAAAAAACATCACATATTGTTCATGATGGTTTGCCTGATCGGCAGTTCCTGCGCTACTTATTATCAGCAGAATCGGGAATTCTACAACCGGTTTCAGTCTGGAAAGCTAGATGCAGCCGAGCGTACTTTATTGGGCAACAAGCAAGCGGAAGAGAGTAAAGAAAGGTTTCTTTACTATTTGAATCTTGGTGTAGTTACATCCATGCAGGGGAAGTATGAAGAGAGTAACTTGTATTTCGAAAAGGCCTATCTGTTTGGGGAAGATTACCAGATCAATTATGTCAATGAAGCTGCTTCTTACCTGACTAATCCCAACTTCGTATTATACAAAGGGGAAGATCATGAGCACTTGCTATTGCTTTATTATAAGGCCATGAACTACCTGAAGATGGGGGATAAGGAATCTGCACTTATAGAATGTAGAAGGCTGAACATTCGGCTCAACCAGCTTAGTGATAAATACAGATCAGATGACAAGTTTCAACGTGATGGGTTCATACACATGCTCATGGGCATCATCTATGATGCTAACAAGGACTACAACAATGCCTTTATCGCTTATAGAAATGCCTTAAATATCTATAATACGGATTACAAACGGTTATTTGGCATTGGACCGCCTGAGCAATTAAAAAAGGACTTGCTGCGAAGCGCTTTCCTGACTGGATTCAAAGATGAATTTGAGCAGTACAAGCAAGAGTTTGGTATGCTTGATTATGAATATAAGCGCAATGAAGGAGGGGAATTGATATTCTTATGGAATAACGGACTTGGGCCGGTAAAGGCAGAATGGAGCTTGAACTTCGCCGTATTGCCTGGACAAGGTGGTTGGGTCAATTTTACCAATAACAACTACAGCTATGATTTCCCTTTTCGATTGGATGATGAGGATGATGAAACTGATTTGCGTGAGTTGGAATTCTTCCGTGTGGCCTTTCCCAAATACGTAGAGCGACCAAAGCTTTATTCAGAAGCGAACTTGATTACCAATGGCGAAAGGTACCAATTGCAGTTGGCAGAAGATGTAAATGCCATAGCGTTCAAATCACTGGAGCAAAGAATGGTGTCAGAGTTCGGTAGGAGCTTACTGAGAGCCGCCTTGAAAAAAGCGGCTGAGAAGAAATTCCGTAAAGAGAATGAGGGACTAGGTGCTTTGGTAGGAATAGTGAATGCGGCCACAGAGAAGGCGGATACGCGCAATTGGCAAACCGTACCTCACAGTATTTATTATGCGAGGGTTCCTTTAAAAGAAGGAGAAAACAAGGTAGAATTCTCATTGCGTTCTTTCAATAACCCCGCTTTTGATAGTGCTTACGAATTCATCTATAATGTGGAGAAAGGGGAGACGTTATTCCATACTTTTTCTTCGTTGGAATCACAAAGGGTGAATTTAGGTCACTATTATTGATGCCCCTAAGACAAACTTTAGATGCGAGAAGAGTGTTCGGAACCATGAAAGGTGGATGAGATGTTAATGATTTGGTTAGTAGATAAGGTTTTGAATTCTTTAGACTAACTAATTAAACCTACCTCCATTTGGGGGATATGGGTGAATAACTTGAACTAAAATTTGGCAGGTCTACAAAAAAAAGCTTTTTTTGAGGTTGTCAATTTAACTTAAACCAAATTTTATATTAAATAAGCATTGTTATGAACGTAGGTAAAGGTACGATCAGACTGGCTATGGTAACGCTACTAAGCTTTGGTCTGTTTTCTGTTTCGTTGGCGCAGGACGCCGTTACTGATGAGGAGTTGACTAGTTACGCAGCTATGGAAGATGCCGTAAAACAATTCAAAATCTCCAAAACAGCTGAGTTGAAAGATTGGAAGACTGAATTCACAAAAGAAAAGTTGGGATCTGTAAAAAGGTACAACGATCTGAAGAAAACGAAAGGTGATGAAGCCAAATTACAGGAATTAGAAGCAACTGAAGAAGAAATTGCTTACTTGGCTGAAATCAAAGCAAAAGAAGATGAGTTGAAAGAAGGTATCAGAGCCTTGAAAATCGACTTGATCAAAGGAGAAAATGGTATCGGTGCTGGAGTATACAACAAGGTAAAGAAAGCATTGAAGGCGGATGCTGACTTAAAAGCGAAGCTTGAAGCCAAAATGCAGGAAATCGAGGCCAACAGAGAGGCTACCGAAACGGAGGAAGACACTGCGGGTACTAACTAATCCGACCGACAGAAGAAATTACACATACTTTTGATTCAAAAAGCTTGCATATTATGCAGGCTTTTTTTGTTTTGCCCTTCTAAACTTAACGATATGAGAACCTTACTAGCGAGCTTATTAGTGGCATTCATGTTTGTATCATGTGCCCAACCTAAAGAAGAACAAAAGCAGACAGAAGAGGAACAAACAGCTTCCTCAGGGGATACTGCTAACGAAGAGCCCAAATCCAACAAATGGAAAGAAATGGATGACTTTCATCTGGTGATGGCTGAGACTTTTCACCCCATGGAAGAAGGGAACCTTGAGCCTATTTATACCCGTGCAGAAGAGCTAATGACATCTGCCAAGGTATGGAGTGAATCAACTATTCCTGAACACCTCAGTGCTACAGATGTAAAGGAAAAGTTAGAGGCACTGACCGAGAGGGCCGGGGAGTTATTGGAACTCACTTCTGCTGAAAGCAAGGACGATGACCAAGTCACTACCATGCTTACACAGCTGCATGATGACTTTCATGCCATTACTGATTTGTATTATAAGTCCAAATAAGCGCTTACCGTATTACAACAAATAAGGCAAAAGCGTCAAACATAAGGTGAGTGTAAGCTGTTTTTAAGCGTAAAAATCGATTTTGTTAAAGATAGCCTGGAACGAACTTTACGCTCACCCTCTGCCAGAAAAGCATCGTTTTCCGATGATCAAATATGAGTTGTTACCTCAACAACTCTTATATGAAGGCACTATAGCCGAAGAACATTTATTCTCTCCTGAGCCTGTAGGTGAAACGGCCATTTTGAAAGCCCACAAACCCCATTACTGGCAAAAGCTCAAGCAATTGGATCTGACTAGATCAGAAGAACGTCGTACAGGATTTCCTTTATCCAAGAGACTGGTAGAACGAGAGATCACCATCATGGGAGGTACGGTTAAGGCGACAGCATATGCGCTTGAATATGGAGTGGCTATGAACATAGCCGGCGGTACTCACCATGCTTTTACGGATAGGGGGGAAGGCTTTTGTTTGCTGAATGATATCGCTGTGGCGGCCTACGATTTACTGGACAGTGAACGAGCCAAGCAGATATTGGTGGTTGACTTAGATGTACATCAAGGTAATGGCACGGCTGAGATATTTCAAAATGATGCTCGTGTTTTTACCTTCAGCATGCATGGCGAAAAGAATTACCCGCATCATAAAGAAACCTCTGATCTTGATATCGGCTTGCCAGATGGCACTGATGACCATTTCTACCTCAAAACGCTTGAAGCGAATCTCAATAACCTCCTTGATGTAGTTCAACCTGATTTCATTTTCTTCCAATCCGGCGTAGATGTGCTTTCTACCGATAAGCTCGGTCGGCTTGGCCTGAGTATCAAAGGGTGCAAGGAAAGGGATAGAATGGTACTGTCAGCTTGCCAAACTAATAACATACCAGTCGTGGCCAGTATGGGCGGAGGTTATTCTGAAGATATCCGATTGATTGTAGACGCGCACGCCAATACGTATAGGCTAGCCCAGGAAATATTCTTTTAGACTGAGTTCAGTAGATTAACCTTCACCTTATCGCCTTCTTCGGAGTTGTCTCTAAGCACTTTTAGCCCTCTTTGGAGTTGTCTCCAAAGAGTATTCAATTTATCCAATGCTCATGGATGCTTTTTGAATGACCGACAAGCATTTTGGTGATAACACCAAAAAGGGCAGCGGTGAAAGGGTGGCTAGAAACCTTTCGGTGATAACGCCGAAAGGGACTGAAAAGGAGACAGCAGCCGCTTCTGTCATTGCGCGGAACGAGGAACGAGTGACAAAGCAATCTTATAGCAGATGCCAGATACTTAAATTGTGAACCGTTTATTGCCTGAATACTTTAGGTGTTGAGACCGTGCTTCCGAAAACTTGATCACTGTTTTACCTTTTCGCCCTCTTTGGAGTTATCTCCAAAGAGTTATCAATTTATCTAATGCCTATGGATGCTTTTTGAGGTGTCAACAGACTTTTTGGTGATAACACCAAAAAGGGCAGCGGTGAAAGGATAGCTAGAAACCTTTCGGTGACAACACCGAAAGGGGCTGGAAGAATCGGCAGGTTAGTACGCTATTGATCGAGGTTAATCGGGTGTCATGTTCACTTTGTAGATATCTCTGGCAATCAGAAATAAAACGAAGAGAAAAGACATTAGTGAAAAGTAGAATATGAAAGCCTTGTGCTTGAAAGATATTTCCTCATCGTCTGAAAACAACCAGGAATAGAATCTTTCTATGTAGCGTTTCACTTGGCGATTGACTTTATGTAGTCAATAAAGCCTGCGTTCTGACCTTTCTTCCTCACCACAAGTAGCGGATACTCGTGGTTGATATTCACAATTTTCTCGGCCCAACTACCCAAGAATATGGCGGTAGTGGCTGTAAGCCCCTTAGCACCGATTACGATAATGTCAGCTTTTTCATCCTTGGCCGCATCATAGATATCTGTTGTGATATCTTCATTGGTATCCAAAGAGTATCGAGGCACTACATTGATATTTCGAGTATCTATGTTTTTAATGAAGCGCTTAAAGTCTCTTTCAGAGTTCTTTTTCATGATAGCAGCGAACTCTTTGTAGGACTTTCCGCTGTAGTGATATCCTGTAGGCACGTTATATACATTCTGGCAGATAATCTGCATATCAGGACTGTATTTCACTGCCATATCAATAGCTTGTTCCAGCGCTATTTTAGAATGAAACGAATAGTCTACTGGAATGAGTACCTTACCTGCCTTTGGCTTGGTACCCTCAGGTACGATAAGGAGGTTGCAACTTGATCTTCTGGCCAACCTTTGTGCTAAGACTCCACTGCCTGGTGAACTGATCTTTTTACCGATAACGATCAAGTCTATATTTTCCTTATTGGCGATGTTGAGAACAGCTTTAGTGGATTGGCCGGATTCTATAATGAAGCTGGTTTCTACTTCGCGTTTTGGATTGAAATCCTTTTCAACCGCCTTTTTGATCTGTTGTTCACGATCTTTGATGGCATTGTCCACCATATCAGGAAACTCCTTCACTACCTCTTCCGGTATGTTGAGGTTCTTGACGATGTTGACGAATATGATCTGTTCTGCGGAAGAAGAATCTACCACAAATTGAGCGAATTCAATGACTGTTGTATCAGTGGTTGAAGCATCAACGCCAACTAATACTTTCTTAATGGGCTCCATTAAAATCTTTTTAAAATCAAGGCTAAGTTACTGCATAATAGAGAAATACCACTTATGACTATAGGATTAATCCGTTAAGGTTTCCAATGTGTCGGCGAGCATTTCTACTTGTTCTTTAGAATGCGTTGGGAAATTGGCAATGCGAATATGCTGGTCTTTGAAATTCCCGTATCCACTACCCACCAGAAGCTTCTTATTTTGCAAATTTTCAATGACGCGCTGGCTGGTCAAGTTGGTCTCGGCCACAATCACTGTCTTTGATCTCCAACTTTGCTCTTTGACGAATAGATCGAAATCCGGGTGATTTTCAAGTGTGTTATAAAGGACAGCTGATTTATACTCTGTTTCCCTTCGTATCATGTCCAAGCCTTTTGTATTCATATCTTCTGCTACCTTTCTTAACAGGTAGATATTTAACACATTAGGTGTTTCAGGAGTTTGATTCTTTTTCGATTGTTTAACCAGGGAAGGTAGGCTGTGATAAGACCCGATAACCTGTCCTTTGGCAAGACGTTCTTCCGCTTTGGCAAGACAACGGTCATTCACGAACCATACACCTAGTCCGGCAGGCAAACCGAAACACTTTTGTACCGAGAAGTAGGCCGAATCTATCTTATCGAAATCCAGGTTGACGTAGGGTATGGAAGAAACGACATCAACCGCTATTAACGCGTCAGGGTGCTTTTCCCTCACACTGTAGATATCTTCTAAAGGTTGAGATACACCCGTGCTGGTTTCGTTATGCGTAAATGCAATTAATTCATGGTGGCCTTCGACTTTGATGTCATCACCGGTCACGCAATGTCCGGGATCAATACGTATTTCATCAGCGTTGATATTTAGCATCTTGGCCATGTCATAAAAGCGCTGTGAGAATGCTCCGTTGACCAAGTGCAAAGAGCTGTTATCCACACAATTTTGGATTAGCCTTTCCCAAATCTCAGTGGCCGATGCCGTGAAAAGAATATGAAAATTATCCGGTAGGTTAACTAGTGTTCTTAAGTTTTCGACGGCGTGTTGGAATATGGATTGGAAAGTGGCGCTTCGGTGAGATATAGAAGGTATTTGCTCCTTCAAAGCAGTTTTTATATGCTCTTCGGCAGTAAAGTACAGTTGTGAAGGGCCAGGTGTAAAATAAAGGCTTTTCATTGACGGTGTTCTGATATTTATGCGAGCGCAAAGTTAGGCATAAACCCGTCACCGCGTTGAGCCTTTGTCTTAAAAAAATCTGTGTAAGATTTCTAAAATAAATGAAGAGCGTCTCGCGTTATGAAATCAGTAAGATGTTGTATTTTTGTCGAGAATTACCCACTTGGTTCAATCATGTTTAGTTAAACTAACATTAACTAAAATACCGAGTGAAGCTTACTTCTAAAACCGGGCCTCAACCCCGATCCGTCGGGGTCTTCTTAGTTGAAGTTAACAGTGGAGGGTTGCCGAAGCCGAGCAGCTCAAATCCTGTTTATTCGGGGTTTAACTTAAACTTTCTGGACCTTGAATGGGTAATTCTTTTTTCTTCACACCATCAATAAAGCACCCTGAATTTCACAGTATGTTCGATCTTCCTCAACTCTGAGGTGAGCTCTTTGCTGTACTCCTTATCAATATCTGTAATCACATAACCGATCGTCTCATTGGTCTTGAGGTATTGACCTACAATGTTGATTTCATGGCTGGCTAAAACGTTGTTGATCTTAGCCAGAATACCAGGAACGTTGTGGTGAATATGTATCAGGCGATGGGCATTCTCAAGAGCCGGTAGCTGTAGATTCGGGAAACTAACACTGTTAGAAGTACCTCCAGTATTGATGTAATCCATGATCTTACCCGGTACAAAATGGGCTATGTTCTCTTGCGCTTCGAGGGTACTTCCACCAATATGCGGTGTTAATATTAGATTAGGAAGGCCGCGCAATTCCGACATGAACTCTTCATTATTGCTTTTGGGCTCCTGAGGAAAGACATCAACCGCCGCTCCCTTGATTTTGCCGCTTTCTATATTACGTTTGAGAGCATCGATGTCCACCACATGACCGCGGCTTAGGTTAAGGAATATCACCCCATCTTTCATCATCTCGAACTCTTTCTCACCGATCAGATTTTTGTTTTCAGGGCGGCCATCGACATGTAATGAAACAATGTCAACTGTAGAAAGCAGCTCCTTCAGGGAATTGCATTTGGTAGCGTTGCCCAAAGAGAGTTTTTCTACTGCGTCATAATAATAGACGTCTAGCCCTACTGATTCTGAAAGTACAGATAACTGTGCACCGATATTGCCATAGCCAATGATCCCGAGCTTCTTACCTCTTATTTCAAAGCTATTGTTAGCTGACTTTTGCCACTGACCCTGATGCATCAGTGCAAACTTATCAGGTAGGTTGCGCATAAGCATGATGATCTCACCAATGGCAAGCTCCACTACAGAGCGTGTATTGCTGAATGGCGCATTGAACACCGCTACACCTTTTCTAGAACAAGCTTCAAGATCGATTTGATTAGTGCCTATACAAAAAGCACCGATGGCCATCAGTCGGTTAGCATGGTCAAGGACGCGTTTGGTGACCTGGGTTTTAGAACGGATGCCCAGAATCGATACGTTTTTGATCTTCTCGCAAAGTTCATCTTCATCCAGTCCTGCTGGATAGACTTCTACATTGTAGCCCTCATTCTTGAGGATCTCAAACCCTTGCTGATGGATGTTTTCCAATAGCAATACATTGATCCTGTTTTTGGGGTAAGAGATGGCGGTATTCATTTTATTAAGATATAGGAATTCGTCCAGACTTGGCGCTACATGATCTGCATTTTCGAGAATATTCTCTCGCTCTACGTTTTCTGTAAAAGCGTAGAATTTATTAGCCAGTCCAGCCAGTTTAATTTCATAATCATTATAACCATCCCCGATCACATATACATCACCCTGGAGTTTCAAGGCCTTGAGCTGTTCTACTTTTCCATTGTTTTGAGACAGCACATTTTCTTTATCGAATCCGGTAATTTGACCTTCTTCAGAAAACTCAAAAGTATTGGCAAATACATTTTCTGACCTTACGCCGTACTCCGTTACGATGGGTACGATAAAGTCTTTGAAGCCATTAGAAATGATGTATATGCGCTCTGAGTAGTTGTTAAAAAAGTCTTTGTTGCGATGGAATGATTTGGAGACCTTTTCCTTAAGTCTCTTGATCAGTTCTGGCAGATGGTTTCTATGTGCCTTTAATAGCGTCAGGCGCTGTTCCAGGGATTCTCGAAAACCCAGGTCACCGTTCATGCCCTGGTCAGTAATATCCTTTACGGACTGAAGCCTATCCTGTCTATCCTGGCGGTCTTTGAGTGAGATTTCTCCCAGTACGTCGAGCGCTTCCACCTGTGTAAAAGTACTGTCGAAGTCGATTACGAAATTCTTAGCCGGCTGATCTGCCATTTCTCTTGGTTTTGAAGGTTGATTACGTCGTAAATTAAAAGAGAACGCCTCAGAAGTCAGCCATACCGACCCGCCTAGATCTAAATGACAACTTTTGTGACCCTCTCAGTATTGCATAAAATGGAAATAATATCTGCTGGCTGCTTATGAGGATTTATGCTTACTTTCTTTTCAAAACAGAAAGCGCTGCGTTGACTACGTCTTTGGTACCTAAGCCATACTTATCAAGAAGCTCTTCAGGCTTGCCACTCTCTCCGAAGCTGTCATTTACAGCTACTATTTCAAGCGGGCTAGGGTTATTTCTAACCAATACCTGTGCGATGCTTTCGCCAAGGCCTCCATTGATTTGATGCTCTTCTGCTGACACAGCACAACCGGTTTTACTAACAGATGCTAGAATGGCTTCTGTATCCAGTGGCTTAATGGTATGAATGTTAATGACTTCCGCATTGATACCTTGGCTTGCCAATTCTGCCTCCGCTTCAATCGCCTTCCAAACCATATGGCCTGTAGCGAATATGGTCACATCACTACCTTCTATCAGTTTGATGGCTTTACCGATTTCAAACGGCTGATCAGTAGGCATGAAGATTGGCCATTTTGGTCTGCCGAATCGCAAGTACACCGGGCCTTCATGTTCAGCAATAGCGATAGTAGCAGCCTTGGTCTGATTGTAATCACATGGGTTGATGACTGTCATGTTGGGCAACATTTTCATCATACCAATGTCTTCTAGAATTTGGTGGGTAGCGCCGTCCTCTCCCAAGGTAAGCCCAGCGTGTGAAGCACAGATTTTGACATTCTTGCCTGAGTAGGCCACTGATTGTCTGATCTGATCATAAACCCTACCGGTCGAGAAATTGGCGAAGGTACCTGTGAAAGGTATTTTGCCTCCGATGGTCATACCTGCCGCCAAGCCGATCATGTTGGCTTCAGCTATACCCGTTTGGAAGAATCGCTCAGGGAATTCTTTTTTGAAAGCGCCCATTTTTAACGAGCCTATCAAGTCGGCGCATAAGCCTACAATTTTATCGTTGGATTTACCTAATTCCAGCAATCCGTCGCCAAAACCGGAGCGTGTATCTTTTTTCTCGGTGTAAGTGTATTTTGTCATTTAGTCGAATAGATTAATAGTAGTGGTTTCGCCAGATCTTACAGTTATACTTTTAATGGTGGTAAACTTACTGCCTTGAGCATTTTTAGCTCTAAAAGCGATCTTATATTTTCCAGGCTGTAAAGCTAATGATGATTTTGATTTATTCTCTTCCAAATTGGCTACCCATTCTTCTTTTCCATTACTTTTTATCTCATAGATACTACCGTAGCCCGGTGCGTTATTGTAAATATTCACCAAGCCAGGATCTTTAATGGCGATTTTGGTGGTATTGCTTTGGTTTACTTTTACTTTTCTGAAGTAGCGGCGGGGTAGGGTAGTTACTTCCAGATCATATTCTCCAACCAAATACTTTTCCAAGTCACTGATCGGCTGGACGTTAATTACTGCTCTCTTGCCTGCTTCCCTTACCAGAATATTCACACCATGCCTGTAAGATTGATGTCCTCTCTGGTTTACTTGTAGAAAGCCTTGTGGGGATTTGATTTCTATAACGTTATGTTTCCCCGGCCGTATGGGCACATTCCTTTTGATGACTGGGGGAGTGGTGTTCACGATGAGATCGTAGGTGAGTACACCGTCGATTTCTACCGAATCTGGTCTGCCATTGGTGTCTCTATAATGCACAAACTCATAAGCAGGTTCCCTAGTGAAGTTGTTAAGGAAGGTCACGTTCACATTGCTTTCTGTCTTTCTATCATTGATATCCAGCAATTCTACACTAACCGTAGTAGTGGACAGCGTAGTTTCAAGGGCTTGATTGAGTGCCTTATTAAAATTGCTGATATCCGATCCATCAAAAAACTTACCCACACATTTGAATTGCTTTTCATATTCCAGGCTCATGCCTAGACCGATGACGAATGGTTTGAGAAATATGTTTTTTCGCTGCAAGGCCAGTGAGACATCACAGGGATCACCATCACAGGATTCTATACCATCAGTAATGATGATAATGATGTTACGGAAGTTTTTATCCACCGGAAAGTCGTTGGCCGCCTGTTCTAGCGAGAAGGCTATCGGTGTTGTACCCTTGGGCTTGACCAGTTGTAGCCGATTGATGATGGCGTCGTGGTTGTTTTCTCCAAACCCTACTTCCAGCCGTGTATCCCGACAGTTCTTTTTTTCTCTGCCGAACTGGTGCCCGTATACACGTAACGCCAATTCTAAGTCCTTGTTGGTACGAAGTGAATCGACTAGGTTGGACAGCACTTCCTTGGCGATGTCTATCCTCAGCCTATTGCGTTCCCATTTGGCCAGCATACTACCTGAGCCATCCAATAGAAACAGGATGCGGGTTTTTTGAGGTATTTTTTGCTGTACTTTTTGAGCGTGGCTGGTAAGTGTGATACTCACAAGCCACATCGAAATCAAAAGGATATATGGTGATTTCGTGCTCAGCAAAACCGTGATTGGGAGCTGAACTAGTAGTCTCCCAGTGTTTCTTCAAGTTGACTTAAAGCATTTTCTAATTGCTCGTCATTAGGGGCAATACCGTGCCATGCGTGTGTACCAACCATGAAATCGACACCCTGACCCATCTCAGTAGTCATGATATTGACAACTGGTTTTCCGTGACCCAACAAGCTTTTGGCGTGCTTCAATGTTTTTATTAACGAATCAATATCGTTTCCATTGCTTTCAACGACCTGCCATCCAAATGCCTGCCACTTACCTTTAAGGTCGCTTAAGGACATAACTTCGTCTACCGGGCCATCGATTTGCTGTCCATTATAGTCAATAGTAGCGATGATGTTGTCGACTTGGTGGTGCGCAGCGTACATGGCTGCTTCCCATACTTGTCCTTCTTGTTGCTCGCCATCGCCCATAAGTACAAATACGCTATGCTTGTCATTATTGAGCTTCTTGGTTTGTGCTGCTCCAACGGCTACTGATAACCCTTGGCCTAGTGAGCCTGATGCCACTCTGATACCTGGTAAATGCTCTTCTGTAGCCGGGTGTCCTTGCAATCGCGTATTGATCTTTCGGAAAGTAGCGAGCTCTTTTACGTCAAAGTAGCCTGCTCTGGCCAGTGTGCTATACCAAACTGGCGATATATGACCGTTCGAAAGGAAAAAAAGATCTTCTCCTATAGCATCGGCGTTGAAGCTGTTGCTGTGTTTCATGATGTTGAAATACATCGCAACAAAATATTCAGTACATCCAAGTGATCCGCCGGGGTGGCCGGATTGTACTGCATGTACCATTCTGACGATGTCTCTTCTTACCTGTGAACAAATATTTTTTAACTCATCAATATTTGGTTGGTCACTCATGTTACTTAAGGTCAATAATTTAGAATGATAGGATTTAAAACGATTGTTCAAAGAAGTTGCGAAGTTAATAAAACCGGAGAAAAGACAGAGGTAAACTCAATGAATTGGTTGGTAAATCGTAAAACCTGATGGCATATTTAACCCCATGTGCAAGGTATGGCATGTATTGATCGTCTTCCCTCAACTATATACCATAATTAGTTATCATATTCTGGATAATAGCTAACACTAGCTATTGTTTTAGTACCTAAATGAATCTACCTTTGGTTTTATTTGGATTAAGTCTAAATAAATAATCAAGCATATTTGCCATTAGGCACTTTAACATAAATGTCAAACCAGAACAGACAACCAGTTATTCTTGCCAATTTTCAGTTCCTTGCTGAAGAAGCTATTACTTCATTGCTTAATCGACTTGGTGGGTTTTATGTCAGTGAAACTGTGGAGGATGCTAGTAGTGTCATGTCAACGCTTGAACACCAAAAGAGTAACTTACTTATTTTCGATGTATACGAAAAAGGTACCGAAGGACTCAAAGAGATCGAAGCATTGAATCGGTTGACCAATACACTCGTGATTACCAATGTAGAGGAACAAGAAACTGTTCAGTATTTGTTGGAAATAGGTGTAAAGGGTATCGTGACCAAAGGATGTAGCGAACAAGAAATTACGAATGCCATCAAAGCAGTGTCTAAAGGTGATCGTTTTTTTTGTACCAAGATGTTGAACCTTGTATTCGACACGAGTCGCAAAAAGGAATCAAACCATCACGATAGTAGGCTTTCAGAGAGAGAGTTGGAAGTGCTCAAACTCATTGCTGAAGGTAATACGACGCAGCAGATAGCGACTAAGCTCCATATTAGTATACACACCGTCAACGCACATAGAAAGAAGATATTGAAGAAACTCAATATAAAGTCGCCCATTCAACTGGTGACCTATGCTATCGAAAACGGACTGGTGAGTATGGCCGAAAAAAAATCGGCTTAAGTCTTCTAATTCAAGTAACCCAGATTCAGAAGGGGTTTCCGAAATGACTTGTGTTTAAACAAAAAAGGAACCTATTTGATCTTTGATCAGATAGGTTCCTTATCAATTGTTGTTGCCTGTTAAGGCGACAGTCAGTTCAATTAATTATCCTTCGTATTCTACGTCAAGCACACGCTCTTCTACCATTCCGAGCCCTACTTTGTCTTCTCCCAATACATCGAATAATTCAAGGGTTCTTCTTGCAACGAATTCTTCTTCAATTTGCTCTTGTACGAACCATCTCATGAATTCTTCGGTGGCAATATCACCTACTTCACGACATTTTCTAACTACATCGTGTATTGATTCTGAAACTGAAATTTCCATTTCCAGCGCTTGCTCGAATACACTTCTGAGCGTAGAGAACTCATGCTGAGACTCTCCAACTGTTGGTGAAACAGCACTACACTCCATGTTAGTTAAATAGTGAAATATTTTGAGCTGATGTGCTCTTTCTTCATCGGATTGCTTGAAAAAGAACTCAGCGGAATTGTCATAACCGTTGATATCACACCATGCCGCCATGGCCAAATATGCTGCTGATGATTGTGCTTCTATTTTTATTTGTTTGTTGAGTATATCAACTATCTCGTCCTTTAATACTTGATGCCTTCTTAGAATATCCTTCATTTTTCGCTGATTTTAGATTATATACGAAGAACCCCTAAAGTAGGCCATTAGTTGCGAAATGGACACTGAGAAGTGAAATTTAGAATTGATCTAATACTAATTAAGCCAAAGGCCGGACAAGGGTTTTATGGATCATGCTGTTCAATTCCAACATGGTAAAACCACCTTCTAAAAGGGCTTTTAATTCGAGTATTTCTTGTACAGTAAAAACGAAGAACCGGTCGCAGTGGGGCATGTGGATCAATTCAACGTCAGGAGAGTCGCTTGCCAATAATTTGATAATGTCAACCGCTTGTAGTTTTCTTTTAAGCGCTATCAATTGACAGAACTTGAAAGCAATAGCGTCACCCTTTAACTGAACGTAAAACGTTTCTGAGTGATCATCCTGGATTAACTGGCAGTGATCGGTTTCGTATATAAGGTGTTCGTTGGATTTCAACTCATTCATAATTTAGGGCAATTCTTGCAGTGCTTTCCTTTCTTTTTGTACTTCTTGCAACACTTTTTCTTAGCGCCGCACTCTGCCATGTAATTACAACACATGACAGCCTCAAAGTTAAAGCTTCCCTCTACTAAATTAGTCGCCTGCCCGATCATTGAGTTTATTTAGATTAATTACAAATTGATGCAAATTTATGTGATGCATCACTTATACGCAATGCCTGACTAAAAGAATTTAAACTGATATATGTCATTAATTCTAGCATATCAGAAGACCTCAATGCCAGTGAACTTCAAAAGCGCGAAAAACGCCAGAAAGACAATAGCAAAGGATAAAGAGTAAATGAAGTATCGCGTGATTCTTTTACTTCCCTTCCTAAATAAGGCGAAGGGGAGATTGAGTGCTATTAAGGGAATCGAGATCACAAAATTGATCATCACGAAAATGCCCAAATAGGCGATGGCCACAAATGCCGGACTTAGCCAAATACCTCCAAAAGCACCATAGATTAAGCCCATGAACCCGGCAATGACCATAAAGTATGCTGCATATTTGAATCCTCTGAAGAAATACCCGGATAAAGTGATCGGTGGTTGGTCTATGTTATTGCTCATTGGTGACTGTCTCTTTTCTTTGAGGGATAACTGGACGTTTCTGTTTTTTATTTGATCCGCCGTTAAGATCTGATTTGGGCTGTTCCAAATGGTCTTCTGTACTAGATTTTTGATGGCGTTTTTTCCATCTGCCCCACCAAATGATGAACCCGGTAATAAAAAGTATGGGGGCCGCTATAGAAGCTAACAATGCGATAATACGTGTAGTCATACCACCAAACGTACCATAATGTATAGGAGTTAGCCAGTTTAAAACGAGTTTACTGGAATTAGCAAAGTCTTTATCTGTATTTAAGAGCCTTTCCCCGGTATATTGGTCATACATGGCAAAGCTATTATCTCCTGTGACGGCGTAACCATCCTCGGTGAAGTTGACATTGTAAACGCCAACAGAATCACGTGGGATAGAAAAGCCTCTTATCTCTGCCTCGGGCATATCTGTGGCCGCAATAGTAAGTATATGGTCTATGCCAAGTGAATTGTTATCGGCTACATAGGTAGATTGTTTACCTAGAATGTCGCCTATGGATTGTGGTGATTGAAAGTTGACCAGGAAAAGCGCTAATACCACGAAAGGGGAGAAGGTAATGGCTACACCGGTTATGGATATCAAGGTAATGAAAGGTGAAAAGTAGAAGCCCAAAGAGTTGTGCAAATCATAGTTCTGTCTTTTGAAACTCGCTCCTTTTTTTATGGTAAGCCGTTCTTTGATCAGACCCCAATGTTTCGGTATCCATAGCCTCAGCCCTGTGATCATCAGTATCACCATGAACAATGACGCAATGCCTACGATATACTTACCTACCTTAGGAACCAGCAGTGTGCGGTGCAGATTTCTAATAAATCCCATAACGGAATCACCATAAACCCGGGTTCCTGTAATCTCGGCAGTGTAGGGATTAATGACAGCTTGTCGAAATTCGTCATTGTCCTCGTAAAAAGACATGTAGCAGCCATTTCTTTTCGGGAATTGAAAAATGCTCTCGAAATGCATTCTTGGATGCTCGGCTCTTATCTGGTGAAAAACCTGATTGAGAGGCATCACTTCTCCTGACTTTTCGAATTCAAACAGTTCAGGATAAAGCCACACGTCCAGTTCTTCTTCAAAAACCAGTAAAGTACCGGTGAGGCTTACAACAATAAGGATAGAACCCGCGAAGATACCGGCCCAGGCATGCCACTGTGCAAACCACTTTTTTTGATGTCGTATCATCAATTGAAAGAATGAAAAAAAGCGCCTCATATCTTCGCGGGTTTATGTGTTAATTGTTATTGGACAAATTATGAACGCCAACCAGGGTGCCACCAGCAGCCAATTGGAATACTTCCGCCGTAGCCTTGGTTTGCGGATCATAGCTATACAAAGAATTGATTGAAGTCGTAGTGATCGGGAAATACAATACACCATCAATCTCCATGGTAACTGTTGTACTGAAAACAGATTGGGCAGGTAAACCGGCAATTGGAGTCACCGTCATTGAGCTAAGATCGATTTCGCACCAACGTCCGTTTTCTGAAGCAAATAGTATCCCTAAAACCTGCTGTAATTGCTCATCGGAAAGATTAGCTGGATTACCACCTACTGATGCTACCAAATCTATTACCTCCTGAGGCGTATCCTGAGCTACCAAAGCGATAGCCAGATCATTGCCAACATAGTAGAATCCGCGGAAGATAGGTAGAAAAACGTTAGCCGGATTCAGCGTAGAAGCAATGTTGAACTCATAAGTAGGATCGAAATCTGTGGTTCCGGAAAGGATACGATGTAAGCTGGCAGGGTTGCCCGTAAACACATCACCTTGATCAGGAATGTATAGTGTTCCATTCTCATCTAAATGATGCTGTCCAAAATCATTGAAAGGGGCTGCTGGACCACTATTAATAGTTGACGACGCTACAAAAGTACCAGTCGATACGTTAGCTATATGCACTATCAAGGAGTCATAGATTGCCCCTGCATTACCTCTGATTGGAGAGAATACTTCGTCACCTCTAAAATAGAAAGTTTGGTAGCGCTGTGGAATATCACCAGGTACGAAGCCTGCACTCATATCGATGTTGCCACCCACTGTCATGTTTGAGGGATTGAAAACGGTTATTTGCTGCGGGTCATTACGATCATGGAATACACCAGTAGTACTGTTAGATACTGCTATTTGGAATGAACCGGCATCCGAAACAGCGATGAAAGAGTCTTCGATTACGTCACCATTGCCATCTACCATGATCTTCGAAAATCCAGCCGACCCATCAGGTCGAGCATTGAAAATAGCGCCATCGAACAAATCAACAGGGAAAAACTGTTGAAAGTCTGTTCCGTCGCTTACGTCAACCGCACCTGAAGGTAGCTGTGCAAAGTACTTGGCGATATTGCCCGTTGGTGTTTGTGCGTTAATGACAAACCCAGTTAATAATCTTGCATCTTCCGCACTAGTAGTTTCCCATGAGGTTGTACCCACATCTGTTGAGGTCGTATTTAAAGTATATGGTGCAAAGCCGTCAATAAAGCTGGTTTCGGAATCCCATCTGCCCGCTGCAACCGCTTGAGCCACTCTGTCCTGATTGGCCGCGCCCCATTGCATGTAATCACGTAGAAGATCCGGGTCTGATGAACCGAAGTCGCTGTTATCTGCGAACAATACCAAGCCTCCATTGGTGTCAGGTAATGCAGTGACTCCTTCTGAACCAGAAGTAAGGTCAATCACCACCCTTTCATTGGCAGTAAGACTCAAGTCACCCTGAATTGAGGAGTAGTTGCTCAGGATATTGTATTGTCCAGGCCCCAGGCACAATTGAAAAGCCGAAATATCAATTTCTGTGGTGCCAAGGTTTTCAATACTAACAGTCTCTTTAGAAGGGTCTACTACTACCAAACGAATTACTTCCGGTACATTGATGGCCCAAAATGAAGCGCCCACGTTATTGGCATTACCAACGAAGGTGTATGGCGCCAGTCCTGTCACAAAATTGTCCGCGTCGTCCCATCTGCCTGCGGTAACGGCTTGACTGACACGGTTTTGATCAGCAGCGCCCCATTGTATATAGTCACGCAAAATTTCAGAATCTGAAGACGTGAAATCTGAGTTATTAGCAAATAAGCCCAACCCACCACTGGCATCTGGTAAAGCGGTGACGCCTTCTGAGCCAGAGGTTAGGTCAATTACTACAGTGGCACTCGCTGCCAAGTTCGGGCTACCGGTGATTGATGAGTAGTCACTTAGTATGTTATATTGTCCTGCTCCCAGACAGAGTTGGAAGGAAGATATATTTACTTCCTCTGTACCGAAGTTTCGAATACTGACAGTTTCTTCAAGAGGATCAACCGTCAACAGGCGGATGAACTGAGGTGCCGCCGGGTCGGGGCTTTCGTCATCATCATCGCATCCATTCAAGACCATCAGTCCGAATAAAAAGGCTGGCATCAAAAGGTACCAGGTTTTGAAATGCTTTATGGTTTTGTAATTCATTTTATGGTTATTATAGCTTCAGTTTTAAATGATTCATTCGTCAAAGTGAGTAGCTTATTTTTACTGAGTAGTTCCTTCCCGGTCTAGGTACTCGGAAGTTGTCGAAAACCTGAGCGTTGAGCAGGTTATTGACTTGAAAAGCAAGACTTACCCCTGACTGCCCGTACCTGTAGCTGAATCCCAGGTCGTGCTGATGCTGTACTGGCACGAGGTTATCAGGATTAGCACTTTCTTCATCCAATACATCGGTGATGCTGAACTGGTCGACGTAGAAGTAATTCCAAAAAACACGTAGTTCATCTTCATCTTTCATTAAGCTGCCTTTCTTGTACTGTATAGAGGAATTAAAAAACAGGTCAGCTAAGTTGGGTATGGATGAGCCGATGAAGCTGTCATCTTGCGTATCGGCTACTGAGGCCCTGATTACGTCTTGCCAGGTGAAGTTGGCAACCACCTCAATTGAGGCTATCGGGCTGGCTTTGAGTGCTACTTCAACACCTTTAGAATCTACTTCCAGGTCATTGATGAATCGGGCAGATTCCCCTGAACCTTCTGCTTCTAATCTTATCCGATCTTTAGAATAGCGCAAAAATCCGTTCACATCGACACCCACATAACCTGCTTTGCCTACTTCCCAGCGGTTATACAAGCCGAAGTTGATGTTATCGCTGGTTTCGGGGCGTAACTCAAAGTTGGGTCTTATAAAGAAGAAATCACCGAATATTTCCCGTTCGGTGGGTAAGCGAGTGGTCTTTTCATAGCTTGATCGTATGAACAAACCATTGCTAAATTCATATTTGAAGGCCGTCCCAAAGCCATTGTTGCCATCACCCGCTAATCTGGTTTGAACTGTATCAGATAGCGTAGAAACAAAGTCGATGGATTCAGCGTCAAAATTATATCTCTTATAGAATGCCGTTGTGGTCAAAGCGTCATCCAGCCACTCTATTTTAGCTTCAACACCAAATATGTTTTGGTAGAAATTAGAAGGTATGGATAATGGATCTACTCGCTCGTCACCATTTTGAAGCTTAGCGGCCAGTGGATCATTGCCTGTAAGCCTGGAATAAGCGAAGAAATCACTAGCTGCAAAACTAATGTTGTCATTGAGTTCATAGCGCGCATTTAGCCTGTGCACAGTCCCTACTAATCGGGTATTTCTCAAAGCAGGACGACCGAGGATTTCGGCATTATTACCGTTGGACACTGTGCGTATTTCCCCCAGCCAATTGTAGATATTATCGGTAGAATCTTCTACAGCCACTTTGGTCACGGCATAAAGGCCGGAGTAGGAGAGGTTTAATTTGTTATTTACATTCTTTTCAAAAGTGAGCCTTTGTATTGACCCGCGTACTTCGCGCGTGGCCTCGCCAGCTGGCCTTTCAGTTACGCGCTGTCCATGCTGTATTTCGTCGTCACGATAAGAATAAGATGAGGATAATGTAAGCCGATCCGCCCATAACAGATTGTTGAAGCCGATTTGCGCCTGGGCAAATGCAGAAACATGTCGATCGTGAAAACGTCTGGCATTAACCACAGTATCGACAGGCTGAGAGTCTTCCCGGCCGAAAATATTGATAAAGGGAACATCAATTTGTGTAGGTATGCCAAGCATCTCGTAGTCATTGTCGGAGTAATTGAAAAAGGCATTGCCACCAATGACAATTTTCTCATTCAGGTTTTTGACTCCCATGAGCGTGGTACGATGGGTGTTGAAGGAGCCATATTCTTGAGATACTTCGAAGTAATCATTTACGAACTGTCGAGGTACGATATTGATTCCTCCACCGAGGGCGTCTGTACCTATTTGGATGGGCATGACGCCTTTATAGACATCAATTCTATCGATTAGATTGACTGGTAGGTTATTAACTTCTACACCGCCACCAAGATATTCCAGCGGTATCCCGTCATAATAAATGCGCACCGCATTGCCGGCTAAGCCATTCAGATTGATCTGAGTATCGCTACCAAGGCCTCCTGATTGCCTCACTAATACACCGGTGGATCGCTTTAATACTTCCGCTACCCCAAGCGTTTGTTTTCTCAAAGAGATAGCATCAATTGAGGTGATGGTAATCGGCTTAGAGGAAATTTCTTGGGCTTCTGTCTGACCAACTACTACTACTTCACTCATTTGCTCAATTGATTCACTGAGCACTAAGTCGATTTCGATATTTTGACCGGAGGTTACAATGACATTCTTTTCAAAAGATTGATAACCCACTCCTGATATCACAAGGGTTTGAGAACCTGAAGCAATGCTGCCCAGTTTGAACCTTCCGCTGCCATCAGAGGCAGTACCTTGTGAAGTACCTTTGATCAGAATGGTAATGCCTGGTATGGCGTTACCATTCTCGTCTTTTACACTTCCTGAAATAGAACCTGTATCATTTGCACCGTGGCAGAATTGGATGCCGATACTGAGGGAAAAAATGAATAGGAAAATACCGCGGAATGCCTTCATCTATTTATTTAGACTAGTTCTAAACAGATGCAAAGTAATCAGCGGATGTACTTAGAAGCAATAACCTATTTGGTGATTTTGAATAGCCAGTATTAGCTATTATTAAGTGCTAGTAATAGTGATAGGGACGGTCTAATTTGATTTTACAT
>JBCBSS010000064.1:0-40050 GCA_039819065.1 Bacteroidota bacterium
AGTAGGTTACTTCCTAGAACCTACTTAACGGCTCAAAAACGCTCATTCTGGCTAAATCACCTTGAATATGACCGAAATCAAGCTATGCTTTAACATAGGTCATATCAAATGGTTTAATGACTGCCTACATTGATATCGAGTGTTATACCAGAAGCATCGTCCTATGGGAAAGTTGTCGCTATCCCATGGATACTACTAAACGAGGAACTACATAGGAAAAGAAAGATTATGGGAAGCTTGACCAGGCCAACGGATACAGATACAATAAGGCAACTCCATCAAGAAAGTACGCAATGGCTGTCCGCCCTAGACTTATGGCAGTTAGAGCTAAATTTCTTTAAAAAAATATTGAATACTCACTATGATGATTTGAAGCAAGAGAGAGAACGAAAAGATGCGGATCATTTTCTACGCCTTATTTACTACTATCAAAACTCACTAATCAAGTCTTTTCAAAGCAAAGTAGAGAAGCATGAGCAATTCCTGGCCAATGCATTATCTGATGGTGAATTGGATTTTATGGAACAAAAGACCTATACTCAAAATCACAGTGAATTATCCAGCCACATTATGTCCTTCGAGGCTGAGTTCAAAATGTCAAAAATGAGGCTCCTGAGCTTCTTTCAGGAGATCATCTATACCAAATAGGAATTGGTAGACTCTTACCGCTAGCACAAATAACTGATAAATATCACCTCTAGCATAGTTATATGTCATCAGAAGATTTGGCATTAGCAAGCATATTGATTTAGAGAATGATTTCCGGTACCATTAGCATTGGTATCACCGAAGTTGATGATCCTTAATGGAGCATTTAAGAACACTTGAATAATTCCATGTATCCAAACAGCTAAGCGTCCTATGTTAACCATCCAGCATATTCTTGTTCCAGTAGATTTCTCAGATTGCTCGAAAAATGCATTAAAACAGGCCATCAAAATTGGTGACAGCATGAAGGCTGAAATCCATATACTCCACGCTTATCATGTGCCTGTACCAGCCTCACCAATGACGATGAGCATCGAAAACGACCAGGTAGATAATTATAAAAAAGAAACCGAGGTCAAGTTTGAGGTGTTGCGAAGAGAACTACCAGAATTGAACAATAGAGAAGTCAATTTTATCTTTGACATGGCTTTTGCTATTGATTCTATCAAGACAACTGTATCTCAGAACAACATAGACTTGATTGTCATGGGCACTCAAGGGTCAGGTACCTTCGGCAATAAGTTACTTGGCAGTACCACCTACAATACTATCGATAGAGTGGATTGCCCAGTACTGGCTATACCTGAAGATACCACTTCATTGAATTTCGAGAAGATATTACTGGCCACGGATTACAAACACTTGAAAGACACCAAGCAATTTGATATGCTAAAAGCCCTGTCAAATGATAATTCTGAAGTTCAACTGCTTCATGTAAGCAAAGAGCCTTCTAAGCTAAGTATTGACAAATCCACGGAAGCCATCAACCTTGACAACTACTTCGGTGACCTCAATCATTCGTTTCACTTTATGCAAGACACGGATGTCGAAGGTGGCATTCAAAAATACGTTGAAGAAAACGATATAGACGTACTATCAATCATTCCCCATGAGCACAATTTCTTTGGCCGATTATTCAAGGAGAGTATCACTCGTAAAGTGATTCAGAATATTCAAATACCGACTTTGGCATTAAGAAAAGCCTAGCGCTGATTGCAACTTGCTGTTGCAGCTAATAGATGGATGGGTATTACTAATGCGATTGTGCGCCTAGAGTTCTAGCAATGCCTTTAGGAAGTTCATGTTCTCCCCTCTCTTTTTGACGATGAGTAATGGAATGTCGTTTTCCATAATCATCAGCTTTTCAGCCAGACTACCCAGGAGTAAGGCCGCGACTGCCGTTCTACCTTTAGACCCAACTACTATCATGTCAGTCTTTTTAACCTGGGCAAACCCATAGATTTTCTCTGAGAGATCGTGGTCTTGCCCTAACACGAAGTGATTTTCCAGTGGATACTCCTCTAACTTATTCTTTTTCAGAAAAATGGTCATGTCTTTTTCTGCATTCTTTTTCATGATATCAGCGAACTCCCGGTAAGACTTGCCCGAGTAGTGATAGCCGGTGGGCACTTTATAAACATGTTGACAATGAATAGTAGCAGATGTTTTTCCTGAAATACCTATCGCTTCCTCTAACGCCATTCTGGAATAATCCGAAAAATCAATTGGTACAAGTATATTGCTCACATCCGGTATACTGTCTTCGGGTACTTGAAGCACCGAGCAATGTGAAAGTTTAGCCAACTTACCGGGTAATATACCTGACCCCTTGCTATTCATTTTTCTACCGACCATGATCAGCTCCACTTCGTTTGAGCTAGACCACCTCAGGAGTTTTTCGGTAGGATTGCCCTCCTCCACAAATATCTTATAAGGCAGTTTTGAATTGTAGTGTGTTGAAATGGCACCCTTTAACTGATTTTCGATATCCTGTATATTTAAAGGTTCCTGTTTGAGAAAGCCTTTCACCCCTTCGGGTATTTCTTCAGGTTTTACCACATGATAGAAATAGACGTCAGTTGCTTCAAACAGTTGTACTAAATAAGAAGCGTACCTTATCAAGGTGATATCGAGATCGGTATGATCCAACCCCACCAAAATCCTTTTATACAGAAACATAGAAATGGCTTTAAAACTACTCTATTGAAGGTGGAAACTGAGTAAAGGCTCCTGAATGTGATTCACCATTTGCTCTGTTAAGCTACCTGACACGAATCGGTCAATACCCCTCCTGCTGTGAGTAGCCATAGCAATAATGCTATTTTCAATTCCCTCTGTGAATTTCTTCACCCCTTCTTCAAAACTGTAAGCATTGTATATGTTAACAGACTCGATCAAATCCCCGCCGCGTTCGGCATACTGTGCCATTCTAGCCGATGCCTTATCAGTACTGGTAAAATTCAATGGTGTATTAACGAAAAGTAAATGCACTTTTGCAGAGACGAGCCTGGCAAAATTGACCAGTTTATCAAAAGCACGATCCATGTCTTCATCAAAACCTGCTACCATCACAAAATTCACTTCGTCAACTGTTGTGAGATGATCCTTGACCACTAAAACTGGCACAGGTGATAACCTGACAACTTTTTGGGTAACGGAACCGATAATAATTTCCTTTACGCCACTGGTACCTTTCGAGCCCATCACAACCATATCTATATGGTGCTTTTCTATGTGTTGAATAATACTGGTGTAGCTTTCATTGTACCCCAAAAATTTAGTTGCTTCAACATCGCTGTTCCTGGCCTTATCAACCAGTGCATCCAGCTTATGATTAGTTTGATTCACCTTTTTAGTGATATCAGGATACATTTTGGTTTGGCTGTTATCCAGCCCAAGCCAATCAATAGGTATGGACATGAAATGTAAAACGTGAATAGAAGCATTTGTTTTTTTAGCCAGTTTGATAGCCGCATCCAACGCATAATCAGCATAGTCGGAAAAATCAGTAGGCACTAATATCTTTTTCATCGTACAGTCCTTTAGTTGGGTAAACTTTTGTATAGGTTGTAGAGTGTTTAGAATCAATGTGTAGGCTCACATAAGCAAGTAACTCCTTACCTACAAAGTAGAAAAGCATAGCATTATGCTTACAGTAGATTCTAATGATCCACTTTACATAATATTCAAAACACGTAACTAAGCGATAGTTATCGTTTTTTTGGCTGTTGTTCCATTCTGACGATATGGAAGAAATACGCTCAGAATACCGTTCTTATAGGATGCCTTGATGTGATCCTGATCGATGTTAGAAGTCAGTTCAAAAGCCCTCTCCATGAATTCTACATCGGTCTCTTTCCTGATGTACTTGCCAGGCAGTTCGCTTTCTTCCTTCTTCTCTGCCTTCACCTTCAAAAGGTTATTGCTAATACTCAACCCTATCTCCTCTTTGTTAAATCCAGGAAGCGCAACTTCCAGCCTGTAGCATTCGTCAGGCTTTTTGATCACATTAGTACTGGGTCGAGTCAACCAAAGTTCATCAAAAGCATTTCTTCCCATGAAATGATCCCCATCAATTAAATGACCGTAAGTATCCCCAATCCTGTGGAACACCTGGTTTTTCACTCTGCTGTTTTTCATGATTACTTCCTTTATATGGTTGGACAATACACAACGAGCTTTTTCGCTCAAGCCAAACCTAGGAAATGTATGGTCATTTGACCATGAGGATTCTCAGTCCCTAGAATGATATTGATCAAATTAGCGGGACAGTAGGACTACAAATATTTGGCCTTATATCTAATCTTTAAAGGCCAGTAGGGGTATTTCAGAAGCCGAAGCTTTTTTGCCAGCGTATAATTCGTCCAGATTCAAACCACGGTTCAAAAGAGCCATCAAATCCGGGTGTTCACTTGACAAGTAATTAGCCACGCCATCTTCTATATTATCATCCTCTCTTACGTGGAAAGAATGGGGAACCTCACCGAGATACCCACTTAAAGAAGACATGTTCTTATTAGTGAGTGGATCGTTTTTATTTATTAAAAGAATATCGATTTCCGCTTCGTACATTCTAGTAATGGCCAATAAAGTATCCATTACCTCCAAATTACTTATATCACTACAATCACAAACAAAAACGATCTTCTCAATATTGCCGAAGTTCAAACCTTCCGGAATCAGAAGTACCGGGCACTTCAGTGAATCGATGATAAAATCAAAATCGCTCTTAAACGTACCTATACTTCCGTTGCTTCTATCATGGGCTGCTATCACCATATTTACTTCTTCCGCTTCAGTATAAGCCCCCAGGCGATCAGAAAGGAACCCCACTTCCAATAGGAACTCATATTGAACAGATGTGTTTTTCAGCATGAGCTCTTCTATATGATGAAACTTGGATATGGCAACATGCTCTAATTCCTTTTTGAGCGTAACTCCATTATCTTTATCTTTTTCGTGCTTACCCGAAATCAGCCGATAAGTATGTAGCAACGTTATTTTTGCCTTGCACTTTTCAGCCATTTTGATCGCATAACGCACTGCATTATTCGAGTTTAAGGAAAAGTCCGTTGGAACTAATATGTGTTTTAATGTCTCCATTAAAATGAACTTTATAAAAATTATCTACCTGACACAAACCTGATTTAACCGGCTTTAATTAGTAAACTCTTAATATAGAAGTGGTACCAAGGACATTTTGGTCAGCAGAGTCACATTTAAAACTGATTTTTGTCATGATTGTGGGGGCACATTTTTAATAAAATCGGAACTTAACATGTTTACCGAACAGAATATAATCTTTAAAGACGACAAAACTTTCAGGGCTATATTTCAATCAGCCGTTGAAGGTATCATCGCAGTTGATGAAACTGGCAAGATCATAATGTCAAACCCAGTAAGTGAAAAGATGTTTGATTATGGTCGTGGTGATTTAATAGGCCTACAAGTAGAACAGCTTATTCCATCAAGGTTCAGGCCTAACCATAAAAAGCTCAGAAGTAACTACCAAAATGCTCCTGCTCCAAGGTTGATGGGCAAGGGTAGAGACTTAATGGGTTTAAAAAGCAATGGTGGTGAATTTCCTATTGAGGTGAGTTTAAGTCATGTTACGGTCAAGGAAAAGCTGATGGTCGTAGCCTTTATCATCGATATATCGGAAAGAAAGAAAATCGAAGATGCGCTGAAAAAGAGTGAAGAGCAGTTGGTCAACTATGCTACAGAGCTAGAACGGCGGGTCGAGGAGAGAACGGATGCATTAAATACGAGTATAAGGGAGTTGGAAAAAGCAAATCAAGCATTAGAAGAGCAAATTGAAGAGAGAAAACGGGCGGAAGAGGAAGCGAGAAAGTCGCTGGAAAAAGAAAAAATACTAAACGAATTGAAATCACGGTTCGTGTCTATGGCATCGCATGAGTTTCGAACTCCACTAAGTACCATCTTATCTTCTGCATCACTCATCTTAAAATACACAACCGACGAAACCCAGGATAAGCGTGAGAAACACGTAAATAGAATAAAATCATCTGTGAGTAACCTCACCGCTATCCTCAATGACTTTCTATCACTTGACAAGCTAGAATCAGGTAAAATAGAGCTGAACTTTGAGTTATGTGATCCTCAAGAGGTTTTAGAGGAGACACTCGAAGAGATGAACTTGTTGAAAAAACCTGATCAAGAATTAGTAGCCAGTATAGTAAAAGAGCATAGCGATGACGTAAGTATAGATCCTCGCATTTTCAAAAACATCATTTTCAACCTGGTATCAAATGCCATAAAATATTCTCCTTCCAATAAGCCAATCTCGATCGGAATGAAGCTAGATGAAAAATGCATAGTGCTGAAGGTGACTGATCGAGGCTGTGGAATCCCGGAAGAGGAACAAAAACACTTATTTGAAAGATTTTTCCGTGCCAAAAATGTTGTCAATATTCAAGGGACTGGTCTGGGATTGAATATTGTAAAAAAATACCTGGATCTTATGAAAGGCCAAATAACCTTTACTAGCGAGTTGAACAAGGGTACCACGTTCGAAGTGAGTATACCCATTAACCAAAGAGAACCATGAAAAAGATATTATTGATAGAGGATAATGAAGATGTACGTGAAAACACGGCAGAAATATTGGAATTAGCGGGCTATGATGTGTTGACTGCTGAACATGGAAAAACGGGAGTCGAGTTAGCAACACAACAAATCCCTGACCTCATCATTTGTGATATCATGATGCCAGAACTGGACGGTTACGGTGTTCTACACATACTGAGTAAAAAATCAGATACTTCAAGAATACCCTTCATCTTTCTGACTGCCAAAGCCGAAAAGTCAGATTTCAGAAAAGGCATGAATTTGGGAGCTGATGATTACTTGACCAAACCATTCGAGGACACCGAGCTTCTGGACGCCATTGAAATCAGACTTAAGAAAAGTGAATTCTTACAATCAGATTATGCCCAGAACGTAGAGGGGCTCAATGACTTCTATAATGATGCCCGTGTCACTAAAAAACTGGAAAACCTATCCAAAGAGCGACGCACCAAAATCTTCAAAAAGAAGAACGATGTATTCCTTGAAGGTGACCTCCCTAATGCTGTATACTTTATCAATAAAGGAAAAGTAAAAGCCTATAAAACCAATGAAGAGGGAAAAGAGTTGATCATCAACCTCTATAGTGAAGGGGAATTCTTTGGTTACGAATCTCTTTTGGAAGGTGTAGACTACAAAGAATCGGCTATGGCCATGGAAGAAACGGAAGTATCCATTATACCAAAAGATGACTTCTTCACACTCATCTATGAGAATCACGATATCTCAAGAAAGTTCATCGAAATGCTGTGCAACAAGGTAAGCGATAAGGAAGAGCGGTTGCTAAACTTGGCTTACAGCTCTGTCAGGCAACGCACGGCCGAAGCGTTGTTGCAGTTGAAAGACAAATACGACCCACACAATGAGCGCAAGAAACTATCCGTTTCCAGAGACGACTTGGCCAAGATGGTAGGCACCGCTACAGAATCAGTTATACGTGTCCTTTCGGAATTCAAAGACGAAAATCTCATCGAGATCAATTCCGGGAAAATTTCTATTATAGATGCTGGTAAGTTAGAGCAAGTAGTGATTTGGAATTTCGCGAGGTAACTCAAACCTATTGTAATTAAAATAAAATTTTCATATATTAATATTGAATTGAATATTATATAGCAATTCACCCCGCCCGTACTCTACAAGATTGACATAAAAGGTTGGTAAGACACGATTAGCGTCCCAGTGTTTCTAGAAGATTATTGTCTTTAAATAAATTTTCATAACCCAAAACACCAACCAAAATGAAAACAAAACTGTTAGTCGGCTTATTAGTTGTATTGATCAACTCGCATTGCACCTTTGGGCAAGTGAATGAATCTGATTCACTTGCATTATTAGCACTCTACCACAGTACAGACGGATCAAATTGGACAAACCCATGGGATTTAACCCAACCCGTCGGCAGTTGGGATGGCGTTAATCTCAGTAGTGGCAGGGTACGTGTTATTAAAATGGGAAGCAATAACCTTAATGGACCATTGCCTCCTGAAATTGGCAACCTTTCAGCGTTAGAAGACCTAGAGCTTCCTTTAAACAATCTTACCGGCCCAATCCCGGCTGAAATTGGGAACCTGTCTAATTTGCTGGCCTTGACCCTTTATAATAATCAACTAAGCGGTCCTTTACCGGAAGAAATCGGAAGCTTATCAAGCCTGGGGAAATTGGCCCTGACCAAAAACAAAATCTCAGGCAGCATCCCTCCTTCCATAGGTAATCTGACTGAACTGCAATACCTCTTTATGGGATACAATGATATCGGCGGTGCTATTCCACCTGAGATTGGTAACCTCACAAAACTCCGACATGTCAACCTTTCAGACTGTAAACTCAGTGGAGAGCTGCCCCAGGAGCTCGGTCTTTTGCAAAGGCTATCTTCTCTTAACCTCAACCGCAATGTTAACTTAACCGGTCACATCCCTGTCACGATGGTCAATGTATTGGCCAAAACGCAGTTACAGAAGACTGGTATTTGCAGTCCTATTTATGAATCATTAGTGGTTTGGGCAGATAAATATCTCAGCTTGCCTGGTGATGGGGTTAATTGTGCTCCATTTGACACACTAGAAAATGAGAAAGCAGCTTTGATCGCTTTGTATAATAAAACCTCGGGAATTCGTTGGCACGTAACATGGAAAATTACAGACCCGGTAAGTACGTGGCATGGTGTCAAGCTGGATCAGGAAGGTCGGGTAATGGCCCTGAACCTTACAGATAATAACCTTATAAGAGAAATGCCAGGGGACCTGAAACATCTGAAGAGATTGGTCAACCTCAACCTGTCGAGGAATGAGCTCAGAGGGCCATTGCCGGCTGAAATCGGTGAACTTTCAGCGTTAAAGAATCTGGAACTTCACTTTAATGACCTGACTGGCCCTATCCCAGCGGAGATTGGGAATCTAACTAATTTGCAAACCCTCATACTCTATCAAAACCAATTGAGTGGCCCTTTACCTCAAGAAATCGGGGGCTTATCAAGTCTGAAAGTATTGGCCCTGACTAAAAACCAAATCTCCGGAAGCATACCTCCTTCTATAGGTAATCTGACTCAATTGGAAAGGCTTTTCTTAGGCTTTAACGACATTAATGGTACTATTCCACCTCAGATCGGCAACTTGACCCAACTCAAAGAAATCAACCTTACAGACTGTGACCTTAGTGGGGAATTACCCCAAGAACTCGGCCTTTTAGTAAACCTTGAATACATCAACCTCGACCGCAATTTTGAATTGAGCGGTCACGTACCAGTCACTATGATCAATACAAACGCAAACATGTTTATGTGGAGGACAAATATTTGCGATCCTATATATGAGTCGTTATGGGAATGGGCTTATGGCGGAAATTTCGATTTATCAGGTGATGGGGGCATCGGCTTACCAGGTAATGGGTTTAATTGTAATCCATTTGATCCTCTAGAAAATGAAAAAGCTGCGCTTATTGCTTTTAAGAAGAAAACAAAAGGTGTCAATTGGGATGTTCAATGGAAAGTCACAGATCCCGTTAGTACATGGCATGGCGTTCAAGTAGATCAGGAAGGTCTAGTAAGAACGCTGAAGCTTGGAGATAATAACCTTCAAGGAGAGATACCGGAAGACCTGAAACACTTGGAAAGGTTAGCCAACCTTGACTTATCAAGGAATAACCTTACAGGAAATATCCCGGAGTTGATAGGCGACCTCTCAAAGCTCAAGTTTTTGAGTCTTTACAACAACGCACTTACCGGAACACTGCCGGAGGAGTTAGGGAATCTCAATGAGTTAATCTCACTATCCGTTACCCGCAATAACCTATCTGGCTCCTTGCCATCTTCATTGAGCAATTTGTCCAGTTTAGAATTTCTCATTCTTAGAGAGAATAACTTCAATGGTCAAATACCTTCTGAGTACGGCAACCTTACCTCACTGCGCAAGTTCTGGGCGAATGGTAACGCCCTGAATGGTGAATTACCTGCTACACTTTCCAACCTTCAAAATATGGTGAGTTTTGAAATTCATGATAATCCACTTTCAGGTAGTATCCCTCTATCATATACCAACCTTGATCTTACCACCTTCAACTTTGCAGGAACTGATCTTTGTGAACCGCCAGATCAGGCATTTCAAGATTGGATCAATCAGATATACAATCTTAAAAGTACAGGTTTAATATGCGAGGAGACGAACATGGCTATTACCACACTGTTCAATGCAGAGGGTAACATTAATTTAAATCAGCATTACCCCAACCCAGCTACCGATTACACCACAATACCTTTCTACTCGAATACAGAAAATAAGCTGGTACAGCTAAGGGTATTTAATCAATTGGGTGAAGAAGTAATGGCCAATAAAAAAATGTTTGGGGAAGGTTATCAAGCATTAGAACTGGATGTTAGGGAATTGCCATCTGGCATCTACTACTACACATTGAATATCAATAACTTTGATAAGACCAGGAAATTGATCATTCACAGGTAAAGTACGGTAGTACAAGACTGATAAACTCCCAATAGCACTTACTACTTCCGGAAAAATATTTCATTATCCACAACAGTATTTTTCCGGAAGTTTTTAATATTAAATCATTTAAGAAAAGGCTGCCCATCCTCATTTAAGGAAGAATTGGATGCATAATTTATGGTTAGTCCATTTCTTGTAAGAACTTTCTTATTGCCAATTATTTTAGTAAATACTAATTTTAATATCATAAAGAAACAATGGTATTTTAAGTATCACTAAAATGATTGCATTAAACGATTTGAGCACTGGGCTCTACAAAGTAAAATACAATGGAGCTTATAACATTATGAGGGTACAGCGCGTAGCTGGCAAACTCTATTATGACTGTAATTTTGGTCCCTTATTCCCACTTTCAGGCCTATTCGAGTCCCATGCACCGGATATAGAGGTGCTGGAAAGGTTCTATCAATTTCCTACCATAATAAGGGCACAAATCATATTATCGTGGAAGGATGAAGTTGGGGATCAGTACCTCAGGGAAATGACAGATGTACACGTACTAGGTCAAATCTTCAAGGAAAACCCTGAATTTGGACGACGGTTCGGATATAGAAGAGGTCAAAGAGATAGTAGACAGGATTAGACCGGTTTCTGGCGATCATCTGGTAATAACACTTTCACGGATCGTTATCAAATGTCACAAGTATTAGGGGTGAGTAAAATTTATATATACTTTAAACCGACTATTTTTTAGGGCTTTTATGGGTATTCTACATCCATTAATAGGCTAATGTTTCATCTAATATGGCTTTAGTGATGCCTGCAAAGGTTTAACATTCCTTTATTTTTTCGTGATACTTCTGTGATACTTACAGTCCAAATTTGCTTACATAACATCAGAGCAAATTATCATGAAAAAACTATCCTATCTATTTTTAACAGCGCTAGCTATTACCGTTTGGAGTTGTGATGACGACGAAGAGACGACAACTCCTGCCACAGGCAACCTTACCTTTAATATTGAAGGCCTTGAAAACTTAGGGGCATCATTTGTATATGAAGGTTGGGTAATGGTAGATGGCACACCGATAAGTACCGGGACTTTTACGGTGAATGATGCTGGTCAATTATCTCAAACTTCTTTCGAAGTAGAAGAGCAAATGCTAGACGCAGCTACTACATTTATTTTGACAATAGAGCCAGCTGTTGATCCTGATCCGGCTCCGTCTGATCAGAAATATATTGCTGGAGACTTTTCGGGTGATATGGCAGTAGTATCAACCGCCGTAGCACCAGCAGTTGGAGATTTCTCTGCTTCTGCAGGTACTTATTTCTTAAGAACACCTACTGACGAAGAGCCTGGTACGGGCAATAATGGAAACGACTTCAATGGAGTATGGTTCGGGCTTCCTGGTATGCCTCCTTCGGCAAATCTGACATTGCCTACATTACCTACCGGATGGATTTACGAAGGTTGGTTAGTCACTGAAAATGGCCCTATTTCTACAGGTACCTTTACTGACGTAGCTGACAGAGACAATAGTAACAGTTTGAGTGGGATTGAGAATAACGCAGGTCCTGCTATTCCTGGTGAAGATTTCTTTATAGCTCCTGACGACGCTGTAGACGACTTCCCAATAGATGTAAGAGGAAATATGGTAGTGATTACAGTTGAGCCTGTGCCGGATAACGATCCGGGGCCATTCACACTGAAGCCATTAGCTTCTATGGTGGCAGCCGACGCCGCTACTGCTCCTGGCTCTCACAGTTTTAGTTTGAACGTAGATAACTCATTCCCTTCGGGATGGGTAGGAAGATAAGGTTGTAAGGTTGATTGTCAAAGGGGTACTCAATTGGGTACCCTTTTTTTTTGGTCATCACCCAGCTGAGCCAGTACTTTTCTATCGATTTTACCCGAATCAGTTTTGGGTAACTCACTCACGAACTCAAAGTATTTGGGCACCTTGAATTTCGCCATTTGTTCGCGGCAGAAGTTCAACAGTACTTCTTGATCAATATCTTCCGAAGGCACTACGTAAGCTTTACCAACCTCTCCCCACTTCACATCGCTAACACCTACTACTGCCACTTCCGAAACCTGGGAATGCTGACAAATAACACGCTCCACTTCGGCAGGGTATACGTTTTCACCACCGGAAATAAACATGTTCTTCTTGCGGTCCATTACATATAGAAAGGCTTCTTCATCTGCCTTTACCAAGTCTCCCGTTCTAAACCAGCCATTGATAAAAGCTTTTTCAGTAGCTTCTGTATTTCTCCAATAGCCTGGCGTTACGATATCTCCTTTGAAGCAGAATTCACCAATCTCACCTTGCTTCACTTGCTCTCCGTTTTCATCTATGATCTTAGAGGTCACAAAAAAGTTAGGCCTTCCGATAGAGCCTATCTTTCTGATCGCATCATCATGATGCAATGATGTCAAATTGGGGCCTACCTCCGTCAATCCGTACCCTTGCCTAAGCTTAACGCCTTTGTTGTGCCAGGTTTCAATCACCGGCAATGGCAGGGCTTCTCCACCCACGATGAAGTATCGCATCGCTTCTAGATTAGTACTGTCAAAGCTGGTTGATTCTGTCATCATCTTGAGCATGGTAGGTACAGCCATGAAAATGTTGGCCTGCTCTTCTTCAAGGGCTTTAAGTACCTCGATAGCATCGAACTTTTTAAAGATACTTACCCTTCCGCCACGATGGATGATGGGAGTAAGCAGTACATTCCAACCTCCCGTGTGAAAGGGCGGCATGCAAAGCACTGTGATATCTTCGGAGGTGATATTCAACCCTATAGTCGTGTTGAAACTATTCCACAACAACATCTTATGCGTGTAAACAGCACCCTTCGGAAACCCTGTAGTACCTGATGTGTATAAAATGAAAAAAGGATCGTCATCTGCTATATCCGGAGCATGCTTGCTTTCTACTTTACCCTTATGCAAAGTTTGTCCGCATTTCGCTACCAGGTCTTCGAGCGTCCAACTAAGCGTCACCTTTTCCATAGCTGCTATACCCGACACCCTATCGGCAAACTTATCCTCAACTATAGTCAACTTTGGCTCTGCATTAACAATTAAATAATCTATTTCAGCAGGAGCCAAGCGGTAGTTCAATGGCACTAGAATAAGGCCGGTTTTTTGAGCCACCGAAAAAAGTACGACGTATTCCAGGCAATGTTCTGCCAGTACTACTATCCTATCCCCTTTTTCTAATCGATGCTCGTTTATCAGCTCATTTGCCAAATGATCAGCAATGTGATTCAATTGCCCGTAGGTATAACTTCTGCCGGTTTCTATTTCACTTACCGCTACCTTTTCGGGTGAGTACAAAGCCCATTGCGCTATCCAATCTATTGCATCAATCATATTCCTCTGATTTTCTTATCCGGGCACTTCACGAACCTGTCTCAGCTCGCCCCAATTGTTTGATTTTGTACTTCTCTCGTTGAAATAAATAAATAACCGTACCTGCAAATGCCGATATCAAAATGGCCAAAGCAGCAGCGATACCAGGGTTTCTTACCGTTCCTTGCATGTAATGGGTGATACCACCGTAGTAGATAGCGAAGTGTGTCACCAATGCCAGCACTGAAGCTCCGATCACTGCAACGGGCGGTACGTTCTTTAAGAACATTCCGAATATAACCGGAATGAAAGCAGCCGCAAAATAGGCGTACACACCATTCTGGGCAAATATCCCCACGCTGAGGTTAGGATATAATATCTGGTTGTATGAAAGTAGAATGCTGATAACCGCCAGCAGTCCTATGACCAGTTTATTTACCAGTATTTGCTTTTTGTCCGTATTGCCACTGGCATATAATTTATGCCCAAAGAGTGGCTTGATGATGTCCTCCGAAATGGTAGTTGATACTGACTGGATAAGCCCTTCTAATGTAGAGACACCGGCAGAAATAAGCCCCAGAATGACCAGTAAGGCTAAATAGACAGGAAATTCACGTACCACGTAGGTAGACATGATACTGTCCAGTTTGATGGCTTCTCCGCCCAATGTGAGGTCAGGGAATGTAATTCTAGCGTATAAGCCGGTGAACACCACAAAGAAGAATACCGCTTCTACTAAGATACCCACGGTGAGATAGGTATTTACGGCCTTCTCGTTCTTCAAAAGCAGGGACTTGGTAATAATATGGGGCTGGCAAACAATGGCTACCCCTATGATCAACTGACAAAATATGATCTCGAAAAAGTCCCTGAATAGAAAACTGGATGGATTGGTCACACTAGCTAGATTAGGATCAATGCTTTCTAGCTTATCAAGAAAGCCATGCACTCCTTCACTGAAATGATTGTATCCTGAACCAAGTAGAATGAATGCTACTACCAGCATCAGCGATGCTTGAATGGTATTGGTATATACCATAGAATTGGCACCTCCGAACATCATATAACCAAAGATGAAAACGACCACACCTATCAATACATATAATGGGTCGGCATTCAATGAACTAGCCAGTACTTGAGTAAGCCCAACACAGATCAACACGATGAAAGTGACCAGCAACAACGACAAAAAGGCGAAGAACAAAGCGAAACCTTTACTGTCGTATCTTTTACCGATCCACTGCGCCATGGTCAACGCCTGTACGGATGACCCGATCTTCTGAAATCCTTTGGTCAGTACTACCAATGATACGAAAGCTGCGATAGGCAACACAATGGCCATCGAAAGGACACCACTGATGCCGTAAAGTGCGATAAAGCCCGGATTAATAATAAAGGTGGCCGCGCTGGTCATAGACGCGGCCAGCGCTAACCCTACTGCAACCGGGGAAAAGGATATGTTACCAAGGGCATAATCCTTGATGCTTTTGGTTTTCATGGCTCCGCGTACCACAAAAAACAGCACGAATACTACATATACACCAAGTAATGCAGCCGTGGCCCAAACCTGTTCGGAAGTTGCAACTTCGTTCATAGAGATCGTTTATGTTGATTAGAACCGCAGTGCAGCACCGGCAAACGCCAAACCACCACCTGAACCGATCAAAAATAGTAAGTCTTTTTCTTTCACTTTACCTTTTTGAACCGCGTCATAAAGCGCCATAGGAATACAGGCAGAACCGGTATATCCGTAGGATTTCATGATGGTATGCGCCTTTTCCCTTGGCAAACCAAGATTATCCATTGTTTCATGGATAGAATTGATGTTCAGCTGAGTCAACAGATATTGATCAACCTCTTCTGGTGAGACACCGACCCTTTCGCAAAGCGAGTGGGTCATTTGTGTCCAGGTCTCGGGGTTAATTTCCTTGGGAAACTTATGAACGAATTTTAGCTTGTGATCACGATTGGTGATTACTTCTTCATCGATAGGCCTATTCGTAGCGCCTCCATAGATACCCATCCAGCCATTGTATTGACCTTGGGTAGTAAGCTCACTAGCTAAGAACCCTCTTTCTGAGTCGTTTGAAGCAGTTAGCACCACCGCTCCTGCCCCATCGGCAAAGAGCGTAACCGTTTTTTTATCTTCAAGGTTGAGGTACTTGCTCATGGCATAAGCACCAACCACAAGGATATTGCTGTACTGGTCATCTGAAGCAATGTATTTGGCCGCTACATCCAATGCTGTGACGAATCCGGCGCATGCCGTGTTGATATCAAAAGTACCAGATGCTTTCGCCCCTATTCTATCCTGAAGCACTGATGCTGTAGAAGGAGAAATAAACTCCGGGGTATCAGTAGCGACAATGATCAAGTCAATTTTATCAGCGGAAAGACTGGCGTTTGATAACGCTTCTTTAGCCGCTTCTTCGCATAAGTCTGCGGTAGATTGTTCTTGAGTACACCACCGACGACTGTGAATATTCAGGTTCTCCTTGAGCCATGTATCCACATCTTCGCCTAGTAATTCATTGAAATAGCTGTTAGGTATTTCGCGCTCTGGCACGTACATACCTATTCCTGTAATGATTCCTGTCCTGCGCTGCGTCATATCGAAATGGCTCCGTCAACACTCAATACTGTACCGCTAACGAAGGACGCTTCTTCAGAAGAAAGGAATAAATAAGCATTCGCTATATCCTCAGGCGTTCCTAACCTTCTTAGTGGTGTTTTATCAGTCATCATGTTAATGACTTTCTCAGGAATGGTTTTGATCATGTCAGTAGCGATGAAACCAGGTGCCACAGCATTGACTGTAATATTGTACTTGCCCAGCTCTTTGGCTAGTGTTTTCGTCAAACCAATCAATCCTGATTTGGTAGCAGCATAATTGGCCTGACCGAAGTTGCCATAGAGCCCTACTACAGAAGAAGTATTGATGATTCTACCGGATTCTTGCTCGATCATAAAAGGAGTAGCTGCCTTGGTGCAGTTGAAAACACCGGTAAGGTTGACGTCGATGACATCACTCCACTCTTTATGCGTCATTTTTTTGATGGTGGCATCACGGGTTATACCCGCATTATTGATAAGTACGTCGATGCTTCCATGCTCCTCAAAAGTAGCCTTGGCAGCATTGAACGTTGCTTCAGGGTCTGTGGTATTAACTACCGAGTAACTGGCTTTATTACCTTTGCTCGTGATGGCATTTACTGCTTCCTGGCACTTTTGCTCGTCAATATCCCAAACGACCACTGTGGCCCCTTCTGATGCCAATCTTTCGGCCGATACTCTCCCTATACCATTAGCACCGCCGGTTATAATGATTACTTTCTCTTTTAATCTTTTCATGAAAACTATCTAAATAATTTTTTCCTAAGCTAAAGGCAGCATTCGCTGTGACAATACATCATTTTCAATTTGGCCCATCTGACTTTTGGCTAAAATTCCAATTACGAAAAATTCAATGCATTGATATTCAGTAGCTTAAAACATGAAATACTGCTTTGGACTATAATTAATATTGAAGGTGCAATTAATATGGAAGTGTCTACGAAATCCTCTATGCGGAATGCTCTTAAGCTCAGATAAGTATCCGCTCTGTTATTCTCAAGGTTATTTTTTGTATAACTTCGAATCAATAAGTGAGTCGGGCATATGAGTTTTATAAACGCAGAAGAATCAGGCCAAGGGCATTCAGAAAACTACTTTGGAGATTATAGAGATCATTGGTGGAACCAGGATTTTCTAGCCCTTACTGCCAAAAGGCTCAATCTCAAGCAGCACAAAAAATTACTCGATGTCGGTTCGGGCCTACTCCATTGGAGTAAACTGCTGGTAGGCCACCTCGGCGATGGTAGCGAAATCTACGCTATTGACAAAGATGTCAAATGGGCGGAGGAAGCAGCCAAAGAAGATGCGTTTTTCAGCAAGAGAAATGCGACGCTAAAGACATTTCAGGGAGATGCGCACAAGCTGCCTTTTGAGGATGATTTCTTTGATATCGTCACTTGTCAAACCGTGCTAATTCATGTAGAACACCCTGAGGTGGTAATCGCTGAAATGAAGCGGGTGTTAAAGCCAGGGGGCACCATTCTATGTGCGGAGCCCAATAACATCATCCAAAGCCTGATCAAAAGCTCTTTCTCATCAGAAGATCCTATAGACGAAGTGCTCGACCATGTGAAATATGCGCTCATTTGTGAGCGCGGTAAAAAGAAATTAGGCGCTGGCGATAGCTCACTGGGCGACTTGTTGCCTGGATTGATCTCAAAAGCCGGGTTCAAAAATGTCGATCTTTTCATATCCGATAAAGCAATCCCCATGTACCCCCCTTATGATCGGCAAGACCAGGTGGCTACTTTGAAGCAATGGGGCACTCGGGACGAGAGTATTTCAAACCATTTTAGCGATTATGAATACTTTAAGGCCTTTGGCTCGGAATACATTGAATTCTACCAGAAGTACCAGGACAAGTACCGTGATAAAGGTAGAAAGCTATTGGACTGGATTACTAACGGAAAATACCACTCATCGGGCGGAGCTATGATATACCTGGTTTCGGGCACCAAAGAGGCGTAAAACTACCCATGAAATTTTCTAAAATCGTTTGTATCGATGAAACCGGTTTGACCGATGCCGCCATAGATGCGTTGTGTCAATTTACGGAGGAAATAGATCGGTATTCGGACATTCCCGCCAATAACGAGGTAATCATTGAGCGTGCACAAGATGCCGATGTCATACTAGTCAGTTGGAACACCACCATTGATGCCGAGGTAATTGCGGCCTGCGAAAAGCTCAAATATATAGGCATGTGCTGTAGTTTGTACGATGCGGATTCCGCCAATGTGGATATAAAAGCGGCGCAGCACCATGGCATTACAGTAAAGGGAGTCAAAGACTACGGCGATGAAGGGGTGGTGGAGTTCATCATATCAGAATTGATCCAATTGTTGAAAGGGCTTGGGCAGCACCAATGGAAGCCAGAACCAGTAGAATTAACAGGCAGAAAGCTGGGCATTATCGGTATGGGCAAGACGGGTAGTATGCTCGCGGACGCAGCTTTGGCTTTTGGTATGGAGGTATATTATTATAGCCGAACCAGAAAGACAGCAATTGAAGCAAAAGGCATCGGCTATTTGCCATTGGATGACCTGTTATCCACTTCAGACATCATTTCTACTCACCTGCCGAAGCACACGACCATCCTGAACCAGCAACACTTTAGCATGTTACAGCCGGGGGCTATTATAGTAAACACATCTTTAGGCCCTACTTTTCATGTGCCTTCTTTTTTAGCATGGGTCGGTCAATCTGGCAATTATGCCATTCTAGATGCCGATGGTGCCAGCGGATATACAGATCTATTCAATGATACTGCTGGTGTGATATTGTCGGATAAAGTAGCGGGCTGGACAAGCGAAGCCAGGAACAGGCTTTCAAGAAAAGTAGTGGACAACATTAGAACGTACCTAAAGGAAGCCAAGTAGATACTATCAGTTATGCAAAGTTTTTTTGTCCTCCGCTGGCAGGGGTAAGGGGATGGAAAAACAGTAACTAGATTACTCCAAAGTAATCTAGTTACTACTCTTCGAAATGACCGCTCGGAAAGGCTTTTGAGACGACCTCATTCAAACATGCTATGACGGATGAATGATCTATCTGTGATTTTGGCTTAAAAGTTACATCACTTCGCTATTATGAACATTTTTAATCAGATTTAGATTGTATCTTTTATTACAGCAACTGACTGATTCAATTTTTTTGTGACACTTAATAATCTATTTTTTCTACCGTCCTTGCCATACGAGGACAACCGCATTTATAAGATATTCAATATAGCGGTACTCCTGGCAATCATTGTGGTTACTATCATATCCACGTGGCTGCTGATTATCGGTGCCATCTCCTCATTTTTTATCTGTCTGGGAGAAATTGTCATATTTTCTGCTATCCTGTTGGCACATTTAAAAGGCCACTTCATTGTGCCTAGGTATGTTTTCTTTGTGTGCGCGATGTTCGCAGCATCATACGGCAGCCTTTATCACGGTGAGAATGGTGGATATGACTTCTCATTGCTTGTAACCGCATTGGCTCCAGTACTTTTCTTCAAAAAACGCGCCCATTACCTCTCTTTATTTTTCATAAACATTTTCACTTTCATTGCGGTGAAAGTGCTTTATGATCATATACCTGCCACCATGCCGGTAGAACGGCAGATTTTCCCCTATTACTGGAATGTATTCTCCAGTGGATTGCTCATTTACTTCGGATTTGATCTTTTTAAATCAAGTCATCTGAGGTATGAAAAAAGGCTTAAGCGGCAGAATGATAAAATCGGCCTACAAAAAGAAGCTTTAATGGCTATAAAGGAACAGTTGGAAAGCCTTTTAGAAGCAAGCACCAAAAAGATCGAAGAACAAAATCAGCACTTAGCCAAATACGCTTATCTCAACGCCCACAAAGCCAGAAGCCCATTAGCTCGCATACTAGGCTTGGTAAATCTCACCAAATATGAAGACCTCAACAGCGAAGAAAAAAGGGAATTCTACTTTAACAACCTCAAACTGAACGCTAACGATCTTGACGAAGTACTCAAGGAGATCAGTGGCATTTTGAATGAAAACATTGAAGACGAAGCGGAGTAGTCTTTGGTCATGAGTAGTTAGTAGTTGGTATTGAGTAATTAGTAATCAGCTAAGTAAACAATAGACAAAAAGTAGGCAGTAAGCAGTTATCAGTAGGCAATTTGTCCGTCGAACCACAGACACTAAGCACCCTCCACAGTCATTCAGAAGGAATCTTATTGGCTATGGAATACAGATGGAGATAATATAAAATCGCATATCGTAGTACGTGCTATCCGGCTATCTGTATGGTATTTGGGAGATACTAGGTATCTGCCAATAAGATTCTTTCAGAAAGACGTACCGGTTGATAGTAGGCAATTTGATCATTTTGCCTACTACCTACTAATCCCTTAAAGAACAGCACTCCTCTCCTCTCAATCCTCACACTCAAAACTGTTATGCTATGCTTTAGCCAGGTCGCTGTTCATAATCTCGTTCTGTCTTCTGATAGATTCTTCGTGTACAAGAGTAAGCATACTCTTCACGAATTGGCTACTCAATCCTAATGCTTTGCCTCCGGCAACCCGGTCTTCCAGGATCTCAGACCAGCGGTTCATTTGTAGAATGGTCACCTGCTGATCTCGTTTGTACTCTCCTATTTGATCCACTACGTTCATTCTACTGGCAAATTCATGCATGATATTTTCGTCAATCACATCAATCTGCTCACGCAGTCCTTCTAGTTTATCCTGGATCATGTCATCACTAAGTTCAGCTTGTCTAAAGATCAGCTCGCCTAATAGCTTCTCCATGGCAGCCGGTTTGATCTGTTGTTTGGCATCGCTCAGCGCTGACTGCGGCTGGAAATGGCTTTCTATCATTAAGCCATCCATGTCGAGGTCAATGGCCTTTTGTGAAATTAGCGGAATGATATCACGCGTTCCGGCGATATGGCTCGGGTCGCAAAAGACTTCCATTTCCGGTATCAATCGGCGTAATTCAATGGCCATTTCCCACATTGGGGCGTTACGGAATGGTGTCGGTTGAGTAGTAGAAAAGCCACGGTGCAAAGCCCCTAATTTGGTTATGCCCGCCTGATTGATCCTTTCAATGGCCCCAATCCACAATTGCAGGTCTGGGTTGATCGGGTTTTTCACCAATACCGGCACATCCACACCTTTGAGGGCATCGGCAATTTCTTGCACAGAAAACGGGTTTACAGTGGTTCTAGCCCCTACCCAAAGTAGATCAACGCCATATTTTAAACAAAGCTCAACATGGTTGGCATTGGCTACCTCGGTGGCGATGGGCAAACCTGTCTCTTCTTTGGCTTTCACCATCCATTTCAGTGCTTCCTCGCCAAACCCTTCGAAGGAATTAGGCCTGGTTCTAGGCTTCCAGACCCCACCGCGTAGCAGGTGTATTTTCCCTGACTTGGCTAAGGCTTTGCAAGTGGTCAGTACCTGTTCTTCGCTTTCGGCACTGCAAGGGCCACTAATGATCAAGTGTTGGTCATCAACCCCGAGGGCTTTTTTGACCGATTCTAGTTTCAAGTTGAGCTTCATAATAATATTGTTTAATAGTGCTATTTATATCTATATGATTTTCGTTTTATCCAATGTTGCAGGCATGGGGCTGGGGATGATCCTTCTGATATCATTAGCCCGATGCATCATTACTTTTAATGCTTCATCATTCTCCTGTGCAATGTGCTGACGGAAATCCTGCAATTGATGCATGTACTCGTCCAGTACGTTCAACAGTTGATCTTTATTCTCTTTGAAAATGGGTGCCCACATATCGGGCGAGCTTTTAGCCAACCTGGCCGTGGAAGCAAAACCACTACCGGCCAAATTGAAGATGTTGTTTTCGCTTTTTTCTACCTCTAGCACCGTAAGCCCGAGTGTAAATGACGTGATGTGCGATAGGTGCGAGACATAGGCCAAGTGCTTATCGTGTTCTGCCGCCGTCATATAAACGAGGTTCATCTTGGCATGGCTGTACATCTCTTCTACACAAGCCAGCGCATCTTCATCGCTGGCATCCTGCTCGCAGATAATACTGACTTTGCCCTGAAAGAGGCTGTTAAAAGCTGCTTCTGGCCCGGTATTCTCCGTACCCGCAATAGGGTGTGCCGCTACAAAACGACCTCGTCGAGGGTGTTGCCTGGCCTTGCTGCAAATGTTGGACTTGGTAGAACCCATGTCTGTCACTATAGCGCCTTCCTTGATGTGATCCAGCACATGTGCTATCAAATTAGCCGCGGCATCAACCGGTATGGCTAGAATGATCAGATCAGCTTCTTTTACCGCCTCTTCTAAAGGCAGTACTTCGTTGATCAGCCCCAATGCCAAAGCCTCTTCGCAGTGGTTGATGTCTTTATCGACGCCAATAACATGATCGGCAAAGCCGCTATCGCGCAACGTAAGCGCTATTGAACCTCCAATCAAGCCTAATCCTACTACAGTCACTTTCATAGCGTTACCGTTTTAAATAATGGTTCTAATCTTTTGAATGATGTTTCTAATATGTTTTCAGGGCTGCAAAGCGAAATGCGCACGTGGCGCTCTCCTTGTGAGCCAAAAATAACCCCCGGCGTAATGAACACATGGGCATCGTAAAGGCATTTATCGCTCAGCTCAATGGCGTCTTTGCAATGGTCTGGTATGCGAGCCCAGACAAACATACCTTTCTGGTTTTGGCTGTAGGTACAGCCCAAAAGGTCAAGAATCTTATGCGCCAACTGCTTTCTGTTAGCGTATATTTCATTTTGTTGATCGTGCCATTGACGCGGCGTAGTCAGCGCCTTGGCAGCAGCCAATTGCACTGCTTTGAACATGCCAGAATCTACATTGCTTTTTACTTTCAGAATGGTGTTCAGGTAATCCGCACGACCCGCTACCCATCCTACTCTCCAGCCGGCCATATGGTGGGATTTACTCATAGAATTGAGTTCCAGCGCCACCTCCTCGGCTCCCGATACACTTAAAATACTCTTGGGTGCATCATTGAGAATAAGGCTATAGGGGTTGTCATTTACGATCAGGAATTGATTGGCCTTCGCCAGCGTGATGAGCTTTTGGAATTCTGCCAGATCAGCATCGGTGCCGGTAGGCATGTTAGGGAAGTTAACCCACATGATCTTGACCTTAGACAGATCGGCTTGCTCCAACGCTTCCAGGTCAATACGCCAATCATTCTGCTCATCGAGATGATAGTATCTGATGCTCGCTCCTGCCATTTGGGAGGCAGAAGCATAGGCAGGGTAACCGGGGTTGGGCACTAATACTTCATCTCCCTCATTCAAAAAGGCCATGGCAATATGAAAGATGCCTTCTTTAGAACCTATGAGTGGTAGAATTTCAGAATCAGCATTGAGCGATGTGCCATAGGTGTCTTGCAGCCATTTTGAAATCGCCTGACGCAATTCCGGGATACCTCGGTATGACTGGTAGCCATGATTTCGAGGGTTTCTCGCCTCCGCACTAAGTGCTTCAATGGTCTCTCTGGCTGGAGGGTTATCGGGATTGCCGATGCCCAGATTGATCACGTCCATGCCCTGAGCTTGCATTTCACGTATTTCTTGCAGCTTCTTAGAGAAGTAGTATTCTTTGACAGTAGACAGCCGGTTCGCTTCGGGTATAATCATTTTCAAAAACCTTATAAAAACAAAAAACCCGGCTCCTTTTAATTTCGGATGCCGGGTTAGCATATTTTCAGACAATATTACTTACTTCCGCTCCGAAACGTCGGTGTGGTAATAAAAGTAAAAGTAATATTGTGCGCTTTTCGTAAACATTGAATGCAAGATATGTAAAGTTTTCACAAGTCAAAATTTTTGAATAATAATTTTACATGATGATTTTTATCAGGAAAATTAGCTAAAACGCCGTTTAAAGCCATTTTAGGGCATTGCAACCGATTGAAATCACAAGAAACCATATCGTCTAATGAAGCCATTGAGCAAATAATCATTAAAACATTGATTAATAAACAGTTAGGGTTCCTTTGATAAATCCTAAGCCCACACTTTAGCTAGTGTTCTTTCATTTTTTGGCTTGACCCAAAAAACGAAACAAAAAAAGTCAAGGCTGTGATAAAATAAGCTAAAATTCAGTTCAATCGCCTAAAATTCACAAACTTACCCTCCTGCGTCGGGTTTCGAACAGTGTGAATTTTGGCCGGCTTTTTCACTAAATTTCTTAACGCAATTTTATCAAGGCCGTCGAAGCTATGAGCATATTCACGTCCTCCGAAGATTGAAACCTCTCAAGACCATATTGCCTTCCGAAGCCGTAACCCAGATTGTTGGTTTCATAAAAAACTGGTACGAAGGGCAAGTTTCAGTCGACGGCCTGACCATATCCATACCTGATCTTCACCTGACTTTCGAATATTGCTTGCTTTTTGGAGAGCACGACAAGCCGTCGTACACCCCCGCTCTGAACCCTCTGATAGCAGTGAGAAGAATCTGGGAAGATCAATGGTTATGCAAACCGGAGGTGATCAAATCCAGAATAAGGGCGCTATTAAAGCAGAATACTAGAATTTACGCCCGCACTACCCAGGCTGCATCGATCTCCGGGCAACTGGCGCGTGATTTCATAGATACTAACCACATTCTTGCCGGCACCGTTGCCAAACACAAATATGGGCTTTGGCACAAGGAGCAATTAGTAACAGCAGCCAGCTTCAGCAAAGGCCGCAGCATAGCCCGCAACGGCAAACTTTACCAGTCTTATGAGCTGATCAGGCAATGCACCTTACTCAACCACACGGTAGTAGGCGGACTTGGTAAGCTGCTCAAGGCTTTCATCGAAGCTGTACAACCTGATGACATTGTGACCTACGTAGACCTGGATTGGTCTGATGGAAAGGTATATGAACAGTTCGGATTCAAGCGATTAGAGAATACCCCTCCCATGTACCTATGGGTAGACCTCCAAACAGGAAAAAGGACAGCCAAACAACCCACCAACACAGATGGATGGAAAATGGCTTATCATCAGGGGAATGCGAAGTATTTGGTGGAGTGTTAGTACGTAATAAGTAGATGAGCGATTAATGATTTCAATATTCAATCTCTTTTATTAAACGATTTAAGCGATCTTGCTGTAAATCTTTGTTCTTTAACTCGCATTGCCAAACAGTAATTACCTTCCATCCGAGGTTTTCAAGTTCTGCAACTTTACGATTGTCGCGTTCAATATTACGCTCAATTTTCGCCCTCCAAAAATCCGATCGAGTACTCGGTAACTTGGCCGCACGACATCCTTGATGTCCATGCCAGAAACAACCATGAACAAAAACTATAGTTTTGTATTTAGGTAGTACTATATCCGGTGAACCGGGGAATCGTTTGTCGTTTTTGCGAAACCGAAAGCCATGTGAAAACAGAAATTTACGAACTGATATTTCTTGTTTACTGTCCCGTTGAGGAACTTTAGACATTATTTCACTGCGTTTCTTAGCAGAAAGTTTATCCATTAAATTCTATCTGTAATGGCTATTATGCGGGATATCTCCTTTTGTCGATCTAAATACTCTTGATAGCTTCGTTTTGCATCCGCCATTAATTGATCGTAGGTGATATAACGCGCATCAATTCTATTCAAGATTGCTCTATTATCATCATCGTTAGATTTAGGGGACGGTGGCCCTCCCAAAATCGCAATTATCTCAATAGCTTGCGGTTCATCAGGAAAGTTTTCCCTCAAACACTTCTTCACTGCATCACGGTACTTAGATAGCTGTTTAGCTAGATCAAATATGTTAACCGTAACATCATACTTTTTTAATTCAATAATCACATTTTTGCCAGCCGCTGTTTTATAGCGAATGTCAATACGTCCACTACTTTCTTCCTTAGTCAAACTAACACGCTTCAAGTCTTTCATAACAACTTCTTCGACATGCTCATTTGAAGCAGCCCTTTCCCAAGAAGGATGTAGGAGCCAAAGATGCTCAAACAAATAGTCACGAATCATATTTTCTTGCGAGATCGGTGTTAATTCGATAAACTTTTCAATAACATCCAAACGGCCTCTAGTGATGTAGTAATAATGAGTTGCCTCTAATTCGTCAATCTCGCCTAACACCTTTTTAAGTAGTTCAATTTCTTTCTCAGTATCTACTTGATTGAGAACTGATAAAGTCTGTTTTAACGCTAACTTCTCAAATGCCAAGATACTCGAACGATAAAGCTCTTTTTTCGATTCAAAATCATTCACTTTCAATGTTTCGATCTTAGCAAATAAACGTTCTGCTGTTTTGCGATTGTCACCTTTCAGTTGCTCGAACCATTCGTTTACAGCTGGATTCTCACGGGCTCGGATTACCGCCACGTTTTCTCTCATTTCCGTCCATGAGTTTCCAATCGACTTGATAGCGCGCCTAATAAATTCCCTAACTACAGGCCAACGTTCATCAACCTCCACAATACGCTGGCGGTCACTTGTTACTATGTCATCTTTATCATCAGCGTCAAGAAAGTTTGCCTCAATCTCCCCAATTAGATATTTCGAGAAGATTCGACCCTCTTTTATGTCACGAAGCACATCTTCCTTAATTAGCTTACCATGTGCTAAAAGAACAATATTGTTGTTTTCCTCAGCTTCGTCAACATTAGCATGTTCATCGAATGTACCTATCCAGCCCTTGATTTTATAACGCTTTTCACCTTCTCCATATGGAATAGTGTTTTCAAACTTGGTTTTTTCACGAGCCTTTGTAGCCCAATCAGCGTAATGGCGACTATCATCACCGAAATACCACACAAATTCCAACTTTGCAAAAAAATCTCGATCCTTAACAGTTACTTCCTCCCCATTTATTACAACTTTAAATTTGTTTTCAGGGCCAATTACACTAAAGCGCCGTGCAATTCTCTTTCGACTGAATGCGGCAGTGGTTTTCAAACCTTTCTTAAGTTCACGAAGAATTAGCTTAGTACCTTTCATTATCCCAATAGACTCCGTGTCTACAGGGTCGGGACGATACTCAACTTCTTCACTAGGTTTCTTAGCTTGCTCCTCAATATACCTTTTGATGTCATCAGCTTTCATTATAAAGCCGCTTTTCTCATCATTGCGAACAGAATGAACTTCTACGTAATCTGCTATGGAAAACACTGATAACTTGCCTATTCCCTTTCTTCCCATTACATGTCGTTTTAATCCGTCAGTGTAGGGAGTGCGGTCTGGGTCATCACGTCTTCTATAACCTACATGCAGGTAACGAGCGTTAATTTCATCACGGGTCATCCCATCTCCATTATCGTAAATTGTAATACAATCGTCCTCGCGGTTAATGTCAATACGAACTTCTTCAGCATCCGCATCCCAAGCATTAGCTACAATTTCAGACAATACTGCAGGGACATTACTGTATAAATTAATGCCTAAATGATTTAACACATTTAGACTAATCGTCATTTTGTAAGGACTATGGGCCATATTCTTTCAAATGTTTCCTAATAGATCGCGCTACCATTGCTCCCAAACTAACAGGTACCGCATTTCCGATGTGCATTTCGAGCTTCGGAGTAGACAATTCTCCGTTTGGATCAAAGAAAATATAATCCTCAGGGAAAGTCTGGAAAATGGCTGCCTCACGCAACGAAATCGCCCTGTCTTGATCTGGGTGTCCAAAACGGCCGTTACCCAACCCTGTACACTGAGTAGTCATCGTAGGAGCGACATCATCCCATACCATACGCCCGTACACACTGCCGAAACTCTTTCCTGATTCCTTTTTGTGACATTCCAATAACAACTCCTCCGGCCAATCTTTCCAGCCACCACCAGACGGCGTAGATTCAATGCGCCTTTTGTTCATTGGCGATAATTTCCGAGCTCGATGTATTATATCTGTTGGATGTGTCTCTCCGTCTTCTATATTAGGTAAATGTCCAATCGCGTCACGAACAGTAACTTTTCTACGAACATATCGCGGTCTGATAAATTCGACTTGTCCGAATTTAGAAGCAAATAGAATCAAACGTTTTCTGTTTTGCGGAACACCATACAAACTGCTATTCACAACTTTCCAGTTTACGTAATAGTTATTCTTTTCTAATACAGCTAAAAAATCCGCTAAAACCTTCCCTCCATTGTAGTTTTTTAAGTTCGATACATTCTCCATTGAAACAATCTCTGGCTGAATATCATCAATAATTCGACCGAAAGTGTATAGCATTCTCCATTTATCATTGTCCTTGTACTTTTGAGAATAAGTACTGAAAGCCTGACACGGAGCACAACCTACCAAAATACGCGTAGTGTTTTTCGGATACAGTGAAGCAATGAAATCCGATGGCAGTAAATTCAAATCCTTCGCATAAAAGTCCGCTTGGTTGTTCTGCTCAAAAGCATATTCGCAGGACTTGTCTATATCAAACCCTGCAATCACTTTGAAGCGCTGCTGTCTAAACCCGTGTGAGAGACCTCCAACACCACAAAATAAATCTATCACTGGATACTTAACTGCCATAAAACCTATTTTGAGGATACAAGTAATTCTCTCACATTGATATTCAATACGGCGGCAATTTGAAATAATGTCTCAACCCTAGGCTGCATTTCATTCCTACACCATTTAGAAACAGTCGTTCGATTCATTTCTAATTCGTCTGCCAACCAATTATTCGTTTTGTTTTGTTCTGCCAATACTGCTTTTATACGATTAAGATTCTGCTTATCCATAACATCATTTATGGGTATGAAGCGAATGTAATGACATAAAATCAAACTTTCTTAGCATTATTTTATGCCTTTATGTATTCATAAAAATATTTTTAATACCTTTGTTATGCTTTAAAAGCTTTTTATAAACCCTTGAAAGTTTTTTTTGAATATTTTCAATTCTATTCTAATGAGTAGAGATCGATTTAGAGTAAATCCGCAAAGTCACCATACAAGGGTCAACACCTTGTATGATATTTTAAGCATTATAAACCATAACAATACATAATCTTAACCTTTTAACATGCAGCCCAACAAAACCCTAATCCTCACCCTCATTCAAGCCGATCTCAAGCATTATCAACTAATCAATGGCCTTGAAAACTTGCATTTGCATACCGAGAGCCACTCGTCGGAATTGTATAAGGTTGTAGCGGAGCTAATGGGATTGGGTAAGGGTAAGTCTGATATATGGTTTGACGTGTATTGCCGATTTCTGCAAGAGGCACATCAACATCCGATGTCAAACGGTTTGGATGAGTTGTTACCTGTCGCAGAAGAATGCTATGAAATGCTACTGGCTTGTTCTAAAATTGAAAGACACTTGAGCGCTTAGGCTTTGGAAACATGGTGAGAGAAAATGAATAAAAAAAACAGCCTGGGTGAAAAGCCAGTTAGTGAGTATTCTCATTTAGGCAAGTATTACTTCACAATCACTATCTTTCTTAAAGTCAGGAAATCGCAATTCTGATATCAATTTCTTTATTGCTCATCTACCTCAGCAATTTTCTATTTTCTACCTCTTGTAAGACCCTCATTTGCTGTATGGCAATTTGATTTAGTTTGATCAACCTGTCTTTCTGAGATACTTTTTCATTGATAAACACCGCATTGAGATTTTCTAAATTAGCAAGGCAAATCAATTCATTAATATGGGCATAGTCGCGGATATTCCCTTTCAAGTCTGGGTTGGCCTCCCGCCATTGCTTCGCAGTAACACCAAAAAGTGCGATGTTAAGTACATCGGCTTCACTGGCATAAATAATGGATGTTTGAGAAGCTGTTAATTCTTTAGGGACAAGGTTTTGCTTAATGGCATCCGTATGAATATGGTAGTTGAGTTTGGTTAATTCACGCTTGGCTGACCAACCAAGCTGTTTTTGTTCTTCTTCTTTAAGGCGTTGAAACTCTGTGATCAGATACAGTTTAAATGGTACGCTGATGGCTGATCCGAATTCGAAGGCTATGTCTTTATGGGCGTAGGTACCACCATATTTTCCCTTTCTAACGATAATACCTATAGCATTTGTTCTCTCAATCCACTCGGATGTACTAAGTACAAAGCTGGGCAGTCCGGCCTGCGATTTAAAGTGGTCAAATTCCACCACTTTAAAATTGGCGTTGTGTATCTGCTCCCATGTACCTAAAAACTCAAGGGTGTAACGTGTTCTTATCCAGTTTTTAATGATGTCGGCCGCCCTGCTTTGACTTTCTTTGGCATTGGCCATATCTGTGAGTGAGATGTAATCATGCTCTTGATAAGAAATGACATTAATTTCCGATTGTTCTACTCTGATTTTTGCCATTACCATTCTGGTTATTGATGGGCGGTCAGCTTTTTAAATTGGGGATCTAAATCGTTCATCAAGGTGGTTTCTATACATGAACTATAGAATCTCTGTATAGTTTCTTTTGGCAAAAGGGTCTACCTCTTCGGTACGCTCTAAATCAACTAAGCAATGGTAAATAAAAAAGGAAGCCTTTCAGCTTCCTTTGTGTGGGATATACTGGATTCGAACCAGTGACCTCTTGCCTGTCAAGCAAGCGCTCTAAACCAACTGAGCTAATACCCCATTCGTCAATGTGGAATGCAAAATTAAAAAGTTTGGTCATTTTTACGCATGAATAGCTAAAAAATTGGTTGACAATAAAAACGCTATTGCTTTCTATTTAAGGTTTAAAGAATTAAAGGTGGTTATTCAAAACTCCAAAATCGACAAATGTGGATAGGGTTGAAGTTCGGGCGTTTATGGCCTTGATAAAATTGCGTTAAGAAATTCAGTGAAAAAGCCGGCCAAAATTCACACTGTTTGAAGCACGACGTAGGAGGGCAAGTTTGTGAATTTTAGGCGATTGAACTGAATTTTAGCCTATTTTATCACAGCCTTGACTTTTTTTGTTTCGTCCCGATGACAGTATCGGGATGAAAGAACATCAGCTAAGAGTGTAATTAGTAATTATAAGGATAGCCTTAAAATATCTAGCTTAACTGCTCCAAAAGAGCACTCACAAAAGCCTCACAATCCCCTTCATTATGCCACAGGTATAAATCCGGCTCCAGCAATTCTACCTCCATGATCACAAAACCCTCTGACGTTTCGATGCCATCTACGCGCGCATAGAGCGCCTCATTTGGAGAAAAACCATTGATACTCAAGAATTGATGCAGTGCGTTTTCGGCAATCGATACTAACGCTGGAGAAACCGAAGCATATAGATCGAGGCCATCTTCCAGGATAATACTCCCCTCTCCCGGTCGCTTCAACGCGGCGTGACTGAATTTGCCATTGAAAAAGAGTAAGGCCAGCTCACCTTGCTTGATTTCAGGTATGAATCGCTGAATGAGCAAATCGGCTCCTTCTGGTATTCTCTTAAGCATTTGCAGCATATTGTCCTTTACCTCATACCTTTCTAGTGGGCCAACAATGCTGAAAGCATTGGCAGAAACCGATGGCTTAAGAATGACCTTAGCCCAATCAGTAATCAATGATTCGGAAAATTCATCGGCATCCGAAATGGCAGTAGTAGGTATCACCGGAACACCGGTTTTCTGCAAATCCACCAGATAACGCTTATTGAGATTGGCTCGAATGATTGATAAGGGGTTCAGCACTTTGGCCTGGGCTTCATCCAGCTCATTCAAAAGCTGATAGAACCTTTCTATATTTTCTGGCAAATGGTAATCCCAGGCCTGGTTCAATAGAATAGCATCCAAATGCTTGAGATTCTGTGGTATAGCATGCTGCCAAGGAATCTCCTGTACCTCGACTCCGGCCTTTTTGAGTAATGGAAAAATGTGCTTACGCACTCTTAGTTCTGGTTGATCCAAACAGGTTAGAAACGCTATTTGCATCATTCTTCGGTTATATGTTTAATTCTCTTCTAATAACACAGTATTCATAAAATCAAGGAACGGTTTCATGGCTAAAAAAGCCTCCTCAGCATAATCCAGAAAGCCATCCGCCAGGTATACATCAGCCTTGATCTCATGATGTAGCATGAATTGTTTCATCTTCAGCCATTCGATATGTGGATGATCTTTATCATAGCCCTTGGGCGGTCTTTTCAGCTTTTCACCGTCCATACCATCGAAGAATTGGCCGAATTTCTTTTCACTTAGAATACCCTGTAGTGCCTCTGCATTGTAATCTATTTCTTGCCTCAGCGCCGCCAGGGTCTTGCCATCAGCGTACCATATCCCACCACCGATACCTGATTTATCAGTCGGCTTGATTCTAATATAGAATGGCGCCTGCTTCGTCTTTTTACCATCTGGAGCAATGACTGCACTAACGTGGGTATTGTAAGGCGTTTTATCAGGAGAAAAGCGCACGTCGCGGTTCACGCGATACATGCAGTCTTTGGCTGTAAGCGGCCCTAATTCCATGTGTTTGCCTACGCGTGCTATCAAGGCATTGATAAAATCTTCCCAATCCTGTTTAGCAACCTGATAATCCTTCTTATGCTCTGCAAACCACTCTCGATTATTATTTTGGTCTAGTTGACGAAGAAAGGTTACAGTTCTTTGGGATATATGATGCATAGCTTAAATTGGCCGACTTTGGAAAATCGCTCTAACTTAAAATTGAACGTCCTATGAAATTTTGGGTTTTGTCAATACCTCTATTGTTTCTGATTTCTTCTTGCGAGGAAAACAGAACCTTCGAGCATTTAGTCAAAAATGGTGATAAAATAACTTATGTCTACCAAGTCAAGGAAAAATTGATTAATGAAGATTTGAATGCCAAAACTAAAATGGTTGAATGGAAAGTGTTAAGTGGCAGGGAACCACGTCAAAAGGAGCCCAATCAATATGATCATTTGGCCGGCATCAAACTCAAGATGCTTTTGGTGGATGGTGAAATTAAAGAAATACAAAATTGGAAGAGCGCGGCTAAGAAGATGAAGAAGATTTATAAAGAAAAGGCATACCAACTATTAGAGGATACAAAAAAGAGAAGAAACAGACCGGTTAATAGAAGCCCCTATTCCGTTTTGGTCGCTGAAATGGAAGAGAAGCTAAGCTCAGAAGAAACATTCGTACAACATATCAAAGAACTCATGGCACTGTGAATCATCTCTGGGTGTGAAGATCAGGTGAATTTTTGAGCTATTGCCTTTATCAATGTGGTAGTAAATTAAGCGGTCGTTTTACTACCTTTGCCCTTCAAATTATCTCAGATAGAACCTTAATATGGGCTTAGGAAGCAGACTTTCACGTTATACCAACCTGATCAAGAATTTCGACAACTGGGGTGCATACCTTGCCCATAAGGTGAAGAATAATAAAGAAGATTTCACCTTCAAGGTTAGAAAAGCTTTCGCGGTGACAGTGCCCAAGCAAATGCTCCCTCCTTTCAAGGAGAATTTCTTCGACGAAATATACCTGAAAGAATTTCCTCAGCAGCTTTTTGATAAGCCGAAGATACAGGTGCTGGATGTCGGTGCCAATGTGGGCTACTTTGCCTTGTACATGCTTTCCCGTTTTCCGAATGCCTCGATCTATGCTTATGAGCCCATGCCTTTTAACTTCAAGAAGCTAGGCGAATATCAAAAGCAATTCGACCAATTTGATATTCAGATTTACAATAAAGCGGTCGCTGATAAGCACACTACCATCACACTGAATGTCAGCAACCTCGACGGGTTTTCTACCATGGCGAGCATCTTCGACAAATCGACCAAACCAGTTAAAGTCGATGTAGAGGCCATTACATTGGAAGAAGCGATGAGCGAAAACAAGCTGGATAGCATTGACTTTCTAAAGCTTGATTGTGAAGGCTCAGAATACCCGATATTATATGGGGCGAATGAAGAAACCCTGAGTAAGGTATCAGCCATCAGTATAGAAACTCATCAAGGGCAGACAGAAAACGAAAACCATGAGGCTTTGAAATCTTTCCTTCAAAAAGCCGGATTCCAAGTAAGAGATATTTCCAAAGGCAGGTATGGGCATATCTGGGCGTGGCGGTAGAATTAATTGATCAATTATTACGCCTTAAAAGGCGTGTGGTCGAGGCAAACATTATCCTATCTACGGCCTAAAGGCCATAGCAATTCAATATATCCGAAATATTCTTTTTAACTAAACAGTATTGAATACAGCTTAAACCTGATGCCTCGGTTGGAGTTGTCTCCAACCGGTTAGAATTTTCTGTTTGTTATAATAACAACCTCTTGCATTACTCATTGAAGAAAACTGCGGGCATAAAACTATGAATTGACACGCCTTTTAAGGCGTGTGATCAGGACATAGCCTTCCCTACGGCTTTAGCCGTATGACACCAACGTCAGCTTTTAATGATGCCATTATTGGCTAAAGCCCGGCTTATTGTGGTTTGTCTAAACTATGGCCTAAAGGCCATAGCAAATCAACACATCCGGAATATTCTGCTTAATTAAAACAGCATTGAATCCCGCTTAAACCTGATGCCTCGGTTAGAGATATCTCCAACCGGTTTAAATTGTTTCTATCATAGTAACAGTCTCTTGCATCACTCGTTGGAGACAATTCCAAGGAGGGTTTAAAATACACTTAAACAATTAGGAGATTCATCACCGAAATTCAGCACGTTTTTTGTTATAGAATTCTTTGTAATCTGCTCGCAGATTGCAGCCATTTTATTCGTAACTTCCATAACAAGCATGAATTATGGCCCTAACCCTAAGAATACTCTTCGTAACAGCAATCATACTCATGCCGGCTTTGGCAATCGGACAAGATGGATATGCTGATGGCTATTTCATTTCCTTTTCCGGTGACACCACTTTTACCAAGATCAGAGTAATCAATAAGCGGAAGTATAAAAAGATCGGCTACATCAACGAAGTTGGTAAAAGACGAAAGTTTTCCGCAGATGACGTAAAAGAGTACCGTATAAATGACAAGTTAGTATATGCTTCTTTCGCGCCATATCAGACTCGGGTAAACAGAAGGTTTTTTGCCAAGGTAGTTGAAGATGGCGAGGCCAGGCTGCTCTATTATGATCTCAAAAAAAGGTATTACGTTAAGAAAAAGGATGATATTGAAGCACAGTGGGTAAGAAAGTGGGATTTCAGAAAGCGCATGATGGCCTTCTTCAAGGACAATGAAGAACTGCGACAGCTCATTCGCAAGAGAAAGCTTAAACACCGTGATATTGAACTGATCGTGCATAAGTACAACACCTGGTACAATGACTATTTCATACCTTATGTAGAGAGCAACAGGGAGAGTACGGTGAATGATTAGTGAGCAGAGACCTGATAAAGATAGATTTCTCATTGCATTCGAAATGACGCTACGAAGTCAGATTCGTATGTAGACCCAAGTGTTTCAACGTAGATCAGGAGCCAGCAACGGCCAACCTTACCTACTACTGTCACCTCGACGTTAGGAGAGGTCTTTCTCCTAAACACCACATACCCATAACCTTCAAAAAAGAAAAACAGTCAGGCTTTTACACCCGACTGTTTTGAATGAGTCAATTGTAAGGGATTGACTCGGACTCTGAGTTGAGGATAGTAGAGTTGCTTAAATTGAAAGGCCAATCACATCATTTAGGATTGGCGTAGATCACCACTTCACCTACTTTCGATCCAACCGCTGCTTTGGTGATTCTAATGTATCTGGTAGTAGTATTGAGTACATGCAATTTCCAGGTATTGAAATTGGTCAAATCATCTGTCGCCTGAACTGTCCAATTACCTGGAGAACCGGTGGAAATCGTTATGTCACCGGAGCTATTGAGGTCGCGCAAGTAAACTTTAGTGATATCCCGATCTTCACCTAGATCTATGTAGGCGCTGGCAGGGTAATCAGCGCTATTCCAGCTTGGGTTCCAATTGGTACTAGGAGAACCGCCATCATTGTACTTGGCCTCCCCTGCCACAGTTTGCTCATCCACCAACAGTGTTGCATCCCCTAAACCTGACTCGTTCACTATCATGGTAGAATCTAGGGCAAGCTTCTCTTCGATTGAGTATAACGGAGCGAATGCAGTACCATCACTTACTAAAATGAAGACTGGTTTCTCGCTCACATCGATTGTAACCTGGGAACTGCTCACAGTCAACGTATCTTCTACCCCATCAATATTACCATCCACAAGGGTTATGCGGCGGGCTGTGGTTTCACTGCTCAAAAGGTCTAAAGTGTACCCGCTTACAGTGGTAGCGTTGCTGGTCGGGCACCAAACCGCATAAGCCGCTTCTGCCCTGCTAGGATTATTGAACTTATAGATCATGACGTCTGACCTGCCAGACATCACTTCACTGTCAAATTTCATTCCCGTGAGCCTATTTTTCATGGTGTACACATAATACCAGGACGGCTTGGGCCGCCACAGCGAATCCTTACTTTCAGTCAATCCCGATGTCTGATATTGGGTGGCGCTATTAGGATTCACATCTCTCAGCATATAAAGAGAGGCCTTTTCTACCCCGGAAGCCGCCAGTGCCAGATAGGAGCGAATAATCCATTGCCCCTGCACCTCTTCCTGAGAATAGCTTCCAATGACCGGTGCCTTCTGTGGGGATCCGGGGTGTGTATCGTAACCAAACTCAGTGATCCAAACTTCCTTGCCCGGTAAATAACGATCCCGATAATCCACATAAACTTTCATGCGGCCTTTCAAATCATCATCTTCTGGGCTGATACCCTGAGTTCCCTGCCCTTGCACACCACTGGTATTACTATAGTGATGCAAGTTGATCACATCAAGAGGAAAATCTCCATTTCTATGATAGTCAGCCCAAAGTTTGATGGCCTTGATGTTATCCAGATCAGGTCTTGCCAAGCCACTCATTACCATTCTAGCGGTAAAATCGGCATTTTTTATCCCCACTGTGCTCCCCATAGCACCTTGGTGTCCATCATAGTCGGCACTACTCATCGCAGCATATTCATAGGGCGTGAAATAATCCGCTCGGTACTGCCACCAGCGATCGTGTTCGTTCCAGTTCTCATAGTAATTGAGATAACCCAAACCAGAAAGTCTTTGCTGATCTGTATTTAGTTTGAGTAGACCATCTGCCACGGCTATATTGCCGTACCTGGCTGCATACTGAAACATTTGATCCGCGTGCTCAACATATGATGAAGGCTGTTCGGGGTCATCTCCACTAGAAATGGGTTTATTATCCAACAGGCTATAATTAAACCCAGTAAGCCAAAGTACATTGCGCTTGATATCTGGGAATACCATTATCCCTAGGTCCACGAGGTTCCGGTATAATTCGTCAAATTTCCAGTCGGAAGCACTCGGATTGAACCGGTTCTCGTTATTGGGATACCCGGGATAGGAAGTGCTATGATTGCCTTCGTTCCACATCCAATCATGATACTCACGAACGTGTCCTACAGCTTCCATTCTACCGATAGGATCATCTACAAAGGCATTGATGCCGATAAACTCGTCCATGAAAGGACGGGAATGGGCCGTGACATCCGGAATGCTATAATTGAGTGAATCCTGGGCAATGCCGTAGATCACGATTTCAGACATCCGCGTATTTCTACCGTGAAGCTCAACTCTCAAATACCTGGTATAGACCGAATCAAGCAGATACGCTTTCCAAACATTATCACCTGTCAAACTATCGGTAAAAAGGCTGTCCCAAGAAAAGGGAACCCCTTTGTGCAAGGTGATAGGATCAGGTGTATGAAAATCGTTATCATCATGCAAATGCACTTCGGTGATCTGGTAGATGGCACCCAGGTCGATCATCGCATAAGCTGGATAGTAAATGGACTTATCAGGGCTCCATCGGCTAGTGGTAATATTGGTAGCACCACCTGCAGGGTCTCCCGCTAGCGTCTGCTCATCTACCAGTTTAGTGGCATCATCTTGCGCTGCCTCGTTTAATATCATGGCCGAGGTCAACATAATCTTCTGTGCACTCCCACCAATTTGAAAGCTGGTTTCTGCACTCACCACATTAGAAATAGGCGCAATGTTCAACTCTTCATCCAATGCTTTGACAGCGAAGTGATAGTTGGTTCTGGAATTCAAACCGGTTATCAGAATGGACTCGGTACTACCCGCTGTAGATGGGGAAAGGGTATTGGTAAATGCAAAAGCATTACCATAACCGGCAGAGTCTATAAGGTCAGTGTAATAACGAATATCATAGCTGGAGGCTGTACCAACTGTATCATCGTCCCCCGGAGCAGTCCAGGTAAGCCTAATGGATGATGAGCTGATAGAATCAATACTTAGATCAGTGATCGCTGCCGGTGGTATAGAATCGGTTCCACTGGCTAGCGAACCATACAACACAATTTCAGACATATTGGCACCTGTCGTGGTTCTGGTCACCCGAATATATCTAGCCTGAATATCGACATTGTGCTGGTTCCAGGTCTGATACCCTCCCATGTTATCGGTGAGAAGGCTATCCCAACTGCCTGGAGAACCATATGCTAACGTAAATGCTCCGGTACTTTGAACGTCCCTCAAAAAGACCTGGTCAATTTGGTAAATCTCGCCAAGATCTATGTAAGAGCTAGCCGGATGATAAGATGGCGTCCAACCGGGAAACCAATAAGTCGATGGAGACCCTCCTGTTCCATTAGCTGGGTCACCAGCTGTGGTTTGTTCATCGACCAGGTATGTTGCATCACCGTTGCCCGATTCATTTACGACCATTGAGGTTGTAAGGGTGATTTTATCTTGGGCGTAGGCACAGTGCACCATGCCCATGCTGATCATCAGCATCAGTAGTTGACTTCTCATATATCGGGTGTTATTAGTTTATAATGAAATGTTTAAAAGGAGAATTGGGTCATTCTACCCAGAAAGTGGTGGAATATGGCCGATTGTTAGGCCCATATAGTAAGGCGATGTAAACACCCTTCTCATATCGTCCCATATTGAGGTTTACATGTTCCTGAGTTGTTGATATCTTTCGGTTGAGTATGACTTGCCCACGATGCTTCCGTATAACCAGTCTATCATATCCGTGATCTGTGTAAAGTTTAAGCTGTGTCTTATAAGTAGCCGGGTTAGGTATCATCACTATCTGCGAACCGCTTTTTTGATTCATCTCTCGCGCAAGACTATAGGTGGCATCACCTGCACAAAAATCCTTTATCATGATTTCCCCCTGGAATGATTCTCCGGGATTCACATAAAATAAAAGGTGTGACACCTGCTGCTTACGAATTCTATCAACTGTATTGGAAAAGTCCAGAAAAATGGTTTGAAATTCACCGCTCCCGGCTACCGAAGCCATTACCGATGGAATTTTCCGGTGTATAGTACCATCGTCGTGTAGGTCTTTTTGCTCCTCATCGTGAATATCGACCCTAAGCTTCAGGTCCTCTGACGCCTTGACTTTAAAAATCAAAAAGGGATCCTCGGTCAAGTCTATGCCGTCGAGGTTGACAGAAAAAGCTTCCCATGGGTGTTTATTCATGGTTACTTTCAATACCTGCTCTTTTTCAGATATGGCAAAGTGATCATTACCAAACCAGTTGGAAACAGTTTGGTCGTCGAATGCATCGGCAAAGCCCTTCTTGCTTTGGGCGTGACCATTACTACTGACCAAGTACAACGATGCACAAAGGATCAATAACAATGCCCTTCTAAAGATTGCTTTTTTTCCCATCTTTTTATCTATAGGTAGTTTTATGGTAAGCAATCAGTAAAATACCTATAGATAAAAAGATG
>JBCBSS010000065.1:0-39860 GCA_039819065.1 Bacteroidota bacterium
CTGCAGAACGATACTTCAATAAGAAGATAGAAAGAATATATAATGAAATTGATAATTTACAGTTAGCCCCAATAATCACAACTATTAGTAACTCTGAAGAGTATTACTGGGCGCATCCGCTCTATGAAATTATAGCTGTTCCTTCCGGTGAGGAAAAGAACCTACTAAACCTTCCTGACCTTTATCATGAAGTCGGTCATCTTATTTTCAAGCAGTATTCAGATTCATTAGTTGGAAGTTTGATTGATCAAATATCAGAGTATTTTGCTACACAAAAGCAATTAGCAGTAGATCAAAATAAATCGGGAAAGCTCATAGACCTACTAAAAGAGATTGAGGCAAATTGGAAAAATGGTTGGATCGAAGAATTTACATGTGATATTATAGGCACATATCTGGTTGGGCCTGCTTACGGCTGGACTAACTTAAAACTAACAACAAACAGCACATATTTTAATGCTGTATATTCTCCTAGTGTATCGCATCCATCGGACGATTCAAGAAATAAGGCAATTTTGAAAACATTGAATCTTTTGGGCTATGAACATGAGGACATTCAGGTTTTGGAGAAATCATGGAAGGATTTCCAAAGTCATATATCAGATGATTATCCTGAATATTATGATTATTATTTCCCTGAGGATTTGATTGAGAAGTTAGTTCAAAGTGTTATTCAAGGTTGCAGAGATATTGCTCTTAGAAGTCACCTTGATCAAATCGAAAAATTTGTTAAACCAATCTCTCAAATACTTAATGAAGCTTGGTTGATTGCTAGAAATAAACCTCAAGAATTTAGTGATTGGGAGAAGAAAACGATTCAAGAGATTGATGAGTCTTTAGAGAATAACAAACTACGGTCTTGAATATTCTCCTTTATTTAGTCTATCTCATCCCAACAGTGCAGTAATCTTCAAATCTATTTCATAGGTATATGACGGTTTCGCATTTTACCATTGATAACTCCAAGAACAGATTGAGCATTTCTTGCAGTGAGATGTAAAGTACAATCTCAAGAGCCTCCGTGTAGAAGGTTCGTCAAAGTTTTACTTACTCCTACCACCAAAAAGCCCCAGCTTTGATATCTTATTCTTGTATTACGAGAAGAAACCTTCAAAGCTGCTGGCGTCTCGGCCACTACACAACCCCAACCCCACTTTTCCCTTATACCATAACATGAAGGTATTTATGCTATTTATCGCTTTAGCGCTAGGGTTTAATGGTCATGCACAGACCAAACCGATAGAAACATCAGAAGAATGGAAGAACTTCGACAAGCTGGCCGATTACCTCAGTCGGGGTAGTGGTAAATGGGTAGGTGAAAATCCCAATTACAAACCGTCTAATGAGCGTTCTCCTAAAGCGTTTGGGCTGTGGTTTGAAAGGCCGCTGCCGGGGCTGATGACTTTGACTATTGTGGCCTATGTAAAAGACACGGTAGTTATTAGCTCTCAGGGAACGTTCAACTGGCATCCTACTGAGAAGAAGGTGATTCATTCTACTTCTGATAGAGGCAATGGCTATTCGGAAGGTATCACTTCCTTTCCTAATGATTCTACTCTTATTTCTGTGATGAAGATCTTCCGCCCTAATGGCAAAATATATGATCATAAGGATGAAAACTTTGTGGTCAGCGAAGATATGCATCGCAATACTTCCTTTGGAAAAGATGAAAATGGGAATTGGGTAGAGAAGGGGAGTTGGGTATGGAAGAGGGAGGAGTGAAAGAGCGAAAAAGTAACTAGGTTACTCAAAGTAACCTAGTTACTGGAGCTGGGAATTCAATCAATTATCTATCAATAACTTCTGATGTGTCTTCCTATCATTCTGCTTGAGCTCCACGATGTATAGACCACTTTGCTGATCGTTGGTCGACCACTGAAATGACCTTGTTCCGGGTGCGATCATGGTTTGATAAACCACCTGTCCCTGGAGGGTGTATACCGTCAGTTCTGACTCATTTGATGTATTATCGAGTTGTATGGTTACCATCTCTTTGGCTGGGTTAGGGTATAAACACAAATCATTTATGCCTCCGGCTTTATTGGTTTCCGGTACTTCATCAATGGCTATGGAAGTCATCAGGTCTCTTTTGAAGTTGGTGCCTTTGGCGCGTACTATCATTTGATAGATGCCTTTTTCTACCTGGGCACCTACATAGAAAGTAAATCGATCTTCGCTTTTTTGTACGGTAAGCGGTAATTGAGTTGGTTCTAATCGTCTCATATCAAGGTCTACAGTAGGCACCAGATAGGCTTCAATATCTACTTCCTGATCATCGGTTAAGTTGTTAAAAGTCAGCTCGATATCTAGTAAACCACTCTCGTCTAGTTGTAAAACCCCTCGCTTGATGTTTAGCAGCATTTCCGGCCCGCTTTCTTCGATCATGAAAACAGGTTCCTTACTGTCTACGCGATACCTGCCCGGCAAAATGTTTTCGAGTGCCAGTACATTTTTCTCTTGCCCCAAATCAGCTTGCACGGTAGTAGGCTGACTTTCTTCACTAATCAGGATGATTGGTTCCTTTTCCTTAGAAAGTGTAATTAGGTGAGGGTTCAGATTACCTGGACTGATCATCAAAAATTCATCGTCGGTAGCCCATTGCATTCTACTAGAAACAACCTGATCTTGTTGCTGAAGACCAGGGCTAGTAACTCTTTGGCGGCTATTGGTCGATTGTCTCAACTCATTTTTTATGAAAGGCCAAACTTTGCCTCCGCGAGTAACTTCGAAATGGTCTAAATCCGTTTCATCAGGGCCATCGTAATAGGGGCCAAACAAGCCCCACTTCTTCTCCAGTCCTCCGAATAGCTCTTTAGCACCAGGCCTGATCGAGCTTTGATAAGGCACCACGCCATCATTGCCGCCACTGCTTTTAGGACCGTCGATCAGGTGCAATATACCTTGCGGAATGTCCAGTCGATTGAGTGGGCCATTGCCCCAACCTCCAATAGTGGTGTAAGGAACGGTGTTGCGTGAATTACCATCTGTTATAGAACGAAAGAAGCTCATATACCCGCGTTGCAGGCTTAACGTGGCGTCGTTGTCCTGCATGAATATGATATTGACTAGACTGAGTAATTCGCTATTGGCTAACTCAGCGATCCCGGTGCCAAAATGGGGTGTACTCAAGGTAAAAACCTCTGATACCTGGTTATTGGCACCAAAGTGTACCAGTGCTGCATCGATATCAACACCGCCTTTGCTCCATCCGATCATTACTAAGGGGGCATTTGAGTAGCGCGATTTGATTCTGGTGATCATGTTTGCCAGCATATAGCCGTTCGTCCACATGTCATCGTTAGGGGTGAGGGAGACGTAAACACTGCGATAGCCATCGCGATAGACGTCTGCATACATGTTGTCCTCACCAGTAAAGAAAACCTGCGCATTAGATGCATAACCATGCACAAACACGAGTACCGGTTTGTCCGATGAGCCGCTAGGCGTTCTACCGTAGTAAATGGTATTCACCTCGTTTCCTTCCCACAAATCTATGCCCACCGGAACGAGCTGCGTGCCTTCCCGGAAATCCGGATTGCCTAGGTTGAATTCAAAAGGGCCAGGAAATACAAGAATTTCGGAAGATAAGTTCTGGCTAATAGATGGGGTAGTGATCACTGCGCATAGGAATGCCAGTGCAGTTAGTAACTGAGTCTTCATGGAGTCTTTGGTTTGGGTTAAACGTATTTTAATTCTATTAACCTCAGCACCAAAACAATAGTTTAAAATGTAATAATTATATTTTAATTATATATTGTTGAAAAAACCATAATATCAGGAGGTGAAGAGGTTATTACGGGCAGGGTATGCTGGTTGTGCTGAGTAACGAAATTACTCGGAGTAATTTCGTTACTGGAATGGCCGTGTAAACATTTTGGTCGATACGGCCTTAGGAAGTAAAGAAGTAAGAAGTAACCAGGTTACTCCAAATAACCTGGTTACTGGAATCGGGCCCCGAGTAACCTCATTACTGTTCATCAACTATGGATACCAGAAAAACCCAACTGATCCCAGACAGCTACTATCATATCTTTAATCGTGGGATCAACGGGGATAGCGTGTTTTTTGAAGAAAAGAACTATACCTATTTCTTACAGCAATACGGCAAATATGTATATCCATTTGTGGAGACTTTCGCTTATTGCCTGTTGGGCAATCACTTTCATTTGCTCATTCGTGTCCGATCAATGGAGGCATTGGATGTAGTGATCAAAAAGTGTAAAGATAGGCCTCAATATTGGCATATAAGTAACGCCTTCTCCAGTTGGATGCAGAGTTATACACGAGCAGTAAATAAGATGTATGATAGAACCGGTGCACTTTTCGAATCCCCTTTTAAGCGCATAGAAGTTGCTGAAGAGTCTTATTTTTCTCAACTGGTGTCCTACATCCATTTGAATCCACAAAAACATGGCCTGGTAGAAGATTATAAAGACTATCCACATTCATCCTATCACGCTCATTTGGCTGAAACTAAGGATTCAAAGCTTAATAGAGAGGAGGTATTAGAATGGTTCGGTGGCAGGGTAGGGTATCTCGAATTTCACCAGGCGCAAATTGATGGATTAAATGTGTCAAATGAAAGTTGGTTTTTGGAGTAGAGATTAGAGAAGAAGTAACTAGGTTACTTTAAGTAACCTAGTTACTGGATTTACCGCCTCCTACTTGCCCATCCCCTCAAAAAACCGCAGCTTTGGCCTTCCATGCTCGAACTGCAACAAGAAATCCTTAGAGCCTCCGGCGCCTCTTCCATCGTCGGGTCGCAACCTGTGCAGACCTTGTGGAGCGGCTATGGGGAAATCAAGCGATACACTTTAGAAGGAGGTAAGTATCCTAGTGTCATTGTCAAACACATCCAGCCACCTGAAGCGAACAATCATCCTCGTGGATGGAATACGGAGCTGTCCAATCAACGGAAGTTTCAATCTTATCAGGTGGAGCAGCACTGGTATCAGCATTTCGCTCATCAGACCGACAAACAATGTAAAACACCCCAATGCTATCACACTTTCGAAAAAGACCAGGAGATATTACTCATCATGGAAGATTTAGATGCTAGTGGATATAATATCAGGTTACATCCTGATGCAGTGAATTTGACCGATGTCAAAAACTGCCTGAGTTGGTTGGCTCATTTTCATGCCCAGTTCATGGGGCAATCTCCAGAAGATTTATGGCCAATAGGTACCTACTGGCACCTCGACACTCGTCCGGACGAGTGGGAAAGGATGACCAATATTGACCTTAAAAATGCTGCGGCCGCCATTGATGAACACCTCAATAAGGCCAGGTTCCAAACCTTGGTACACGGAGATGCCAAACTGGCTAACTTCTGTTTTAGTGAATCCGGTGAAGTGGCTGCGGTAGATTTTCAGTATGTCGGTGGTGGTTGTGGCATGAAAGACGTGGCCTATTGCATCAGTAGCTGTTTTGAAGAAACAGATTGTGAAAAGTATGAAGGCGAATTACTAGAGCATTACTTCGATCAGCTTGATCAAGCTTTAGGTAAAAATGTTGATTTTCAATTAGTTAAAGAGGAGTGGCGTGCGCTTTATAAATATGCCTGGGCTGACTTTTACCGTTTCCTTGACGGCTGGAGTCCTGGTCATTGGAAGATGCATGGTTATAGTAAAAGGCTGACCCAACAGGTATTAGAAGAACTTCAAGTATGAACCCACTCGACATATCCGAATTAAGACAGCTTTGCCAAATAGCTAAGAAAGCCGCTATTGCTGCCGGTGAATATATCCAATCGCGGTTTGATGGACAATACACCCAACAACGCAAAGCAGGTGGTGATACCATTGCTTCTCAAGTGGTCACTGAAGTAGACATCAAAGCTCAGCAAATCATCCTGGATCATCTGCAAGACAGCATGGCCACATACGATCTCGGACTGCTCACTGAGGAAGCCGTAGACGACCAATCAAGGCAAAGCAAAGCCTATTTTTGGTGCATTGACCCACTAGATGGTACTCTACCTTTCACCGAGCATAGAACCGGTTATGCCGTATCCATTGCCCTAATTTCAAAAGCTGGTGACCCCGTGCTTAGTGCAGTATATATCCCTGACTTGCAACTATGTTATTCGGCCATCACCGGTGAGGGTGTGCAGTTGAATGATGAGCTGTTTACTCGATCAGCAATAACTTCAGGCGACACGCTACATTTCTACATGGACAGAAGCTTTCTATCCGATCCATATTATGAATTCATAAAGAACCGAATTAGCCAATGGGCACAAGAACATGAAAAGGTTGACATCTCATATCATAACGACTTTGGTGGTGTACGTAATGCCATTGGTGTGATGACATCGGTAAGAGGCTGCTACTTTAAATTTCCCAAAGAACGCAAAGGCAGTGGCAGCATTTGGGACTACTCCGCTACGAGATTATTCTTCGAAGAACTAGGGTTGCCGGTATCGAATGCATTAGGTGAGAGATTACATCTTAATACGCCACAAACTACTTTCATGAACCATCAAGGGGCTCTTTATGCCACAGATGAGTACTTAGCCAGGTTTATCGTTCATTTGGGACGGAAAGTGGAGGGTCTTGCGTCATAGATAAGTGATAGAACCCTTTGGGTGATCTTACCATATCCACAATTGATTATACCCGATATAATCAATTGATGCCATTGGCTGTGGAGCGATCATTTCTGTTCGGTCATAACTCCAACTAAAACACTAACAAAGCGGGAGAAATAATAGAATAACTCGATTGTCTGGAGTCATGAATGTTTATTTTGTCCTTATCAAATTTTAAAAAATACCCATAAAAAGTATGATTTTGGATTGTATAAGGATGTTTTGTATTAACCTATTTAATTTTTTTATATAAAACATAAACAAAATAAAGGTAGGTATGAGCAGTATATGTTAATGTAAAATAGTATTTTAAGTGAATTAATTTAACTAAACAGAAGACATTATTATGAAACGCGACAAATTGAACTTAAAAACACTGAAAGTACAAAGCTTTGTAACCTCTATGAGTCAAAATAAAGTAGAGACGGTCAAAGGAGGCCAAACTGGATGCCCTTATGTTTGTTTAGGTGCACCTGACTTTACACAAGACCCGAATGGTTGCCTTAGCTTACCACAACTTATTTGTGATGATCCTTATGGTGTTACTGGCGCTCACGCTTGCTAATAATAATCTGACATTTTAGATATATTAACCTCAGTTGTCAAGTTGCTTAATGTTATCTAAGCTTGTTGACTGAGGTTATTTTTTTGCCCCTACTTCAGTTCAATTATGGTTTGAACATTACACCGGGCTGTCTTTTCGACCGAAAAGAAATCTGACTTTAATCAAAGTACATGTTGTCAACCAGGCAGGATACCCAAGTCTCTCCCGAAGCAACGGCACTTGTCCGTCTACTGACGGATCGCAAGGGAATGACGCTTAGGTGTCTAGTCTTCTTCTAAAGCGCCGTGCATACACTCGAATTATATATCCTCAGTCAATACTTAATCAAGTAAACGTATTAACTAATTAAATCTGAAACCTTAGCTCTGGCCTTGTCCCCCTCTGGAGGGGGTAGGGGGAGGATTTTTCGCCGTCGTCTGTGCCTGCCTACCGGCAAAGACAGGTCCTCACGAACTACTGAATTGAGAGAAAAACTCTAGACTATAAAACTCCATTTGAAATCATAACTCAAAAAATGGATGAGAAAATTGTTGCACTTCAACTTTGAAAGTAAGCGATGAAAAAGGAGACGAAAAAAATCTTGCCATCACAAAGGTCTTGCGAGATAAGTCAGTTTTTCAATCCTCTTTTCTACCACCAAGCACTAGCGCAAAGGCTTATTCCATCTTAGAGCCCTGCCACGAATGCTGTGATGGCCGGTGCGGCTCCACGGTTGTATTTCTATAGTTCATTGATTGTGTCGCTCAAGAATGGAAGATGAGACTAATAACACGGTCATTCCAAACTTTCTTATTAGCAATTCCCAATCAGAGCTAAAGCATAAGTAAACAAGCCTGAAACCTTAGCTCTGGCCTTGTCCCCCTCTAAAGGGGGCTAGGGGGAGGATCATATCACTTCGTGGCTTCTCTATACCCCTCAATCGCCTCCAAACTCACCCAATAGACATTCGAGTATTTCGCGTTCTGCCATTGATCACGCCTTGAGAAGAACAAGAACTTTTCATCTGGTGATATGTAAGGCGCAAATTCAAGAGCTTCTGTGTTGATTGAAACACTGAGGATATGGGCCTTAGACCAATTGCCTTGTTTATCTTTGAAGGATACGTAGAGGTCGCTTTGACCATAGCCATCAGGGCGTTCTAATGCAAAGATCATATAATCTTCATTGGGAGAGATAACTGGATCACGTACGTCTTTGGTATTGAAAGGGGTATCCATTTTCTCTTTTGTCAGGTATTCGCCGTTTTTAGGGATGCACTGATAAGCAATGCCATTAGTGAAATAGAGGTTGCCATTTTTAGTAGTCATAGCATACCAATCACCCTTTTCGGTGCTCACAGGCATTTTAGTAGGTGAAGACCAACCTCCGTTTTTCGTTCTTTTAGTCTGCCACAAGTTAGGCGGGAAATCGGCTACGAAGAACAAACTGTTATTGTCATGTGATATCATCGGCTCACCGATGAACCATTCATTTTCATACTTGAAATCCTTCACAAATTGTGGCGTGTCAAGCTCATATTGCCCCTCACCTGAACTTTTGACCTGTAGTATCCTTTCGTATCTCCATATGGCCGAATCGGTCTGGGTGATAAAGTACTCTTTCCCATCTGGGCTCATAGTCAGATTCTGCTGAAACCGACCTTCTACATTGATGATCCCCTCGGCGTATAGCTCAGGAGTTAGACCCGGATAGTCTGTATCCAGGTAATGCACTTTTTTGTCACAAGAAAAGAGCATCATGAGAGAGCCGAGGTAGGCTAGGAAGATCTTATTTTTGCTCATTTGAGTTGTAAATTACATCATTTGATTAATGAGTTGGTTTGCGCAATACCGAATTTACCGGCCTCCAGTCATTCTCCCGCTCTGTAGGGGTGGTGGGTGAATTTACACCTCAAAGATGAGTTAGTATAGCGAACAAGATTGTTCGCTTACAAACAAACAAGATTATTCGTTTTACATGACATCCAATCCCGGCCGATCATAGCATCTCTATGAGAGTAACCCCAACATCTTATGAAACTTCTCTACCTATACTCCTCAAAGATCTTCGTGCTCACCCAATAGATCTCCTTATTCGAAGTGTAAAAGAAGTACTTCCCATCTGCCGTTACAAAAGGGCACAACTGATGATTTGCATCATTGATCTTGGCACCCATATTTTTGGCTTCAGTCCAGTTGTCATCTTCGTCCTTGAAGCTGATGTACAAATCACCCTGGCCTAGTCCGCCGCGTCTTGATGCACAAAAGATGAGATAAGACTCGTCAGGTGCTACATAGACATCTGCCTCATAATATTCGGAATTAATAGCTTCGGGCAGCCTTACCGGTTTTTGGAATTCGCCATCCTTCCATTCTGCCTTATAAATATCAAAACCTCTACGGCCTCTATCAGGATCATCTACATTGGAAGAAAAATACAGTGCACCATCGGCTGTAAAAGAGGCATAGTATTCATTAACAGATGAATTGATCGGTGCGCCCAGGTTTTTTGGTTTAGACCAACCCTTATTGGTTCTCTCCACATACCAAAGGTCTATATCCTTTGGCTTGTTGCCTTTTAGTGGTCTACTAGAGATGAAGTATAATCTGGATTCATCAGGGGAGAGCATGGGATCATTGTGCGTGAAGTCGGGATGGGAGAGTAGGATTTTGGGCTCGCTCCAAACGCCATTTTCTAACTTGGTGTACCAAGTTTCTACCCGACCGACCTCCTGGATATTGAAATTATTATCCACGCCAAAGTAGAATTCCGTGCCATCTTTGGAGAAGGTAGAGCCAAACTCATACCGTTCTGATAAGGAAATGATACCGGGTGCGAAAACTTCAGGAACTATGCCTGGAGGGGTTTGCCCCAGGTACAAGTTTGATTGTTTTTGGCCTAACGTTACATGAAAGCCAAAGGCCAAAATGGCCCATAGAATGATTCGAATTTTCATTAGTTTTTGTGTTGTTATTGATGAAAATAAAATATGCGTTCATAGCTAGCTCGAACTGCTCTTATTTGACCTTATATTGTGTTGTTTTATTGCGCAGTTCGTTGCTATCTGCATAGAACGGTCAGAAATAACCAAAAAAATCTGGTCATTGCAAATGGCCTCAAAAGATAAGCTGGTTTTTGGTCTTCTTTTCTATCGAGGCTGGGTGGGGTATTTAGGAGCCTATGCTATGAGATTACAGGACCACATGAGGTAATCATAATCTAATGCCTGTAACCCTTCCAGGTACCTCCGTATCTGTATTGATCGCTTTTCTGGCAGGAGGGAAGACAGTCAGCGCAGACAAAGAGCCATTCTTTACCTTTCCGAATCTGAATGCGGTACATCACATCGGAGTCTTGCTTGCAAAGTGGACAGTTTTTCGTTTTCATTAGAGTTGAGGTTTTTATAGTGGCTTATCCGTATTATGATCTGGTAACAAATAAGACAGTCGTCACGATCAATATATTATTTGAGTCACTTTCATTTAACTTAGTAAAACACCGTTCTAAACGACCTTTTCATTTCCTTGATGTAAGGGATGTAGTTAAACTGGCTTTCGGATAACTTATTCCAAAAGACAACAATCCGGGTAGAATTACGGATCATTTCGAGGTTACGTTGATAATTGGCGGACTTACCGTGGCGTTTGTAATCTGGTAGAAACACCTGAGTTTGAATGCCCATTTCAAGGGCAAATTCCTGGGCCAGTATGTCAGGGCCAGACTTGCCGCCTACCACTATGACATCGATGGCTTCCTTGTGTAGCTCTTTCTTCAGCAGCTCATAATCGTTAAAATCTCTGGTACCTAGTACTGATAATTTTACCATTTTTGCATATGCTTAATAATGCCACTGCCTTTTCCAGTCTTTCTACTCATAAACTGCTGGACACTTATCTATTCTACAAAGACCTTTTGGGGTTTGAAGTAGAATTGGTGAATGATCGATTCATGCATATTTATCTTCCTGGTGGCCATCCTCTGGTCATTTATAGTAGACCTGACCATCAACCACAGGAGAATACCGTACTCAATTTTCAGATTCAAAACATCGAAGCTGTTGTAGATCAATTGACTCATCAAGGGATCGAGTTTTTACAATACGATGAGCCATTTTACACGGATAGCAAAGGCATATCGTGGGACGACGAAGGTTCTCATCTTGCCTGGTTCAAGGATCCAGGAGGTAATATCATTGCCCTGATCGAGCACTAGCAAAATCAATGATTTCCTGATCCAGAGGCTTGGTTTTAGCACGATAGAATTTCACCAGCTGGCCGTTTTCATCTATGAGGTATTTGCAGAAATTCCAAGAAGGAGATTTATCGTTCCAGCCGTTCAGTTCTTTATCGGAAAGCCAACGGTAAAGAGGATGTTGATTTTTCCCTTTCACATCGATTTTGGCGAACATTTGAAATGTCACGCCATAATTGATTTGGCAGAATTGTGCTATTTCTTTGTTGCTTCCAGGTTCTTGTCCTAGAAAGTTATTAGAAGGAAAACCCAGAATGACCAATTGATTGCCATACAGCTCATGAAGCTTCTGAAGATCCTCGTATTGTGGTGTATACCCACATTTGGACGCTGTATTAACGATCATCAGTTTCTTGCCTCTGAACCGATCAAAGTCGACTATGGTGCCGTCAATAGCCTCTGCTTTGATGTCATAAATGCTGGTGGTCTGTGCAAGGGATAGTAATAAGGTGAAGAGCAGGTGCATATCAAATATTTTGACTTAACTGGTAATACGAAAATTACTTAGTGACCTATTCAAACAAGTGAAATATGCCGGTTGTTTTTAAATGTGTTTTAGTTTTAGATGATATTATATCAGTTAGGGCAGCACTAATGAGGCTATCTTCAGAAGCCCACTTAAAGATTACTCTTACATGTAGGGATCGAAAAGCCAGTTTTTGAAGCAACCTCGAATGGACAAGGTTAAATTAACAAAAAGGGGTTAGGTATGGTTGTAATTCGAGAAACCATCAATGGGAATACTATCAGTTTGGATATCAATAAGGGCTTATGTGAAGCTAAGGTAAAGGATGAGACTGGTCATCCTATTATTGTGTTCAAGACGCTACATAAAGTAGAAGCCTGGAATTATTTCGAAACGGTCGCAGACATCTTGGCCATGAAGTCGATGCATGCTAATTGACCAGCTCGCCTCATAGGCACTTTTTTCAAATTAGTACTGAAGCCAAGTATCTGGTCTCATGATGGAGTTGTCTTCAATACCGCAGACTGCAATATGGCTTGTTGGTGGCAGCATCCAATCAGGGCTTAAACCAACATACTACTTGTCAAAATCCACTACTTTTGATTTATGGATCGACCCAAAGTAAGCGATATTAAAAGTGAGATAGTGATTTCTACCGCTAGAAGCGGTGGGCCCGGCGGACAGCATGTCAACAAGGTAGAAACGAAAGTGATCTTGAAATGGAACATAAGCAACTCGGTTAAGCTGAGCGATGTGCAAAAGGAAATGATCCGAGTGGCCAATAAAACCAAACTGACCAACGACGATGAGCTTATCATCACCGCCGATAGCAAACGATCCCAAGTTAAAAACAAGGAAATCGCCTTCAAGAAATTAGACCGGTTATTGGCCAAAGCCTTTGCCAAAAAGAAGAAACGTATTGCCACCAAACCCTCCAAAGCTTCTCGTAAGAAACGCCTGGATGAGAAGAAAAAGCACGGCGAAAAAAAGGCGATGAGAAAGAAGGTTTTTTAAAAAGGATGGGGCGGTATTAGATGTATGCGAATAAAGAGACTATGAAAAACGGGTCATTTCGACGTTAGGAGAAATCTAACTCTATTCAGAGTGCTCATTTTCAAAAGAGTAAGATTTTTCGCCTGTTTGCCAGCAAAGGCAGATCCTAACAAATGACTAAACTAAATAAATGCGTGTAAGACGCACAGCTGCACGGGATGAATGTTCTTCAGTGCGTCATTGTCTGGTTTATCCAGACAATCTCTTTGATGCCGCTGTTGGAGTTGTCTCCAATGGCATCCCTGTTGAATAATACTCATTGGAGAGATTTATCTGGTTCAGAACCGAAGTTTTGACCGAGATAGATTTCTCTTTACACTCGAAATGACTCCAACTAAGTGATAACATACCACCTCTTTATTATCTTTATTACCAGTGACTTTTACGCTACACTTGAATTAGGAAAGAGACAGTTGCAACCGTAAAGATTAATTTCATTTTGATTATGGAATACTGACAATGGGTGCATCTCGTTTTTAGAAACCATCGGTAAATGTGTTTCTGTTTTTCGCTGTAGCATCTAAATGAATCAGACATGAGTAAAGCACTCTTAATATGTGGACTAATCTTTAGTTCTATATTTTTTGCCACCCAATACAACCCTGAACCTATGATAGCATTTGATTATGATAAGGCCTGGAGTGAAGTAAAACAATTTGAAAGCAAACAACTTCCTGAATCTGCCTTAAAGGTGGTGAATGAAATATACGCAGCAGCGAAAGATGAAGAAAACACTAGTCAATTGATCAAAGCGGTAATCCACCAGCTTAAGTTTGTTGATTACAAAGAAGAGAACGCCTTCATTAAAAACCTCGATAAGCTAAAAAAGGAAGCCGATGACGCTTCTTTTCCAGCCAAACCTATTCTGCATTCTATGCTTGGGGAAATGTATTGGCAGTATTATAATCACAATAGATACACCTTCCTAAATCGCACCGAGACGGTTAATTTCGATGACGCTGACATAGCTACCTGGAGCTTGGCGAAGATTGTTAAGACCACACTAGAACAGTATGAATTGAGCCTTACTTCGACAGATCAGAGCAAAAAAGAAGCTCTTGAAGACTTCAAAGTGATTTATGAAGGTGGTAACGAACTTGGCTTAAGTTACCGTACTACACTCTACGATTTTCTAGCCTTTAGAGCCGTCTCATTCTTTGCTTCTGAAGAGCCTGGGCTTATCAAACCGTCCTACGCTTTCACCCTTAATAATGCGGCATACCTCAGCGATGCTGAAAGCTTTTCCAAGTTGACGCTTGAAACACAGGATGAATTGTCCATGAAATTTCGCGCTTTGAAAGTTTACCAGGATTTGACGCTATTTCATTTGAACGATAGTGATCCGGCAGCTTTGGTAGAACTTGATTTACAAAGGTTGGCATTTGTGAAAAGTCATTTGACTGTTCCTGATGTTGAGGAGCTTTACCGTAAGGCGTTAGAAACCCTTGAAGAGCGTGTCATAGAGCATCCTATTGTGGGAAAGGTAACGTTGGAAATCGCCAAAACCTATCAGCAAACGGCTGGCTCCTACAAGCCCTTGATTTCTGAGGATCATAAATGGGATCTAAAACGTGCTATTGAGATTTGTCAGGGAGCGATTGACCGTTTTCCAGATTCGGATGGCGCCAAGGCGTGCTTCAACCTACAGGAAGATATCAAACTCAAGAACTTACAGGTAACGATAGAAGAGCAAAATGTACCAGAAGCACCTTTCAGGGTATTCGTTCAATATCAGAACATTAATGAGCTCTACTACAGAATTATTAAAACGGACAGGAAAAGTGTGCGGGCATTGAGGGAGAAGCTCGACAAGACTTATGATATCGATAGGGAGGAAGAGTTCATTAAGGATTTTGCCAAGAAGTCGCCTGTTCAGACCGGCAGTTTCAAATTGACCGATGACGGCGATTATCAGATGCATAGTGTAGAAGTCAAGATAGATGAACTTCCGGTGGGAGAGTACATGGTGTTATTCAGCCATCACAAGGATTTTGTCCCTGCTAAGAATGGAATGGCTTACGCCTTTACGGTGGTTACCAATATCAGCTATATACACAGGAACACAGGTAAGGGCGAAACTGAATTCTACGTATTGAATAGAACTACCGGAAAACCCATTAAAGGCGTCACCTTAAAGGCTATTTCCAATTATTACAACTACAAAAAACAGAAATATCAAACGGATCAGATCGGTAGCTATACCAGCGATACTGACGGTTATACTAAAATCGGATACATCAGGAGTAAGGATAGAAATAACTTCTTTGTCGAATTTGTCAAAGACAATGATTTTAATAGCACTGAACCTGTTGAAGGCTACCGCTATGGAGGCACGATCAGTCAATATCAACATCGGGATTATGATCGGACAGCACAAACTTTTTTCTTTCTAGACAGGGCTATATATCGGCCTGGGCAAACAATTTATTTCAAAGGCTTGGTCGTTGATCCAGACCGGAAGACACCCAAGATCAAGCCCAATTATCTTACCAGTATTGAGCTCAGGGATGTGAATTATCAGGTTCAGGCAACTTTGGAAGTTGAAACCAATGAATACGGGACTTTTAGTGGAAGCTTCACCGCTCCGTCCAGTGGCTTAACCGGACAAATGCAGATCAATACTACCGATGGCAGTGGGAATATCACCTTCCAGGTGGAAGAATATAAAAGGCCCAAGTTCTACGTCGGGTTCAATCCGGTAGAAGGTGCCTTTCAACTGAATGACCAGATCACGGTAGAAGGATATGCCACGGCCTATTCCGGCGTTCAGATTGATGGTGCCAATGTGCAATACCGTGTTGTACGTCAGGCCAATTTTCCCTTTTGGTGGTGGTGTAGGTGGGGTTATTATCCCACCTCACCGGAGATGGAAATCACTAGTGGTCAAACACAATCGAACGAAAGTGGAAAGTTTGAAATCAAGTTTGATGCCTTGCCAGACCTATCAGTTGATCCAGCTTCAGATCCTACATTCAGTTATACCATCTATGCCGATGTGACAGATATTAACGGTGAAACGCACAGCTCATCGACCTACATGGCGGCTGGCTATAAATCATTGCGTGTGGGTGTCGACATTGGTACAATAGATAAGGATGCCATATCGGCGGAGCAGCAATTCGCCATTCAGACCACTAACCAATCGGGGCAATTCTTAGCTGCAAAAGGCAGCATAAAAATCTATCGTCTCGACATGCCTGACCGCGCTTTTAGAAAACGGCTATGGGCGCAGGCAGATCGTACTATCTACAGTCAAGAGGAATACTATTCGTACTTCCCCCATGACCAATACCAAGATGAAAACAACAGGTACAAGTGGGAAAGAAGCGGAGAAGTTTTCACAACCAATTTTAATACGCAGGATGAAAAGAGCTTTAGGATAGAAGATTTAAAGTCCTGGCAGAGTGGTCTTTATGTACTAGAGATACAATCAGAGGATAATAAAGGACAAGAGGTAAAAGAGGTGGCATACTTTGAAGTTTTGTCCAGATCAGCTAAGAGACTTTCTATTCCGGCCATTCATGCTTTTACAGGAGAAAAGTTAACCGCGGAACCAGGAGAAACGGCCTCATTCTATGTGGGCACTTCCGAGCCCAGTGTAAGGCTATTGTATGAACTGGAGCATGATGGCCGCATAGTAGAAAAGAAATGGCTGACCCTGAAAAATGAAAAGGAAAACATCGAGATACCCATCAAAGAAGACTACCGCGGTAATGTATTCGCGCATTATGCTTTTGTGAAGGACAACAGGTTGTACGCCCAACAGGTAACGGTCAATGTACCATTCACCAATAAGGAATTGGATGTGTCTTTTGAAACGTTTCGAGACAAGCTAAATCCAGGAGAAGAGGAAGAATGGAAAATCATCGTGAAGGGCAAAAAGGCGGATAAGGTCGCGGCTGAAATGGTGGCTACCCTCTATGACCAATCATTAGATGAGTTTCGCTCCAATAACTTCTCGGCCTATTTCTACAATGCTTATTATGGACAGCTCGCCTGGCAAAGTAGCAATGGCTTTACTATTGAAAGTTTAAACACCTATACCAATGGGTGGAACGACTATGCCTACAAGGCGTACAATTCCCCTTCATACCCTTATCTCAACTGGTTTGACTATGATTATTATCGCTATGGAGGGGAGCGTGGAAGAAGTATCATGAGGAAATCGATGGCTGCGTCAGCGCCGGTTGAAGATGTAGTGCTTGCCGAGGAAGTTGCTGACCAAGAAGAGATAGAAGCGGATTTTAATGGTGTGGCTGACCTTAAGCCTTCACCAGAGCCGAACCAGGTATCGACCGAGGAACAGGATTTTTCTCAAGTAAAAGTCAGAACCAACTTCAATGAGACAGCCTTCTTTTATCCTCACTTACAAACCAATGAAAAGGGAGAAATCATCATCAAATTCACCATTCCCGAGGCACTGACTACCTGGAAAATGTTGGGCTTTGCGCATACCAAAGATTTGAAGTCTGGCTATGCTTACAATCAATTGGTTACTCAAAAGGAATTGATGGTGGTGCCTAACCAACCGAGATTCTTCAGGGAAAACGACAGCATGAAATTCTCAGCAAAGATCAGCAGCCTCGTGGACGAGGAATTATTGGGAACGGCGAGGCTTGAGTTTTTCGATGCGCTCACTATGAAGTCAGTGGATGACTTAATGAAAAACCAAACCAAGGTGCAGTCATTTAGCTTGAAGCCAAAGCAAAGTAGTAACTTGGAATGGGACATCGAAATACCAGAAGGGCTTCAGGCAGTCAACTACCGCATTGTAGCCAAAGCGGGCGACTTCTCTGATGGTGAGGAGATGACACTACCCGTTGTGACCAATAGCATGTTGGTAACGGAGAGCTTGCCATTGCCTATCAGAGGTAATCAAACCAAAGAGTTCCGGTTTGAAAAACTGATTAAGAACAAGTCCAAGACACTGCGTCATCATCGTTATACCCTAGAATTTACGTCTAATCCGGCCTGGTACGCCATCCAGTCATTACCTTATTTGATGGAGTACCCGTACGAATGTGCGGAGCAGACTTTCAGCCGGTTCTATGCCAATAGCATGGCAACGCATATCTCAAATTCAAACCCTAGAATCAAGCGTGTATTCGATACCTGGAAAAACATTCAGCCAGATGCTTTACTTTCCAACCTGGAGAAAAATCAGGAATTGAAATCGGCCTTGCTGGAAGAGACACCATGGGTGCTTCATGCCAAGGACGAAAGCCAGAGAAAGCGCAATGTAGGATTGCTTTTTGATCTTAATAGAATGGCGAATGAGCAGGAGAGGTCATTAGCAAAGCTGCAGAAAGCACAGACCTCAAATGGAGGGTTTAGCTGGTTTGCAGGTATGCCGGAGGATAGGTATATGACACAGCACATCATTACGGGTATGGGGCATCTCGATCATTTGGGAGTAAGAGCGGTGCGTGAGGAGGCGGCTACTTGGACGATGGTTACCAAAGGCATTACGTTCCTGGACAGACAGATCGAGAAAGATCACGACAGACTACTGCGCTTGGCTAAGAAAGGTGAGATCAATATGGATAATCGACACATTTCACAGGTTCATTTTCAATACCTGTACATGAGAAGCTTCTTCAAGGATGTGACGTATGCGGGGAAGAGTAAAAGAGCCTTTGACTATTTCCTTGGACAAGCTAAAAAGTACTGGACGAAAAATACCTTATCTGTGCAAGCAATGGCCTGCCTGGCGCTCAACAAGTTTGGTGAAAGAGCCGTTGCGGTTGAGATAATCAAATCATTCAATGAGCGTGCTTTACATGCTGAAGAGATGGGCATGTATTGGAAGTACGATCGCGGCTATTATTGGTATCAGGCGCCGATAGAGACACAGGCACTGATGATTGAGGTATATGAGGAGGTTGCCAAGGATGTCAAATCTGTAGAAGACCTGAAGGTCTGGCTACTCAAGCAAAAGCAAACACAGGATTGGGGAACGACCAAAGCTACCACTGAGGCCTGCTACGCCTTGCTGCTAAGAGGTGCAGATGCGTTGGCTAGTACCGACCTGGTTGAGGTGACTATAGGTAATAAGGTTATCGACCCCACTCAGCTTGAAGATACTAAAGTAGAAGCTGGTACCGGCTATTTCAAAACAGCTTGGCAAGCAGGAGAAATTTCTGAGAAGATGGGTAAAGTCAAAGTATCGAAAAAGGATGATGGCGTAGCATGGGGGTCGGTTTATTGGCAGTACTTCGAGCAGTTGGATAAAATCACCCCAGCTGAGACACCACTGAAAATAAAGAAAGGCCTGTTTATTCAGCAGAACACCGATAGAGGGCCTGTTATCACTCCTGTAGATAAAAGCTCCTCGCTCAAAATAGGTGATTTAGTGAAGGTAAGGGTCGAATTGAGAGTAGACCGAGATATGGAATATGTCCACCTCAAAGACATGCGTGCGGCCGGTTTTGAGCCTGTATCCACACTGTCCACTTACAAATATCAGGATGGCCTGCATTACTATGAAAGCCCTAGGGATTTAGCCACCAACTTCTTCATGGGCTATCTACCCAAAGGCACCTATGTGTTCGAATATGACTTGAGGGTATCTCAGAAAGGAAACTTCTCCAACGGAATTACCACCATTCAATGCATGTACGCACCGGAATTCAGCAGTCATTCGGAAGGAGTGAGGGTGAATATGGAGTAGAGGTTTGAGACATAAGAAGAAAGACTAAAGACGAAAGACTTGACTTCTGGGTGTCATTGCGAACCCGACGTAGGAGGGTGAAGCAATCCAATAGCTATGAGCAGCTAGAAATATGTAGAATTAAATAGAAATACATAGAAATAAGCTGCTCTCTTAGCCGGGCGTCATTCCCTTGCGATCCGTCAGAGGCCGGACAGGCAGCGACAAAGGAGGCGGAGCAATCCAGTCGCGAAGAGTTACGATTTTCGAATTAGAAATTGGTTTCACGGCGCTATGTTAAAGGCACGAAAGTAACTTTCGCGCTAGCTGAATATTCTTTCCATCTGGCAATTCGTATACCCATGGAAACACTTGACAGAACACTGAATTGCTTTGCAGTGCTTTGGAAGCTAAAATTACCTTTGCCACATCGTGTCAATTTCGACCGTAGAGAGAAATCTTTCTCCTTCAATGTTTTGCCCTCCAATTCGAGTGAGATTTCTCGCCTGCCTGCCGGCAAAGGCAGGTTCCTCGAAATGATAGCTTTGATCTATGATACTGGACGTCATATCACCATCCCATCATCTTATCAAATCATCATACAATTAGTCTGTCATCTAAATATCTAGGCTCAGGTATTTCCTATTGATGCAAACCGAGCTAGATTGCTATGTACGAATACTTTAAAAACCAACCACTTACTTTAAGACCAATACTAAATGGGAACTACTTCATCCGACCAGGAAAAAGAGAAAGAAGAGATTATAAACAAGTACTGTCAGCGTCCGAAGAAGAGGCGTAGGGGATTAAAGGGGCAATGGCAAACTTCTAGAGGTTCTTTGGCAATTATTAGTATTTTCAGTGTTGCCATATTGATCAGCGGAGCAATATGGCCTTTGATTTCTGATTTCATCAAGAGCAATGATACTGTCGCAAAAGGTTTATTGGCCATAGCCGGTACCTTGGCAGTAAGAAGGTATTTCCTGCTTAAGGATAAAGAACAAACCAAAGAGCAAGAAAAAAGGGATTTTGTGAAGGCCTTAAGAACTGAGTATAACAACGTTAAGAATATCCAAAGACAGGCGGAAACATACTTTGGCACTTTCCATGGCAAAGAACTTACAGATGAAGGACTGCAACAAAGACTTATCGAACATTGGAAGGAATACAATGAATTGATGAGAGCGTTGGATAAGCATCAACTTGCTTTTGAAAGCCTGAAGTATGAAGCTGAAATCATCAAAGGCATAGAATGGGTCAAAGAACCTTTAGGCGTGATGGAGGACTATCTGAGAGGGATAACTAAAGAATATGCTTTGATCGTCAATCAGATTAGGTCGGACAGCCCTAAAATTTCAGACTGGGGAAAAGTGCCCAAAATTGAAAAGCCATCAAAAAGACATGACAAGTATGGCCTTAAAGCAAGCAGTGTTGCATTTGTAAAAGACTTTTCCGAGAGATCCAGAGGCCTTGACTTATACTTTGTTCCTATCGCAAGACGTGTCAGGGATGGCTTATACGATCAATTAGGAGTCGGAAAATGAGCGCTAGTTACTTTTTCCTGAGGCTGAAAATACTACCCCAAACTTTCCCCGGCCAACGAATAGAATATCGAAAAAATTTCAACATATTGACGGTTCTATAATCTATTATTATGATCGTCTCCAAAGGAATCAGTCTTGCTAACCTGATCAAATGGTCTGCCATTCACGTGTTTTGGCTCTTAATACTGTCGAGTTCCATTGCCACTTTATACTATTACAATATTCTGAACGTGGTGATCCCTTGGTTGCCGGTATCCGTTATCGGTACGGCGGTGGCGTTCTATGTTGGCTTCAAGAATAATCAGGCCTACGATAGAATGTGGGAGGCCCGCAAAGTTTGGGGAGCGATTGTGAATGACAGCCGCGCTTGGGGCATGATGGTAGACGGCTTTGTCACCAATCTGTTTGCTTCAGTCAAATTAAGTGATCATGACATGCTAGAAGTGAAGAGAAGGCTTATTTACCGGCATATCGGTTGGTTGTATGCACACAGAAGTCAGTTATTAGTACCCACCCAATGGGAGCATGCCAGCCAGGGTGGACATGTCGCTAGAACAGCGCGGTTCTATCAAAAACGGTTTGGTATTGGTTTGGTCGATGATGAAGTGACACGCATAGAATTGAAGCATTTTCTGCCAGCAGAAGAACACGATCGATTGGTGGGCAGTGTGAATACCGCCACACAGATCATTAACGAGCAATCACGTGACTTGACCAAGCTCAGGGAAGAAGGGCTAATTGAAGATTTCCGACATATGGAAATGGAGAATGTCCTGAGAAGCTTCTACGAACATCAGGGCAAGAACGAACGCATCAAGAAGTTTCCGTTACCTCGTCAATACGCTAACATGAGCCGCTATTTCGTGGGTATTTTTATTCTATTACTTCCATTTGCACTGATGCCCGAGTTGATCAAAGTAGGTGAATTAGGCTTTTGGATAGCTATTCCTATCACCACCTTGGTGGGTTGGATTTACGTGATGATGGAAGTGGTGGGTGATTATTCTGAAAACCCTTTTCAGGGTATGGCCAATGACATTCCGATGCTGTCACTCTGTAGAACCATAGAGATCGACTTACGGGAGATGCTGGGCGAAAAAGACCTGCCACCTCCGATAGAAGCCAAGCAGAATATTCTGATGTAAGGCCAAAAGCTGCTCAGCCGCGATCTAAGTCTGTTTATAACTTTCGATTTACCACATCTACAAGTTGAAACTGAGAAGAAGTGTATTGTTGTCCTACCTGAAGTTGAATGAGCCAAAAATCAGAGTCTTGATAATTTGAGCTTAGTAAAAGCTTTGCAGACGATTCTTTGATACAATATAAAATGGTAGGTGAAAAATCTTATTGAAATGACATCGCCCATTATACGCTAAAAAAGTCTCAAATACTTTGACATAGATGCGGTTTTACTTAAACTAGATGTTCTACCCAAAACGACGCCCACAATGAAGCATTATTGCTTGATCATTCTTTCCACGATAATAATCTTTTGTAGCTCTTGCAAAAAAAGTGTAATAGACGGTTCTAATGAATACGGCTTTCAATTATCACTCAAAGAAATAATGAGTGAACAAAAAAGGCTTGATAACTTAAGGCTAATTCATGGTCTGCAAATGATAAGATATAAGGAGTCTGGTTATGATCAGCGCTATGTACATGACGTAGAGCAAAGCAAAGACATCTTTGAAGGTAGAGAAGTACTGGAATTGGACGATGACGTGATAAGAATGCTGGACAAGAAGGATTTCGAAGAATTAATGAAGATCATTGATATTATAGAGCCAGAAGTAGAGAATAAAAAGGAAGAGCTTGAAATAAGAAGGAACCTGGTGTCTATGGTGTGGAAAACTGAACTGATCAGAGATGTGGAAGGAGTGAGTGTCAAAATATATAGTACCTGGAACGGATCCGATGCAGAAGGGTTCATGCAAACCGCCCAAGCTTATACATTAGATGGTTTAAATTTATATCACATTGAACTCACAGGTTCATGGGAGCTAGAAGGTGCTGAAGGTAAGTTCATAAAAACCATCATCAAAACCTGTAAGGACCCTATGGCTCGTGTTGATGCATCTTTAGTTTGCGATGAACTAGGCATAACGGTCCCGACGACGGATAGATTGGAAATACTCTCGTTAGATCCTGATATGATGCAAACCAAAGAGATAAACATCGAGAGCGGCGAAGAATTGATATTAAATTGGACTAGGAAGTAGTATACAATCCTTGCGCAAGCAGCTATTAGCTAATGCCTACCCTACACAAAATACCAGCCAATGTGATCATGCCACCAGAATGATTCCTTTTGTTAAACATGGTTTGATTCGATTTCAACCACAAAAGGCTATCTGGCTATACGACAACCCTGAAAATCAAAACCTGCAACTGACTGAATAATTTACTATATTATTCAACAATCGACTTTCTAAGCAACCGACCATTCTTGTTTTTCACTTAATCCTGAAAGAATTATGTCTGAGAAAGAATTAATGGCCGTTTTAATAGGCCTGGGTCTATTGGCAGTTTTCGCCTTGCCCATCATTTACCTTGTCCGCCATAAAATGAAAATCAAACGGGTTTGGGCGGCATTTGCATCTCAAAATAGCCTCACTCATGAAGAAGGGCGCTACCCAGTCGTATTCGGGGGCATAGATGGTCGCGTATTCGAAATGGGCTCAGCCATAGGCAGAAACCCGGCATCGGGTAGGGCCAGTAACCAGCAATTGGTAGAATTCTACGGTTGGGCAGAAATCTTTGGTAACGTACCGAACGGCTTCATTGCCGGAAAGAAAGGCGCATTGCAAGGCAAAGGCCCCATTCAAACGGATTCTGATCAATTCAATCGTAAAGTGTGGGCTGACAGCGTAGATAAGGAAGCCGGCAAAGTCTACCTCACACCGGAAAGGCAAGAAGCACTCTTAGCATTGGTGAAGTATGACGGCCTGGTTTATGGGCCACAAGGCGATGCGCCTCCTATCGTAACGCTCAGCCGCTCTGGATATAAGGTGAGATTGGAGTGGTTAGAAGAAAGAAAAGATGTAATCCTGAAGACAGCGAAGGCCTTTGATAACTAAAAGTGGCATAAACCATACAGATTTGACCACCTGTACAATTGCTGGAATTTTGCCAGGGAACCGAATTGGCCCCGGCCTTACCTTTTAGGAGATTGAGTTTCTCATCCTCTAATATTTGGGGTTCAGTAAGTTCATTCTAAACTCCATCTCTATTTCGTTTTAAAATCTTTACTCGCCTCATTGATTTGCTGAAAATCAACGAGATGAGAAGAGGTATTCTATTGCTTTTGATTATTGGATGTTATTGTCCTGCATTACTTGCACAAAAGCTAGCCCAAGCTATAAAAGGTAAAATAACAGATGTATCTAGTGGTGAGTCACTTATTGGGGCTTCCGTTACCATATTAGGAAGTGATCCATTAATAGGCGCTATTTCGGATGTAAATGGCCTTTATGAAATCAAAAATGTTCCTATTGGTCGGCAGGATATTCAGATATCATATGTCGGATATGAACCATTAATCTACCGTGGGATGCTAGTCACCACTGCCAAGCCTTTAGTACTCGATGTGGCAATGAAAATCTCCTTACAAAATCTGGATGAAATCGTTGTTACCACATCCGGTGACAAACGCCCGCTCAATGAAATAGCCAAAGTCAGTGCCAGGTCATTTTCTTTAGAAGAATCTCAGCGGTTTGCCGGAGGACTAAGCGACCCTTCAAGAGTAGCATACAGTTTTCCCGGGGTTACTTTCGGAAACCCACAAGATAATGGTGTGGTAATAAGAGGTAATTCTCCAGTCAATGTATTGTGGCGTATAGAAGGTGTGGAAGTGCCTGGGGCATCTCATTTTGGTGGAGGCAACCTGGCCGGAGCAGGGCTCATCACCATTTTCAGTGCTAATGTCTTAGGCACCTCTGACTTTCTGACTGGCGCATTTCCAGCTGAATACGGAAATGCAACAGCCGGTGTTTTTGATATCAATTTCCGTAGTGGTTCAACCGATGAAACCAAGTATACGGCTCAGTTGGGTGTTTTGGGGGCGGACTTGGCCATAGAAGGGCCATTTAAGCCAGGTTCTGAAAGCTCATATCTCGTTAACTACCGACATGGGTTTATTGGCTACTATGGTCGTTTGGCCGGTGGTGTTGAACCTGACTATCAGGACATTTCTTTCAAGCTTAATCTACCATCCAAGCGACTCGGCACCTTGTCTCTGTGGGGAATAGGAGGCCTAAGCTCAATCTTTACACCTTTTGGGGAGTATGAAGTAGAGGATGGGGAAATTGATCAAAGGGAAACTGAAAGTGATTTCCAACAAGACGATATTAATTTTGATATGGCCGCTGTTGGGGTAAATCACCGACTTCAGATCGGTAAAAAGTCATTCCTTAATAGCTCATTGGCCGTATCTACCAACGGATATAAATCAATATCCAATTGGTTTGAACCTGATAGTGATACAGTCAATACCGGATCGCTATCTCCTTATACAGACATTGAGAGTCGAGAGACCAAATTTACCGCCACTACGAACCTGAATCACCAATTCTCCAATCGATTCAATAGTACCACAGGTGTTATCCTTGATTACTTGGTTTTTGATTATAAAGCCCTGCAAGCTGAAGAGCCTCAAGCAGAATTAGTTGAGTTTTTAAATACTTCAGGGAATACCTATAACGTTCAAGTCTATACCCAATCAGAATTTCAGTTCTCTCCCAGACTGAGCATGCAAGCTGGTCTTAATCTTCATCACTTCGAAATCAATAAAGAAACTACTTTAGAGCCACGTGCCGGATTAAGTTGGAAAGCGTTATCTAAACTTACCTTCGGGTTAGGATATGGTTTGCACAGTAGAAGGGAGGAACCTAAGGTTTATTTCTTCGATTATGAATCGCCGTCAGGTGAAATTCGTAATAATGAAAGCCTGAAGAGGAAAAAAGCGAATCACTTCATTTTGAGTGCCGACTATCAAATCACCGACGGCCTGAGATTCTTGGTAGAAGGCTATTATCAGCGCCTTTCTGATATCCCTGTAGTACCTGATAGCTCTTACTCGTTTGCCAACTACACCCAGCTTTGGGAGTTAGACGCCCAACTTACTAACGATGGAATTGGTACAAATATGGGAATCGATTTAAGCCTGGAGCGATCTTTTAACAAAGGTTATTATTACTTACTGACAGCCTCATTCTACGATTCTAAATATACAGGAGGAGATGGAATCGAGCGAAACACACTTTTCAATAGGGGGTATTTGTCCACTATTACAGCGGGGAAAGAGTTTTTGATTACCCGACGAAAGAAGAATCAGCTAAACCTGTTAGGGATCAATTTCAATGTAACCTACATGGGAGGTCAACGCATAACGCCCTTTTTGCCTGTGGAAAGCCAGATAGAACAAGAAGCTGTCTTAGATTACGATCGATTATACAGTTTGCAGTCCGATCCTGAATTATGGATCAATGCCGGCATTACCTACAAGATCAACAAAGCAAAAAGTACCGCCACCTGGGGCCTGGATTTTCAAAATGCCACTTTAAATGAGCAGCTTCAAGGCTATGAGTTCAATTTTGTCAATAATGCCGTTGAGGAAGATCGGGTTTTGTTTTTGTTGCCTAACTTTTACTATAAAATTGAATTTTGAGTATGCGACATCACTGGACTCGGACTAAGCGTTTTTTTTCATGGAAATTATTAGTATTGCTAGCCACTTACGCTATAGGGCTTCAGTTGGTGATTGACTTCTCAAGGTGGTTTCGCGACCCAACCTACTCATTTTCGTTTTTCAGGTTTTTCATAAGTTTCTTTATCAACTACCCGAACCTACTCTTCGTTTGTTTTCTCAACTATCACCTCATCAGTTTTCTAAATGATAAGTTTCCTTGGGAAATCAGGAGTAAAATCCCACAGAGGCTATTGTTGGAAATAAGCTTGACAATTTTGATTGTCACTAGTCAGGTCATTCTAATAAATATAATCATAGCCATCATCCGTAATGACCAGATTGACCTTACGGCATACATATACAGCGCTGTAGTAGGTATAGTTATCAACCTTATCCTGATCACCACTATGGAATTCTACTTGCAGTTAAAAAGGCAACACGATGTAGCGCTTGACAATGAGTGGTTAAAAAAGGAAAACTTTCAGTTCAAATACGCGCTGCTCAAGAAACAGCTTGATCCCCATTTCCTTTTCAATAGTCTTAACTCGCTATCTTCTCTGATCTCCCTTGACGAACAAAGAGCCAAGGAATCTGTGCGAAAGCTATCGCAGGTTTACCGGTACGTACTCGAGCATGCGGAGAAATCATTGGTGACGCTAGAAGAAGAAGTTCGATTTGTAGAAAGCTATATATATCTATTGAAAGTTCGATTCCAGCAAGATCTGGTAATTAACCTTAAGGTTGATCCCGATCACTTCCCCAAACTAATCGTACCAATGACCTTGCAACTGCTTATTGAAAACGCAGTGAAACACAATGTAATCCTAGAAGGTGAACCTTTGATAGTCGATGTTGAGATAAACAATACTCAAATTCTGGTCAGGAATCCGCTGAAACCGAAACAAGGAGTAAACTCCAAGGGTATAGGGTTGCGTAACCTAAAGCAGAAGTATAAGTTTCATCAAAAGGATATTCATGTTGAGAGTGGCGCAGGTAGATTTCAAGTTTACATTCCATTGCTTTGAGCTATGACGAAGATTGCGATTATAGAAGACGAGGTACTGGCACAACAGGAACTCAAACAAATGTTGGATCAAATCAACTTGGGATATGAGGTGGTAGTGAGTCTCAGATCCATTGCCCAAAGTGTATCCTGGCTGAAGAAAAATGCTAATGGAATTGACCTGATCTTTGCGGATATAGAGTTGTTGGATGGCAAGTGCTTTCAGGTTTTTGAACAAGTCGATATTAATGTCCCTATTATATTTCTTACTGCCTATGACGAATACGCTGTTCAGGCATTTAAGGTAAACAGTATAGATTACCTATTGAAACCACTTGAATTTGATAGCCTGGAAAAGGCACTAGACAAATATCAAAGGAGGACTACTGATCAAAGAAACGTCTCGCTAGATGAAATACGAATGCTCATGAGACCAGAGCCCGATGTTTACAAGGACAGAATTGCCATCAAGGCTGGTGACACATATAAGCATTTGCCGGTATCAGAAGTGGCGTATTTTCAGGCAGAAGATAAGGCCGTTAACCTATTCACAATTAGAAATGAGAAGTATGTCATATATCAAACACTAAAGGAGCTGGAAGATCGATTAAACCCACGTCACTTTTTCCGAGTATCGCGTACACACCTTGTACATATTAACTCAGTTCAGAGAGCCTCGAAGTACTTCAACAGTCGCCTTAAGCTGACATTAGATCCGGAACCCAGTGAAAGTATTCTGATAAGTCGAGTGAAAGTGCCCGAATTCTTAAGATGGATGGATGGAGATGACCTTGACTGAAGAAGTGTCAATCAAGCAGAACTTTGCTGCAATACACTAATCACCTCGTTTTTGTAAGACCGTCCGATCGGTAGCTCTTTGCCTTTTACTACCACTACCCGTTTATTCCAAGAGTCTATTTTGCGCTTAGCAATGATGAAAGACTTGTGTATGCGTAAGAATTGCTCTTCACTCAGTTTCTTCCCTGTATCTTGAAGCGTTTGCTTGCAGGAGATGATTCTATCGTCGAGATGGATGTGCACATAATCGCGTTGGCTTTCTATGTACAGAATTTCATTGGGTAAGACCGACACACTTTTGCGTTGGGCCTTAAAATAAATGGGTTTTGAAGCTGAGGCGATATCAGCTTCTCCGACCGACACCTTGCTTACGGCTTGTAGGAACCTGTGCAATGGGATCGGCTTGACCAGATAATCAACGACATTCAATTCATATCCTTCTAAAGCATATTGTGCGTAGGCAGTAGTTACGATTACAGCTGGAGGATTAACCAGTGTTTTCAGGAATTCAAAGCCTTTGATACTGGGTAAATGCAAGTCCAGGAACAGCAGGTCAACTTTGTTCTCTTTTAAGAATACTTGTGCCTTGATGGCATTGTTACTGATGCCATTGAGCTCTAAATAAGGCACCTGCTGTATATAATCAGCCAGCAGCTCAGCCGCCAACGGCTCATCTTCAAGGATATGACACTTGATTTTCTTCACTTAGATCAATTGATAAATCAACACGATATTGCTGATCAGAAGGGGTAACGACTAACGAGAATGCTTTGTACTGCAATTCTAGTTGTCGCTCCAGATTCTTTAAGCCAATGCCCTGATCAGATGGCTTGGCAAGCGTGCTGATAGAATTGACCACACTAAACTGCAAATGACATTTATCTTCCAATTGCAGCACGATTTCTACCTTGTTCTCACCAATATTCTCAAATGCACCATGCTTGAATGCATTCTCTACCAAAGGTAGTAGTAATAAAGGTGCGATGTATAAACCATCCAATGCTTCCTCGATCGCGAGATTTAACTCCAATTGATCACCAAAACGTAACCTTTCGAGGTCAACATAATGAAGGATCAATTCCACTTCCTTGGCCAACGGAATGTAGGCTTCTGTGTTGCCATAGAGCATAAACTTAAAAAGCTCAGCAAGCTTGATGATCACGTCCGGTGCCCTATCGGACTTTTTACGTGCTAAGACATACAGGTTGTTCAGCGTGTTCAGTAAGAAGTGAGGGTTGGTTTGCTGCCTCAATGCCGTGAGCTCAGCTGTCACTTTCTCCTTTTCCAGTTCCTTTTCTCTGTTTCTGGCAAGCTGCTGTTTGTGCAATAAAACCAATGCGCTACCCATGCCAGCCACTAGCAATATATCTATGATAGAGGAAGAGATGCGAGGCAGGCTAAACAAGTTCTCGTCAGAAGCCAACTCGCCGGTCAGAGCAGGCTGCACAAAAAGATATACCGAAAGACGGAAGAGCAAAGCCGTGGTTACGAGGCCAGCGAAGAACAGGCCCAGCTTTACTAAAGGCCGCTTTGAGACCGGCAACAACCAAAATGCTACCCAATAGGTAAATAGTATTTTAGGCATCAATACACCTACCTGGCTCATTGAAGCTATGAATAACACCTGCTGTATACCTAGATCCTCATGTTTTGGATAGATCCATACGTATTCGTGGTATATTTTGAATGCCAGGTAAATACCCCAAAAGCCAATATGCCACTGTAGGTAAATGAGCGCTTTCTTAGTCATGTACTCCTTCAAAACTAAAGAAACCCACACGCTTCATGTTGCGCCGTAGTCAAACGACAGGGTTTGGTAGACGAACCGCTCTTTTTGAAACAAAACGATACTTTGAACTGCTCAACCCTGCTTTGTGGCATTTGATTTATCCTCGGCATCAAAGTTTCCGTTTTATTTACTCAAACATCAATTGTAGAGAGTGAACTTAATCATTTGATAGTGAGTCTGATCGAGCGCGTTTGTAACGCGTTCGCAAGCTTTAGGGCACGCGTTACAAACGCGCGCCAACCACGTCGGTTGATGTAAACTGTTTATTCAAAATATGGTCATTTCGGTATGACGCTCTGATTATTAGAGAGATAAATTTCTCATTGCATTCGAAATGACTTCGGGGAGAGGATACCAATCGGGGCATAAACTTAATCAGTTGTTTGTGAGACTGCGATCGAGCGCGTTTGTAACGCGTTCGCAAGATTCTAGAGCACACGTTATAAACGCGCGCCAACCTCTTCGGTTGATGTGGATTATTTAATCAAAAGGTGGTCATTTAGGTATGACTTCCTGATTATTAGAGAGATAGATTTCTCATTACATTCGAAATGACTTCGAGGAGAGGATTCCGATCGAGCGCGTTTGCAACGCGTTCGTAAGTTCTATGGCACGCGTTATAAACGCGCGCCAGCCAAATGCTAATGAAGATTTAAAACCATTTAAATTGATCCAGTATGCATAAAAACCTCAAGGTAATTCTATTCATATGCTTTGTGTCTCAGGTCAATGCACAACAGCTTCACTATGCTGAAAAGCAGATGACCATCCACTCTAAAATCTTGCAAGAAGATCGCAAGATTCAGCTTTATTTTCCTTCCTATAGCCCTAAGGCCAGCATGGTATTCTACGTTCTGGACGGCAATTGGAACTACGAATTGGTGAAGGGCACGTTAAGCCATTGGGTGAGATGGGAGCTAATACCGGATGTGGTAATCGTAGCCATTGATAATATGGGCACAAGGACACGAGATATGACACCTACCAATGATGAAGCGAAGTTTCCCGGTAGTGGTGGTGCCAGCCAATTCCTGAAATTCCTAGCGCAAGAACTCCAACCGGCCATTCAGAAAGAATTTGATCACGCTAGCTATAGTGTACTCTTTGGCCATAGTTTTGGAGGGCTGTTCTCACTATATGCGCTAAAAGAACAGCCCGACTTGTTCGATGCGTACATAGTAGCAAGCCCTTCAGTTTGGTGGAAAGACCGCTATATGTATGGGACATATCATTTTGACGAGCTTCAATATAAACCATTCGTCTATTCTACCGCTGGAACCAATGATAGAGAAAATACTCAGGCTAATGAGGATTACATAGCTTGGCTGAAGCAGGAAAAACTGGACCAGAGACTTGAACTATATGCTGACGTAACTGAGGGAGAGGATCACTTTAGCAACGTGCCTATCACTTTACACAACGGGCTGAAGCACCTGATTGCCAAAGAAAAGTGGTCCAATCAGCTAATATCTGCTTACGATAAGAACGGGCTGAACGCAATTGAGCGCGAAACGCAAACGCTAAGCAATGAGCTGGGAATCAGGTTTGTCTTTCCGACTGACGCTTTGCTTAAAAAGTCTTTGGTACTACACCGAGAAAAACGAACAGGCGATGCCATCGATTTATTGAGGTGGATCCATGATGAGCAACCTCATAGTTATCAGCCGCCATATTACTTAGGCTATCTTTTAAGTATCCAGAATGATCATGTCCGTGCGATGAGATACTATCAAAAAGCGCTGGACATCGGAGGTATGCCGGAGCGGATGCGCATAGTTATAGAGGATGAGATTGGAGTCCTTAGCCAACCATTAAGGCTGCTCAAAGCTTTTTCCACCGATGAGGTAGAAACTTCTATCGCTTTTACACCAGATGAAACCATGGTTTTTGTTTCCAGGCACAGTGGTGAATGGGGTAAACGGGACAACCCTCCATCCAAGATTCATCAATATCGCAAACAGGGAAGTGAATGGAAGTACCTTGGGTTATCTCCCTTCAGCAGTAAAAGCACTGATGATAAGGACTCGGACATATTCATATCCTATGATGGAAACGAGGCTTTTTTTACTTCTACGCGAGCCTATCCGGGTAAGGAGGGCGGTAGTGCCGACATCTGGAAGAGCACCAAAACCAAATCAGGTTGGTCTGAGCCTAGACCGGTCAAGGAAGCCAATTCAGCCGGTTACGAAGCCAGTCCTGTGACAGATGCCGCCGGTAATCTATATTTCAGTTCTATCCGTGAAGGAGGACACGGGCTGGGCGATTTCTATATGGCGAAGCGCAACAAGGACGGCAGTTACCAAGCCCCTGAGATACTATCAGGACAGATCAATGCGGCTTCAGGAGAATGGAACTTGTTAGTGAGTCCTGAAGCCGATTGGATCATTTTCGAATCGTCTGGAAGGGATGAAGGTCTGTCAAATTACGGGGACTTATATCTTTCTCAAAAGACCAGAAATGGCTGGAGTAAGCCTGTGCATTTAACCTTCATCAACAGCACTGGTTCTGATCTGAACGTACGCTATTTGCCAAACTCTGACAAGCTAGTCATGATCAGTAGTACGCGTCTGGAGAGTAAGGATACTAGCGTTTTTGAAATAGACAAAACGGTATTGGATCAATATTTTATAACTAGCTTAAAATAAGCACTTTACGTATTCTGATCATATGTTTAGTTTTAATAGAATAATAGTAGTTGTTATGCTTATGGCTTTTACCTTGAGCAGTTGTGAAACTACATCATCCACATTTGATTATGAGCAAGCTAAAGCTGAAATCTATGCTTTGCATCAGGCACAAAGGGATTTTCATTTTGAAAAGGATTCTGTGGCTTTTGCAAACTTGTTATCTCCCGATTTCATCTCGGTCAATAGAGGCTCCATCAACCATCCGACGTATCAAGAGACGCTTGCTCGCAACCATCGCTATTTTTCCTCAGTCCGCTTCTTAAAATGGGATGACATGGCAGAACCGATCATCCGCTTTTCCAATGACGGTAGTCTTGCTTATACCATCGTTGATAAACAGGTAGAAGTAGCTAGTTATGATGATTTGGGAGAGGAGGTAATTAGCCAAACCCACTTTGCCTGGATGGCCATTTACAGAAAAACTGACCAAGGCTGGAAGATCGAAAGCGTCGTTTCTACCAACGAATAACCTAGTGCTAACAAGTATTTGTCATATCGGAACGCAGAGGAGATATCTTTGCTGTCTGTTTTGAAACGACTTTTGATCAAATAGAACTCATAGCTCACTATTTGGGCTGAAAAAAGAGCCAAAACAAGCCAACTTTAGTCCTCCTAAATAATTTGTGGGCTGAATCTGTTCCACGTTTCAATAATTATTTGTTTTTTGCCTGTCAATACCATGAAGCATGCCGGTATATTCGGCACACGGCTTTTTGTATGACTTAACCTAAATTGACCAATGCTTTCTATTTGAATGAGATAGAAGTAGATTTTTTAATCAACCGTAAAACCGAAAATAATGACAATTAAAAATGCTTTAGAGACACTTACAGAAGGAGATAAGAGGCATAGCGCCATTGAGCTTAGGCATACACACACCGACATCGAGCAGAAGCGGTAATCTCATAATTAATCGGCTAGAGTAACGAGGTTACTTCAAGTAACCTCGTTACTGTATGTTTCATATTATCAATTGATCATATAAAACCTGTGTTAAGCAAATCATGTTTGATACTATTACAGGTGATCTAACAAATCTATTCTACTATTAAAACGAATCCATTTATTACTAGGGGCGGCAAGGAGATTTCCGTTCAGAAAGGTGAACTCGTCGGGCAAATACATTCTAAAGTAACCAGGTGCTTCATATTACTGAGTGGTACACTAGAATACTTCATCACTGACGAGCTAACGGAAGAGAAAACTACTCTTTTTACCACCTCGAAATCGGGCACCTTAATAGGGTGGGAGGTATTGCATACACCAGAGCGGTTTATAGCCAGTATATCGGTAGATTCTGACGAGGCGAAGCTGCTACAATTGGACACCGAAGATTTCCTTTCAGTATTGGATACTTCGAAGCTCAAGCGTATATGCTTGCAGCTTAACTCTTTTCTGGAAGCTTCCTTTCTAAAGCAATCCAAACTCATAAGCAAACGGGTCAAGCAGGGCGCGATAAACCCCGAAAACTACTTCATTGCCCAATACTCTGACTTGCAAGAGAGAGTCAAATTGCTCAAAATGTCGCCATTCTTTGCTGAGTTTCTCGAAAGCGAGATAGAAGATCTAGCGCATTTGATGGTGCGTAGGGAATATGAAACCAATGAGTTGATCTATGATCAAAACGAGGAAACTGGCGGTATTTTTATTTTGGTACAGGGAGAGGTTTCTATCCGTAGGCTGGAAGGTGACGCCTATCTGGATATTCGCTCCATCTCGACGCCTGGGTACATGTTTGGCTGGTCTTCTACATTCGAAACTACCGATATCTGTCGTGCCAGTACTGAGCAAAAAACTTCGGTCTATTTCATTGATCAAATTGATCTTGCCGCATTGGCCCACAACACCTCGTTTGGTATTTCCTTTTTCAAGATGATCATTTGGATCATGAGCAACCGGCTTCAGTTGGCTCACAGCCGATATCTACAGCTTAAGGAAGATTACAATTTGGTCTCTGTCGATCATTTGATCGATATCAACAGGCCTAGAATACCACTACCTTCTCCACTGCATCAAATTCCTCACTTGCTACAAGACCAGACTACTCAGGCTTTGGCTTTTGATACACTTCATCACTTGCACCACCAAGGCACTCGCCAAGAGCGGCATTTGGCCTCAATCTGTCTCGACCTGCTCAAAAGCGAGGAAAGAGAGCGGCTGTTCCTTTCTGCTTTGGCTGATGTCTATAATGTAGTCGTACAGGGTCAGCATAATGAGAAATCAGCCAACAGGAAGTCTTGCGCTAACAAGATCAAAGAGGCTTTCAAGCATGTGTTGTTTCACATGGAAGGGCAAGAAAATTTACCCACTGAGCCAGGCAATATCTTCATTTACAACCATTTGCTCAATCACCCTTATTATACTTTGAGTAATCGCTTCCAGCTCACGTTGGACTCACACTTCCTAAGTAGCTTGATTCTCAATGATTATTATGACGACCCCGGAATCAGGGTAGTGCGATATGGGAAGAGTTTTGAGTATGGCCACCAGGATTATTACGATAACCTTGGCTATATCAATGTGTATAGCGATGATTCTGATTTGAAAGACAGGGAATCAAGAAGCAATGCTAAAGAGAAGTTTTATGAAGAGGCCAATGCATACCTAAGTAATGGTACTAACATGATCATCAGCCCGGAAGGAACGTCTTTCGCCAGTGAGGAATCGCCAGGTGCCTTCAAAATGGGACCTTTCAATCTGGCAACAAAAGCCGACAAAGAGCCATATATTGTGCCGATAGTCTTCTGTAATTTCGACAAAAGAATTACTGAAAACTTATTCTACTGTAAAGTGCTGGAACCGTTTAAAATCTCTGACCAGAAAGGGGAGGAGCAAAACCTCAAAAGCTTCGTGATATCATACCAAAAAGAATTTGCCAAAAAGGTGGCTGAAGCGCGCACCGAAGCAGAAGTCTTACTGCAAAAGCACAACAGCCAATGAACCAGGAAGTGAGAATGAAGCGAATGCTTTGGGGCAAAGAGATTCGCCAACTAAGGGAGAAATCGCAAGTACTACCTGACAAACAAGATTTGATCGCCTTCTACGGCAGTTCTTCCATCCGCTTGTGGGAAACCATCGAAGAAGACCTTCATCCGTTGAATGTTATTAACTTGGGCTTTGGCGGGTCTTCCTACTTATGGTGTAATTACTTCTTTGAGGAGGTTTTCGAATTTGTAGCACCATCCAAGTTGGTACTTTATGCCGGGGATAATGATCTGGGTAACGAAGTGCCTGAGGAAGAGATATTGGAAAGCGTTAACGGCCTCATTAGTAAAGTAGATGGGAAGTATGGACCGATACCTATTGCCATAATTAGTGTAAAACCTAGCCCCGACAGAAGCTACCTAAAAGATAAAATAGAAAGCCTAAACAACCGCTTACAAGCGCTCATAATCCGCCGCCCCAATGGCTCATTCATTGACATCTACCCGGCCATGCTCCACTCTGACGGCTCCCTGCGCCCGGAGCTATACATCGAAGATGAACTCCACATCAACGAGAAAGGATATGAGATTTGGAAGAGGGTTGTGGGTGAGGGCTTGGTGCAACGCATGTCTGATTGACACATTTACTAACCTGCCATTTTCACCTAGTTACCTCGCTGGTTCTTATACTACTCCAGATACAACAACTTAATGCACCTTTACTTTCTGGCTATTGGTAAAAGGCGTGTCCTTGAATAGATGGTCAGTAAACGCTCAAATGAAGGTTTAGATCTTAATACTTTTTCCGAATATATACTAGTTGGCTTCAAATATGAACTTACTAAGTTCAGATATGAATTGTGTAGTTTTCAATGATCTTAAATAGATAATTTAATAAAAAAATAAATTTTACACTTAAACACAGAAAAATGAAAAACTTTGTATTTCTAACATTATTAATGGCATGCTTTGCAGTCTCTTGCAACGAAAATTCCCTTGAGCCTGAGGTTAAACCCGAACTTTCAGTAAATGAAAAAATTGTAGAATTACTCAATGAGCAGGGCTACAAATCAACTCATCTTTCTGATGGTCGGATTATATTTTCTGGGTTCAATTCAAAAGTGGATGCTTTGATTCAATTCAACAAAACGTTCGATGAATTAGGCTTGAAAGAAAGAAAGTTCGATCTCAATAGTCTATCGCTCGATAAAAACACCAATGCCAAGGCAGAAGCAGTAGAGTGCCACATGTCGGGTACTTATGATTCAGGGGGAGCACGATGCTATAATATGGTTTGCTTTGGAACTCATGAAGAGATTGGGTTGGTAGCTGACTATTGTGAAGGAGGACTTTGTGTCCACTTTCACACACATTGTTATGAACCGCCAAGCGTCATAGGCGATGGCAACGGGATGTGATTAAGTATAACATTAATATACAATGGTACCTCATTCATGCCATTGTATATTATCATTCGGTGAAGCTAAGGGGCTCGACTAATTCAGAAGGTTATGGAATAGGAAATATGCCCTTCGGGCGTCATACTGTTTATCAGTATTGTTGATGATGTCTGTTCCCAGTATTGACTTGGCCATAGTCCTGACGAACTCCGCCTAAAATCTCCTTCATTTCTTCTTTTGATAATGTCTGCATGGTATTATAGATTTTTTAGCTCACTCTAATATCGGGTTTATTGAATTATTTATGAACGTCTAGATGTAAAACCCTATCAACTAAAAGATCCTTTTTTCATATTGGCTGGTTTTATCAAACGCCCTAAGGTTTATCACTTCTTAACTTAAGTGAATGATTTTGGCTTTTGGTTTTTGATTCTTTGCACTCAAAAACAAGCACAAATGTATACTTTAACAATAAGTCTAATACTATCAGTAGGCTTAACCCCAGATCATCATGACACCAAGGTATCAACCGTTTTGAGTGGCTACATTGAATGGACTAAAACCGGAGAAGCTTGCCATGGTGATATCTTCAGCGATAGGGTCAAGATGTCATACCTGACCAAGACCAATGAGTTTGAGATGGTTTCTTTTGAAGATTATAGTAGCTATATCGAGATTGCTGCCAGTGCCATCCCAAGGACAATGCAGATAAAGCGTATCGATACGTGCGGCGATGTAGTTAAGGCTGTAATTACAGATTCATCCGAAGATCATTTATTTTCATTGGTTCACATTTTAACTTTAGTGGAAGAAAGTGGCTCCTGGAAGATTCAGTCCATCCAAATCTTTAACAACGAATAATTAGACCGACTTAAGTAACTACAAATGCAAAATCATATCATTTCCAAATTCGATGTAATCGGTATCTCAGCGCGTATCTCCAATCAGGGAGACGTTGGAAAAGAAATTGAAGCGCTGTGGGAAAGGTTTTGGGGAGAAGAAATTCAAAAGCAAGTTCCCAATAAGATCAACGATGATATCTATGCCGTCTACACTGATTACGTCACCGATCACACCGGACCATATACGCTTCTCATTGGATTGTCAGTCAAGTCCTTAGAGGATATTCCCGAAGGTTTTACTAGCATATCCATTGAAAAAGACACCTATCAAAAGTTCGTTTCGAAAGGTAGAATGCCGGAGGCTGTATTTAAAACATGGCTAGAAATATGGGGCAATAGCGATTTGAAAAGAGCATTTAGGAGTGACTTTACCATACATGGCAAAAAGTACTTTGATGGTGACAATGCTGAGGTGGAGACCTTCATATCAGTTCAAGATTAGCCCCATCACAACTTCAGAATTACAATTGTACCACTTCGTGGATTAAGCTTTTGCTAAAATGCCTTTAGCGATCCACTTTTTCAGTATGAATAAAGTCCATGATAGCGCTAGAATCGAACTGTTCTTCCACGCTTTTATCGCACATGTGCAACATGAGGGAGTTGATTATGCGATCTTCTCCATCAATCTTATGAGCTACCTCTCCGCGATGGAATAACCCGTAAGTCTTTTCTTCGAACGATTTACTGTTATTGACGAGTAAGAGCCTATAATGATCCTTGGGAAAAGGAGCCAATTCGGTAACGAAAGGAGAAATTGGATGATTGTTGTTAGCCGTATTGATGTCCTGGGTTCCTTCGAAATAAGCTTCTAGCGAAACGTTATGACTTTCGATCAATTTAGAATAATCAGCTACGAAAACCTTGCTGTCCACATTGGTAGGCTCATAACCTAGCATCAAAAACGAATGTGCTTCTGCGCTATCTCTATGAAATCCACTAGAATGTTGGTGATTGAAACGGCCCATCCATTGATAATTCAACTGCTTGTCCGATCGAAGCTCACATATACGAGAAAGCCCACTCTTCAGTTCTACCATTAGTTGTCTAAAGGTCTTCGAGTCAATTTGCTTCCCGAAATCTTGAAAGTAAAATCCTGGTTGCTCGGTAGAACCCCTAAAGACTGCATCATAAATGGCATTTATCTTACTAGTAGAAAATGTGTTGCTGGAAGGATAGTCCGTAAGGCTTTTGTTGGATGGTGTGATTGTGTTCATCTCCATTCAACAATCAAACTTGCGTTTGTGGTTCATTGAGCGATGGTAATTTCCAGGCGATTCGGATTATCCATAAGAAGGTAATCATCTCAATAACCATGAAGAATATGTCGTCCATATCCGCTGCAGGCAATGCACTAAGTAGAACCAGCATGGTGATGATACTCGCGACAATATTGGCCCATTTGTTTGGCTTATCCGCTAAAACCCTGGAAAGAAGGACCATTAGAATGGGAATTTCAGCTAAGAAGCCTCCCAATAACATCAGTTCATCAGTTATGATTACGCCGTTGACTATACCAGTCATTATCTCTTCTATAAACGCTGCTTTGCCGAATTGATGGAGGTCTCTGAA
>JBCBSS010000066.1:0-39686 GCA_039819065.1 Bacteroidota bacterium
ATTGGCTTAACAGTAACTAGGTTACTTTGAGTAACCTAGTTACTATCAGTGCTAGATATATCATCAATTGATCATATTACCCATAAGATAATCTAAAACATCGAATCATTCCATCATCAAATTATCGCATCATCCCATCTACTCCGTCTTCAACGATTTCACTGGATTGGCCAGTGCCGCTTTGATAGATTGAAAGCTTACCGTTAACAGGGTGACCAACACTGCTCCTATTACCGTACTAAATAGCACCCAGTAAGGAATATCAATTCTAAAATCTTCCTCATAACTCTGAAGCCAGTAGTCAAGCACGTAATATGCTAGTGGCAATGAGACCAAACAGGCAATTATGACAAGGATGACAAAATCCTTGGATAGCAATCTCCATAAGTTGACAACCGAAGCACCTAATACTTTGCGTATGCCTATTTCTTTGGTGCGCTGACCAGCGACGTAAGAAGACAGGCCAAATAACCCAAGACAACTGATCAAAATAGCTAAAAGGGTAAAGAATGAAGAAAGCTTACCAACACGTTCTTCAGCCCCAAACTTGGCAGCGTAGGATTGGTCGAGGAATTCATAATCAAATGGATCATCGGGTATGAGACTGCTGTAAACCGCTTCAATTTGCTCCAGCGCTTCTTTCATTTCCGCACCCGCATTTATTCTGATATGGAAACAGCCCATCGGCGATGTGGTATTGAAAATAATTGAAGGGTGGGTTGCTTCAAAAGGTGAACCTTTGATCATATCCTTCACTACGCCCAACACTATAAAGTCCTTGCCATCCATCCAGTTAGGATTAAAAGTCACTACCTGACCGACGGGGTTTTCTAGCCCCATTATTTCAAGCGCACTTTCATTGATGATGATACCGGCCAAATCACTGGTTTTCTCTCTTGAAAAATCCTCTCCGGCAACAACTTCCCAACCCACAGCCTGTCCATACTCCGGAGATACGAAGATGGTATTAAAAGCAGGGTCTTGGCCGTCTTCTCTACCTTGCCAGTCAAAACCATGGTTCCAACCTCGTGTACTGGTCAAAGAGTAGTTAGACTGACCTACCGCTGTTACCACACCAGTCTGCATTAATTCACTCTGAAGAGCCTCATGTTTTTTATCGAATTCAGGAGATCTTGGCCTCAAGGTGATCAAACGCTCTTTGACATACCCTGCCGGCCGTTCTTTGGCCATCTGAATTTGTAAATACACCACCATAGTGCCAATGACCAAAGAGGTAGACACCGTAAATTGTACCACCACCAAGATCTTACGAGGCAAAGTTCCAGCACGCCCGAGCCTAAAAACACCTTTCAGTACTTTAATAGGGTTGAATGAAGACAAGAAGAAAGCAGGATAACTACCAGCCAAAAGGGCGGTAATCACAGTAAAACTGAGCAAACTGATCCAGAAACTGGGATGGCTCCACAGTATTTCCAGGTCTTTATTAGAGACTTCGTTAAACCAAGGCAATACAAAATGAACGGTAGCAATAGCCATGATCATACTAAAAACGGCTATCATTAGTGATTCAGTCAGGAATTGAAGGATAAGTTGGCTTCTCACCGAACCGATCGTTTTGCGTACACCTACTTCTTTGGCCCGGTTTTCAGAACGCGCTGTACTAAGGTTCATAAAGTTGATACACGCTAACAGCAATACAAAAGCAGCAATTAGGCCATAGAACCAAACGATCTTCATCCGCCCACTAACAACGGTATGACCGTTTTCAAACTCAGAATTGAGGTGCCACTCACTCATCGGATGCAGAAAAAGGGATGGCTTACCCTTCTTCTTTTTCTCATTTATATGAGGTAGCATGGCATCCTTAATTGTAGCTGAAGCCTGCTCAAAGTCCGTGTTTTCTCTTATCTGCGCATAAATGTACATGTTGTAATTATCCCAAACATTGAGGTGTGCCCAGCCTTCGAGATAGCGATCCAGAGGTGCAAAGTAGGTAGCTTCATTTAGCTCCGAATTATCCGGTAAATCCTCATATACACCTGTGACTGTCAAGTCCCATTCCGCATCCATTTTCACCACTTGGTTGACCGGGTTTTCGTTACCAAACAGCTTACGGGCCAGTGATTCAGACAAGAGTATGGAATTCATATCGGACAGCCCTTGCCTGGTGCCATGGATCATATTGAGGCTAAACATCTCAGGGCCTTGCGGCTGCATGAAATAACCACCCTCGGTAAATTTCTTGTCCCCAACGGCTACCACCCTATATTCGACACGCGCTCGCACCATCGCTACTCTTTCAAAAACGTTATCATAATCTGACTGCAGCAAAGTACCCAAACCCGTAACATGCGACGTACCAGACTCAACTTCCCCTTGCCATATTTCACTACGATAAACCTTGGCTAATTTATCGTAATGCTCATGATACTTATTAAAGGTCAATTCATCATGAATCCATAAGCCAATAAGAATGGCAGTGATCATACCCAAGGCAAGGCCTCCTATATTGATGATAGAATACCAGGTATGTTTGGCCAGATTCCGCCAGCTGATGATTAGATTGTGCTTGATCATATCATATGTATTTAGACGTTTATATCCACTTAAAGCTCGAATAATTCCTGGTCTGAAGAGTAGCAATACATCGCGCATGAACTTTCTATTCGCTCTCGACTTTCCTTCATCTTCGACACGTTCATAGTACAATTCCATCAAATCACCTTCGATGGGGTCGCGTAAATTCGGATTGCAAAACCACCGGAAGAACAGCAGAAACAACTTGGGAGGGTTGGATGTGTTTTTCATAGAATGGTGGTCAGATGTCAAGGGCTATGTTTGGAATGGCATTCCAAAGCTCGTTTCGCGTGTTACGCATGTACTCCATAGCAGCCTTGCCATGAGCAGTGATTTTGTAGAATCGTTTGGGTCGACCTGCCCTTTCCTTGGTTGGCTGACCATCTCTTGAGTTTAAATAGCCTTTATCTTCGAGACGCTTTAGAGCTGTTTGCAATGCACCCACACTCACCTTGCGGTCTAGTCTTTCTTCAATTTCCTTCTTGATAGACACACCATAAGCTTCATCGTACAACACCCCTACCGTGAGCATCACCACTTCCTCAAATTCACCTAACTGATATTTTTTCATCGACCAATAATTAATTCCTATTTGTAGTATTACGGGTCAATGTAAGGAGGGTTTCAATTATTTCCTAATTGTAGTAAAATACATTAAAAAGGAGGCTGTATCCGATGTATCAGCCTTGAGAAGCTTAATCAGGCCTTTAGCACCTTATCCAGATTGTGTTTGTAGACTTTTCCGATGGGTATCTTTTGACCTTTCAGGTGGATTGTATTGCCTTCTATCACATCTATTTTTTTCACCGATACGATGTAGGATTTATGCACCCTGATGAAAGCATCAGCAGGTAAGCTCGACTCAAAGGTCGCCAGTCTCTCCAAGGTCATAACCATCTCATTATCAAGGTGGAACCTCACGTAACTTCCGTAACTTTCCAGGTACAAGATCTGATCGAATCTCACTTGGTGGATCTTTTTATCGCCTTTCAGAAATAAGGTCTGGTCCGAGGTGCCAGAATCGTCCGAGGTGACTGTTACCGGGCTGGGTTGCGCAATGGTCGCTTTATCCTGGAGTGCCTTCCAATTCTGCGCTTTATTGATTGCCTTTAGAAACCTTTCCAGGCTAAAAGGCTTTAGCAGGTAATCACATACACTCAACTCATAGCTTTCCAGTGCAAATTCCTGATACGCTGTAGTGACGATAACCAATGGAGGATCGGGAAGCGTTCTTAAAAAATCCAGCCCCTTCAATTTGGGCATGTTGATGTCAAGGAATATCAAGTCTGCTGAATGACTACTCAAAAATTCTAATGCTTCTAAAGCAGTATGGGAACTGCCTATTATTTGAATGTGCGGCAGATTTTCACAATAACGTTTGATCACGTTATGCGCCAGAGGTTCATCGTCTATGATCAGGCAATTCATACTCAATTCGCTTCAATAGTCATTTTTGCTTTGTACACCCCCTTTTCGTCGTGCAATTCAAGTTTATGCCGCTCTGGGTAAATCAGGTCTAAACGACGCCTTACGTTTTCCAAACCAAGTTTACCTTCAAAAGTCCCTTCACCGGAGATTGATTCATGGTTATTCTCAACACAAAATACGAGTTGTTTCCCATCCGTTTTTAGATGCATTCTGATATACGCCTGCTCCGTCATCTTTTCTATGCCGTGCTTGAAGGCGTTTTCTAGCAGCACAATGAAAAGCATGGGCGCCACTTTCAACTCATCATCTTCGACGGCATGAGTGAAACTAACATCTCCCCTTCCCTGAAGCCTGATCTGCTGCAAGCTTATATAATTCTCCAGGTATTTAACCTCATGTCTGATCGCTACTTCAGCCGCTTTGCAGTCGTAAATGGTATAACGCATCATTTCCGAAAGCTTGAGGATCACCTCAGGCGTACGCTCTGATTGCTCAAGGGCCAGCGAATATAGATTGTTCAGGGTATTAAAAAAGAAGTGAGGATTGATCTGGCTTCGTAACATCGAGAGCTCAATGTTGAGGCGATCATTTTCAATGCGTGTAATTTTATTCTGTTGTAAGAACCACTTGTAGGATAGGTTGATCAAAGTGGTCATGACCAGCACCAACGCGATAACAAAGACACCCGGTAACGGCCCCTCGTCTGGGTCACTATAGTCGAAGAAAAAATTCTGATCCGCCCAGCGCTCCAAATAAAGTGCAATGGGTCCCCAGATCAGCGCAAAAACAACCACGCCAACCACATACCAAACATATCGCTTGCGGTCCAGGAGCTTGGGAATCAACAAATGCGTATTGAAGTAGATGGTAGGTACCAGCGCAATACCAAAACCAGTAACGGCTTGAAGGAAGATGATAACAAAGCCTTCATCACGTTTGTCACCAAAAGCATAAACAAGTGTGGAAATGCTCAGCATAATGGCTAGCCAAACACCGATGTGCTTACCAATAGAAGTGATTGTGGATTTGCGTTCTGATTTCATGTGCATGTAACTGCCTACGATGTTAGCAATAAGCACTCAATTGACCCAAGTTTTTCAACGAAACCTATGTATGGATCAATGAACGTATCGGAATCATCAATGAACGTCCTTTGTGTTAGTATCAGTCGGTTTTGTCTGAGAAATCACCAGACTCATTAAAGTAATTTTCACAACCTCTCAATTACGCTTTCCTTCGAGATGAATCCTGATGGAGCGGATTTAAAAGACTTCTTACCGTCTATTCAGGATTAAGTCAATTACTCAAATTTCAATTTAATCAGAAAACATATGAAACTGGTAATCAGCGATTTATATAAAACATATACCAATGGCGTACAAGCATTAAAAGGAATCAATCTCAACATTTCCACCGGAATGTTCGGCCTGTTAGGTCCGAACGGCGCAGGCAAATCTTCACTCATGAGAACGATCGCCACTCTTCAGGAGCCAGACACTGGTAGCATTCACCTGGGTGACATCAATGTATTAAAGGACAAGCAGACGGTGAGAAGCCTGCTGGGTTATCTACCACAAGAGTTTGGCGTGTATCCCAAGGTAAGTGCCGAGTCGTTACTCAATCATCTGGCTGCGTTAAAGGGTGTTATCAACCGGAAAGAGAGAAAAGAGCTTGTCGCTTCACTGCTGCATAAAACCAACCTATATGATGCGCGCAAAAAGAACCTGTCTGGTTATTCTGGCGGGATGAAACAAAGGTTCGGCATTGCTCAGGCCTTGATTGCCAGCCCCAAACTGATCATCGTGGATGAACCTACCGCTGGTCTTGATCCGGCAGAGCGCAACAGGTTTCTCAACCTGTTGGCTGAAATCGGTGAAAACACGATCGTCATTTTATCCACTCACATAGTAGAAGATGTAAAAGAGTTGTGTACTGATATGGCCATCATCAACCAAGGTGAAGTCCTGATGACCAAAGATCCCTATGAGGCGATAGCTGAGATTGAGGACAAGATTTGGGAAAAGCGGGTAGAGAAAAACGCCCTGGCCGCTCATAAAGCCCGCTATGAAGTGATATCGGAGCGTATGCTTGGAGGACGCCCAATGATACGTGTTTACCATGATGACATGCCATCTCCGGAATTCAGAAAGACCCATGCTGACCTGGAAGACGTTTATTTCACCTGTATCCACCGAAAGCAGTCCTATCAAAAAGCCAGTTAAGGGCCTTTCTCCCACCATTTACTTTGTTCATTCTATCATACAAAAGTCGACCACTATGAAATGGTTTCAAATATTCAAATTCGAACTGAGTTACAGGCTCAAAAGACCGGTTACTTATATTTACTTTATCCTCGTATTTGCCGTAACACTCATCGCACTCTCTTCTAACATACCAGGAAGACTAGGCGCTCAGAATCTGGTTAAATACAATGCCCCCACCATCATTGCGATCACCATGGCTGTACTATCTATACTGTTCATGGTCATTACCTCGGCCATAATGGGAGTGCCCATTCTAAGGGACAAGGAGCACAATATGTCTTCATTGATGTACGTGAATCCCATGCGCCAGATTGACTACCTCGGTGGACGGTTCATAGGATCATTCACCATACTCATTTTCATTTACAGCGGCTGCCTATTCGGAGCGATCATTAGCCCCTTCGTACCATGGGCCCCCGAGAACATGCAGGCATTCAATGCCTGGCATTACATACACCCGTTTATCACCATCATATTAAGTAACCTCTTTTTCACCGGTGCTTTGTTCTTCATGAGTGGAGCACTAAGCAAGAAAACGCTATTTGTTTATACTCAGGGTATTATCATACTGGCACTCTATGAAATGATGGATGGTATGGCCAACAATGTCGAGACCAAGAGCCTGGTATCACTCATCGACCCTTTGCTCCTGCACGCGGTGTTGATCAAGACGGAATACTGGTCTGCTGCTGAGCAGAACACTCAGGTGGTTGCTATGACCGGTCCCATTCTAATCAATAGAATCATTTGGTTTACTGTTGGTGTGTTGTCTTTAATAGCAACTTACGCCGGTTTCAAATTCAATACAGTTGGCAAGGCCATTTTGAAAAAGAAGGTGAAGAAAACCTCTTCTGCTCATCCGCCTAAAACAGTTGGTATCCCCCTTGTGCATCAGGTGATATCTCTTAAAAGCTATGTTTTCAATACGTTGAGGCAAATGTTCTTCTACTATAAGATGGTAGTAAAGGACATCCCGTTTATCGCTATCATGATCACTGCCTCTTCTATACTGGTGCTGCTTTCATTGGATATGGGGCGAGAATTTGGAAACGCACATACCTACGCTACCAGCTTTACGGTGATAGAAGCCATCGACGGGTTTAATATCTTTTTCATCATCATCCTTATCTTCTATTCTGGAGAGCTCATTTGGAAAGAAAGAAATGTGAAAGCAAATCTGATTCAGGATGCAGTACCTCTCCCCAATGCTGTGAACCTGGCCGGTAAATTCCTCGCTATGGTAGCTGTACTTGTTACCCTCACGGCATTCCTTATGCTCTCAGGTATACTTATCCAGTTGGCCCACGGATTCCACCAAATCAATGTGGCACTCTATATCAATAGCTTGTTCATAGATATGTTGTCAAAGCTGGTGCTTTTCACGGTACTTGCCTTCTTTGTTCAGGTAATGGTTAATCACAAGTTTCTAGGGTTTGCCTTAATGATCCTATTCTTCATGTCCACCTTAGTTTTGAACACCCTTGGTATAGAACATGGGCTGCTCCATTATGGGCAGAACAACCTGGGTATATATTCTGAAATGAATGGCTTCGGACACTTCTTTGAAGCTTTCAGTTGGTTCAATATTTATTGGTTCGGTTTGGCTATCGTGCTATTCTCTCTTTCGGTACTTTTTGCGGTGCGAGGCACTGAAGTACTTCTCAAGCTGCGCATTAAACAGGCAGCAGGAAGAGCATCACGGCCTATTCTAATATTAGGTACCGCAGGGCTGCTCACTTTCGCCCTCTCAGGATGCTATATTTATTATAATACCAACGTACTCAATAGCTATGCTACCAGCAATGATCAAAAGCAGTTGCAGGCCAACTATGAGAAGGATTTGAAGCAGTTTCATTATGCTCAACAACCGCATATCACGGATGTTAATATGTCTGTAGATATCTACCCTCAAACCAGGGACTACGATGCTGAGGGCACCTATATCCTTACCAATCATTCTGATCAAGTCATCAGTGAATTGCATCTTAGCTATAACCGTGACTACCGGATTAGTGTAGAAGAGGTGTCCTTCAGCCAGCCGGCCACACTCAAACAAGCCTTCGATCAATATCAGTTCTACATATATGCCTTAGAAAGCCCACTTCAGCCTGGTGACACGATGACTATGCATTTTCGTTCGGTCTTTAGAACAGAAGGCTTCGTCTACCGAGGCTCATCTACCAGAGTTGTTTTCAACGGTACTTTTTTTGACAATGCCCATTTCCCCCTACTCGGGTATGATGTGGATTTCGAGCTGGTTACGGATAATCAAAGGGCTAAATATGACCTACCTCCTAGGGAACGTATGCTTGACCGCGATGACCCTCGATCGCAACGTACCGAGCTTTTTGGTGGCAACAACATCAATTTTGAAATAACAGTCAGCACGGATACGAGCCAAATAGCTTTGGCGCCAGGATACCTCCAAAAAGAATGGACAGAAGGTGACAGGAAGCATTTCCATTATGCTATGGACGTACCTATGGAACATCAGTACTCAATCATGTCGGCCGATTATGAAGTATTGAGAGACAAGGTATCTATTCCACTGGATAGTGGTACAAAAGAGGTTGATCTGGAGATTTATTATCACGAAGGTCATGAATACAATGTCCATCGAATGATGAATGCCATGAAGAAGTCCTTGCGTTATTATTCCGAACAATTCAGCCCCTATCAATATCGCCAAATGCGAATATTGGAGTTCCCGAGATATGGAAAGTTCGCTCAGTCCTTCCCGAACACAGTACCTTTTTCTGAGGGCATTGGCTTCATGATGAACATTGGGGAAGACGACGTAGATATACCGTTTTTTGTCACAGCGCATGAATTAGGCCACCAATGGTGGGGAGATCAGGTCGTAGGTGCTGCGGCTAAGGGCATGGGTATGATCATAGAATCCCTTACTCATTATTCAGCCGCTATGGTCACCAGAAGAGAATACGATGAGGAACACTTGCACCAGATCATGTTGTATGAGTTAAACCGCTATTTATCAGGGCGAAAGCAAGAAGCTATTCAAGAAAGACCGCTGGCCCTTGTCGAAGATCAGCAATACATTCATTATGGTAAGGGTTTGATCAATATGTATGCTTTGCAAGATTACGTCTCGGAAGACAGTGTGAATATGGCGCTAAGACGATTGGCAAATGATTGGTCAAGGCTTGAAGATAAGCATCCTACCACGCAGGACGTCATCCAGTACTTCCGGGAAGTAACACCTGATTCTCTTCAGTGTCTCGTGACTGATTTGTTCGAGAAGATCATCCTATTCGAAAACAAGGCTAATGAAGTGACCTATACAGCATTGCCTAATGGTAGTTTTGAGGTCACTATTGACCTCTCAGCTGCTAAATACGAATCGGACGGCTCAGGTGCTTCTCAAGAAATTGACTTCAAGCAATGGATAGACATCGGTGTATATACTGAGGGCACTAATGGCAAGGAACAACTGATTTACCTTGAAAAGCATCCAATCCATGAAGGTGCCCACACGATCAAGGTAATTGTACCAGAAAAACCCAGTCGGGCCGGTATTGACCCACTCAATAAACTGATTGACAGAAGCCCGTTGGATAATGTCTTGAAAGCTAAGGAGTTGGTGGGTTCCTAGCATCTGCTCATGACGTGTTTATTAATACGCCGGAAATCCTTGCTATTCTTACCCCCTTGTATTCCTCCCGATCATGTCGGGAGGAAACTCCCCAGAACAACAAAACTGCGAAATGATTTCGGCCAATGTCATCCAATTTTGTGTATTTGAAACTAAAATATTAAGTCTCCGAATGATAAAGTGATTCTGTTTGTGCATCAACTCAAAATAATGACTTGTTTGATTTGAATTCAAGTAGAAAGAAAGGCCAACGCTAAATAGTGGCAGCTATACTAAATAGCTTCAAAACCAATAAGATAGGTGCTTGGTGACCCGTTGGTTTTCTTTTGGTATAACAAGTAGTAAAAACTCAGTAAAATTACCTATTTACACCTATTTGGAATTGCCATATTTTGCATGCGTTAATATAAATAATGTCATTTTTATTAATAATCATTTGTTCGACATAACAGGGTAAAACCTATTAATGTCTTTTTGGTTTGTTTGTTTAGTTAGTCTATGAACAGATCCGGTTGGTTCCCGGGTCTGTTTTTTTTATGTCGATAGTATAGAACCTTCGGGCAGGGATGCCTTGACCTGGGCAAAGTCAAAACCATTTAATATGCTTTTCACTTCCAGGGGATTAGCACCAACAAGGCGCAAAGTCAATCGACAGAGAGAAACCGCATGAACCTCTTCCTCTACTTCTTCACCATTCAAAAAACGAGCAGCCAGCGATTGCAGGAAACCCAATATCATTTGCAAAATGATGGGTACTTCAGCTTCGTCTACCCTTCCATCCTCAACCAGCTCTGAAAACCTGCCTGCCATCTTTCCCTTAATAATGCTTACCACCTCATGATTGCCAAAAGTCAATAGGTAAAGCTCTGCATTGCGCTTATTCTGGAGTATTGAAAAGTAATACCAGCAAACTTCCCTTAGAAAACCGACGACTGGGTTGGGGGATTGGATATGATCGGTTTGGGAGTGCACCCTTTCCATAATGCCCAGCACAATGTGGTTGAATATGTCCTCCTTATTCTTAAAGAAGTGGTAAAGTGTGCTATTCTTTATACCACACCGATGCAAGATCATTCTGATAGTGGTTTTATCATACCCATGTTCCTGCATCAGCAACCGGGTCTCACGGATGATTTTCTCTCTTGTCTCTGAAGCATGACGCGCGCGCTTCATGGCTCCTACTAACGGTTCATTTTCTTCAATCATTTGATAATCGGTTGCAAGGTTATTCGAATATAGTTAAATTGGAGCATGCTCCAAATACATAATCTCTAATAGTTTGAACCGCCAATGCAGACCTATGCCAACGCCCTCTTAATCGCCATTCCCTCTTTTCTATTATTGATCATCATAGAAACCGTTTATGATCACTTTAGAAAAAAACGGCGAGATGAATCAACCTACAAAGCCCTGGACACCATCTCTAGTTTAAGTTCTGGTGTTACCAATGTATTGAAAGACTCGCTCGGGCTATTGGTGATCATCATCTCCTACCCCTTTATGGTAGACAATCTGGCACTGATAGAAATTGAGAGCACTTGGTTGGTGGTATTAATTGGGTTCATTGCCAAAGACTTCGCTGGTTATTGGACACATAGGGTAACCCATAGTGTCAACTGTTTCTGGAACAGACACATCATACATCATAGCAGTGAAGAGTTTAACCTGGCGTGTGCATTGCGGCAGTCAATTTCGTCCATTTTTGGCATCTTCAGCATATTCCTATTGCCTGCTGCACTGTTCGGTGTTCCATCTAATGTCATCGCCATTATCGCTCCTTTGCACCTCTTCCTCCAGTTTTGGTACCATACACAGCATATCGGCAAGCTCGGTTGGTTAGAATACATCATCGTTACTCCTTCGCAGCACCGCGTACACCATGCTATCAATCCGGAATATATCGACAAAAACCTGGGCCAGATCTTTTGTATCTGGGATAGAATGTTCGGCACCTTTCAGGAAGAAATGGACGATGTACCACCAGTCTATGGTATCACCAGACCAGTAAAAACATGGAATCCTATCAAGATCAACTTTCTGCATATGTGGCTTTTGATCAAGGATGCATGGCGTACTAATAACTGGCTGGACAAGCTCAAGATTTGGTGGATGCCGACCGGCTGGCGACCTGCTGATGTCGTTGAGCGCTTTCCAGTGGCTAAGATTGATGACGTCTACAATTTCAGGAAGTACAACACCAAGCCGTCCCGTTTTTTGATCCGATGGTCATATTACCAACTCAGTTTCACCGTGTTGCTACTGCTTTATATGTTCTATAGCTTTTCAGCTATTGGCTTTCCCAACCTCTTCATATATGCGGGTCTCATGGCCGTTGGTATTTGGGGATACACCTCATTGATGGATAAAGAAAAGAGCGCCTTCTGGGTAGAATTAATCCGGGGAGCAGCCGGCGTGGCATTCTTATTGTACACCGGAGATTGGTTAAACCTCAGTGAGATGATTCCTTTTGGACAGTATCTGGTAGTAGCTTACTTCATTTCCGTGCCCATCGGAGCTATGTACATTGCTAGAACGGAAATATCAATCAGATCAGATGTAACGAATCAACCGACAGGTTTGGCTACTTAATTCAAGCCGAATTGATTTATCAGGTGCGTTAGAATCGGGTATTCTTTTACCATTTTCACTTTTGTTATGAGGTGTTTTGGTAAATTTTCGTAGCCCAAATAAGCTCCCATCATCTGCCCTGCCATTGCACAATTAGAATCTGTATCTCCTCCAGCTTCAATCAACTCCATCATCACTTGCTCAAAGCCGACATGTTGTACATGCTGTGCTGCGTATATAGACAAGGGCACAGATTCTACTACATAGCCAGAGGTTCCAAATTGCTTGGCCACCCAACCGATACTATTTCCACTTCCAGCACTATCAATCTCAATTAGTCTATCCCTCACCCTAGTATCTGGTAAATCATTTATCAATTGAGATATCAGCCCTTGCAAGACGTTCTCTTCACCACTTGATACAGCTTTTACGGCTAGAAAAATAGCTAAAGCACCTACATATGCTTCGTCATTTTTGTGGGTGATGCGAGCCACCTCGGACACTTTAAGTCGATCAAATTCATCATCCAGATAAAATGCCAGAGGTGCTATTCGCATGGCGGCACCGTTGCCGGCTGCATACTCTCCCGATCTGCCAGCCAATGCCCAATGTGCTCCGATCTGCAGTTCCTGTAATGCTTTTAGCGTACTGCCCCCTATTCCAGTAATCATTCCTTTATTGTACCATGCTACAAAGTGATCCGCTATTGATTGCGCTCCCACGCCTCCTTGGGCAATAATGGATTCCAAAGTGGCGAGTGTCATTTGTGTGTCGTCAGAGAGTTGCCAACGATCCTCAAGCAGCGACCAATCTATAGCGTCGCTATTCTCGAAAAATCCGCCCATCGCATCCCCAATGGCACCACCGATAATACACCCTTTTAACCTTTCTTTTGTTTTCATTAATCATTGGATAAGCTCATAAACACTAGCAAATTAGCTTTTGTATCCTGTCTAGCGCCTTCTTTGGAGTTAACTCCAAAGAATATTGGATAGACTTATAACTTGTCGGAGACAACTCCGACAAGGGCATAGAGCTTGATCGTCAGTTCATCTACGAGATTGCTTCGCTCCTTCGTCGACACCTGTCCGTCCACTGACGGATCGCAATGACAGCTAGGAACTCAGTCTTATTTCTTTCGTCTTGTGTCTTATGTCTAGTCAATGTTTACCAAAAGGCTAAATAATTTATATTTGAATATAACTCAAACCTCATATCAATGCATAGGATATTTCGGGCAGGCACCTTCTTGATTGCATTCATCCTTATCAATGTTCAAAGTTTTGCGCAAGCACAACTTGGCATTACCTTCAGGCTTCACGATCCAACACAACAATACGCTAATGCTTTTGTGCCTGGGTCATTTAACGATTGGGGACCCAATACGGACGGAAGAATATTTACCGGTTCCCCTTCCCAAATGACCTATAACGCAGCCATTGGTTATTGGGAAAAAACCATACCGCTCGATGTAGGAACTACTTATCAATATAAGCTCCACGTCCACTTCAACGCCAGCGGCACTGCTTATCAATGGCTCACTGATCCGCTCAACTCCGTAGATGCCGGGGCACCTGACTTTAATTCTGTAATCGACGTTAGAGATCCGATGTTTTTCCAGGTGGAAGTGGGAACTGACGGTCAAGGAGATATTTTCTTTCGATCCGGTGTTTTTGGTAGCACTGAATTCAACAACCTATCTCTGACCTTTGATGGGCAGAGCATTGACCTCACGCCATTCTACAACAGCAATAATGACTTTGTCAATTACAGTTCCAATATCAATTGCGATGAGCAAACCATATATACCTTTTCCGCTACTAACAGCACGACCACCATTAATGAAATATACACCTGCAGCAACGCCGCGTTCGTCACTGACTGGGCCCAGGATGCTGTGTGGTACCAGCTTTTCCCGGAACGTTTTAGAAATGGAGACCCCAACAATGATCCGACCAGAGCCTCGTTAGAAGCACCACCATTCAATAATGCACCTGCAGATTGGGAGCTATCTTCCTGGACGGCGGAGTGGTATGCACGATCAGACTGGGAACAAGGTTTGGGCAATAACTTCTATGCCAATGGCGTCTTCTTGAGAAGATATGGTGGAGACCTTCAAGGCGTGATTGATAAGCTGGATTACCTGGAAGAACTGGGCATCAATGCCATTTATTTTAATCCAGTATTCTGGGGACCATCATTGCACAAATACGATGTAGCTAGCTATCATCATATCGATCCGCATTTCGGGCCTGACCCAGAAGGTGACTTGGCCTTAATGGAAGGTGAGACTGAAAACCCTGCCACCTGGTCATGGACGAAGGCCGACAGTCTTTTTCTGGAATTACTACAACAAGCCAAAGCAAAGAATATAAGAATCATTGTGGATGGCGTTTTCAATCACAGTGGACGAGGCTTCTTTGCTTTTCAGGATCTGCTTGAAAACCAACAAGCTTCCCCTTATGCCGACTGGTACGACGTCATCTCTTTTGATGACCCAAACACAGCCGCTGACGAGTTTAGGTATGAGTCATTCTTTGGGTTTACCTCCCTCCCGGAGTTTTCTAATGACGCTTCCGGCAATACGCTCACAGATCCGGTCAAGGAGTACTTCTTCAATATTACCAACCGCTGGATGGATCCCAATGGAGATGGTAATCCTGATGATGGTATTGACGGTTGGCGCCTGGATGCGGCCGCATTAGTGCCAGACGGGTTTTGGGCAGAGTGGAACGTATATGTAAGAAGTATTAACCCTAACGCCTACACGGTACTGGAAGAATTTGGCAATGCGGATGATCATATTCGAAATGGCAAATTCTCCGCGGCCATGAATTATCAGGCCTTTTTATTCCCAATGCAAGACTACTTCATCAATCTTACTACCGTTGCGATAAGCTTCTGGAGCAACATCACCAACAAAACGAACGAGATCGATGAGCCAAACAGGCATGTGATGCAGAACCTCATGGACTCGCACGATACCGAGCGCCTGGCTTCTATGCTGGTTAACAATTCTATTGGTGGCATCTCTGACAACCCCTTTAATAATACTGGTTATAACGTTAGGAAACCCAACACAACCGAAAGGGACCGCCAAAGGTTAATGATCATGTTTCAAATGGGTTACATCGGTGCGCCTATGCTTTTCTACGGGTCTGAATCCGGCATGTGGGGTGCCAACGACCCTGATGACCGCATGCCCATGGTATGGCGTGATATGGATTACGAAAATCAAAGTAGCCACCCGTTTGGCGATAGCAGGCCTGATGATGAGGTGGCGTTCGACCAGGAGCTATTCAATTACTATAAGAATGCGATCAGGTTGCGGCATACTTTCGCGTCTACCAGACGAGGAGAGATTCAGTTGGTTAGAAGTACCAACCCTTTGATATTCAAAAGGGTAATGGGAAGTGAAGAAACCTATTTTGTGGTGAACAATGCACCTTTCTCGGCATCGGTTAGCTTTAGTGACCCGACTAATGCGTTGGAACCCGTTTTCTACACGCAAGGCCATCCGGATGATTTGCAACACAGCTTTTCAAGCGGTCGACAAAACATGACTTTACCTGCCTATGGCGGAGCTGTATACGCCGCGGATGGTAGTTTCGCAGTTAATCGGGCACCGGTCATCAATGATATATTGACTTCTATCAGTACTGATGAGGACGTACCAGTAGCATTGTCCTTGTCCATGTTTGATGTAGAAGACCTGGACAATGCCATGGAGGATCTTGCATTAGTCATTATTGATGGTGAAGGATATTCCGCAGACGGTAATATGTTAGTACCTGACGAAGACTTCTCAGGTGAATTATCCGTAAAAGTAGCTGTCAACGATGGTCAGGACGACAGCCCTTTCTTTAGGTTTACCGTGCCAGTCAATGAAATCAATGACGCACCGATCATCGTGGGGCCGGTCTCCGACTTGATCACCCAAAAAGGGCTTGGCATAGGTTTAAGCATCGATGATCTGATCATTGATGATCCTGACAATGTATTCCCCAATGACTTCACACTTACAGTACTGGATGGCGCTAATTACACACATACCTTCAATGTCATCACACCTATTAATGATTTTGTGGGTGATCTCACTGTGCCGATTCAAGTGAGTGACGGTACTTTGACTAGTGACGTTTTCAACCTGACTATTCGTGTGGATAATGTGACCAGCCTGGATGTCACCGATGGCTCTGAAGATTTGTTACTGTATCCCGTACCGGCTAATACACAGATCAACTTCACTTTAGACAATAACTTATCAGGAGCATTTCAACTGCGCATCATAAATATGACCGGTAAAGTGATGGTTCGAAACGAATTTATCAAAAACCGCAAACGCCACGAGGGACAAATTGACCTATCTGCTCTTGAGTCAGGTTTCTATTTCTTTGAAGTAAGAGGAGCGCATTTTGTGGGTAGAAAACGCTTTGTTAAATAAATTGTGAGGGTGGGTTGCACAAAATTTGTTGCAGTACATTAGCTTGCCGCTTTTATCAACCACTCATTCCATGCAAGAGATCATCATTTTAAGATACCTTCATTTTATCGCTATATTCGGTGTTGTTTCAGCTATTGTCAGTGAGCACCTTTTAGTAAAAGATGTGATGACCAGAAAGGAGATCAAGCGTGTACTCATTATAGATAGAATTTATGGCGTTAGTGCTATTATAGTCTTGGCAGCAGGGTTCGCTTTGTGGTTTTGGGTAGGAAAACCAGCCGAATTTTATTCTAAGAATGGCTTGTTCCATACCAAAGTGACCTTGTTCGTTGTGGTCGGCATTCTTTCTATCTATCCTTCCATTTTCTTCGCAAAGAACCGTAAAGGGAATCCTGAAGAGGAAGTCGAGCTACCAAAGAAGATCAAAATGATGTTAAGGCTGGAGTTACTACTCGTTTTCATCATCCCGTTACTGGCCACAATGATGGCACAGGGGGTGGGTTATTCTGGCGAGTAATCGCAGAGCCAGTTTAACCTCCGATGGATCAGGACACGGTAAATTATGTCTTCTTTTATTTCGGAGATCTTATGACGGAAGAAGAGGCGTTAGCTTACCGACATTATATCAGCTTCGCTAAACTTGAAGCATCAAAGAATTCAAATCAAGAAGCCAAGGAAGCAAGGAGACGATTATACCTAGAAAAAGGCTGGTTAACCGAACGTAAAGATATACTGTCCCTTCTATCTAATGGTTTCTCTCCATTCCAGTGCCATGTTGTAGAACGAATTCTACATGAACATCCTGATCAAGTGTCTTTCAACTTGTGCCCTAACTGTAGTAAACTAGCCAGAACACCTTATGTAAAGCAATGTCGTTTTTGCGGGCATGATTGGCATTAGATCGTTAAATGAAGAAAGCCTGGACGTACCTCAGGCTTTCTATAGTTTATTGAACTAAATCAAAAGTTTTTAGGAACAAAGGCCATCAGGCATTAGCATCCTGCAAATGATCCACATTGCCATATTGAAGGGTTACAACCTGCTCCTCCATCAAGCGTAACAAGTGTGTCTGGATCGCAACCCGGTGCGCCAGGTTCAGTAGCACCAGAAAGACATGGTTCCAGAAAACTTTGTTCTCCCGATCCGCCTTTTGCAGTTTTTGATTGTGCTTTTTGTAGCCCGGTAACGAAACTCTCCACTTTCAATTCACTCAGTTTCATTTTTTTGCTTTTCATAATAATTAGAGATTAAATGAAATTATGCCTACTCTGTTGAAGGTTTTTCGGCTCCCACCATCTCGTTATAATATTTACAAGAAATAATAAATTATTTTATATAATTTTTATTTATTATATAATTATATGACATATTTAATACTATATTAAATGAATGAATAACAACTTGTATTTTCACCTCAATCCAACATACTGCCTATATCATGAGCGTTAATAAAGCCTTATGACCACAACAAATGAATAGTAATTGACCCAAGAGTAGAACTTAAGAACCAATCTTCCGGGGCAAGCACCTGGGGTTAAACCACAAACACTTCGTGAGCTGTAGCTTCAGTAAAGGCGAGCTAGACTATTGAACTCAGAAAGCCTGATCGATGCCTCAGGCTTTCTATCATTTATTGTATCATGTCATGTGTAATGGTCGACCTTTTTACAGCGCGAAATCAAAGATTTTGTTGAGCAAGGTCATCATAAGATATTAGCATCCTGCATACGACAAACACATCTTGATTGAAGGGCTGCAACCTGGCTTCCCATCAAGCGTGTAATTTGTATCTGGACCGCAACCTGGTTCTCCTTCTTGGGTAACACCAGCAAAGCAAACAATCGGATCACTCACTCCTGATAGTCCACCTTTGGCAGTTTTTGATTGTGATTTCTGTAACCCGGTAACAAAACTCTCAACTTTCAATTCACTAAGCTTCATCTTTTTGCTTTTCATAATAATTATAGGTTAAATGAAATTATGCCTACTCTGTTGAAGGTTTTTCGGCTCCCACCATCTTGTTATAAGATTTACAAGAAATGGTAAACACTTTTTATCTCTTTTTATATAAAATTAATGCCAATAGTACACATTAATCGATCGGATAGGACAGATAAGATTGGTTTTAATCAAATCCATAATCTACCTTAATCATGCTCAAATGGTGTATTTTGGCTCAATCAAAGAGGTCTAGGGAGGCCTTCAGAAAAAAATAAAAAAAACTGGATTTTGAATAAAAAATAATTTGGCTTGTCCAATCAATTCATTGGATCAGTTTAACAAAAGCCCGTACCGGAAATGAACCCACTCCTTCAACTTTAGGTGGAACAGCGCTGAAGTAGAATCCTTGGTCTGGTACTTTGTCCAGGTTACAGAGGTGCTCAACAATCAATATTTCTTCTCCCAACAAAATAGAATGCACAGGTCTGGCATTGCCCGAGGTATCATCGATATTGTATGCATCTATCCCCACCAGTCTAGCACCATGGTCTCGTAAGTATTCTGCTGCCGCTTTGGTAAGGTAAGGGTGTTTTTCAAAATAGGCATCGGTATTCCAAAGCTCGGCCCATCGGGTATGTACGAGTACGGCTTTGCCTAAAACGTCTATGTTCTCGAAACAATTTACATCAACAGCCAATCGCTCTTGATATGGGGCTCGCACTACTACGCCTGGTAAATCCACAAACTTCTCTAACCCTACGCCAGCCGTATCTTTTCCGTCTTTATACCGGTGAGCCGGGCAATCGATGTAAGTACCTGAGTTGGTGACCATGTCGACTTTGGCAATTTGGAAGGTCGTGCCCTCTTCGTATTTGCCTACTGAATCTTCGTGGCTCAGGAAGTCACATACAATGGGTGCAGGCAATCCTTTGTAGGTAATCTGGCCATCGCTAATGGTATGGCTTAAGTCTATGTATTGGCTGCTCATTTATCTTTACTACGAAATATATTGAAAATGGCTACAGCAGCAATAAAAAGCCAGACCACATTGATGAACGTAGAAGGGTAAGCCTTGTAATAGTAAGTGTTAATGATGAGAAAGAAGCCTCCGGTCAGGTTGAGTAACTGGTACCAAATTGATTTCGCAGTGATCTTATGATAGCTGATTAGACCATAGGCCAGAATCACTTCTACAGAACCGATCCACCCAATGATGTCAATAAAGGTTTTCTCACCCATGCTTTCGGCTAGTGCACACCCCTTGTCCGATATACCATAGGACGTTATAACAGATTGGGATGTTTAGTTGAAGCACAATTTTATCTAAGATAGAGTAGAATAGCTAGGCTTAGATAATAGATGTTAGATATTAGACATCAGACCTTGGAAGCAAAAATTTATCTAAGTTCCTTTTAAAAACCACCAACCTGATTTCTTGAGGTCAAGCGTACCCCTAACTTTAATCACTTTATGTTCTTTTAATAAATCTAATTTTTTAATTCTGTATTCCATCGTACTGGGTTTCAGCCCTAAAAGCCTGGCCGCTCCATTTGGTCCACTTACGCGTCCACGGGTTTTGCACAACGCAGCTAGCATTCGCTTTCTTTCCATTAAGCCTTCTTGTTTTTCTATATTCCCTGGCCATGTACCGAAAATCTTATCACCTGATTTAAGGCTACTGATAAATCTGAAATAATTTAAACCAGATTTGTTTGTAATTGTTGAAGTGTCCTAAGTCCACAATTTAATTAAGAGAAACTAGGAAAATGAATATGATCGTTAACAACAACTACGAAGAGGTTGAAGGAGTAAAAATCTTCTACAGAGAAGCGGGTGAATTTAGTAAGAAGGCCATTGTTCTTATGCATGGTTTCCCTACTTCATCTCATATGTTTAGAGAATTGCTCTCCGCTCTGGGAGAAACGCATTACGTAATCGCACCGGATTATCCTGGATTTGGGCATAGTGATTTTCCTGGTATCGATGATTATACCTACACTTTTGAAAATATAGCAAGCACCATGTACAAGTTTCTGGAGCAAAAGGGTATTGAAGAATTTATTTTTGGATTTCAGGATTATGGCGCCCCGATTAGTTTTAGAATTGCAGTAGAGCACCCAGAAAAAGTCAAAGGCCTAATTGCCATGAATGGAAATGCCTACAAAGAGGGTTTGGGTGACGCATGGCAAATATTGTATGAATATTGGAAAGAGAAATCACCGGATGTTGAAAAGACTATTACTGAAAATGTTTTCACCTATGAAGGTTTGAAATGGGCTTATACACACGGCACCAGTAACCCCGATAGCATTCTTCCTGATAATTGGGAGTTAGATTTTTACAAATTTAGTCGCGAGGGTCAACATCGGATGCAACTGGACTTGTTTTATGATTATCAAAACAATGTACAGGCATACCCTAAGTGGCAACAGTTTATGAAAGATCACCAGCCTCCAACACTCATTATATGGGGTAAAAATGATGCCTATTTTCCAGAATCTGCGGCAGAAGCTTTCAAAAAGGACCTGACAAATATTAAAGGGTATTATATTCTTGACACTGGTCATTTTCCAACAGAAGAGTACCCCAAGTTTATCATTGAAAAGATCAAAGACTACATTGCAGGATTGTAGATAGTGACAGAAGGTCGGTGCTTCAATGTATTTTCAAAGAATGTTGGAGCTGTAAAATGTTATAAGGAAGTCGGTTATACTCAAACCAAGAAATTACTATTGAAAATGAGAAATGATTGAAATGGCAAAAATCAATTAACAATGACCGACCTTTATTTTCACCTATAGTTTAGTTCCAAAAATACTATCTAATTGTGGTGTGTCGAGGTTAGATGACAAGAGGTTTAACTCGAGGAGACGGACAAGATATCAACCTGATTTCTGTTCATCTTTTCTGTTTCTGTCACTTTTCATTCTACTGAATAAACAGTGACAGGTGCGTACGATAATATCGGCCTAAAGTAATAATCTTATATTTCCACCTTTTAAAGTGTTTAGACTCACTTCGTCTAGTGCCTACAACGCAGGTGATATAATATACTTAGTTTTAAATTTATCAATATTAGGTCATAGTTTCTTTATTCATCATGAATGATGTTTATAAGCGGCATAATGATATACACTATGAAAATGATAACTTCAAAAACTACGGTTACCCTATTAATTATCTTTTTTAAGATCTCCGTGGCTTCGATAGCACAAAATTATCCCGATAATCCATGGGGTGAAGAGTGGGAGCATGTATATGATGGTTTAGACCAATCAACTCAATTGCAGGTACAGGATAAGCAGAATGTACTCATCATCAATTCAAATATTCATGATGTACACGGTGCGAAAAACGCTTTGGAAATAGAAAATTGCAAAAATGTACTGATTATCAATAACACTATAAGTGGGCATAGGTTTGAAGGTCATGGAAATGCCCTTCAAATAAGATATGGATCAGAAAATGTGATTATCGAAAATAATGAAATATTTGATTGTGATGGTACTGGCATATCAACCGCGGGTAGCAGTACAGTGTGCTGTCCGCATGATAATCCCGTACTCGGCTGTATAATCAGAGGTAACATCATCCACGATATTGGTAAGTACCCCGACCCAGTAGGCAACTCTCCCAAACATGGTATGTATATTAAAGCTCAGGATGTACTTATTGAAGATAACATCGTATATAATAGCTATGATGGCCAGGGTTTAAGTGTGCGTAGTACAGGAATTGTTCGTGGAAATAAAGTTTGGAACTGTAAAAACTGGCCTTTCGCCTACTGGCCACAAAAAGAAGGTGGCCCTAGTGATAAGTTGATAATAGAAAATAATGTATTTTACCAAGACGGTAACTATGACGGACCACTATCACCGTCAGGTATCCTTGTAATTAGTAATTCCAATGGTTTTAAGTTCAACAATTTCGTAGTGCGATTTAATACATTAGTCAGGTTTAAGGACGCAGCCCATACTCGCCAAATGTTATTTATGGCTACAGAAACCTACAGCAATGTTAAAGTTTATGGCAACATTTTAATTGACGAATTGCCCGAAGGACCTAAACATTTTAGAGGTGAGGAAGATTGTTCATATTTAGATAAAAACTTCACGAGCACTTCATTGGAAGGATTCAAAGATGCAGATAGCCGCGATTTTCGACTTACTCCCAGTCATCCGGCCATCGGCTACGCCACTGGAGTACAAGAAGAATTCCCTTCTTCAGATAGGGAGGGCAACCCTAGAACTCCAGCTTCTATCGATGCAGGGGCGTACCAGTTAGCAGAAGATAATGTGGTCACTAGTTTAGACCCTGAATTAGAAAATGATATGCTCATTTACCCAAACCCGGTCACCACCGACCAAGGGGTTACAATACAATTGAACGAATCAGCACGATATAATGAGCTATCGGTTTATAGTATTGATGGACGTGTCTTGCAGACTCTATCACTTACTGATGAATCGGAGTTTCAGCTGAAAGGTCTAATGTCTGGAATGTACGTAATCACTTTTAAAGGACCTCGGCAGTCGACGCAGAGTAAGCTTATTGTGAAATAAGTATTTTACTCGATCTTCGATCAATTTTTAATTGGCTGTAGTTAGAATATGAAAATTTCACTCAACAAGCTTGGCAGCTTCTATGCATGAATAAATCCCTTACTTCTATATTAAATTTGACCCCTACTATATTACTGATTTTCAACATCCCTCCTAGCTATTCTGTCAGTTCTTTGACTAATTGTAATCCGAAAGATTGTGTTTTTTCCATTTCAAAGTTTTTCGGCAGTCCACAACCATTATCGGCTATTTCGAGCCTGTAGGGTCAGTGCTCTCTAGATGTTCAAAGTGATGCTGTAACTCTCCATTAGCTACATTTTGAAAAGAATATTTATAAGTTTGCTTGTTACTTATCTCATTCTGCACCACCTAGTAAGTATATATTTCTACCTACTTCGAGTTTCTAACTTCAAACCTCTAACGTCCAGATACCCCAGTCTTGATTCTTAGGTCTTGATTCTTAGGTCTTGATTCTTAGGTCTTGATTCTTAGGTCTTGATTCTTAGGTCTGGATCAGCCTTGCTTATCCGGTATCCACTCGAAATCCTCGGTTTTGGGCATGTCGTGCATCATGTGGATGATCTCTTCTGGTGGGGCTGTAATTTTTCTAAGATTGAGGTCTAGCCAGGAGCCTTCGGCTACTACGATGGCCGATTTCTCGCCGCTTTCTTTGAATATGTTATGAATGAACCGGAATTTGGTGCCGTTACTGCGCATAGCCGCTATACAACAATCAACTGTTATGGTCTCATTCATTAGAACCTCCTTGAGGAATTTGGTCTCTTCCCTAAAGAGTATCGGGCCAATGCCCATGGTCACCATTTTGTGTACAGGAGCACCAAGATCGCTAAAAATGTTAACCCTCACCTGCGCTGCGTAGTTATTGTAAGCCGTATGGCGCATATGGCTATTAGGGTCAAGGTCTGCCCAGATGATGTTGAATGCTCGCTTATATTCTTCCATGGCTAGTTATAGTCTATCGCGTTGGCAACGTGATGCAATTGTTGCTTAAATTGAGCTTGAATATACAAACACGACATTTAGCAATAGGATATGGACTGGACAAAAAATATCAAGGGCTTGTTGATCGACCTTGATGGCGTAATCTATGAGAATGATGAGCTCATTGAGGGCGCCGCTCAAAAGTTGATCGCACTGCGGAAAGCTGGAATTGGCATCCGGTTCGTGACCAATACCTCTACCAAACCTGTTGATAAAATATACGAGAAGCTGACTTCATTAGGCCTGGAAGTGGAGCAAAGTGAGATATTCTCGGCAGTGTCTGCCACCAAAGCTTACTTGAGAACAGCCGGTTTCCGTTCCTTCCATTTTCTAGTCAGGGATGAAGTTAAAGCAGAGATTCCACCCTACCCTCAGGAGGTTGACTTCACCCCTGAAGTGGTCGTCGTTGGCGATATCGGCCCCATGTGGGATTATGCCTTGATGAACAAGTTGTTCCAATGGATGATGAACGGTGCCAATTTGGTAGTCATGCACAAAAACAGGTACTGGCAGACCAAAGATGGCCTTACATTGGATATTGGTGCATTCATCACAGGGTTGGAATACGCCACCGGAAAAACAGCCAAGGTAATTGGCAAGCCCGAAACTACTTTCTTTGAAACAGCTATCAACAGCTTGAACCTGCAGAAGCATGAGGTGGCCATGATCGGAGATGACATATTCAGCGACATTGGCGGTGCTCAAAATACGGGTATCAAAAGTATTCTGGTAAAAACCGGCAAGTACCGTAAAGATCAGGTCGAGCAGAGCGGAATCGAGCCCGATCTGGTCATAAATGCTTTCAAGGACTTAATGATCCGATCCTTAAATAAATAATATTGTAACCAAGCCTATGAGAATCAATAGGCTTAGATTCCATAAAAATTACTATTTTCCCGAATGCGTCAATTCATTCAGGATCCAGTCTACATCCTTGCCTTCTTATGTTTTATTGTTTTCTTATCAGAGTGGATCTGCAAAAAGAGCTTTCTCAAGCACTTTGGTTCTTCATTAATGGCCATTCTCATCACGGCTATTGTTGCTAATCTGGGGCTACTTCCCTCTGCTTCTAATGCCAGTCCTGTTTACGGTCACATCTTTAGCTACATCGCCCCGATCGGTATTTTCTACTTGCTCCTGAGCGTCAATTTAAAAGACCTGAAAAAGGCCGGGTTGCCGATGTTGATCATGTTTATCATTGGATCGTTAAGTACTGTGGTTGGGGTTACCGCAGCGTTGTATCTGGTAGATGGTCCTACCCTATTTGGTGAAAAGCACTTTGCTATTGCCGGCATGATGACCGGTACTTACACTGGTGGTAGTGTCAATTTTAATGCGGTCGCCTTGCATTATGACGTAGTGAAAGAAGGCGTTACCTATACTGGCATTGTGGTCACGGATAACATATTGACTGCCCTTTGGATGATTGCCGGACTGGTCTTGCCTAAGTATATGCAAAAGCTCCTTCCGAAGAATAAGCGCATACAAGAGGATAACGTCAGCGACAGTCTGGAGGGTACCTATAGCGACTCTGAGCAAATCGATCCTGGGCAATTAGGCTTGTTATTGGTATTGGGTTTGTCTGTACTCATCATCTCCGATCAATCGGCTGCATGGTTCGCATCGCGAGGAATATCGGTTCCATCCATACTCATTCTAACCACAATCGCTTTGGTATTGGCACAGTTGCCAGTCATTCAAAAGCTAAAGGGAGCCAAATTACTAGGCATGTTCAACATACTGTTGTTTCTGGCTGTGGTGGGTGCTTTTTGTGAAATATCAGCCATTGGTAATCTGGGAGAATTGGCTTTGACGATTATCATTTTTACCTCTTCCATCATTCTGGTGCATGGCATCACTATCTTTCTTATCGGTCATTTCATCAAACAAGATTGGGATATCGTTGTAGTGGCTTCACAGGCAAACATTGGTGGGCCATCCACAGCATTGGCTTTGGCTAAGAGTCTCAAACGCCCTGATTTACTGTTACCAGCCATCTTAGTGGGTACTTTAGGATCTGCACTAGGAACTTACCTGGGTTTTATGGTGGCAGAATGGCTTAAGTAGAACGCTTTCTACCCAGTATGATCTTCCAGCCTGCTATCGCGTCGTCCACGCTATTATTGAGAGGGGGCAGTACTCCCGTTTTCTTGTAAGTCACCAGATTCTGTATCGTCACCCAATTGATCATGATGAATAGAATAGCAATGACAATCATTAGTAGTACCCCCATGATTAATGCTAAAGTTCTCTGGATTGCACCCTTAGGCTCCCCTGCCACGAATATCTCTCCTATTTTCACTCTTTCGATGAAGCCATCTTCATTCATCGCCAAGCTGACTGGTGGAAGGTCATTTATTTCCGTTTTGGACAACTTTATTGGTAGAATAGAAGGTAAATCCAGAGGCTCCGTCAGGTTCCCCAGTTGATACTCGTGCAGGCATTTTAACAACCCATTGTGTTCACCCTCAGGCACAAAATAGATAAACCGATGATCTTCGCCGTTCAACGTCGCATTCAATTTGACATAGCGTGTAGTATGCTCATCGAGAAAGCTTACCTCAAACTTAGACAATTGTACCTCCGTCATTTCTTCTGCATCAGAGCCAAGCCCATAGCCAATGAGATCCGGCCCCAGTATAAATAGGAATGCGATAGAAAAACCAGCGGCGAAAGTGTACTTAAGCAGGTATTCGAATCCTCTCATGCGTTCTAATCTAGCCCTATCAGGCTGAAACTGCCAGTAATCATCGTTGAAATTGAGAAAAGAAACACAGCCCAAAGACTTAATTTACAATAAGAACAGCATCATCTTCTTTAGATGTCGATCACCAAAAAAGGTGTGCTCATCAGGATTAGTGCATTTAAGAAAAATCAAAATGTGAAACTGTTACGTGGGGTGCCCGTCTCTCAACCTAATCAGAGTTATTACTTCAGCCTACCGTTGAATATAACAAAGTAATTAGTGCTCTCGCTTCAATTAATATATAATGAACTGGCAGTGTAAAATAAGCAGATAATTACAGGAAGAAAGTACAGTCAGCAGGTAAAGGAATCGCTGATAGAGAGAGGATAGTTTGGCGTCAGCGATAAAGGTGTTGAAAATACCAAATGGGTAGCTACCCAACCATGAAAAAGTAAGCTACCCAATGGCCATGCACGATTATACTCTCTTTTCTGTGAGCATTTGTCGTGCTTTGATCATTTGTTGTTTCACTCTGTTAAATGCCTCTGTGAATGCTCTTTGAACGTTTGAATCCTGACCAGTAGCAAAAATGCGCTCGCCAGGCACATGCGCCTTAATCTCCGTCATAACGGTGTGCTCCTTTCCTTTGATCACGTGGGCGTAAACTTCTACCTCAGTAATGCGATCATCAAAGCGGGGAAGTTGATCGAGGTAATTGTTTATGAAATCGTTAAGCTCTTCTGTAGCCTTAAAACCGGTGATTTGAATATCTCTTTTCATGATAATTTACTTTGTGTTCTTTCAGTAGGCAGGTTAGTATTTAGAATGCTGCTTCTTTATGACGGTCATCATGAAAAAATGTGAACATGGTCAAAGTAGCTGTTAGGAGTGTTCTGACCGTGGTTGTGTTGAGAGAGATTTTAGAATAGTGACTGTGCCTCAACTTTTTCTAGCGCGAAAGTTACTTTCGTGCTTATACACTATTCATTGGCTAAAACAAGATCGCCATGTGGAAACACATGGCTACACCGTGCTTGAATGAGGTTCACTTATGCTCAATCTTGTTGTTGCTCTATTTTTGAAGGGTTTGAAGCTATCTCTTCTATGAGCTTTTTGATCTCTGTTTCGTGAATGGAAAGAAAGAGATAAAAGCCAATATTGAGCCCTGGTTGCAAATTAAAAAGTATCTCATTGTCCTGAGCATAAAGTATTATTGTAGTTCTCGGGTAATTGGGATGCTTGTTCCTGATTCGAGCCTGCAACCGCCTTCTATCGTAGTCATTATTTACCATTTTATAAGAGAATGATTTAACTACTTCATGACAGATTTTAAAATTCCAATCAGTGTCCCAACCTGTTTCAATGGCGTAAACGATGAACATTTTTTCCCACAACTTATTGGTGAAATAGGACAAGGTAAGGCCACAGCCAGTTCCTACAATGATAGTTGCCACACTGGAAGCTCCCATGGACAATGGCACAAGGATAAAAGGCAGAAAGTTTATACCATACCCAGCCAGCAACAATGCATAATCACTTGTATCCTTGGGGTAGTATTTCATAAGTGCTTCAAATCATTGCCTTTCAAAATTGAACACCCAATTGCCCTTTATAGGCAGTAGGCATGGAGTACTATCAGGTATGCAGGGATTGGAATTATCAGGGATGAGCATTTGCCATAACAAGGTCGTTTCCGTTACAGCTATGTCTACATTCAAAACGCTATCTAACAGTAGTATTTGGGGCAAATCTTCTCTTGACCAAACGCCTTGTTCATTCCAAATAGAATCATAAGGCCGATTATCCACCCTATATTCACCACCCAGCATGCCATCTCCGGTTATGGTTAGCACAGCGCCTTTCCAATCATTTTGTACAACGGCATCTTTGGTAGCGGTAGTAACCTGCCACTCTCCTATTAATATATTCGGGGATACTTCATCCTGATCGCATCCAGCTATCAGCACTGCTAGCATGACAACAAGCGTCACCGATATAATCGCATTTTTCCTCATGATTTTCAGGTTGATTTTATCAGACATATAAAAAAAAGACTATTCAAGACCCTAAATGATTATTGCTTACCCAACTGCTTCTTCACCCAGTCTTCCAGAGTACCTTCATCATACATATTCACCAGCTTCTGCACTTTTTTGTCTTTTTTCATACCACCCAATTTGTACAGTTTTACAGCACTCTCTACGCCGGCGGTATTACACTTCAATGGGTCTTTAGAATAGTCGTTTTCCAAAGAATACTTGATCCAACCACCAATAAACAGCGCCAGTAGGTCAGGGTTCTTCTCTGATAAAGTGGTAACATACGGTTCTATCTGGATAGAGACAGATGGGGTACCAGTGGCCCATGCGATAAGCAAAGCCGTTTGCTCCTTTCTTTTACCAGTGTTTTCTTTAATAGGGGTAGATTCCAACCAGTTGATGGTGTTAATGACCTGAGTCTCAGTTTTAGCGTAATCCTCTTTCTTTTTGGGCATTTCGCTGAGTAAGTCATTCTGGGAAAAAGCTGGCGTGGCTAGAAAAAGCAAACCAACAGCCACAAGTGATAAACATACTCGTTTCATTTGATAGGGTTTAGGTTGTAAAATGAAAATGGTGAATCTGAACAACTCGGCTTGTCAGACTATAACCATCAGTCGTGAAAATAACGAACAGCTGGCAGATATATGTTTGTTGTCTGCATATTTTTCAGAAAAGCCACTGGCAAGGCTAGAACGATCGTTTGTGTGAGTCAAACGATCATAGAGTCGTTGGTTTGAAAGTTACTAGCACCTTCCCTAGCGCGAAAGTTACTTTCGTGCTTACATACGATTCATAGCGTAAAACAAGATCGCCATGTGGAAACACATGGCTGCACTGTACTAGATTGCTTCGTCGTGCCTCCTCGCAATGACAGCCAGAATTCAGGGCGCTTTTTAGTCTTTTGTCTTATGTCTTAAATCTTATGTCTACTAAGTCATCCAAGGATTGGACAACCCTATGAGGCTTGACATCCAATTGGTCTAGCGTGCCTGATTTTCTATCCAGCCAGATCGCTCTAAATCCAAAGGAGGTGGCACCGGCGATGTCCCACGTATTGCTCGAAACAAACCCGATCTGGTGTTTTTCCAAATTGAGCCCATCGCACGCCATTTGGTACACTGGTGGAGAAGGCTTGTAAAGTCTTAGTTTGTCTGCACTGAAAATGTGATTTATGAGTGTATCAATCTGGTTGTAACGCACGGCTGCATCTAACATGTTGAGGTCAGCATTGGATAGAACGGCCAGGCCACAATGCGCTGAAAGCGCTTTAAGGTTTGGTAGTACTTCCTCAAAAACGGTAAGCTCCAAGTAGGCATCCATCAACTCTTTAGTCAGCTCAGGTTTCAACTGTATATTCAAACGCTGTGTGGCAAAAACGAGTGCATCTTCCGTCACCTTGGTAAACGGCACATACCTGCCCATAAGCGTTCTCAGCCATGTGTATTCCAATTGCTTAGAACGCCAAATATTGCTCAACTCTCCTGCTTTCTTACCAAAGTGTTCGGCAAGTTTGGCATCAATGCTCTTCACATCGAACAAGGTGCCATAGGCATCAAATACAATTGCTTTAAGATCTGAGATCATTAGACTGGGTTCAAGACACTTTGCGGCCGAATAGTCTTAGGATGGCGTTCTTAATGAGCGTAAAGAAGAGCGGTAAGGCTCTAATAGGCTCAGGCTCTTTCTGAGCAGGTGGTGGAGTCGTTTTGGTTGGTTCAGCTTTGATCGGCTCAGTTTCAGTTGTTGCTGTCTCCGTTTGTTCTGGCTGATCAGTAGCTGTGCTCTCATCGGATTCAGTTGCTACAGGCTCAGAAGGTGTTTCAGCCTTTTCAGCTAGCATAGCCTTGAAGTTATTGACAAACTGCTCGAAGATATGGTTGGATACGTCTGTGATCATTCTAGCACCAAACTGCGCTAGCTTACCGGTGATGGAAAGCTCCATACTGGTATCCACTTTCGTCATGCCTCCATCATTGTTGATTATGCCAGACAAGCGCATGGAAGCGTTCCCCTTCCCTTTCGCATCGCTACCCTTAGCAAAAATGACCATTTCGCTAGCCGCTTCGTCCAATTTCTCAAGAGTGACTTGTCCGGAAAAGCTTGAGGTAACGGGCCCAATCTTGAGACTTACTGCACCTTTGTAGTTCGTATCATCTATTCTTTCTGTGATCTTAGCACCAGGAACGCAAGTCACCACCTCTTCGGGGTTGCTAAGGTATTTCCAAACTACATCTACAGATTGTTCTACTTCAAAGGATTTGTCAATGTTGGCTTTCATGGTACAAGGATTTCCAAGTATGGGTTCTTTCTAAATCTAATAAAGATTACCTACAATTCCGTCACTCAGGTTGTAAAAGCTTGGCTTCTGGCGTATTTTGCTTATCCTCATGTTCGACCCACTGGATATCCGCAAAGACTTCCCCATTTTCCAAGAGAATAGCACTTTGGATGAGCAATTGGTTTATCTGGACAATGCTGCCACTACCCAGAAACCTCAGGCTGTAATTGATGCCATCACTCAATTCTACACACACCAAAACGCCAACATTCATCGTGGTGTTTACCGTTTGAGCGCCAAGGCCACCGAACTTTATGAAGATGCACGTGCAAAAGCAGCGAAGTTCATCAATGCGCATGGCCAGCATGAGGTCATCTTCACGCGCGGAACCACTGAGGCCATTAATTTGGTGGCTAGTTCGTTTCTGAAACCTATCTTATCACCCGGTGACGAAGTGGTCATTTCCGCCATGGAGCATCATTCTAACTTAGTGCCGTGGCAAGCGATTTGTAAAGCGTGTGAAGCCGCGTTGAAAGTAATTCCTATAAACCAGGAAGGCGTATTAGATTTTGATGCTTATGTAGCAGCCATGAGTCCGAGGGTCAAATTGGTGGCTTTGGTAGAAATCTCAAACACTCTGGGAACCATCAATCCCATTTCGCAAATGATCGAGGTTGCGCATGAAAACGATATTCCCGTTCTCATTGATGGCGCTCAAAGTGTACTTCATCATCGAATTGATGTACAAGCACTCGACTGTGATTTCTATGCCTTCTCAGGGCACAAAATGTTCGGCCCTACTGGCGCAGGAGTCCTTTATGCCAAGCAAGAGCGCCTGGATCAAATGATTCCATATCAATACGGCGGAGATATGATTCGGTCTGTTTCTTTCGAAGAAACCACTTATGCCAAGTCACCGGCCCGTTTTGAGGCAGGCACACCTGATATAGCGGCTGTCGTAGGATTAGGAGCTGTCATTGATTACCTGGAGGAGATAGATATGACGGCTATGGGGCAACATGCGGTCAGGTTGATGAACCATGCTTCCACCGGGCTTAACGAAATAGAGGGATTGACAATTATTGGCCAATCAGCCGATAAAGGCCCCGTACTGTCATTTGTTATCGACGATATCCATCCCCATGATATCGCTACTGGATTGGATGAATCTGGCATTGCGGTAAGGGCGGGACATCATTGTACGCAACCATTGATGAGGTTTTTTGAGATACCGGGCACAACAAGGGCTTCATTTACTGGGTATAATACAATGGAAGAAGCTGAGCATTTTATCGCATCTTTGAAAGAGGTAGTTGCTTTTTGGAGGAGGTAGACTTTAGATGTGAGATATTAGATGTGAGATGTTAGACATAAGATATAAGACGTAAGACATAAGACTCAAAATTGATTTCTGACTGTCATTGCGCGCGACGAAGGAGCAAAGCAATCTAGTGGCTATAAGAAGTCAGAGGTTAGAAGAAATACATAGAAGTATGTAGAAATAAATAGAAATAGGCTGGTGATTGTGCCCCGTAATGGGATGAAGCAATTCAGAAACTAAGAGAAGTTTGAAATTAGAAGTTAGAAACTGGAAATAAGTAGGTTTCCGTCATTCGGTGAGGTGTCCTTGTCCACCGCTGGCGGGGGTACGGGGGTGGATTTACTATTCAAACATGAGACAAAAGAAGTAAGTCAAAAGATTAAAAGAAACAGATAAAACTCAAAGCTCATTTTAGGGCAAGACTTATGAAAGAACTGCACCACTTATACGATGAAGTTATTCTCAAGCATAGCAAGGAGCCTTGTCAATTCTACAAGATGGAGGATGCTGATATCGTATTGGAAGCGTACAATCCGGTGTGTGGTGATCAATTCAAATTGTATCTCAAATTACAGGATGACTGCATTTCAGACATCAGCTTTCATGGCTACGGTTGTGCCATTTCTAAAGCATCGACATCAGTTTTAGTGGATCAGCTCAAAGGCAAACCTCTCCAGGAATTACCGGCTTTGATAGAAGGCTTTTTACAAGTGGTTGATCCTAAGATCGATATCAATGAGCTGAAAGTGACCTCTCCTGAATTACTGGCATTCTCAAAAACCAGGGAATATCCCGGACGCCTTCAATGTGCCACCCTAGGTTGGGAGGAATTGCAGCATTACATTGCTAGTTTGAATAAATAATCACTGATGATCCCTGAGCTCAACGATTTCTACCTACAGAAACATGAACCGATCAAAAGCTGCTTAATGGCGTTGAGGGATCATATTCTCAACCATGATCCTGAAATGACGGAAGCCTATAAGTATCGCATGCCTTGCTTCTGTTACAAAGGCAAAGCTTTCTGTTATCTTTGGACTGATAAAAAGACCGGGGAACCCTATATCCTCATGGTTGAAGGCCGAAATATTGATCACCCAGCACTTGTTCAAGGTGACAGGGCCAGAATGAAAATACTACCCATTGACCCCAACGAAGATTTACCTCTAGACACAATAGAGGACGTTTTCGAGCTAGCCAAGGAGCTTTTCTAATAGCTCATAATATCGCAGTGGCCTGAAAATCGAACTTGCTAATTTCCAGGATATACCTACTTTTGCCAGTTCAAGAACGATTACTAAAGACAACCTAATTTCTTTTATTTTATGAAAACAGTCATACTGTCTCTGTTGGTACTTTTATCTGTATCAACTTTGGCGCAGAAGAAAGCTATACAAGTCCACCTCACAACCGGTGAAATATTATCTTCCAATTATGTAATGATGTATCAGGCCACGGGTTTTGGGCAACCCTATCTTAAAATCAATAGCCGAAAAGGTGATCGAATCGGAATAAAACAAGTCAGTTTCGTTGAAGGCTTTGATCATAATAACACATATAAGTATTACAAGCCGTTAGATATAAGCGGTAGCCTAACATGGGCAGAAAGGACCTTCAAATCAGATAGAATAGAATTGTTCTATACCAATGTATCGGAATTTGATTGGTCTGTTACTTACAAGAACAGGTTTTATCGCTATATCAAAGATGAAGGTTACTCGAAGAGGATGAAATACTCCCAATTAAGAGCAGACCTGGCGGACAATCCTCTCTCATTGGAATACCTTAAGAAAGCGAACAAAACCAGAATTGCCCAAACATTATTGTATGTTTTAGGTAGCGCGCTTATCATCACAGGCAGTGTGCAATGGCTATCGGATGACGAATTAGACCCTCCCGGAGAGGCCTCATTGGACCTACCGGCCGCTGTTTTCATAGGAGCAGCTACATTGTATATTCCGCTGATTATTAATGGCTCCAAAAAGAACAATTTTATCAAAGCATTGCAGGTCTATGAATAGATGAGACTGACTTCATTTATAAGCATAAAGAGCAATTGGTCAAAGTGGAATTGACCGAATGAAGTCGCAAACCTAAAAATGTAGTGTTAAATTACTGAGGTGATCTTCTAACTGAAGTGCTTTACACTTAATAATAAAACCAAAAAAGAACATGAGACCCATACAAGGAAAGACTGCATTGATCACCGGTGGCACAAAAGGCATCGGATATGGCATCGCTGAAAGCATGCTGAAAGAAGGCATGAACGTGATCATCACGGGACGTACCGCTGAAGGTACAGATAAGGCCGCAGCCTCGCTCAATCAAATAGGTACTGGTGAGGCCATCGGGGTAGTTTCCGACGTCCGTAGCATAGATAGCTTAAACGTTGCCGTAAAAGCCGCTTTGGACAAATGGGGCAAATTAGACGTGGTGATTGCCAATGCTGGGGTCGGACACTTCGCGTCCATCATGGATATGACACCAGAGCAATGGCAAGAAACCATCGATATCAACCTCACCGGTGTTTTCAATACCGCAAAAGCCTCTATTCCCGCACTGAAAGACACAAAGGGTTATATCATTACCATCGCCAGCCTGGCAGGAACCAACTTCTTCGCCAATGGCGCGGCCTACAACGCCAGTAAATTCGGTTTAGTGGGTTTCACCCAAGCCATGATGCTGGACCTGCGACATGAAGGAATCAATGTAAGCACCATAATGCCCGGTTCAGTAGCTACCTACTTCAATGACCATGTGCCCAATGACCAGGATGGTTGGAAAATACAAATCGAAGACCTCGGGCAAATGGTGGTGGACATGCTCAAACTTGATCCGCGTACCTTACCGTCCAAAATCGAGGTAAGGCCAAGCCAGCCTCCTAGGAGGTAGCGTATTTATCATGTTCTATTTCTTCATAGAATCAATACTCTTCGGGTTTGGATTCTACAGCATAATACTCGGTTTCGTACTTATCACTAAAAGAAGCCATAACAGCCAGCTCCTGAATAAGATAGATTTAGCCGCTTGTACAGCTGTAATTATTGTTAGCTGGATTTGGCTGATTGATTTCGGAACTGACCTATACCATTCCTATTTAAATGCTGATAACGATCGCTTCGGTGGTCTTTTAGGCAGAATGTTTGGGAGTTATTGGTATGGTTTCTGGATCTATCCTATCACATATCTTGGTCTTCCCCAATTACTTTGGATAAAGAAAATAAGGGCTAATCTGATATCGAGATTTTGCATAGGAATAGGTATGCTCTTCGCTAGTTCTTTTGAGCAATTTGTTATTATCATTACCTCCCTTCATAGAGACTACTTACCCTCCAGTTGGGGGTCATTCTCCGGCTCTTTTGTACTAGACTATTTCATCTACTGCTTGATCTTCATGGTAGTCGTATACTTGATCTATGCTATCAAGAAATCTCTGGCCAAGTAATTTATCAGAATGCCATCAAGCCATAAATATGAAATAAGAGCAACTTTTGATCAAAAGAGAATAGCCATCTATCAGGCTTTTGATTCGTCTATTGCTGAGCCAGCACTGCAAAACCAGAAGCTGGTATCTCCTTTTTCCTATTCCAGAATGACGTGGATAAAACCTTCTTATTTATGGCTCATGTATAGAAGTGATTGGGCTAACCGAGCAGGAATGGGGCGTATATTAAAAATCTGGATCTATCGAGAAGCATGGGACGCAGCATTGAGAGAGGCAGTGCTCACCACTCCGGAAAGTCACGTCTATAAAGACGCCAAGAAATGGCGCAAAATGTTGGATAAGGCTAGCATTCGGGTACAATGGGATCCCGAGAGGGATGTTTATAACAATCGTCTGCCATACAAATCGATTCAAGTAGGCATCACTCCTGTACTGGCCAAAGCCTATGCGCGTGAATGGATTGATGCCATAGAAGACTGCACTCAGAAAACCCGACAAATACGAGATTTGGTCTATGCGCGGGACTTCTCTTCAGCCAAAGTGTTGTTACCGGAAGAGACAGCCTACCCTGTTGACGGTCGAATAAAGCAAGCCTTAGGCATGAGCTAACCGCTAATAAAACTTTGGTATCTTGTAGTAGTGATACTACGTTTTTCAAGTATGGCCAGAGCTTACACTACCCTCCTACTGCTGCTATTGATTTTCCATAGTCTTCAATGCCAACCTCTACAACCAGAAAAACTAAATGGTAATAAAGTCTGGATCGACCCAGCGCTAGACGTCAGCAACAATTCACAGACAGTTGTGGTTTGGTTTGATACCCAATTGCTCGGACACAGTGATTCATATCAAAATCGGAGCAAGGCATTCGCCGGACAAAAGCGCAGTGAGCTAAGCGCTAAGGTCGTTCAGACACTTAAGACCATCAGCACAAAATCATTCGCTTATGTTCAAAGTGATCTTGAGCAATTAGAAAGCGACGGACATTTGAGCCAATTGGTGCCGCACTGGATAGTTAACGGCTTCTCTTGCACGGTGGATCAGACGGCATTAGAAGCCATAACAAAAATGACCGGAGTCAGTAAAGTATTCTTAAAACAGCCTGCCTTTAACTCCTCTAACAGCGCTATCGGCCCGATATACCTCGAAACCCTGCCACAGAACCAGTTTGCAAAAGACAAAGCCTCTTCCTCTCAATGGAACATCAAGCAAATGAGAGCGCAAGAAGTCTGGACAACTTTGGGCGTGAATGGCGCAGGTTCATTGAACGTGGTACACGATTTTGGTTTCAAATTGGATGTACCACCTTTAGCTGAAAACCTCTATACAAACCATAAAGAAATACCTGGTAATGGTATTGATGATGATCAAAACGGTTTTGTAGATGATTACCATGGATACAATTTCGATCAAGGTACTGCTGTTTTAAATCAACCGAGGGTACGCGGACAAATCATCCATGGTAACATTTGTGCTGGTGTGATCTCCGGTGGTTTAGCCACAGATACCAAAGAGGTTGTAGGGTTGGCGCCTAAGTCCAAGTGGGCTCCGGTGATTGGGTCCTCCAACATTGAGCAAGCGGTAGAATGGGCCATTGAGCAAGGCGCTGATACTTACAGCATGAGCTTCTCTCAACCCAACCTCGGGGAATTTCGCTCGCATTGGCGTAAGGTCATGGAACATGGTGCCTTCTGTGGGGTGGTATTCATCTCGGGCGCGGGCAACTTCGCATCAGACCGCAACTTCGCGCCTATACCTGTACAAATGAGAAACCCAGAAGACATACCTGAAGCAGTGCTCGGCGTTGCCGGTGTAGGCAAAGATGGCATTCGACCCGTATTCAGTAGCCAAGGGCCGGTTTCATGGCAAACTGAGCATTACAAAGATGGCAATGTCGGTAAACCAGACTTTGCAACTTTTAACTTTCAAGTACCTTGCCTCGATCTTAAAGGCCGGGTCAAGACCGCTGCCAACGGCAACTCACTGGCAGGACCGCATATGGCTGGTATTGTAGCCCTAATGCTATCTGCCAACCCAGAGCTCATGCCCTGGGATGTAAAAGCCATTTTGAAAAAAACTGCCAAGGATATAGGCAGTCCCGGTTTTGACTACCAATCAGGATATGGATTGGTCAATGCTTATGATGCGGTTAAAGCAGCCGTCACCTGGAATAAGTAGGAGTCTAAAGCTTCTTATCTACTTTCTTCACCAGTTTAGGTAGCTTCTTGTTAAGGTCAGCCATCAATCGATCCGAAGCATCCTGGCACATCGGGAGCAGCTTCTCGTATTTCATTACCGGTACACCGCTTACCAAGGCTACGCCTTTCTTTGAGGTCGCGTATTCATCCAACTTGAATACCTTCTTGGCGTCCTTGTTAAATAATTCCATATTGATATACGCTCGAATACCCGCATTACCCAGACCTCCAAAAGCGACCTTGGGTTCCCATTGATAATACATAGAAATGAACATGACGCCATCAATATCCATATCATCCAGTATCTTGACCATGTGTGATTCTGTTCTCCAAGAGCGTAGTAAATTACCTCCCGTCAACAATACTTTATAACCATCTATGGCAATAAACCGGTCTGTCACCATTTCCTGAAAATTGTCCTTCTCATCCTGATCTTCTACACCATCCAAGCCAGAATAAGCGAGGTACTTAGGATGGTTTAATACCTTATCTTCATCGAGTATCTCAAAGGGGAAATCTTTGATGTAGTCTTTGAGGAAAGTTTCATGGAAATCGACAAGAATGGGTCTCAGATCGAACCTTGGATCATCCTTCTTAGTCAGTTCGTTCGTTTCTTGCCGGGCAGATTCTACTATCTTATCGGCGTTGAAGTATTTGTCTACGTAGAAGGTGACAATAGCTACTTTCTTCTGCGCATGTGCAACAGTAACCAGCGCTCCAACCAAAAAAATGGCGCATATAAATCTTTTCATTTCAGGTTTACTTAAAGGTGGGGAATCTTAAAAAATGGTATCGCTGTATTAACCTGATAATCAATTAATTGTTCAGGACGGGGCATTTAGATCAAAAAAAAAGCCCTCAAATCAATGTCTAAGAGCCCAGTAGTTTATTGCTTGCTGTTCTATTGTTTCAAGCGTGCCGTTCGCTAAATCTCGGGTTTTTCAAATACTGCATCACTGTGTAGCTCATGAGACACCCCGACGCAGAGCCTTCTATAAAGATTTGAAAACTAGCTCCGTACTTATTCATATAAAGACCAAAGAACTCATTAGCCTGTATGTCATTGATGAAATCAGGCTCCAAAACGGTCAAGTAGAAGAACCCAAAAACAGAAAATATCAGTGACCCAACAAATGCAGTCAAAACACCTGCACCGATGCCCTTTAAATAATTGAACTCGGGTAGCTTCATTTTAGCCTCCTTTATGGCCTTGTAGATCACGACAAACATGATAAGTGCATTGAAAACCCTCAACTCTGCTACGTGAACAAGCCCAATCATTTTGATAAGTAGAAAATACAAGGAGAGTAGAACAAAGGCAATACTCCCCCACTTAGAACCGATCCTTTCTATGGTAAT